>NZ_SEBS01000064.1 GCF_004211145.1 Flavobacterium sp. | reverse complement strand
AAGAACGTCCAATCGATGCTCAAACTCGGACGCGCGCAAGGAGTCGCAATGGCCGCGGGTTTGTCGAGACAGATCCCGATCACCGAATACGAACCCAAGAAAATAAAAATGGCAATCACCGGAAACGGAAACGCGAGCAAGGAACAAGTCGCGAAAATGTTGCAACAGCTTTTGGGTTTGAAAGAACTTCCTAAAAATTTGGATTCCACCGATGGTTTGGCCGCGGCCGTTTGTCACTTTTTCAACTCGGGCAAAGTCGTCGCGGGAAAAAGTTATACGGGTTGGGATGCGTTTGTGAAACAGAATGAGAGTAGAATTAGATAATTAGCGGATTAGCGGATTAGCGAATTAGTGAATTGGATTGGGATAAAAGCAAAATTTGAGTAATGATGATTTTAAATTGGAACTTAGACGGAATCGTTAGTACGGAACATCATCCGGTAATTCGCTAATTTTCTCATTCGCTAATCAAATGCCCGGCATCTACATTCACATACCGTTCTGCAAACAAGCCTGCAATTACTGCGACTTCCATTTCTCGACGAATTTCAGAAAGAAGGACGAAATGGTCGCGGCTTTGGCCAAGGAACTGCGTTTGCGCAAAGAGGAATCTGGAGGCGAAATCGTCGACACTATTTATTTCGGCGGCGGAACCCCGAGCGTACTTTCGACAAATGAAATCAATTTCCTGATCGATTCGGTACATGAAAACTACACCGTTTCACAAAATCCTGAAATAACGCTCGAAGCCAATCCCGACGATTTGACGTTCGAGAAAATCCAGGAGCTCGCGGCTTCTAAAATCAATCGGCTAAGCATCGGAATACAATCGTTTTTCGACGACGATTTGAAGATGATGAACCGCGCCCATGATTCAGTCGAAGCAAAGAAATCGCTCGCCGAAGCCGTAAAACATTTCGACAACATCACGATCGACTTGATTTACGGAGTTCCGGGAATGTCCGACGAAAAATGGAAATCGAACATAGAAACGGCGCTGTCGTTCGGAATTCCACACGTTTCAGCCTACGCGCTTACGGTGGAACCTAAAACCGCTTTGAAGAAATTGATCGCCGACGGAAAAGTAAACGCGCCCAAAGATGAAGTCGCCGAAAGTCATTTCAGGATTTTATCCGAGACGTTGGCGCAACACGGATTCGTACATTACGAACTCTCGAATTTCGGAAAACCCGAGTATTTTTCGCGCAACAATTCGGCATATTGGCGCGGGAAAAAGTACATCGGAATCGGCCCGTCGGCCCATAGTTTTGACGGAAAATCCCGCAGTTGGAACATTGCCAACAACAGTTTGTATCTCAAGGGAATTGCAGCTGGCGAATTGCCGTCGGAAACTGAAATCCTGTCCAAAACCGACCGTTACAACGAATATGTAATGACGGGACTGCGAACGATCTGGGGCGTTTCTCTTAAAAAAATTGCAGATGAATTCGGAAAAGAATTTGAGGATTATATCAGGAACGAAGCGTCGGGATTCGTCGCCGACGGACTGCTCGAAATCGAAAATGATATCTTGAAAGCCACGCCCAAAGGCAAATTCCTGACTGACGGCATCGCGTCGGATCTATTCAAAATCGATTAGTTTTGGTGTGTGATTTCACATGAAATCCTGCGCAGGAAAAGGTCGCGATATTGAGGCGCCTTAAACGTCCAGTGCAACGTAAAGTTATCGTTGTTCGAACTCATTTCGCAGTGCCCGAGCATTTTTTTGCCCATGACGACGATCTGTCCCAATTGTTGTTCTTCAGTACGCGGTAAAGTTATTGTCGTTTCCATTTTGTCAATCTTATAGTACAAATTGACGAAATAATAAGGGAGTTCGCTTTATAGGATTTCGGTCGAATTTGTGACGAAAACCATTTTAACGATTGGTTGTGATTTTACTTGATGAACGGCGATTTCCCTGAATTTCCGTTGAAGATCCAATTCAAGGCTCCCGTTACGAGCGCGGTTCTCATATCGCTTGCTCCATTCGGGTTGAACGAATCGATCTTTACGCCGCGAATCGCATTGTCGGGAACAAAAGTCGGGCGGATCTGCCCATTCGGATCAGAATAATAGTTCGTTCCCGTGACATAATTATAGTAGACGAACATCGGTTTTGCGTTGTTGTTTCCTGACGTCACGCCAAATGTGTAAAACGAAGTATTGAACACATTCGCCTTCCCGAAAGTAATCGGAACCGTCGAAAAAGAAGGACTGAAAGTTTGCGCGAACGCGCCCATCCCGAAAAGCAAGAAAGCGATACATGTTTTCATAATCAGACTTTTAAAGCTTAAAGGTAAGAAAAATCGCAATTGAAATTTTTTTTGTTTCGGATTTAGCGTTTAGGATTGGCGAGGCAGAAGCGCAAACTCGAAAGACAATCGCTCCACCCGAGCCGCAGCCGAACTGATGGAGCGTGAAATAAATTAACGATTAAACGATCAAACGAATAAATCCCGATTCAATATCTTTGGAAAAAACAATCCATGCTCGCCAAAATCGAACATCAACGCGCAACTTTCTCAATCGACCTTTCAAAACCGATTGATATTTCGATTCCGCTTTCGTCCGATGAAAAAAATCCGATCGCGTGGTATATCGAGAAACCCGTGATTTCGCCAGTGGTTTTCGGGGATTGGATCGGGAAGGTGAGTGAAGGAAAATCATCGACGAACTTCAACAACATCTTTTTCAATCCGCACGGGCACGGCACGCACACCGAATGTCTTGGCCATATCACACGCGATTTTTACAGCGTAAACCAACAGTTGAAGACGTTTTTCTTTTCGGCCGAAGTCATTTCGATAACGCCCGAAAGCCAAGCCGATGATTTCGTAATAACCAAGAGTCAGATCGAAAAAGCAATCGGACAAAATTCGCCCGAAGCCATCGTGATTCGCACGCTTCCGAATCCGACCGACAAACTTTCGAGAAAATATTCCGAAACCAACTGGCCGTATTTGCTTGAAGAAGCCGCACTTTTCATTCGGGAAAAAGGCATCAAACACCTGCTCATCGATCTGCCAAGCGTCGACAAAGAACACGACGAAGGAAAACTGCTCGCGCACAAAGCGTTTTGGAATGTCACCGACGTAAACAATTTGAACGCCGACGCGCGACTCGATTGTACGATAACCGAGATGATTTACGTTAACGATTCGATACCTGACGGAAGTTACTTGCTCAATCTACAGATCGCATCGTTCGAAAACGACGCGTCGCCATCGAAACCGATTTTGTATAAAATCATAATTCATAATTCATATTCAAGTTGAACATCCAACAATACTATGATTTCTGCCTCGCGAAAAAGGCGGTTGAAGAAACATTCCCGTTCGACGAAGACACGCTCGTGTTCAAGGTCGGAGGGAAAATGTTCGCGTTGTCGTCGTTGAGCGAATGGGAAAAAGGCAATCCGTCGGTGAATTTAAAATGCGATCCCGAACGTTCGGCCGAGCTTCGGGCCGAGTACGACGGCATCAATCCGGGTTACCACATGAGCAAGTTGCATTGGAATACCGTGAATGTCGGCGGTGATGTTTCGGACAAACTTCTCAAAGAACTCATCGACCATTCCTACGATCTCGTTTTCAAAAGTTTGACTAAAAAATTGCAAAAGGAGATTTCCGAATCAAACGAATAGCCTTATTTTTGCCAGAACAAAAAAACTTCGTGCCTTCGTGCCTTCGTGGCCAAAGAGAACCCGGAGCGAACCTTTGAATCATCAAAAATGAAAGACTCCATAAAAAACTTCCTAAACGAAGAACAAGACCCGAAAGCCGTCGAGAAAATCACGACCAAACTCAACGATCTGCTCATGCGGAACGAAGAAGTCGGTTACATCGGCGTTCAAAAAAAGCCCGTGACCGTTTTCCCAGACAGCATCGTGTTGACGAACAAACGCATCATCATGTGCAAGCCCAAAAATCTGGGATTGTCTATGGATTTTACTGATTACGCTTGGGAAGACATTGCAGGAACTTTCGTAAAAGAGAATATTTTAGGATCCGAATTCTCGTTCTCGACCAAAACCGACATCCAGGTTTCCATCGACTATATCCCGAAGACGCAAGCGCGCAAGATTTATACGTTCGCCAAGGAACAACTCGAATTGCTCAAGGAAGGAAATGTGCAATCGGCGCCTACGTTCGCTCAACCTGAACCTGTCGCCCAAGCTGAAATCATCGAAGAACCCGAAGTGATCGAAGAAATGGAAACGGAAGAAGTCACGAATTTCGCCGAACTCGTTCCCGCAGCACAACAGGTTTTCTCTGAAGAAGTTCCGCAGATCGAAGAAACGCCATCGGCACAAAAATCGTCCGAGAAACCACTTTCGGAACTCTCAAAAGATGAGTTGTTCGAAAAGTTGCAGAACTACAAACGCTTGCTCGACAACGGGTTGATTTTGCAAGGCGAGTACGATAATTTGAAAAAGGAGATATTGCCGTTTCTATAGTGCAAAGTGCAAAGTGCAAGGTGCAAAGTGCAAGATGCAAAGTGCAAAGTACAAAGAGGATAAGTTTAGGCTTGTCCTTTTTTTGTGCCCGACAATTAGAAAACGCCCACTATTCCTATGGTCTGCTTGCCCATGTTCAAGTTCCACGAAATCTTTTTCTTGGCGGCGATCGGGTCGAAATTGCGTTTCGACTTCAAATATTTGTCGACCGATTCGACCGTGAGCACGCTTATCATTACGCCAACAGCGACGTCAGACGCCCAGTGCGCGCCTTCCCACATTCTCGAAATCGGAGTGACCATGCCAAGCGCCCATATTCCGCCTTTGACCCAGGGACTTTTGAATTGTTTCGAAATCGCATAAGCCGTCGTGAACGATAAGATCGTATGCCCTGACGGAAAGGAATGATCTCCGGGTTCTTTCGAGAACGGTTTGAACGAAGCCGGGCTTTTTCCTGTTCCCGGTCGCGCACGGCCTACGGCATTTTTCAGGAATGTCTGCAACAAGCCCCCTGCCGTCGCCGAAGTTACGAGCAACACGCCTGTTTCGCGGATTTTTTGGTTGCGCGTCAAAAGCCCGAAGGTGTAAATTCCCGCGGTAATAGTGTAGTTGTAAAGCGGCTTTCCGAAATAAAAGGCGCCTTCCTTGAGCAAATCGGGGGCTTGCGTGCCCTGATCCAAAAAATATTCGCCTATCGGCTCGTCTCCCAAATAAATCATCGCGGTCGTCACGGTCAAGGAACCCAGCGTTCCCCAATCGTCGTGCTTCCATCTTCCGGGTGCCGAATACACGTGAAGCACGCCTCCGTAAACACTTTGCCCATCGTATTTCAACGTATCCCAAAGAGAAGAAACGGTGACTTTGGTGGTGTCGGCTGCGGCTACCTGCAGGCTGTCTTGCGAGAAAACGGGAAGCCCGAGGAATGTGAGCGCGAATACTAAAAAGATGCGGTTCATTTGGGAACGATTAGTTTACTAAAATAGCAATTAGATCGAATAAACGAAGTAAACACGCATAAAAAAACCGACTATAGAAGTCGGCTTTGATATTTTCAGAACGTCTGTTTTTGCTTTTCCACGAATCGCTCGGCCTGGAGCTCCAGAAGTTCCTTTGCGGCCATTCGCTGTTTGTTGAAGATCTCGCGGTCGTCGGCGATATCGGCATACACTTTATCGTGCATCGCAGCCGACGTCGAAACCAGCAATTTACGTTGGTAGACATCTTGCGTGATCGTCGCTTTCAACGCGGTTTCCAGATCCTCGAGCTTGAAATCGTATTCGCCTTTCGGAGACAACAATTTCGCGATGATGGGCGAGGTCTCGATCGCCAAAAACAATAACATAATAAAGAATGAAGGCAGCCACGGCAAACTGTCGAGGGCGTTGATGCGCGCCATCAGACCGTCGAATCCGTCGATTACGGGTTGGGTTTCCGAGACTTTTTTGTCGAGATCGGCCTGGAGCGTTTTGTTCTTCGCTTCGAGGTCGGCGATTTTCGTGTCGTTGTTTTTCTTCAACGTTTCAAATTCCGATCGGGCCAAATCGTGTTTCGCGATCTTTTCCTTGAAAACCGGACCTTTGCCAAGCTTCATCGTTCCTTTCGTGCCTTCGGCTTCGGCAATATACGTAGCGTAAAGCGTGTTGACTTCTTTCTCCTTTTTCGCTGTCTCTGACTTCAGGCTATCGACTTGCGCCTTGTTCTTATCGAGATCCGACTGGAAATAATTCGCGACTTCCTTCTTGTTGTTGAGTGCCATCGCGTTCTTCTCCTTGAGCAGAACCGTGTTGATTTCTTTTTCGAAAATCTTGATCTCAAGCGGTTTTGAGATTACGATCGCAATAATGATCGCGAGCACGATACGTGGCGTCGCCTGTAAGAATTCGGCTGAGAAACTATCGCGTTTGCGAATCGTCGATACAATAAAACGGTCCAGATTGAAAATGAGCAAGCCCCAAACGAAGCCAAAGAAAACGGCCGGGTAAATGCTGTCGAAAACCGTGTACAGCGCATAACCGCCCGCGATAAAAGCCATAACGGCCGTAAAGAAAACCGTGGCACCGATGCCAGCGAATTTGGTTTGTTCCCCTTCAGAACACGTTTCGAGCAGCTTTCGGTCGGCTCCCGAACACAGGATAAAAAAGTCTTTTAGCATGATGATGATTTTTTGATGGATGATTCGCTTACAAAGTTAACGCCAAAAATTTCAGGATGTTGTAATTTATTGGCAATGAACATTGGTAGTTGACGATTTGGGCGTTCCGGCGGCTTGGCAAAAGCTGGTCGCATTTGCCAAGCCGCCGTCGGGCTTCGCGTTCCAATCTTTTGGAAACCTCAAAGGTTTTTAAAACCTCAAAGGTTTTTCCAAAAGGATTTCCACTGCAATCCCTAACGCGGACGGTCCGCATTGTACGATTTCGGCAAACGAAAAATCAATTCACGAGGAGCGGATTTTTGGTGCAAGGTGCAAGGTTCAGGGTTCAGGGTTCAAGGTTCGCCCATTTAGATGAACACATTCTCGGCAGACAAGAACTCAAATAAACGCATCAACACATCAACGCATCAACCCTATCGATAACTAACCGGCAACGAAAACTCACTCCTCACAACTTTTCCGTTTTCCTTCGCCGGAATCCATTTCGGAGATGATTTCATCACGCGAACGGCTTCGTCATTGAGCCCGTATTTCGATTGGCCTTTGAGCACTTTTACGTTTGTGATACTGCCGTCGGTCTCAACGGTAAACGCCAGGAAAATTTTACCTTTTGCCTTTGCTGCTCTCGCTTGGGCCGGCATTTTGAATTCCTGGACGTAGAAATCGAAGAACTTTGCGATTCCTCCGGGAAAGCTTGCCTTTTCGACGTCGTTGGCTGACGATTCCGTATCGGCAATTTTTGGCTGCGTCGGGGTTTTCAATACTCTGGTTCCTTTTGCATCGAAATACCATTCGAGCACCGTCGGATATGGCGAATGATCACCGGCCACTTTTGGCGGTGGCGGCGGCAACTGCTTGAGTTGATCGCGAGTTAGCTCGTCGAAGCGTTTGGTTTCGGTCGTACCGTCGGCATTCTTGATGTGAAACGTCGTCTCAGAATAATACGTAGCCGTTTTTATCGTGTCTCTCGGAATTTCGAAAGCGGGCGGTGGC
>NZ_SEBS01000041.1 GCF_004211145.1 Flavobacterium sp. | reverse complement strand
CATTGGTGGGCAATTGATCGGTTGGCCGAAAGTTCCGTTAACGCGAGCAAAATCATTCTCGTCGCGGCCCAATCGGGTTACTGGAAATTCTGGAATGGTTTGTCGCGCTTGAAAATGTGGGCGAATTGGCATTTAGCTTTCCCGATGTTGTCGCGCGTTTTTGGGTACATGCCGACGTCGAAAGTCAGCGGCATGAGCGATCTGCCCAAACGGATGGCGTTGCAATGGAGCGGTTGGTGCAGGAAACCGAACTATCTGTTCGACGACGTGAAACCAGAATTGTTCTTCGGCAAAATTTCGTGCGACGTGACGTCGTTCAGCGTCGGCGATGACAAATTCGCACCAAAAGCGGCCGTCGACTGGCTCGCGCAAAGATTTACGAATGCGAAAATGAAACGCGTTCACTTAACATCGGATGATATTAACAAACACATCGGACACTTCAGTTTTTTCCAAAAGAAATATTCAGATTCGCTTTGGCCGATGCTTCTAAACGAATTTAAAACAACAACATAATGGCATCATTTCAAGAACTCATAAACGTGGATAAACCCGTACTCGTCGATTTTTTCGCCGAATGGTGCGGGCCGTGCAAATCCTTGGCGCCTATTCTCAAAGACGTGAAAGCCGAGCTTGGCGACAACATTTCCATCATCAAGATCGACGTTGATAAAAACCAGTCGCTTGCGTCCCAATATCAGGTACAAGGCGTCCCGACGATGATCTTGTTCAAACAGGGAAAACAATTGTGGCGGCAATCGGGCGCATTGCCGAAACAGGAGATTTTGCGTGTGTTGCAGTTGAATAGTGCCTGATGACAGGAGTGCCTGAGTGCCTTAGTGCCTTAGTGCCTGAGTGCCTGAGAAGTAACTCGGGATGACAATCTTTTCCAATTTATGAGTCAATTCGGAGCGACTTAACTTTTCTTAACTTCTTAATTGTTAAAAAAAGGATGAAATTTTGGCGCCGGTAAAAGCAAACCATTAAGAGCATTAAGGCATTAAGAATAATAAGACTAAAAACTTAATGCTCTTAATGTTTTAAATGGTAAAAAAATTACCTGTAAACTCACAACGCTAAAAGTAAATCCTATAACGCAAACCGTCACGTTTTCCCGAACTTAGTCGTCTAAATCCCAGAAATCATGGAACCTAAAAAACCAGATACCACGGCACCCGGAATAGATTACCAACAATCAGAAGTAAACGATTACATTGTAAACGACGCACAGCGCATTCACGCCCCTGAAATGCACGACGCCGTCGAAAAAGACCGGGCGTTCTACGAAAGCCCAAACAACCCGGGCAAGAAATTCAATCAGAACGATCAAGCGTATTCCCAAAGCTCGCCAAATGATTTTTCAAAGACACATTCGAAATTTCATCACGCCGACGACAATATTCAAGACCTAAACCCCGACAAATAGCCGGGGCTTTTTTTACCTTTGCGTTCGGTATTTGCCGCAACCAAATCTTAGTATATGCCTTTGGAAAATTCGAGTAGGAGTTCGCGTTTTTTTGATAAAAATCCATCTCTTGTCATCCGTGAATTCCGCAACTTCCTGTGTCTGCGATTCGGCGTGATCTTCGCGCTCAACATGCAATCCACGATCATTTATTACTGGGTATATCACATCACGAACGACAAATTATCGCTCGGTTTTGTCGGTCTTGCCGAAGTGATTCCCGCAGTCTGTTTCTCTTTGTTTTCAGGCCATATCGTCGACTTGCACGAGAAACGGAAAATGCTCCTGTTGTGTTTGCTGGGATATATCGCACTCGGGCTCGGACTCGCGTCGTTAACGTTGCCATTCGCTTCGGGACTTACGATCGACAGTAAATTGCATTGCATTTATTTCCTTGTCTTCCTTGGCGGAATTATACGCGCATTCTACGGCCCGACGGGATTCTCGATGTCGGGACTCGTCGTGCCTCGCGAATTATATACAAATGCGACGAGTTGGAGCAGCATGGCGTGGCAACTCGGTGCGGTTTTCGGGCCTTTGGTCGCAGGATTCCTGATCGCCTGGAGCGGAATCAGTGCGGGAATGTTCGCGGTTTTGGCGATCGAAGTCGTGCTGTTGTTGCCGTTGTTCGCCATCTCAATCAAACCGATCCTCAAAAAAGAAAAAGAGCCCGTACTGCGCAGTTTGACCGAGGGCGTGCGTTTCGTTTGGAATACGCCGGTTTTGCTGGGCGCTCAATGCTTGGATATGTTCTCGGTATTGTTCGGCGGAGCGGTGGCGTTGCTTCCCGTTTTCCAAAAGGAAATTTTGATGGTCGACGAAACCGGATTCGGTATTTTGCGCGCGGCTCCGGGAATGGGCGCGTTGTGCACGATGGCAATTCTCGCGTTTCTTCCGCTCAAGACGAACCCGGGCAAAAAGTTATTCATTTGCGTAACCGGATTTGCACTTTCCATCATTACCTTTGGCCTGTCCACGAGCTTCATACTTTCCTTTTTAATGTTGCTTTTCTCGGGAATGTTCGACGCCGTAAGCGTTGTGATCAGGGGGACGATTTTGCAGTTGGTCACGCCCGACAATATGCGTGGACGCGTGTCGGCCGTCAACACGATTTTTATCAGTTCGTCTAACGAGCTCGGGGATTTTGAGAGTGGCGTGATGGCGCATTGGCTCGGAGCCGTAAGAGCAGTGGTGACGGGAGGTTGCATTACTTTAGGCGTTATCGGATTTACTTTCTTCACCGCGCCTCAACTTCGGAATTTCAGCTTTTCGACTAAACAAAAAACAAAGGATAATATAAGTTGATATTGTAATTGTGCAAAGGTATATGGGAATTATGTAAACGGGTGATTGCCATATTTCCCAATTTTGTCCCGTCTCAATTTAACTTTGTATACCAAACAAGTTGCGATTTGCACGGGCTTTGAGGGACTATCGTCATCAAGAATGTGAGAAAGTCTCGCTGTAATACATAGAGAAATGGAATAATACACGGAAGCATGTTATTCCATTTTTTTATGAAATATAACTTCTTTTTAACTTTTTAAAACGGATTGGAGCTTTAGAGGATGAGGTTCAATATAATACGTCACGACAGTATCGCTGTCATGGCTATTCTAAAGGAAAATTTACAAAACCTCGGTTTCAGTTTTAGGGTGCTGGAATCGGGCGAGATTGAAATACCTGACGAGATCTCGGAAGAAGAACTTTCGAGACTCGCCGACGTATTGCGCAAATACAGCATTTACATTCTCGACGACGAGAAAAGCCAGCTTGTACAGCGCATACGTAATATTTTGATTGAATTGGTGAACGATAACAAACCGCAGCTCATGACGTTTTCGTATCATTTGTCTGAACGAATGGGATTGAGTTACGGGTATTTATCATCGTTGTTTGCCAGCCAAACGCATTATTCAATTGAAAAATACATAATCTTGTTGCGAATAGAACGCGCAAAGGCCATGATCATCGAAGGCCGGCTGACGCTGAAGCAGATAGGGGCGACGCTCAATTACAGCAGCGTCCAGCATTTTTCAAGACAGTTCAAGAAGACGACGGGACTCACGATCTCGTCTTTCAAACGGATTATCGAGCTCAAGAAAACGGCGAACTCGTAAGCCAATAAAAAAAACAACAAAACAACAACAAGCAAATAAATGATGGTAGAAAAGTATGAAAGGGATGTAATGAATGTGATGCTGGCCGATGATGACGCCGACGATCGCATGTTTTTCGAGGAAGCGTTACTCGCGACCAATATGAAGAACGTGCTCACGACGTTCAAGGACGGCATGGAATTGATGGATTATTTTGGCCAACCCGAGAGTGATCTGCCGCATATTCTTTTTCTCGATTTGAACATGCCCGGAAAGTCGGGAATCCAATGTCTCGAGGAACTGCGTGCGATACCGAGATTGCGCGAGATGACAATCGCAATCTATTCGACGTCGAAAGCCGACCGCGACATCGAAGACACATTGAGCAAAGGCGCGAACATCTACATCCAGAAGCCGAGTAACTTCGACAAACTGAAAAGCGTGATCAACCACGTATTGAAAACCAACTGGCAATTCCATTTGTCGGGCCTGAATAAGGAAACGTTCTTTTTGAATATCTAAGTTTCCGGTTGCGTTTAAGATGTAACGCGAAATGGAAAAGGTATAAGTTGTGTAAGAAATACGTGTCGTAATTTGCTATGACCTTAATAGCATTGACACGAAGAGTTGTCATTTTTGTATTCGTAACTACTATGAGTCTGAAAGTGAGAAAATAAATATAAAGAGTGGACCGCATTGTTGTGGCTCCACTTTTTTTATGCGAATAACACAACAAACCAAAACAAAATGAAATTCAGCATTTCATGCCATTCTTTATTACCTCCGATCACGATTGTCAAGGACAACCTGGAACGGCTCGACATCGGCTATCGCGAACTTAGTGACGGACAGATTGAAATCCTCGGGCAGATTCCCGACGACAATCGCAGCAGTCTCGAAGTTTCGCTGAGCCGTTACGGGATCGAGATCATTGACGATGAAAAACGCATACTCGTCCAACGCATCAAGAATATTCTTCTGGATCAGGTATACGGCGACAAACCGACATTGCAGACCTTGTCGAATTTCCTCATAGAAAAACTCGGCTTCAGTTACGGTTACATATCGGGGATTTTTGTGTCCGAAACGTTCTCGTCGATCGAAAAATACGTGATCATGCTCAAGACCGAACGCGCCAAACGCATGATCATCGAAGACGAACTGACACTAAAAGACATAAGCGAACGCCTCGGCTACAGCAGCGTCGGACACTTTTCAAAACAATTCAAGAAAACCACCGGAATAACCATTTCAGCATTCAGGAAAATCATAACCCGACGAAAAAATGCCAATTAAACAAACCGACGACAAACCACAAACCATGCATATCCTGCTCGCCGACGACGACGCCGACGACCGTTCCCTGTTTCGCGAAGCACTCGAAGGATTGAAAAATGTAAAAGCCGAACTCGATCTCGTCAACGACGGAATCGAACTGATGGACTACCTCAATAACGCCAAGGAAGAATTACCGCATATCCTATTCCTGGATTTGAACATGCCGCGAAAATCGGGCATGGAATGTTTACACGAGATACGGGGAAATTCGAAATTCCGCGATGTTTCGGTAGCGATCTACTCGACATCAAATTCCGAGAAAGACATTGAAGACACGCTCAGCGGAGGTGCGAACATCTACATCCACAAACCCGATAACTTCGAAAAACTCAAGAAGACCATTTTACACGTACTTCGGATCAATTGGCAGTTTCATTTATCGGGGATGAGTAAGGAGACGTTTTTTCTTAGTATTTGATTTTTGATTTTGGTTGATTTGTTTATTCGTTGATTTATTCCGTTGCGCTCCATCAGTTCGGCTACGCCTCGGGTGTTTATTCGAGTTTCCGTATACAACTGCGTTTATCGTTTGCATACCACAGTTCGCAATGGGAACGCAATGATTCAAATCAACATATCAACAAATCAACAAATCAACGAATCAACGAATCAACGAATCAACGAATCAACGAATCAACGAATCAACAAAAAAAAAGCGGAACCAAAGTCCCGCTCTCACTAACCAACAAAATAACCAAAATTATCTCTCGCGGTCGTCTTCGCTGTGCCAGCGTTGGTTGCTGCGATCGCGATTTTCAGTATCGATGTTTTTTGAACCCATGTCACGGGCTTCTTCTTCGCTAAGGTCGTCCATGCGTTGTCCTTCGCGGTCGTTTTCAAAAGTGGCGTCGGTGTCGCGCGCGTTCATCGTCCGGCTGCTGTCTGAATTGAAACCATTGTTGTTTTCATAACGCGATTCGTCACGGTTGCGGTCTTGCGACTCACGGTTTTGGGCGTTTCGCATGTCGTCGGTTTCGTTTCCGTTGTCGTAGTTCGACAAACGTTGGCTGTCGTCGCCTTGCCATTGGTTCTCGGAACCTTGTCGGCCCGACTGTTGGCTGTCCCGATCGTTGCGATCGGAATTGCCGTTGTTTTGTTGTGTTGACATAGTTGTGCGTATTAAATTATAGTTGCATTATAGTTCAGTGTCGGCTTCCATCGCGTCAAAGTTGATCGTGTTGTAGGCTTTTTGGGTGAGCGTTTCGTCTGCTTCTTTTTCCTCGGCAAGCGTCGCTAGCAAGTGATCGAGCGCTTCGTCTTCACCAAGGGTTTTGGCCCAGGCCGCAAGCGTTCCGTACGTTGCGATTTCATAATGTTCTACTTTTTGGCAAGCCGCGATGATTCCCGCGTCGCGAACGGCTCCGGGTTCCGATTCTTCAAGAATGCCGCTCGCTTCCTTGATCAATCCGTCCATCGCGTCACATTTTTTGGCGACGGCTTTTTCATTAAGTAGTCCGAATACTTTTTCGAGGCGTACGATTTGTTCTTCCGTCACGGCCAAATGCTCGTCGATCGCGTTCGTGAGTTCTTGGGAAGTTGCATTTTTCGCCATTTTGGGTAGGGCTTTTGTAAGAGCTTTCTCAGCCCAATAGATGTCTTTGAGCCCGTCGACGAACAATTCGCGGAGTTCTTCAGCGGCCGATCTTTTGGCTTTCACCATGCGTTTTGTCGTAGTCGAAGTCGCCGATTTGGTCGTCGCGCTTCGTTTCGCCGTAGTCGTCGCGGCCGGTTTTGATTTTGCGGTAGTTGCCATTGTGTGTGTGTTTAAAGGATTAAAAATCAGATGTCATTTATACAAAGTTCATCCAACATCAATCGATTTCGCTTACAAAATTTTGCCTATCGCATATACAATTCGCGACGTCTATAAATTCTCATTCCATATTAGATTCGGTAAAACAAAAAGCGACGCGCGATTTTAATACGACTAAAAAAGGTTTATATTTGCTTACCGCTTTACAGTTGGAAAAATACATACACTACCACTACTTACCTTTAGGTGTATGTTTCTCAACTGACAACCGCTATTTTTTTTCCAAGTCATTCTGATCGTAAACCGCAGGTTATTGTCGGTCTTGTATTCCTTTTTTCCCTTGCGGCCTAACCAATAATTGTCATGGCCCCAAATAAAAATTTCGACGCCGAAAAACCCGACGGTCAAATTCAGAATCACCCTGATTTTGCACGCGCAATAGCCGAAGCATCGCCCGATATACTTTTCGTAATGAACCTCAATACGAAAGACATCATATATACGAACCGCGCCATCGAAAACATACTGGGTTACAGCAAGGAGAAGATCGAGGCGATGGACAAACCTTTCTTCGACGTCATGCATCCCGACGATGTCGCTATGTTTGCCGAACATCTTGAAAACATGAAAAGTGCCGCCGACGGAGAGATCATAGTCGTCGAATACCGCATGTTCGACACAAATGGTTCCATACATTGGTTTACCGACAGGAATGCGATCTTCAAGCGCGATGAAAACGGAATTCCGATACTTAAAATCGGGATTTCGCACGACAGCACGGCCGAGAAATTCGCCGAGGACAAAATCCACACGCTCAACAAATCGTTGATCGACAAGAATCGCGAACTCGAGTCGGCGAACTCCGAACTCAAGACATTCAGCAATATAGCTGCAAACGACTATCAGGAAACGCTTCGTACTTTATATACGAACCTCGAATACGTAATTTCGACCGAAGCGCGAACGCTGACTGACGGTAGCAAAGGCAATCTCAGGAAAGCTCAAACCGCCATCCAAAAAATGAAACTGCTCACCGACGATATCGTGGCGTTTTCGCGTATCACCGAGTTGGAAAGCGATACCTCTCAAGTGAATCTCAACGAAATCTTACTTTCGGTACTTCGCGATTTGGGTGAAAAGCTAAGCCGCGAAAACGTCACGGTCGAAAGCCAGCAACTTCCGGTCATCAAAGGATTTCCAATGCTGTTGTCGTTGCTGTTTTATCACTTGTTGGACAACTCGTCAAAGTTCAGGCACAGCGACAAGAAGCTCGTGATCGGGATTACGCATCAAGTGATTCCGGGAAGCGAAATGGGCATCTTGACCGACGACGGCGATTATCATCAGATCACATTTTCTGACAACGGCATCGGTTTCGACCCGAAGGAAGCCGACAGGATTTTCACGATTTTCCATCGTCTGCACGAGAAAAACAAATTTAGGGGTTCGGGAATCGGGCTCGCGGTCTGCAAGAAAATCATGGACTTGCACGGCGGATACATTTCGGCCGTTGGCATTCCCGACGACGGAGCGGTGTTCAGCTGCTATTTCCCGGTCGACGCGAATTGACAATATTTCCAGTTAAAATTATAGGCGGTGTTTTGGCATCGCTTTTTTTATATGCTCCGATGACGTAACTTTAGAAAAAGCAGACGATGGATTATATAAAAATTCTCGGGTTGTTTGCGGCGCTTTTCATCACGGTGGCGAATTTCCCACAAACGTATAAGATGATCAAGACGCGTTCGACCGACGACATCTCGACCGTGACGTATGTGTTGCTTATAATCGGAAATGGCGCCTGGCTCGCATACGGAATCATTCAGGAAGATTTACCGCTGATGGTCGGGAACAGTATTTCAACGCTGATGTGCGGGCTGATCTTGTTCTTAAAATTCACTTCAGAAAAAGTCCATAAAAAACTCCACGATAATATCGTTCCCGATTCCGAACCTGAAGATGACGCACACTGATGCTTACATTTTAACGAATGAAACGCGTACAATTCAATTCGATTTTCGCATCTGTCGGTATTATATTTGCACTACAATCGGTTTAAAATGTGTGTTTTAGGCAATGTTTTAACATAAACTCTTTATGCGAGGTTAAAACAAACCCAACAAATTCCAAAAATTTAGGAACCCGGCTTTTCGTCGAAGTAACTTTGAAATTTATTTAAAAGCAACACGACATGAAACGATTACTTCTTACACTGAGCGCTTTACTGTTTTTCGCAGTCGCCTCAGCACAGACCGACACGAGCCGAACAGGCAAAAAGAAAATGAGCAAGACCGAGACGAAAAAGTCCAATCCGGGCTCGACCAAGAAAATCGATGCTACCCGGGACACGACCAATGTCGATCGCGCAAGGAAAAGACAGCAGACCCAAACTCCGACCACGCAACCCAATAACAGCACCGATCCGGCTCGTAGAGCGCCGTCGAATGCTCCGGGAACGCCGACGCAACCTGTAACGCCGGGACAAGCGACACCGCCGACCCCGACATCGCCGACAACGCCATAAGAATGGTTTTGTTTTTAGTTCGGCCCGAAAGTTTATAACGTTCGGGCCTTTTTATTTGGCGCAAAAAAAATCCCCGAATCGATCGGGGACTTGTGTTTGTGATAATGCGATTAAGGCATTTCGGTCTTTTCAGGTTTCACGGCGCTCGTATCGTCGTTCATGGGCGCGACGTCGATTTGCGATGTATCGGGTTCGGTCGTCATTACCGAATCTTCAGTTACGGTGGCCTCGGTTGTTTTGGTCGACTCCTTGTCTTTACACGATGTGAACGTGCAGGAAGCGATGGCGAGGATGGTCGCGAAGCTCAATCGGATTACATTTTTCATGGTTGTGTATTTTGAATTTCTATTTTTTTCAGAGTTGTTTTTCGTGGGCCCCGGACATTTTCTTTGCCGAAGGTTCCGTCTCGACGACCTTTTCCTTCTTAGTTTTTTCAATTACCTCATCGCGCTGTTCACGCATCTCGTCCTTGAAAATATGTTGGTCGTCAGCTTCGTCTATGGAATGCGAACGCAATAAACTCTCTTCGTTTTTGGACAATCGGCTTAAGCGCGCATAGTATTTTTGGATGATCTTCATTTCCTCTTCGGTCAATTCCTCGATGTCGACCAAACGGTTGCTCGCGAATTCGTGTGAGGCGACGAGTTCGTTTAGCTTCAGCTGGATTGCGAGTGAATCCTTGTTCTGTGCCTTTTGGATCAGGAAAACCATAAGAAACGTCACGATCGTCGTGGTCGTGTTGATGAACAATTGCCATCCTGCCGAGAAATTGAAGAACGGGCCCAGCATCGCCCATAAGATTACGAGAAGAAACGCACAAGCAAAGGCTGCCGTACTGCCTGCCGCTTTTGAAACGCGCATCGCGAACCGTTCGAACGAGTTCGCATTTTTCGGATTCGGGAGCTGCTGTTTCATATGCTGATGTTTTTTACAAAATAACGCTTCGGGCGCGAAATTCCTTTTACATCATCAGTAGTAAGAATTGTAAGTTTAAACATGCGTTAAAACGGATTTTATACCAGCAACGCACAAAATTTTGTAACGATGTCCAACGAAATCTGCTGAACTTTGTAAAACAACTTTAACAACACACGTTATGAAAAATTCCGAAAACATGTCGCGCGACACGAAATCGACCGGCAAAACAGGAGCAAAGACGAGTACTTCACGGAGTCGTTCGACCGACTCGAAATCGACTACAAAAAGTAGAACTCCTGAGAAAAAGTAATTGTAAAATCGAATCCGGAGACAATTGCGATCGTTTCGATGGTCGTAAGCCAGACCCGATTCAGGAAAAGTGGAAAGTAGCGATATTTTCCACTTTTTTTATTTGGCCGTATCGAAGTAATCGGGCGGCAGAAGCTGTTGCCCGTAGGTTTCCGACAGTTCCTTCATGCGTGCGGCCATGTTTTCAGGCTCGTCTTTCGCGGCTTGGTCGGCTTTTTCAAAAAATTCGTCCAACCCTGACGGAACGACCGTGCACAAAAGTTTCGCAGGTTTGTCGCTTTTATTCTTGAAACAATGCGCGCCGCCGTTTAGCGGAATCCGGATCAGGTCGCCCACGGTTGCGGTTGATTTTCCATCTTCTGACGAAAATTCGACTTCGCCCTCAAGCACGAAAAATGTTTCCTCAAAACCCTGATGCCGGTGCGGATTGGGCCCGCCACCCGGAGGAACGTTCATTTCGATGATCGAATATTGGCGATCCGTATCGTCGCCAGAAACTATTATGCGATAGTTTCCGCCCGCGATTTTGAGCTGTTTTCCTTGATTTTTACCGACGATCTGAACTTTATTTTCCATATTTAAAATTACGGAATTCAGTCGATGAACGGAGCAGTGAGTTTGTATTTGAACGAAAAAAGTACCAATCCGACTTTGGATTTTATGTCATATCGGTCGAAAAGCGCGGTGCGATACGCTTCTATCGACTTGACCGACAGGCCCATGATATCGGCCATTTGATCATAGGTATATTCGTGTTCGTCGCAAACGAGTTTTAGGAAATCGAGCTCCCGATGCGACAATGTGATCGCGTTTCGCTGCAGGTTCGCACCCGAATTGTCGAAGTTGCGCACGCGTTTGAGGATTTCCGACACGTTGTTGTAACCGATCTTCACGATGTTGTCGATCGCGAATTTCAAATCGTGGGCCGTGCAGTTCTTGTGCAGAAAGCCGCGCGCTCCGTGATGATAGGCGGTGTCGATGATCTGCTCGTCGAAATGTTGGGTGAGCAGCAGCACTTTGTATTCGTGTTCCGATTCTTCGAGCTTCTGCAACACTTCGATCCCGTTCATGCGTGGCATCGAATAATCGAGGATGAACAAGTCTGGTTTTTCATCGAACGGAAGCGCCGCGAGGAAATCCTCTCCCGAATCGAATTCGTGCGTAACCGAATAATTGCTGATCTTGTGCAGCAATTCCTTTAACCCGTGCCGAACGATGTGATGGTCGTCGATGATCGCGATTTTCGTTTTTTCCATGTCAGATGTTTTGTTTGGTGATCGTTAAAACCGTGCCCGTGCCCGGAACCGATCTGATGTCGAAATCATGGTCGATGAACGCCGCGCGGTTGGCCATATTCGTAAGCCCGAGTTTCGCTTTTCCGGTTTCAGACAAACTGTCGAAGCCTTTCCCGTCGTCGCTGATCGTCATCGAGAACGGTTCGGTCGTGATCCTGATGTCGATGAAACGTGCGCCCGAATGTTTCAAAATGTTGTTGATGCTTTCCTGGAAAATTCGGTACAGGACGATTTTTTCGTCGGGCGTGAAAATCTTCGGGCCGGTTTCGAAAAAGGAGAATTGCACCATGACGCGACCCGTGTTCTTGAGTCGTTCGGCTTCGGTTTCTATGGCTTTGATCAAGTCGTCGCCCAAAAGCAATTGGTTGCTCAAGGAATGGCTTAAGTTCCGGATCGACGTTGCGAGTTGTTTTATCGATTGGGATACGGGCTCGAGTTCGGTGTTGTACTGGGACGAGTCGAGTCGGAGTGATTCGATCTGGAAATTTATTGACGTGAGTTGCTGGCCCGCGTCGTCGTGCAAGTCTTGGGAAATATTCTGCAACACCTGTTCCTGGGTTTCGATCACGGTTTGCGTGATGGATTTTTGGAGGTCGAGATCTTTTTGGTAGAGAGCGGCGGTGTAGGTTTTGATTTTGTTGATGTACAATCGGATCAAGACCAGACAGAACACGGCGACAATTATGATTAGCAGCACGCCAATGAGGATGCCGAGGGCAAGATCAAATAACATAGGCTTTTTTTTGACGGTAGATGTAAACCAACAGCAGCGGATAATACGTTACATTGATTGTGATATTGACTATTTTGTAAAGTTGGATGCCGTTTATTTCAGTCGTCGAAAGGGGATTGCTTCGAAATCCAAGTATCGCCGACATCCCAAAAAAGAAAAGCAAAGGGGCGCTCAGTAAAATAAATCGGTCGGCCATGAATGCATTGAAATTTTCATTTTTAAGTAGTTTTGTGGAATACGCGGCGAATATCGTCAAGTAACACAAAGACGTAAGCACGAGTGTGTAGCAGGCGACGCTCTCAAAGCCTTCGATACACAAGGAATCCATTAGAAAGAAAATGACGATTCCAACCAGAAACGTTTGTTTGTCGCGCCGTTTCCAAAATCTTGATATCAGCACAAGCCATAAAATCTGATGCAACGACAACAGTATTGACTGGCTTGTCTTTAACGGAAAGCTCGTATCTGCCAAAAAGAAAATCGTGCATTCATTCAACAAGGAAGTCGAAAGGATCCAAATCAGGATTTTGTGGTCGAAGTCTTTCGTATTCAAATAACAAACCGAAGCCATAAAGGTTGTGAAAACCAATATTCTGGTTGCGTACGTTATGGCTTCGGGTATTGTTAGGTGCATTTATGGGAGGGTTCCGGAGAAGTCGTAAATTCCGTGATAACGATTGGCGCTGTCGTGAAAGAAAATCAGTAGTGCCGGAGGAGAAGATGTCGTAACCTCGAAATACACGGTATCACTATCTTGAACATTGTGATTATCGGCAAAGACTTTTAATGCCGGTATCGAGAAACAATGTGAATTGGTATCGAAGTTTCCGACAGCTACCTCAACACGCGACGGCGAACAGCTTGCGTTGATAATTACGAACGTTTCGAACTTGGTACTGTCGAACCGTCGTTGTGTCGAATCCGGTGGCGTAGCGGAATTGACCATTCTTTTAAAATCGCCCCATATCGCGGAAGCGCAATATATTTGGGGATCTGGCGAACCGTCAGGTTGGGCATCCGACTCGAATGCTACAAAATGTCGGCATGTGAATGTGGGATTCATGAATTCAAATGCGATGAATTCTTGAGAGTCTTGCAGAAATTTTGCCTGATCGCCTTTGTCAGCAAAAACATCGAGCGGAAAAGTAAATACCTTTTTAGCAGATGTCCCGGTTCCCATGTTCGTTGGCGGCACGACAATATATTTTCCATACTCTGATTTCCAGTTGACATCGTCCATACAATCAACCTCCAGATAAATTCGGGCTTCGCAGGTCTGGACTTTGACGTCAGTTCGATCATTCGACAGCAAGTCCTGAAGTTTCGCTGCCGCTGCTTTTTCCCTGGCAAAATTTTCTTTGACCATATTCTCAATGGCGGCTGCATCAATTTGCTCGATTTGCGCCTCGTCCACTTTTTCGAGTTCGGGTTTCTGTTTTTTACAACCGCACAAGGCAATCACCACCAATGCGCACAAGATAAATTTTCTCATAATATGAATGTTTTTGTTTACTGCAAGCTCGCACAACCGCAAAAAGCTATCAATAGGGAAATGCCTAATCAGATAGGTGTTTTCCCTAAACAATTGGCAGGTCGATAAATAGAGGAGATTTGGCGCGTAAAAACTACACATAATTTTGGTTCGTGCGACGTTGCTGTTAAAAAATACTATTGGATGGTCAAGGCGTATGTCTCAAAGTATGTCAAAAAGTTGGAAAAACATCCATATGGCACTATTATTTGCTCGCGAAATCGTCTAATTTCTTAACGTTTTTACCCATAGTTAAATCCCTTCCGTTTGTTGGTGATTTGCCTAACGTATTATTTAACAGGTGCTTTAGTTTTGAAACATAATCTAAAAGCATTTACCATGGAAAAGAGTATCTCCAAGTTGCTGACTGAAATGACTCCTGAAAAAGAGCAACGGCTGCGTGAAAATCCGATCCCGTTCCTCGAAGAAAACAAATCAGAACCATCGCCTATACATAACAAATGGATATTTCTTGTTGTAGTCATGATTGTCGGGTCTGTGCTATTGACGTCAATCATCCTCGGAGGTATTATCATTTTCGGGTCTGAGACCCCGGAAACTGCAAAAGTGCCCGAATTTCTGGTCTCGATAGGATCTACCGCATTAGGAGCATTGGTGGGTCTTTTGGCACCCTCACCCGGATCGGCAAATCAATAACTTAAAAACGAAAAATATGAAACTTTTAAATCAAGACGGCGATAATAATAAGCTGTTTCTTAACCTACAAGGCAACGTCCTGAAAGGACACGGGCGCGATCACACACAAAACATCTTCGTTACTTTTAAAGATATTGCCGAGGCAAAGCGTTGGATTTCCGAATTCGCTTACGGCATAACGTCGTTCAAGAAACAACTCGACGAGCGCACGGCATTCAAGGAAGAAAGAAAAGTTGGCGACGTTTTTTACAGTTTTTTCATTTCGGCGAAAGGTTATGACTATTTGGGTTTTACTCCGGATAAGTTCGGGGACGAAGCCTTCAAACAAGGAATGAAAAAGAGAAAAGATATCCTTTTCGACCAGCCTTCAAACTGGGATAAAGGTTTCAATAATACCTGCCACGCCATGATTTTGGTGGCCGACGACGATAAGATCCGCCTGGGCAAGGCGACCATCTCACTTATAAAAAGATGCAACGCCGTTTTCACGGTTGATACAATAGAGTATGGCAACATTTTGCGCGACGCTGCGGGAAACGGAATCGAACATTTTGGTTATGTCGACGGCGTGAGCCAGCCTATATTCATGGAAGATGAGGTCACGGATTATCTTAAGCACAATGTGGATTTTGGGAATTTCGATCCGCGGGCCGAAAAAGAATTAGTGCTTGTTGAAGATCCATGGGTTACATCCGAAAAAGCCTTCGGAAGCTATTTTGTTTTCAGGAAATTAGAGCAAAACGTACAGAAGTTTAAAAGTGATGAGGAGGAACTCGCTACGAGTTTGTTAGAGCTTACGGGAGAAGACGAGGAGCGTGCTGGCGCCATGCTCGTAGGGCGCTTCGAAGATGGAACACCAGTAACGATAAGTCCTGCTGCAGAAATGATTAACGGCGCGAGTTTCAACAACTTCAACTACGATCAGGATATCGCAGGTGCGAAATGCCCTTTTCACAGCCATATCCGAAGATCCAATCCACGAACTCCAGATGCGTTGAAGCAACGGATGGCGCGACGTGGAATTCCATATGGAAATCGTGATGTTGAACCGATGCTGGATCCTGCAAATTCACAGATGCCTGATGCAAATGTCGGATTGTTGTTCATGAGTTTCCAACACAGTATAGTAAATCAATTTGAAGCTATCCAGATACACATTAATTCGCTGGATGGCGACGGTAACGGAAATGATCCGGTTATCGGCCAAACCGAGAATTCCAGAGAAAATAACACCAGCGGAATGTTTGCCAAAATATATGGTGACGCGTCGCCTGACTCAATGACTAAATGCGGCTTCGAAACAAGCGTGAAAATGAGAGGAGGCGAATATTTCTTCGCGCCAAGCATACAATTCCTAAAAGAAATACAAACCATTTCATTTAAACCACAAGAATTATGAAGAAAATTACATTTACCGTCGCCGTCTTTGTCCTGTCATTTTTATGTAAAGCCCAAGTTGTGGAATACGATTTCGCAAAGGGCGCTTATACTTCAGGAATCAAAATCGAATCAGGCTCGAAGACTGGAAAGTTCACACCGCTTTCAAATAATGGAATGGTTACTTTCAAAATTAAGAATATCAACACGTTCAGGTACCGCGTGGAAATTGTGACAAACAATGTCGATTACGTGACTGAGATGTCCGACGAACTCCGCGTGGTTTTCCGTCAAGGTACATCCGACGCAACAAAGGTAAATGCTGCTGCTGAACAAATAAAGGAAACGACGAATCTCATGAAACTTCAGGCCGAAAAATCGACGAGTGCCGAATTCAAGTCGGCAATGGATGAGTTAGCAAATGCATGTGAGAAATACAGCGATGCGGTAAATGAAATTGCGAAACTGGAAATGCATCGCATGAGCTTAATCAATATGGCGGCACGCAATAAAAAGAAAGAGCAATTGCCCGAAGATTATGTTTGGGGCGAACTCAAAAAGAAATATGAGGCCTTCGTAGACACGTACGCTGATGCGTCTGCCAAATACGCTGCCGCAAAAGCTTTGGTCGATAAGGCAAAAGCCGACTCCAATGTCAAAAAAAGTTTGATATCAAATGATATTGTTGAGAATGCTTATGAAGAAGTCGAGGAAGCGCACAAATCCATCAACAAAACCAATGTACTTAAATTACTTGAAGATGTTTACAATTTGCAAAACTCTTTAAAATCAGACGATACGTTTTCCGTCACTTCCGGCCCGGTATATGTCAACGGGTCAGACTTCATCGCATTCACCATTACGATTACGCCGACTCCTGCTGCCGACTATTCGCCAAATGAACCAACTATTGTCTTAAATGGCGAAATTCCCGTAAAACGAGGCCTGAAAGTAGATTTTAGCGTTGGACCGGTATTTTCATTCGGAAGCGGAGCGAAAGACGAACGCTACTATTTACAGGATAGCGAAACCGAGGGAAGTTCTGTGTTGCTTAAACGCGACAATGGTGATGTTTTCACGCCAGGGCTTGCAGCGATGATGCACATTTATCAACGTACGTCAAACGGTGTCGCTGTAGGCGGTATGTTTGGCGTAGGAGCAGGATTTCAAAGTATGGAAGAAGCAAATGCGAGTTTTTATACCGGAATCTCCTTGGTTATGGGAAAAAGCCAAAAAGTAATGATAAATGGGGGAGTGAGCTTCTTTGGCGTGGACAGATTGAAAAATAAACAATTTGTTGTCGAAGAAGAATATGTAACCGACAACATCGACTTGTCGACCATCACTGAAAAAGTATTGAAAACCTCATTTTTCTTGTCGTTGTCATACAATATCAGTACTCGTACTTTAAGGTAAAATGCACGTTTGACTTTGGTTGGATGCATCTTTTCAGTAAGACATACTAATCCTTAAAAAACAAAATAGCAAAACATTACTACAACTCGAAAATGTATTTTTATTGACCGATATAAATGTTTGGAATTTGATAAGGGCTGGTTGGATGTTGGAAGATAAAACAAGTTCACTGTCATTGTTCCAAATAAAAAGCCGAAACGATATTTGTTTCGGCTTTTTCATTTGACGAATGTAGCCCAAAATCATGTAAAACTTTCAAACAATCCTACATCACGATTGTTACCGTTTTTTCCGAATTTGCACAAAACAATCCAAACATGAAATTCCTAACAATACTATTAACCACAATTTTCGCGTCGGCCTCGCTCCAACTCTCACAAGTCCGGAAATCCTACACGAACGCCGCAAAAAATGAAGCGAATGCTGAAAAATTCGCGACGCTTCTCGAGTCGGTGACAAAAACCGACGCCAACAAGACACTCGTGGCCTACAAAGGCTGCGCGCTCACGCTCAAAAGCAAGTTTTCGAACTATCTGCCAGACAAGATCTCGTTCATGAAAGAAGGCGCGGGTCACATCGACGACGCGGCTGCCGCCGACCCGAACAACATCGAAATCCGCATGATTCGCTTAAGCGTTCAGGAAAATGTGCCGTTCATCGTGGGCTACCGCGATAACATAGACGAAGACAAAGCGTTCATCGCGGCGAATTATGCCAAAACGTCAAAGGAAACGCGTCCGTTCATCAAGAATTTTATTTTGCAATCGGAAAGTTTTACGGCCATTGAAAAAAAGAAAATAACCCAATAACAACACAAGGCGTTGTGCCGGAATTTTTCCTGCCGTACATTTGAAAGATATGAAGCAACTGTATCTTTTTTTGCTTTTTTCAATGTTTTGCCACGCCCAGGATAGTCCTCAAAAAATCCGCAAGCGCTGCCTGAGACCTTCTAAAAGTATCGAACTCGAAAATAAAATAGCTGAAGGTTCGGGACTCACGTTTTGGAACGACCAACTTTGGGCGCACAATGACAGCGGCAACAAATCACAACTATTTTCGATAGATACCGCGACCGCAAAGATCACGGCGACGTATGATATTCCGGTCCCGAATAAGGATTGGGAAGACATGACGCAGGACGATCGATACTTTTACATCGGTGACATCGGCAATAATTACCACCTGCGCGAAAGCCTTCAGATTTACCGCGTCGACAAACAGGCATTGCTCGAAAACCGCGCGATTGTCGATAGCATCGTTTTCCGATGGCCCGAAGAAATCAGCCACGATGGTAAATCCCGCCGACGCAACTACAACTGTGAAGCGATCGTTATCGCAGGTGACAGCATCGTGTTGTTTACCAAAGAGGCCAATCGCACGGCGGCCTATTCGATCCCAAAAGTTCCCGGAAATCACGAAGCGAAATTCATGTCGGCGTTTTCCACGAAAATCCACGTTACGGGCGCTTATTTCAACCCTGAAATCAAAAGTCTCGTGCTCTGTGGTTATAATAAATTTCTGAAAACCTTCGTGCTCGATTTCAAGGATTTCGAGGGAACCGACTTCTTTTCAGCAAAAGTTTCCCGAATCAAGATCCGCAAGCGCTTCCGCCAGACTGAAGGCATAACGAGCTTCGACGGCCGCGATTTCTATTTGATAAACGAACATTTCCGTCAACCTTGGTTGCTAAACGTCAAACAGGAACTTCATTTGATCCGATTGTAGTTTTTTCGTTTAGGATTTAGCGTTATCCGTTCGCGTCTACGACAAACTCTAAACCCTAAAAAAAAAAGCAAAAAATAAAAAGCCTCCCGAAAGAGGCTTTCCACACAAAAAAATGAAAACAAGCAATTACTTCCAACCGCCGCCAAGCGAACGGTATAACTCGACGCCCGCGACTAATCGGGCGCGTTGTTGCGACAGTAATTCGAGTTCGCTCTGCAGCAAATTGTCCTGGGCCGTGATGACTTCGAGATAATTCGCCATGCCCGATTTGAACAGCATGTCGGCGTTCGAAACCGCTTTTTCCAACGTCGCCACACGATTCTCGGCCACGACATATTGCTCGTTGGTTTTCTCGACGCTGATCAGCGCATCCGAAACTTCACCCACGGCAACCAGAACGGATTTCCTGAAACCGATCACCGCTTTTTCACGCTCGGCTTCGGTCACTTTGTATTGCGTTTTAAGACGCTTTCCATTGAGCAAAGGTTGGGTCAATCCGCCCGCGATCGTCCCGAACAGGGAAGCCGGCATCGTGAACCAATTGCTGACTTCGAAAGCATTCACGCCGCCTGAAGCCGTTATCGTAAGCGACGGATACAATTCCGCTTTCGCCGAACCGACGCGCGCATTGGCTTCGGCGAGTGCGAATTCCGACGCTTTCACGTCAGGACGAAGCGCGACCATATTCGATGGAACGCCCGCGTTGAGATCGGTTTTCGTCGGGATGTCCGACAATTTTGCTGTTCTCGAAATGGCTTTTGGGAAACTTCCGGTAAGCACGCTGAGCGCATTTTCCTGTATCGCGATCTGCTGTTCCAAAAATGGGATCAGTTGCGCCGCGACAAGACGTTGCGCCTCGGCCTGCTGTTTGGCTAAAGACGTGACTTGTCCCGATTCGAATCTTAGATTAATCATGAAAAATGTTTTCTCGTTGAGCTCCAGATTTTTACGTGCGACGTCAAGCTGCGCATCGAGCGTAAGCAAATTGTAATAACCGCGTGCGACCGAGGCAACGATAACCGTCTGCAACGCCTTTTTGCCTTCTTCCGACTGCAGGTATTGCGATAGCGCGGCTTTTTTGCGATTCTTGATCTTGCCCCAAATGTCGGCTTCCCACGAAAGCGTCGCGGCCGTCGTGAAATCGTCAATGTGGTGCTGACCCGTGAACTGGCTTAGGCTCAATCCGTTCAAACTGTTGTCGGACGGATTCGTGGAACTGGCATTCGCCGACAAATTCAGCGTCGGTACATTTCCGAATTTCGCCTGAGTCAAACGCAAACGCGCGATCTCGATGTTCTGTTGGGCGATCAGCAAATCGTTGTTGCGGACGAGCGCACTGTCGATCAGCGTCTGAAGCGTCGTTTCATTAAAGAATGTACGCCAATCGGTTTGGGCGATACTTTCGGTCGCGCCCGAAACGTCGCGATAATTCTCTGGTATCGCCTTTTGCGGAATCGCGACATCTTTGGAAACGCCGCACGAATACAGCGCTAAAAGGATTATCGCCCCGATGATATGAATGATATATGATTTCATTTTATATGTATTAAGCGGGTACGACTTCAGGGTGAAGTTGGACCGGATTTTTAGATGAGACTTTTTCGTGCAGGTATTGGAATACGACGAACAACACGGGAACAATCAAAACCCCGAGGATTACGCCTGAAATCATTCCGCCTGCCGCTCCGATACTGATCGAGTGGTTTCCTTGTGCGCTCGGACCTTTCGCGTTCATCATCGGAATTAATCCGACCACGAATGCGAGCGACGTCATGATAATAGGACGCAGACGCAATTTGGCCGCTTCAAGCGCCGACGCGACAAGGGATTTTCCGGCTCGCCTTCGTTGGGACGCGAATTCCACGATCAGGATGGCGTTCTTCGCGAGCAATCCGATGAGCATCACGAGTGCGACCTGGACGTAAATGTTGCTAGAGATTCCGGTCAGGCCGATGGCGGCGAATACCCCGAAAACGCCCGTCGGGATCGAAAGGATTACGGCAAGTGGCAAAATGTAACTTTCATATTGCGCGGCGAGCAGGAAATAAATAAACAGCAACGACATGATGAAAATCAACGTCGATTGTCCCGCTGAGGTAATTTCCTCTCGCGTCATTCCCGAGAATTCGTAACCGTAACCAAATGGCAACGTCTGGGCCGCGACTTCTTCGACCGCACGGATCGCGTCGCCCGAACTATAACCGGGTTTCTGTATCGCGTTAATCCCGATCGAGTTGAACAGGTTGTAACGCGACGCATTTTCAGGTCCGTACACGCGCTTGAGGCTTACCAAAGTGTTGATCGGCACCATTTCGCCCGAGCGGTTCTTTACGAAGATGCCATCCATCGACCCGATCTCGCTTCTCGCATTTTTGTCGGCTTGCACCATGACGCGGTAGTATTTTCCGAATCGGTTGAAATCCGAAGCCTGTGCCGAACCGAAATACGCCTGCATCGTCTGCAGCACATCTTTTACGTTCACGCCCAATTGCTCGGCTTTCACATCGTCGACCTCCATGTCGTACTGCGGATAATCGGCCTTGAACGACGAGAAAGCGACCATGATTTCAGGACGTTTCATGAGTTCTCCAAGGAATTTATCCTTGATGCCGCTGAATTTTTGCAAACTGCCGCCCGTTTTGTCCTGCAACACGAAATCGAGTCCGTCGATGTTGCTGAATCCGGGAACGGTCGGGAAGGTGAACACGAAGAAATTCGTGCCTTTGATCGCCGATAGTTTTTGTTGGACATCGGCCATGATCGCGTTGATGTCGTCCATTTCGCCTCGTTCCTTCGCGGGTTTGAGCAAGATGAAAGCGACTGCACTCGACGGGCTCGACGACTGCGTCAACATGTTGAAACCCGACAATCCCATGATGGTCCTTTGTGACGGAAGTTGGTTCAGAATTGCCTCGGCTTCTTTCACGACCTCGGTCGTACGTTGCAACGAAGCGCCGGCCGGCATCGACATGGAAACGGCGATGAAACCCTGATCTTCACTTGGTATGAAACCTGTCGGCGTGCGCTGGATCATCACGACTGTCGCGATAATTACGGCCGCCAATCCACCCAGAGAAACCCATTTGTGTCGCGTCAGGAAACGCAAACTGCTCATATATTGGTTCGTCAGTTTATCGAAACCTGAGTTGAAACCGATGAAGAATTTCTGCTTGAACGATTTCTTTTCCGATGAATGGCCATCGTGATGCGCGGGTTCTTTGAGGAACAACGCCGCGAGTGCCGGGCTCAACGTCAACGCGTTCAACGCCGAAATAACGATCGCAATCGCAAGCGTAAACGCGAACTGTCGGTAGAAAACGCCAGTCGATCCTTCCATGAAGCCGACGGGCAAAAATACCGCCGCCATGACCAGCGTGATCGAAATGATCGCCCCCGTTATCTCGCTCATAGCTGAAATCGTGGCTTGTTTGGGCGGCAATCTTTTGTGTTCCATTTTGGCGTGGACGGCTTCGACGACTACGATCGCGTCATCGACCACGATCCCGATCGCGAGTACCAAGGCGAACAACGTCAACAGGTTTATCGAGAAGCCGAAAATCGACATGAAGAAAAATGTCCCGAGTAAGGCGACCGGAACCGCGATGGCAGGAATGATCGTCGATCGGAAATCCTGGAGAAACAAGAATACGACGATGAAAACCAATATAAATGCTTCGACCAATGTTGAAACTACTTGAGAAATCGATGCGTCAAGTGAATCTTTGGTGTTGTAGAGTTTTAGGAATTTGACGCCTTTCGGAAAGTCTTTCGACGCTTTTTCCATGAGCTTCCCGACCGCGATCTGGATTTCGTTCGAGTTCGATCCGGCGAGCTGCATCACGGCGATGTTGATGCCGGGTTTTCCGTTTGTGCGCGTGTAATTTCCGTAAGTGTATGCGCCGAATTCGATGCGCGCGACATCTTTCAATCGCAACACCGAACCGTCGGCGTTCGAACGGATCACGATATTTTCATACTGTTCGGGCTTGTTGAGTTTTCCCTTGTATTTGATCACGTATTCGAACGATTGCTCGCTGCTTTCCCCGAATTTCCCCGGAGCGGCTTCAAGGTTTTTGTCCTGGATCGCGCCCATGACTTCTTTCGGAGTCAAATTGTACGAAGCCATTTGCGTCGGATTTAACCAAACACGCATAGAATAATCTTTGTTTCCACCGAAGATGATCGATTGGCCGACACCCGGAATCCGTCGGATCTCAGGAATGATGTTGATCTGGGCGTAGTTCGCGAGGAATGTCTGGTCGTACTCTTTCGGATCTTCGGAATAGACATCGACAACCATGATGAGGCTGTTCTGTTGTTTCGACGTGGTGATTCCGGCCTGTACGACTTCGCTCGGCAACTGGCTCGTAGCTTGTGAAACGCGGTTTTGCACGTTGACGGCGGCCTGGTCGGGATTGGTTCCGAGTTTGAAATACACGGTGATCACGAGCGATCCGTCGTTACTTGCGGTCGAGCTCATGTAGCTCATATTTTCGACTCCGTTGATGGCTTCCTCGAGCGAAGGCGCGACCGAACGCAGTATCGTTTCAGCATTCGCGCCGGGATAAAACGCGGTCACTTGGACGGCCGGAGGCGCGATGTCCGGGAATTGCTGCAATGGCAATTTTGTGAGTCCCAAGATTCCGACGATGACCAGCAATACGGATATCACGGTAGCCAAAACGGGACGTTCTATAAATTTCTTGAACATGTTTTCTTTTTGTGTAGTGAAAATTCAGTTTAAAAAAGGCAAAGAATTCCCGGCCGGCTTGTTACGGCCGAAAATTTTTGCGGTAAGAGGAGGTTTTTGGCAACAGATCGATTGATCTAAAACTTATCAGATCGAATAAGCCTTTTGAAAATCTGTGGCTAAAAAAATTATTTTACGGTTTTGTTATCAGCGAAAACTTTAGCTTCTTCAGGTGCGATCAACGCGCCTTCCTGCAAGTTCTCGAAACCTTTCGAAACGATTCGGTCGCCGGGTTTGATGCCGCTTGCGACCAAGTACGATGTTTCAGTTTTGCCCGAAATCGAGATCGGTTGCTTGCTGACCTTGTTGGTTTTGTCGACCGTGAACACGAAAATCTTGTCCTGGATTTCAACCGTAGATTCCTGTGGCACGAGAACGGCATCGGAATGTGGCAGGCTCAATCGGATTTTTCCCGTGTTTCCTGAACGAAGCAAACCTTTGGCGTTCGGGAATTTGGCACGTAGCGTAATGGCGCCCGTCGTTTTGTCGAACTGACCGTCGATCATGTCGATGCGACCTTTTTGCTCGTACGATGTGTCGTCAGGCAACACCAGGCTTACGGCCGGCAAATTCTTCAATTTATCGTTCAGCGTCGCGCCGTCGTGGTCGGTCTTGAATCGGATGAAGTCGGATTCCCCAAGCGAGAAATAGGCGTAAATCTCGTGCACGTCGCTCAATGTCGTGAGCGCTTCAGGATCGGACGGAGAAACCAGACTACCTTGTTTCTTAGGCAATCGCCCGATGTAACCGTTCACCGAAGCCGTGATCGTCGCATAACCCAAATTTATTTTCGCCGAACCGACCGCAGCGCGAGCCTGTTCTACATTAGCGGTAGCGATCTTCAACGTCGCCTTCGCCGATTTCAATTGATAATCTGAAACTACCGCGTTCGCGACCAAAGGCGTGAGTTTTTCAACTTCGAGTTGGGCGTTCGTGTGAGCGGCTTCGGCGGCATGCAAAAGTGCGAGCGCGTTGTTGAGTTGTTCGCGGAACGGCTGTTCGTTGATCTTGAAAAGCGGCTGTCCTTTTGTGACGTATGCGCCTTCATCGACCAAGATCTTGTCGAGATTTCCGCTTACCTGCGGACGAATTTCGATGTCGACGGTTCCTTGCAATGCGGCAGGAAATTCAGCATCGGTGACGGCATCGGTGTTGGCGATCGAAATCACCGGAAGGGCAGGAGCGGCGGTTTGCGGAGCGCCTGCGTTGTTGTTCGAGCAACCTATGGCTACCAAAGCAACTATTGTGGAAAGAATGAGATTTTTCATTTTTGTGGAACTATTTAGATTGATAGAATTTAAATGTTGTCGGATCGAATTTCAGCGATTTAAATTTGCCCTTGCGAGCAGCCGGATACAGCCTTTACAGCGTTTGACAATTATTTTCATAGCGAGTTAATTAGGTTATTTTTTCTAACAGCGTTAAGTATTTGGACGAAAAACAGTACAATAATTCTGTTTTCGACAAATGTTGTCGAAAAAAAATGCATTTTCCTTAAAGATGTAACCTTAGCTTTTAATCGATTGGATCACTCCGCCAATCGCATCTTTGAGTATTTGGGTGTTCATTTCAGTATCGAGGAAATTTCCGAGCATGTTGATCGAAATCAATCCGTGGATTACTGAAAAAAACGTGAAATATTTTTGTTTGATGACTTCGGGCGACGGGTCGCTTTTCTTCATGACGTCCTGAATCGCGTCGATGTACATTTTGTATTGCAATTCTGCCTCGGGCACTTTCATCATACAACAGGCCATCTCAACTCCGAACATCACCTGGTACATTTCACGGTTATTGAACGCGAACGACCAGAAGTTCATCCACATCGCTTCCAATAAAGCGTCGGGTTCTGAAATTTCTTCCTTCAGTTTTTTGAGCTCATCGTACAATTGAAGGAAACCTTTCTTCGTGATTTCCATGAGAATCGCATCCTTGTTCGAGAAATGCTCGTAAATCACCGGTGGCGTATACTCGATCTCATCAGCGATTTTACGCATGTTGAGTCCTTGCCAGCCTTCAGCCTTTACGATCCTATAGGCAGCGTCGAGAATGTTGCATCTCGTTTCTTCCTTTTGTCTAAGAATCCTGTCCTTACTTCCCATAACAAGAATATATTTATCTAACAGCGTTAGGCAAATGTAAGGTTATAAAATCTAACAGCGTTAAGTTGTTTTATAATTTTTTCTTATAACGAAACAAGCTTTAGCCTATGATTAACGTAAATATTTGATTTTAAGCATTTTAAATTTTGACTACCTTAAAATTATTTATTGTCCTCGACTTGAAAAATCATTTTTGAAATTTAAGAGTAGTTGAATAACTGTAACATTGGTTATAGTCTTATGAATTTATTACATTTATGTGCTGACAAACATTATGGTACATTCTGAGGAGAATTTTTGCAAAGACATTAACGACATCGGGAAAATCTCGATTATTCCGTCATTACTTGACGTGATTTGTCGTACGACTAAAATGGGATTTTCAGCCGTGGCGCGAGTTACTGAAGATCGTTGGATAGCGTGTCAGGTCAAAGACGACATTTCGTTCGGGCTCAAACCCGGAGGCGAACTCGAAATCCAAACCACTATCTGCAACGAAATCCGTCAGGATCAAAGTCCTGTGATCATCGACCATGTTTCTAAAGATCCGAATTTCAAGGACCATCATACGCCTGCGATGTACGGTTTCGAAAGCTATATTTCAGTGCCTATCATACGAAAGGACGGAGCTTTTTTTGGGACGCTTTGTGCGATCGATCCGAATCCGCATATGGTGAGTTCGCCCGAAATCACGCAAATGTTTCTTCTTTTCGCCGACCTGATTTCGTTTCACCTCGAGGCGGTCTCCGATCTCGAAATTTCGGAACTGATGCTTGAGGAAGAACGCCATTTTTCTGATGAGCTCGAGGCTCGCATACAGCAACGCACGCACGAACTCGAACAAAAAAACGAAGCGCTCGCTTCGATGAACAAGGAACTGCAGGCATTCGCATATATTTCGAGCCACGATTTGCAGGAACCGCTGCGCAAGATACAGACATTCGGATCGTTCATATTGGAAAAGGAATTCGACAATTTGTCTGACAATGGGAAAAAGTATTTCCAACGCATGCAGGATTCCGCGGCGCGCATGCAAAGCCTAATCAACGATTTGCTTGCCTATTCGCGTACCACTTATGAAGACTGGACGTTCGAAGTCACCGATCTCGGCCGAATTGTCGACGACATCAGCGAAGATTTGAGCGACGAGATCGAACGCAAGAAAGTGATCCTCGAGGCCGACATGTGCACGGCAAAGGTCATCACGTTCCAATTTAGATTGTTGTTGCACAATCTCGTGGCGAATTCGGTCAAATTCTCGAAACCCGATCGCGCGCCTCATATCAAAATCAAGAGTAGAATCGCACCCGCTAGCGAGATAGACCATGTCGAATTACGTGAAAATACCGAATATTGCCACATCACCGTATCCGACAACGGCATCGGGTTCGACGAACAATACAGCGAAAAAATCTTCGGGCTTTTCCAAAGACTGCATCCACGGACCGAATATGAAGGAACCGGAATCGGACTCGCCATCGTGCGCAAGATCGTCGAAAACCACAACGGCGTTGTAACCGCGAGGTCAAAACCCGATATGGGTTCCGTCTTCGACATTTATATCCCCGCGTCCTAAAAACAATTTTCAAAAATTCAGTTTTACATCGGTGAAGAAATCGCGTATTTTTACGCATATCAATTTTTACACGATGCGAAAAATAGCGCTATTGCTGTTGTTGATCTCGACAGCATTTACCTCGGTCAAAACCGAATCTCCAGCCGTAACCGTTTCAGGTCGCACTGAAAAAACGTCCGACGGAAAAGTCATTCTCATAGGTTCGGCGGCAAGCGTCGCACTCAATTTTCAAGGCCAAATATGCAGCGTGAAACTCCGGAGCGGGGCCGACCACCACAATTATGTATCGTTCGAACTCGACGGATCGTACAAAGGCCGTTATCGCATCGAACCCGGAGAGGCGCGCTGGTATCGCGTTCCCGTCGACAAAAAAGGACGGCATACGTTAACGGTTTATAAGGCGACCGAGGCCTCGAACGGAACCGTAATTTACGAAGGCGTAAAGGTCGAAACCCAAACGCCACACAAATCGCCGCGGCGCAAAAGGGTAGAGTTCATCGGGAATTCGATCACGTGCGGAATGGGGAACGACGTGCTCGAGACGCCATGCGGTTCAGGCGAATGGTATGATCAGCATAATGCGTATTGGGCTTATGGGCCGATTCTGTCGCGAAAGCTGAAGTTCGATTTCGTGTTGAGTTCGGTGTCGGGAATCGGGATGTACCGCAATTGGAACGACGAAAACCAAACCGAGCCGATAATGCCCGACGTGTATGCGAATCTATATCTGGACAAAGACGCCTCGAAACCGTACGATTTTAAATTCCAACCTGAATTGGTTAGTATTTGTTTGGGCACGAACGATATGTCCGACGGAGACGGCAAAAAGCCGCGCCTTCCGTTCGACCAAAAGAAATACGTGGCGAATTACGTCGCGTTCATCAAAAAAGTGTACAGCCATTACCCGAAAACCCGCATCGTTTTGCTCAACAGCCCGATGATTTCAGGCGAGAAGAATACGGTTTTCGTAACATGCATAAAGGAAATCGCCGCTGCATTCGCGTCCGACAGCCAACACAAACCAATCGAAGTTTTTGAATTCAAGCCCATGAAGCCGAAAGGTTGCGGCGCACATCCCGACATCGACGATCATGTTGTCATGGCAAACGAACTCGAGCCCGTTTTCAAGCGATTGCTCGAACAGTAATAAGGAGTAACAATAATAATACTAATAAAAAAACCCCGACGTCAAGCCGGGGTTTTTACTATTCGTGAGGTTCTTTATCTTCCTCGTCTTTTTTCTTTTTCTTCTTCTTTTTGCCCGAACGAAGATCCTTTTTCATGTTCTCGTATTTCTCGAGTTGGGGCGCATCGAGTAAGGCTTTCACTTCTTTGTCGGTCTTCTCCGATAAAAGTCGTGCTTCTTCCTGTTTGTCCGACTCGGTCATCGTCGTAGAGGAGCGAATAGCTTCCATCTGCTTCATCTGATCCTTGTAGATGTTTCGGATGGCAGCTTCCTGAAGCCCGTTCAATTCGAGGTCCGACACGACCTGAACCATAAATTTATCCAATTGCTCGTCAGGAGACGGGCCTTTCGGCTTGTCATCGCTCTGGGGTTGTTGCATCATGTTCCGGTTTCGGACGCCCGAATTCATGCCGCCCATTTGAGCCGAAGCAAAAAAACCGGTCAAAAGAAGGATCGTTGTTAGCAGACGAATTTTCATAGTTCAAATATTTGTGCCGAAAGTACAAAAATTATGATTTGGCCGTATGGATTTAAGATTTAGATAACCTGATTGGAAAAATCTCAAATCTTCAACGCAATCTCGAATTGTATTGTTTTACGAGTTCCAAAGTCGAAACGTCGCTCGAGAAAACCGTGTTCAATCCTTGAGGTTCCTGAGGCGGATCGGCCGTGAACGGATCGCCCGAATTCCATTTTCCATTCTCGTTCTTCGCGATTCCTTCGCCACCGAATCCCCAGAAATTCACGCCTCGAAGCGCTTCCTTATTGGTTTTGCTTTTAAGCAGACGTTCAAAAAAAAGCGTATAGAATTGATCGCGGCTCGTCGTATTCGAACCTGGATCAAGGCTTTCATTGGATCTCGGCAATCCGAATTCCTCGACCACAATCGGTTTTTTCATTCGCTCGGCCACGGCAATGTGTTTTTCAATGTATTCCGACGCATTTTTCATCGCCACGGGCAGCGTTTCTTCCTCGTTTTTGTGATCGTACCAAAGCCAGTTCTTGGGCCAGATGTGCATCGTGAGATAATTGATTTTCGGATTCTTGTGCGTGCGCTCGAACGTGTCGATGTTGGCGTTCGATCCGGCGCTGCCTTCGCTTCCGGTGCAGATCAAATGATTTTTGTCAAGGCTGTCGATAAGGTCGACGGTCTTGTCGAGCCAATCGGTAAATGCCGTTTCGTTTTTCTCGGTGAAAATTCTTGGTTCGTTCGCGACCTGCCACGCCATGATCGCGGGATCGTCGATATAT
>NZ_SEBS01000040.1 GCF_004211145.1 Flavobacterium sp. | reverse complement strand
CACGATAAAAACAAAGCTAAAACTTCTTGCCTTAATGACTTTGCGTCTTCGTGTCAAAAAAATTCACTTATAAAAAATCTTGTGGGAAACCTGTAAAGCGAACCACTCTCGAAAAACTAACTTTACATTTCTAAATAACAAACCCATGAAAACAACATTCCTATCCGTAACCGCCGCGTTCGCGCTAGCCATCGGAACCACGAGCTGTAAATCCGATAAACAAGACGCCCAGGAAGACGTCGTCGAAGCCACGGCCGACCAAGCCGAAGCGACCGCCGACTACGAAAACGCAAAAGCCGCCGACACGTCCGACTACGCGATCCTCAAAGCCGGAACCAAAAAACTGATCGCCGACAACGAGAAACGAATCGCCGAATTCCGCGTGAAAGCCAATGAAGGTTCGGCCGAAGAAAAAGCCAAAATGAACGCGCGCATCGACAAACTCGAGGCCAAAAACAACGATTTGAAATCGGATCTCGACAACTTCGGTGACAAGGCCGACGAGAAATGGGATGCGTTCAAAACTCGCGTGAAGGCGAGCGTCGACGATATCGACAAAGACATCAACGACTACAAAAGAGAGCACAACTACGACTAGTTTGTAAAGTTTACCAAAAATTCGCAACCTTTGATCGATGGACTACAAAGAATATGTTCCCGATCAAAGGTTACTTGCGTTCATAAAGGCGCATTGGAGCCTCGAAAGTGCCGACGGGGAAAAGCCGCATTCGCGTGAGCGCGTGTTTCCCGACGGTTGCATCGAGGTCTTATTCCATTACGGCGACCTGTTCACGAAGTTCGATTCGTCGGGTAACCGATATGTGCAGCCGCTGAACCTCATCCACGGGCAGATCACGAGTTTCATCGAACTCGAAGCCACGGGAAAAGTCGGGATTTTGAGCGCGAGATTTATGCCGTTCGGGTTGCGCCCTTTCGTCAATATCGACATCGATTCGATTACCGATAAAGTCGTTTTGCTTACCGATGTCTGGCCCGACGCACAACCTTTCGTCGACGAAATGGCGAATTGCACGAACAATACGGAACGCATACAAAAACTAGAAGATTTCCTGATACTAAAGCTCGATTTGTCCAGACACGACAAAGCCGTGGAATGTTGCGTGTCCGAAATTTCGGCGTCGAACGGAAGCTGCGCGATCGAAAAATTGTCGGAACGATTGCACGTCGGGAAACGCCATCTGGAACGCAGGTTCCGCGCGTCGGTCGGATTGAGTCTGAAGATGTATTCGCGCATCGTTCGGTTCAATAACGCGTTGCAATTGATTGAAAACCGCGATTTCAGTACGTTCACGAATGTCGCACTCGACGGAGGATTTTACGACCAGGCGCATTTCATAAAGGATTTCAAGGATTTGACAGGGTTGAACCCGAAGCAATATTTCCGGGAAAATCTCGAAATGGTGAAATTCTTCAACTTGTAGAAAGTCGTTTTTTTACAATTTCCGAAATGGAAAAACCGCGCATCTTTGCGTAAATCAAAACCATAAACAATGAAAAACGCCATCATCGCGCTCGCCGCAGTCGCCATCGTAAGCTGCGACAAAAAGAAAGACGAGACTACTTCGAACGAAAACCTGAAGACCGAAACCGTACGACAGTCGCTCGAGGGCGCAAACTGGCTCGTGGGCAGCTGGCAAGATGTGTCCGACGAAGGAATGCTCACCGAAACCTGGAAAACCGAAACCGATTCGTCGCTCGCGGGCAAGACGATTTTTCTCGTGGGCAAGGACACGGCGTTCACTGAAAACATCAAACTCGTGTCGCGCAACGGAAGTTTGGTTTACATCACGGCCGTGAGCGATCAAAACGACGGAAAGGCGATCGAATTCCCGCTTAAATCGGCGACTGAAAAACAACTCGTCTTTGAGACCGGCTCACGATTATCCGACGAAAATCACGTATGACAATTTCGGGGTTCCATCGTGGCGACGATTTCGGGCAGGAAGGTCGGAGTTGAGATGAGCGAAAACTTCTCGATGAAAAAAGTGGAATGAGTGCCTGAGTGCCTGAGTGCCTGAGTGCCTGAGTAAAAATATCAATTCTAAGGGTCGGACTAAAAATTGTCCGACTTTTTTATACTTTTTCCAACGGTCGTTACGTTCGTTTACTATAAACTCGTCTCAGGCACTCAGGCGCCGTGCACTCAGGCACTTAAAACAAAAACACCATGGCCGAATTAAACACCGAATCCAACGCGGGCGACAAAGCGAAGAAAGTCCGCAGCCGTAAACTGAACTCAAAAGTAGATTTGACCGCAATGGTCGATCTGGCTTTTTTACTGATCACTTTTTTCATGCTTACGACGTCGCTCGCCAAACCCCAGGCAATGGATCTCACAATTCCTAGCGAAGGCGAACCGAATCCCGTCGATGAGAACCGAACGCTCACGATCTTGATCGGTAAAGACGACAAATTGAAATGCTTCATGGGCAAATCATCGGAACACACGCCTAAGGAACTCGCGCCCGGAAAGGAGTTGCGAAACGAGATCGCGTCGCGCAAGAAAGACGTGCTCGCGTACTCGACCGCAAAAGGAACGCCTGAAAAAGGCTTGATCGTTTTGATTAAACCTGGCAAGAATTCGAACTATGGAAATCTGGTCGATGTTCTCGACGAGATGGCGATTTCAGAAGTGCCGACGTATGCGATCACCGATCTTCTTCCTGAGGAAACCAAGTTGTTGAAGTGATTTTGGCTGGAGCGATAATCGTATATTTAGGCTCCAATCAGATAATATCATGAAAAACCTCTATAGTTTGTTGGTTTATTTCGGAACATGCCTGCTTATGATTTCGTGTCTTTCCAAGCCGCAAAGCATGGATCTTGCACTGCCCGAAAACAAAACTGAGATAGCCGTAAAACCCGAAGACGAATACCGCACGATGACAATCATATTGGGGAAAGACAAAGAAATTATTTCCTACATGGGTAAAATTTCCAACGGAAACGCAAAAGATTTGACATTGGGAAAAAGCTTGCGTGACGAAATTGCAACTCGAAAAAAACAAGTGCTCGAAGAATCGGCGGAAAAAGGCAAATCCGGAAAAAGCTTGACGGTCATAATACGGCCAAGCGCGATTTCGAGTTATGAAAGCCTGGTTTCCGTACTCGATGAGATGGCGATTTCAGAAGTCGAGACGTATTTGATAGGCGAATTGCTTCCCGAAGAAAAAGAACTTTTAAATCCGTAAAACCCTACAAACCTGAATTGCAAACACGCTGAACGGCGTGTTTTTTTATGCAAAAAGTTAAATGACATTCGAGATATTTGGTTTTATCTTATTTTTAAAAATCTAACAAACAATTACTTATGATTAAAATTTACGCTTTATTGGCGTGCATGCTCTTGTTGTCGTGCGCCCAAACGGAATCCGACAAAACGCTCGCGATCGCAAAACCCAAAAGCGAACTCGAACAAAAAGCAGGCTGGTTATTAGGAAAGAATTGGGGAAAAGTAAACGAACAGGCAAAGCTCATTTCCAGATGGGAAAAAGTAGACGATTCCACATTCAGGAATTTTACGACGATGGAGGCCGATATACTTCCAAAAAACAAACTAGCCGACCAATGGCTCGAACTTCGCAAAGGCCAAATTTGGTATATCACACGTGAACACGGAAGAACATTTCGTTCGAAGCTTACTTCATCGGCCAAAAATGAACTCGTTTTTGAAAGTCAGGACGCCGACAACATCGACAAGGAAACCATTCAATTCCATGGCGATTCCATCTCGATGTCGCATGAATATGAGCACGGCGTGAAACAACGATTTGTGTTTTGGGCGCTGTCAAGCGAAGAAGTAAACGCCAAAATCAAACCCCGAAAAACTGTCAGTGTACAGGAAAAGTAACACGAAAAGCTGGTACGATCAGGATTTTGTGTTTGCCTCAATCAACCTTGAAAAAAGTTAAACCATTTAGTAGTTAAGATTAGTTACGACCATAAATCCTTAACTAATCTTAACTCCTTAACGGTTAAAAAAAATTTGCGAAGTCAATCTAACTGGCCTCAACGATAAAACGAAAGTCAAATCCAGGTCAAAACCCTTAACTAACCTCAACTTCTTAACGGTTAAAAAAAATCCTAAATCAGGCATCGATGCTCTTAATGCTCTCAATGCTCTTAATGGTTCCAAAAAACGAGCGAAAATCCGAAACCCTCAACTAACCTCAACTATCTTAACTGTTCAAAAAAAAAAAATTGAAATCAGTTCTCAATTATCTTAATGCTCTCAATGGTCCAAAAAAAAACAATCGAAAATCCAAAACCCTTAACTAACCTCAACTATCTTAATTGTTCAAAGAAAAATTGAAATCAGTTCTCAATTATCTTAATGCTCTTAATGGTCCCCAAAAAAAAAACGAGCGAAAATCCGAAACCCTTAACTAACCTCAACTATCTTAATTGTTCAAAAAAAAATTGAAATCAGTTCTCAATCATCTTAATGCTCTCAATGGTCCCAAAAAAAAAACGAGCGAAAATCCGAAACCCTCAACTAACCTCAACTATCTTAACTGTTCAAAAAAAATTGAAATCAGTTCAATTATTTTAATGCTCTTAATAGTCCAAAAAAAAATCAATTTACCCTAATTTGATACGCATGCGAAATCTTCCCACTACAATCACTCGGAAAAAGCACATCATTTAAACCATCATCTTCCCCTTCCGATTCCGGCGCATCATACTCATACTCCACCACAACCCGAAACTCGAAAGTCCCATATTCAATAGGAGTTCCAGTGATCGAAAAACCATTTCCCGTCGTATTGCACTCCAATCCATCAGGCAAATGGCCTTCGACTTTCGCGACCGAATGGGTGAAATAGTCGATATTTTCAATCGCAACGCTCTCCGAATAATTCTGAAAACGCATCGCATCGTCAAAGTCATGGTCCTCCATTTTAGGATCGTAAGACGAGCCGCGACAAACGCGCGACGTGTTGCAGGAAACTAAAATTACCGTCGCAGCGAGACAAACCGCAATTCGCTTTAGATATTCCATCAGTTTTTGCTTGGAATATTTTCAAGGATTTCAAGCACGAACTTCCAGTATTTCTGAGCCGACGAAATACTCGCGCGTTCATCAGGACTGTGGGCGCCGTGGATTGTCGGACCGAACGAAATCATATCCATTCCCGGATAATTCGTTCCCAGAATCCCACATTCCAAGCCGGCGTGGCAGGCGACGACTTTGGGTTCGGAACCGTTTTGTTTTTTATAGATATCGACGAGAACCGTAAGTATTTCCGAATTTACGTTTGGCGTCCAACCCGGATAACTTCCCGAGAACGACACGTCGTAACCCGCCAACTGGAACGCGGCCTTGAGCGCATTCGCCAAATCGAATTTCGAGGTTTCCACCGACGATCGCGTCAAACATCCGATCATGATTTCTCCGTCTTTCACAACGACACGTGCGATATTGTTCGACGTTTCGACAAGATCGGCCATGTCGGCGCTCATTCTATAAACGCCGTTGTGAGCCGTGTAAAGTGATTGGATGAGTTTTTGTTGGGCGTCGACGGCCATAACTTTATCGGGCGTGTCGGTTTTTTCGATTGTGATCTGCAGATTTTTTTCGGTGGTCGAAAATTCGGCTTTGATGTCGAGGATCGTCTTTTCGAGATCGGTCAGGAATTCTTCAACTTTTGCCTGCGGAAGCGCGACGATCGCAACACTTTCACGCGGGATCGCATTCCTCAAACTTCCACCATCGACACTCGACACGCGCAAATCGAATTCCTCGAACGTCTCGAACAACAATCGGTTCATGATCTTATTCGCGTTGCCCAGACCTTCGTGGATCTGCATGCCCGAATGCCCGCCGTTCAAGCCTTTAACGGTAATTTTATAACCCGATGTGTGGAGCGGCGCATATTCGCGCTCGTAGCTGCCTTTCGCCGTAACATCGATTCCTCCGGCACAACCGATGTCGATTTCATCGTCTTCTTCGGTGTCGAGATTCAACAGGATTTCACCTGTGAGGATTCCGCCTTTGAGGTTCAACGCGCCCGTCATTCCCGTTTCCTCATCGATCGTGAACAACGCCTCGATTGCCGGATGCGCGATGTCTGTCGACTCTAGGATCGCCATGATCGTTGCTACTCCGAGACCATTGTCGGCGCCTAAGGTCGTGCCTTTTGCGCGCACCCAATCGCCGTCGACGTACATCTCAATGCCTTGGGTATCGAAATCGAAAACCGTGTCGTTGTTCTTCTGATGCACCATATCCAAATGGCCTTGCATGACGATGGTCTTGCGGTTTTCCATGCCCGGAGTCGCGGGTTTGCGGATGATGACGTTTCGAATTTCGTCTTCAAAGGTTTCCAACCCGAGCGAATTCCCGAAGTTTTTCATGAATTCAATGACGCGATCTTCTTTTTTGGACGGGCGCGGCACGGCGTTTAAGTCGGCGAACTTGTTCCAGAGTTGGGTTGGTTGGAGGTTTCTTATTTCGGACATTTTAGAATTTATTTGTTATTTTTTGTTTAGGGTTTAGAGTTTAGAGTTTAGGGTTGTATCGGAAATTTATAAACGATTCGTTCTTTATGAACCGAAACGCTAAACGCTAAACCCGAAACGCTAAACTCTAAACCCTAAACTCCAAACAAAAATACAAGTTACTATCTTTACCTAAAAGAAAGTCTGCAACTATGCGCAAAAAATATTGGCTTCCCGTTTTCCTCGTCGTGCAGATTGTCGTGGTTAAAATCCTTTCGCTTTTCCCCGAATTCGTCGAGAACTATTACAGCAACGGTTTGTATGTCTGGACTTCGGCGGCTGAACGCTGGCTTTTTGGATGGATTCCTTTTTCGTTCGGCGATGTTCTGTATGGTGTCGTAATTTTCTTTTTGTTGCGCTGGTTCTGGAAAAAACGCAAGACGTGGCGCATCCATTGGAAAGACAACATATTACGCATGGTCAGTTTCGTGTCGGTGTTTTACTTTCTGTTCCACTTTTTTTGGGCGATGAACTACCATCGCGTGAAACTTCCCGAAAAACTGCACATTGCAACCGAATATTCAGATCAGGAGCTGCTCGCGTTTACCAAAAAACTGATCGCCCGGACGAACGAACTCCACGTTTCAATCACGGGAAATCCATCAGACAAAGTCGTGAATCCATATTCCCAAACGCAGGTTTTCGACCTCAACCAAAAAGGATATATGAGCCTTTCAAAAACCTATCCGTATCTGGCCGCAGGAAAATCGAGCCTTAAGAAATCGTTGATCAGCCTGCAATTGACTTACATGGGATTTTCAGGTTATTTGAATCCGTTCACGAATGAGGCGCAGGTGAATGACATGGTTCCGATGTATTCTTTTCCCGTCACGGCATCGCACGAGATGGCTCATCAGATCGGATATGCAAGTGAAAGTGAGGCGAACTTCGTTGGTTTTCTCGCCGCGATCGCCAACGACGACAAATATATGCGGTATTCGGGCTACACGCTCGCACTCAAATATTGTCTTCGCAGCATGGAGGCGCGCGATGAAAAAACCGCGTTGGCTTTGCTCAAGACCGTCAATCCCGGAATCCGCAAAAACTTCAAGGAAAGCCGGGTTTTTTGGGACAGTTATGAAACGTTTATCGAAAGCGGATTCAAAGTGTTTTACGACAATTTCCTAAAGGCGAACCAACAGGATGAAGGTCTTGAAAGTTACAGCAGGTTTGTGGATTTAATGGTGAATTATTACAAGAATGAGAAATTCTGATTGGAGATTCGCACATTCAAAACTATTGGTTATGAATGAAATACGTTGTGCTTTTTGTACCTTAGTTGACTTATCTCCAAAGGATGTCCGACGGATTTTCTCACTCAATCGACTAAAAAACGAAACACAGCACAAATGTTCGACCGGTTCAAAAAAATGATTTGGAAACGCGGCTTGAAATCCGGGATTCTTGAATCTTTTGCACGTAAAAATCCTGAAAGTATTTTTTTCAGCGGGTCTGCTTCCCACGACGCACATTTTCAGAATCCGAATCTTATTGCCGACCTGATTTACCTAATCACCGAAACCCAACCCAAACAAAACCGCAACAAACCATGAAAAAATTCAACTATTTCATACTTGTCTTCATAGCGATGTTTCTATCGACCGACAACGTCGCAGGCCAACTGACATCAAGCGAAGTCGACGCACTCGTCACGAACGCGATGGAAAAATTCAAGGTTGCGGGTGTTGCGGTCGCAATCGTAAAAGACGGGAAAGTGATACACGAAAAAGGATACGGCGTGAAATCGATCGAAACGAAACTTCCGGTCGACACGCACACGAACTTCCAAATCGCTTCGAATAGCAAGGCATTTACCACTGCGGCTTTGGCGATCCTCGTCGACGAAGGTAAAATCTCATGGAAGGACAAGGTAAAGACATTCATTCCCGAATTTAAGATGTATAACGAATATGTCTCTGAAAACTTCCTCATCGAAGACCTACTTTGCCATCGCAGCGGCCTTGGGCTTGGAGTCGGGGATCTCATGGGTTTTCCCGATGGTTCAGACTTCACGATAAAAGACGTATTGGCCAGCTTCCAACATTTCAAGCCTACATCGAATTTCCGAACGCAGTTCGATTATGACAATTTACTGTACTGGGTCGCGGGCGAGGTCGTGGCAAGGGCAAGCGGCATGAGTTGGGAGGAATTCGTGCAAACCAGGATCATGGTTCCGCTCAATATGGAAAATTCGGCCGCATCGGCGAGTAAATTGAAAGGCGACAACATCGCGATGCCACATTCGACCGAGAACGAAAACAGCAAAATCAAACAGATTTCATTGTTCAAAGAAATCGTAAATGGTGCGGCGGGCGGCATATTTTCAAACGCCGACGACATGTCCAAATGGGTAATCACTCAGTTGAATCAAGGGAAATACGGTGACAACCTCGAAAAAAAACTTTTTTCACCCGAGCGCCAAAAGGAAATGTGGGCCATCCATACCGTAATGGACGTTTACAACGAACCCAGATACAACCAACATTTCAACGGCTATGGGCTCGGCTGGTTTTTGAGCGACGTGAAGGGAAATCTCCGGGTATCGCATACGGGCGGTTTACCGGGCATGTTGTCGCAGGTATTCATGATTCCCGACCTAAAATTGGGCGTGGTGATCCTCACGAATACTGAAAGCGGCGGCGCGTCACTCTTCAGGGCGGTGAATAACGTCATCGTAGACAGTTATCTTGGTTTGGACAAAATCGATTGGGTCGAAACGTATGCGGCGCGTTCCAAACAAAACAGGAATGTGGGCGATTCCATTACGACCAACGTTTGGAAACAGGTCGAACGATCCAAAAAAATAAAGGTCAATCCAACGGATTATGTCGGGATTTATGAAGACAACTGGTTCGGAAAAACGGAAGTGTTCCTGAAAGGCGACCAGCTGTGGTTCAAATCCCATCGTTCCCCAAAATTGAACGGCCCGATGCGACTCTACAAAGGCAACACATTCGCCATAAAATGGGAATATCAGGACATGAATTGCGATGCGCTCGCCATATTTTCACTGGACGAGGAAGGCAAGGCGCAACGTATAAAAATGAAAGGCATTTCACCGAATATCGATTTCAGTTTCGACTTCCAGGATTTGGATCTGGTTCGAAAATAGCATTTCGATTTCAAACTGAATCCGAGAACAGCCTATTTTGGACACAATTGATATTCCGCAAAAATTTCCTAACTTTAGGATACCTAAAAATTTCCCATGAAGAATATCGGCTTTTTATCTTTCGGCCATTGGGCAAACCATCCGGCCTATGCCACGCGCACGGCGAGTGATACGTTGCTCCAGTCGATCGATTTGGCGGTTGCGGCCGAAGAACTCGGGCTCGACGGCGCGTATTTTCGCGTGCATCATTTCGCCGCTCAACTCGCCTCACCGTTTCCATTGCTGTCGGCCATCGGAGCCAAAACATCAAAAATTGAGATCGGGACGGGCGTGATCGACATGCGATATGAAAATCCGCTTTACATGGTCGAAGACGCAGGCGCCGCCGATTTGATTTCAAAAGGACGACTCCAACTTGGGATCAGCCGAGGTTCGCCCGAACAGGTAATCGACGGTTGGCGCTACTTCGGGTACGAACCCAACGAAGGCGAAAACGATGCCGACATGGGCCGACGCAAGGCACTGGAATTTCTCGAAAGGCTGAAAGGTGTCGGTTTCGCCGAACCCAATCCGTTTCCGATGTTTCCGAATCCACCCGGATTATTGCGCCTTGAGCCACATTCGCCGGGATTGCGCGAACGTATTTGGTGGGGAGCCGCCTCAAATGCTACGGCTGTTTGGGCTGCCGAAAATGGAATGTACCTGCAAAGTTCCACGCTCAAATATGACGAAAGCGGGAAACCATTCCACGAGCAGCAGGCCGAACAGATCAGGCTATACAAGGAAACCTGGAAAAAAGCCGGACACGAACGCGAGCCGAGGGTTTCAGTGAGCCGTTCTATTTTTGCCTTGATGAACGATCAGGATCGCATGTATTTTGGGCAACAATCGGGCAAAGGTGACACGATCGGGATGATCGAACAGGACAAACGCGCCATCTTCGGACGAAGCTATGCCGCCGAACCCGATCGACTCATAAAAGAATTGGCCCAGGACGAAGCGATCAAGGAAGCCGATACGCTTTTATTGACGATACCGAATACGCTGGGAGTGGACTACAATATCCATGTGTTGTCTTCTATCTTGGAACATGTCGCGCCGGGATTGGGATGGCGATGAAAACACGACCAAATTCCGTTTTGAATTTTACAGCCAAAATTTTTTATTAAATTTACTTAGACTCGAAGCACTACCGCTATCGACCTAATATTAAGAAACCAAAAACGAATGCCGACTGACAACACAAACCTGTTTCAAACCGTTTTTGACTCAGCCTCCAATGGCATCGCCTTACTGCAACCTATTTACGATGGGCAGGGTCGCGTGACCGATTTCTCGATTTTGTTGCTCAACGCATTCGTGCTCAACTGGATGGACGAGGTCGACTACAAAGGCAAAAAATACACTGACGTTTTTTCAAAGGTCAAGCCGACGGGCGTACTCGAAGAATTCATCGAAATCATGGAAACCGGCATCACGAGGACGATCGAACGCAATTACGCAGGTGAAGGACTAAATCATTGGTTTCGTTATACGGCCGTGAAACAAAACGATTTTTTGGTGGTGACGATTGAAGACATTTCTGAAAGAAAACAAGCGGAAATCTCATTGGGCAATGCGTTGGAGATTTCTGAAAAACAAGAACGCCTCTACGATTCCATAACGAATAACACGCCCGATCTCGTGTACGTTTTCGACCTCGGCTACAAATTTACGTACGCGAACAAAGCCTTGCTTGATATGTGGGGAAAATCAGCCGAAGATGCGATCGGACGCGGCTTGCGTGACAACGGTTATGAAGAATGGCACGCGCGTATGCACGAAAATGAGATCGACGAAATCATCCGGACAAAAAAACCGATCAGGGGAACGGTTTCGTTCCCGCATGCCGAATTGGGTTCGCGCGTCTACGATTATATCCTCGTGCCGGTAATCGACGAAAGAGGCAATGTCGAGGCCATCGCGGGAACCACTCGTGACATTACCGAAATCAAACAGGCCGAGAAGAAGATGCAAGTCAGCCAAAGCCGTTTCCGCACCGTCATCGACCAGACTCCCGCTCCTACTTTGGTACTTATGGGAGACGATCTCGTAATCGAGCAAATCAACGTTCCCATGCTTCAAATGATCGGCCAGGGCGAAGACGCGATAGGTCGTCCGTTGATTGAGCTTTTGCCCGAATTGAAAGGTTCGTACATCTGGGAACAAGTTCTCAAAGTCTATCACGAAGGCAAGCATTTCGATCATCCTGAAGTACTCGTTTCACATTCACGTGGAGGCGACATCGAAGACTTCTATTACAACCTTTCATATCGTCCGCTCATGGAGGACGGCGAAATTATCGGTATGATCCAGGTGGCGGTCGACGTGACGGAACACGTAAATGCACGTAAAAAATTGGAAGAAAGCGAAAGCCGTTACAAAAAATTGTCCGAAACCCTCGAACAGCAAGTAAACGACAGGACAACACAGTTGCAGCGATCCAACCAGGATTTGCAGCAGTTCGCACACGTCGCGTCGCACGACTTGAAAGAGCCCGTGAGAAAAGTAAAAATGTTTGCAAGCCGACTCGAAAAAGAACTCGAAGGCAAACCCGAACAACCCGCGACCCAGTTCATCGAAAAAATAAATGTAGCCGCCGACCGGATGTCCACAATGATCGACGGCGTGTTGGCGTATTCCACCGCAAACGCCGACATGCAGATTCCCGAGATGGTCAATTTGAACGATGTCATGAAAAGCATCGAAATCGATCTGGAGGTCGCCTTGCACAAAACCGGCGGCCAAATCCACTACCGCGATCTACCGACATTGGAAGGCGCTCCCGTCCTGCTCTATCAACTGTTCTACAACCTGATCAATAATTCCATCAAGTTTTCGAGAACGGGAACGCAACCGATCATCGACATCTCATCTGAAATCGTTTCCAAAGACAGTGGGGATTTCGCGCAAATCACGCTCAAGGACAACGGAATCGGTTTCGATCCCGAACAGGCGGAACGCATTTTCGAGGCGTTTACGCGGCTAAACTCCAAAGACAAATACGAAGGAACCGGATTGGGCTTGTCGCTCTGTAAAAAAATTGTCGAACGTCACGGCGGGACTATCGCAGCCAAAGGAAATGCGGGCCAGGGCGCCGTTTTTGTGATCGGGCTTCCGATGATGCAGAAAGAAAAAGACAGTTAGTCCTGTAACGATCCGGATCGATCAAATAGTTTTCTCCCCCGATTTCGGCTATAAATTGCTGTTTTAAATGCGCTGTCACAAGATTGGTAGCGTTGAATTTTTTAGAAAGCCTTCCAAACGGAGGCTTTTTTTGTCGGACAACTTAGACAAATCATCCAACACTACATACGAACCCTGTAACGGACTTAGAGTTATAAATCAGACCTTTAACATAACTCTAAAAATTGAAATCATGAAAAATCTGATCTTCGCCATGGCTGCAATATGCTGCTTTTCCATAGCCTCGGCACAAACCGATACGACCACGACCCAAAGAAACAAGACCTCTAAAATCACGAAAGCGCGTGCCGACCAAAAGAAGACCGCGCCCGGAACAGTAGCACCGACGACCGCGACACCAAATACGACAACGCCTCCAACTCCTCCAAATAACGGAAGTTACACGCGACCTACCACGACGCCACAGCCGGGAACCACGAACAATCCGGCGGGAACTCCTGCGGGAGCGGGAACGACGACCACGACTTCGCCAACGAATGGCGGAAGCAACAAGGCATCGGGAAATACGCAACCGAGCACGACGCCTTCAAACCCGAGTATGCCGTAGCGGATTTTCAGGACGATAAAAAAAACGACAGGTCAATCGCCTGTCGTTTTTTATTTGGGATAGATTAGGATCAATAATAGACTTTCACGCTGATCTTGTTGTCGACGACGTCTATTTTTTCAATCTTGAAGGCGAATCTTTGGATCGTCATCTTCTCGCAAATTTTGTCGTGTATCGCTTTCTCGGACACCGAATCGGCATCGGTATATTCGAGTTTCAGATCGATGGTGTTGTTGTATCGGACGACGCGCAGTGTCGAGATAAAGTACACGACTACGATTGAAATTTGCAGGATGCACAACACATCGTACTCGTCCGACGGATACATCACATCCATTATCGAAAGCGTGATCGTGCTGAATAAAAAGATGATCACGTTCACGTTGAATGCGCGCGTCCTGAAGCGCAAAATCGAAAATATGGCGAACAATCCGAACCCGATTCCCAAACCCATTTCGACTTTCGTGAACAGATAACAAAGGGAAAATGTTCCCAATGGCACGAGCATGAGCAACGGGTTCATCGTTTCGTGCCTGTTCCTGTTTGAGAAATAATACAACAGTAACGTCGTGACGATCAATAAAATAAAACGGTAAAGGAATTCGGTGATTGACATATCTTTTTTTTGTTGGGAAAAGTTACTGCTTCACGAACGTTGAATACTTATATGGATTTGGAAACAAGTTGCACAATTATCAACAGCTCCATCAGTTCGAAAAAAAACTTGCAGAAACTCAAGTGATTACGGCAAACCGTAAAATAGGCACTTTCGCCGACATTACTTTTGGAAAACACAATAGTTATCCTACGTTTGAAACACCTCAAATTCCTACTGATCGCGTCTTTAAGCCTGAACCTTTTCGCGGCAATCTTCTTCGCTAAAAAGCTGTACGTAAAATACAATGCTTCGATCGAGACCATTGAAAAAAAATCAGACACGACGACAACTTACTGGTTGAAAAGGAATCAACTTTTTGAAGTTTTACCGAAAGACAAAAACACGATCGTATTTCTCGGCAACAGCCTGACGCAGCATTTCGAACTCGCCGAATTGTTCAAAAATCTGAATATTCGAAACAGGGGAATCAATGGCGATGTGATTCCCGCCGTAATTAAACGACTTTCCCCTATAACGGAATCCTGTCCCAAAAAGATTTTTATTGAGATCGGCATCAACGATTTGGGTAGAGGCGCGCCAAAAGATACCGTTATAAAAAACTACGAAAAATTACTTGAGCGGTTGCAAACGGAATGTGGTTCGACGAGATTATTCGTGCAAAGCATTTTTCCAGTCGCCAACAAAAGCAAGACCATGGCCGAATATTGCAGCCCGAAATTAAACGCCGACATCAAATTTATCAACCAACATCTAAAAGAATATTCAAGCCTGCACGACATCACGTTTCTCGATTTCCACGATTCTTTCGTAACCGACGGCGAACTCAACCCTAAATTTTCAGTCGACGGCGTGCATCTCACCGGCGAGGCCTATCTTTTATGGACCGAATTGCTCAAACCTTACGTCAACGACTGAGACATAGCGCAACCTAAACTTCGTCGCTCGTAAACGATACGAAATGCTTCTTTTTATACGGACGCACGATAAGCCGTCCCTCGCGGTCGAACCTCACATAATTGTAGACCCAGTTGAGGAATACGACCATTTTGTTCCGGAATCCGATGAGCGAGAACAAATGCACGAACATCCAGACGAACCAGGCGAAAAACCCACTGAAATGTCCTTTCGGCAAATCGACGACGGCTTTGTTGCGCCCGATCGTGGCCATCGAACCCTTGTCGAAATATTCGAATGCCGACATCGTCGTTCCCGATAAGACGCGGATCAGGTTGTCTCCGATGTGTTTTCCCTGCTGGATCGCGGGTTGCGCCATTTGCGGATGCCCGAACGGAAATTCGGTGGTTTCCATTTGCGCGATGTCTCCGATCGCAAAAATATTATCGCACCCGACGACTTGCCCATATTCGTTCACGCGAACGCGTTTCGCCTTGTCATCGACCGACGAAAGCGGCAGCCCATTCACCATCGCGCCCATTACGCCTGCCGTCCAGATTACGGTAGCCGACTCGATCGAAAGGTTCGAATTCGTCGTGATCGTGCGCCCGTCATAACCCGTGACGCGCACGTTTTTGAGTAAGGTCACGCCGAGTTTGGTGAGGAATTCCTCAGCGTGTTGGGACGATTTTTCGCTCATCGTGTTCAAGATCCTGTCACCCGATTGAATCAAATTGATCTGCATTTTTGAGATGTCGAGATCGGGATAGTCGCGTTGGAGGATCGCTTTTTTCATTTCGGCAAGCGCGCCTGCAAGTTCGACTCCGGTCGGGCCGCCGCCAACGAGAGAGAAATTCATGAGAAACGCGCGCTCGGCGGGATCTTTCGTCAAAACTGCCTGCTCGAAATTCTCGAGAATCAAACTGCGGATGTTGAGCGATTGGGAAATGGTTTTCATCTGCATCGAATTGCGCTCGATTTCCTTGTTGCCGAAGAAATTCGTTTTGGAACCCGTGGCGATCACCAGATAATCGTAGGTCAAACTCCCGATGTCCGACTGGATGCAATTGTTCTTGGTGTCAATCTCAGAGACGCGCGCCATCCTGAAATAATAATCCTTGTAATCGTGGATGATCTTCCTGACCGGATACGCGATCGATCCGGCTTCCAAACCGCCCGTGGCAACCTGGTACAACAGCGGCTGGAAATTGTGATAGTTGTGCTTGTCGATCAGCACGACCTGGCATTTTTGGTCGCGCAGTTTACGTGAGAGCGCGATTCCGGCGAAACCGGCGCCGATGATCGCGATGCGCGGAAGGGATGATTGTGGGATGTTCATGTGCGACGAATGACGAATGACGAAAGATGAATGATGAATGACGAATGACGAGTGACGAATGACGAAAGACGAAAGACGAAGGACTAAAGACTAACGGACGCTCTCGATTGAATTAAAGTTAGGTCTTTCAAATTACGCATGAAAGACTTTTGCAAATTTTATGGGAATTACTATTTCTTTTTTTAATTGAAACGCCAAGTCCTTTGTCATTGGTCGTTCGTCTTTCGTCAAAAAAATCTTCCGCCAACGGCAGCCCGGAATCCCCGCCAGCGGTTGCAGCGGAAATCCTTTAGAAAAAAAATGTTGGGGTTTGCGCGATTTGGGCAGCGACCAAAGGAAGCTCGACCAAGCCGCAGCAAATCCACGTTTTTTAAGAAAGATTGCAGCAGAAAACGCGGTGCTTGCAGGCGGCCAAAAAATTATATACTTTGCACACTGTACTTTGCACCTTGCACATGTAACAAAATCCAACCTCACGCCACTAACGCATCATGAGTGAATCTTTAGAGCAATCGTTCGTAAAACAATTGCGCGAGAACCAGAACATTATCCACAAGATCTGCAGGCTGTACACCTCGGGCGAGGATGCGCACAAGGATTTGTTCCAGGAAATCACGATTCAGTTATGGAAGGCGTTCCCAAAATTCCGCGGGGATGCCAAGTTTTCTACATGGGCGTATCGCGTGGCGCTCAATACTGCCATTACATTGTATCGGAAAAGCACACGGTCAGTCGCGACGACCGAGTACGACAGCGCCCGCCATTTTATCAGGCAGGAAGACTACAACTACGAGGAAGAGGAACAGATCAAGCTCATGTACCAGGCCGTGTATCAACTCAACGATATCGAAAAGGCGTTGGTGTTCATGTATCTCGAGGACAAGGATTATGCGGAGATTTCAGAAACCCTCGGTATCAGCGAGGTGAATGCGCGCGTGAAGATGAACCGCATAAAAGGAAAATTGAAAAAAATATTAAATCCGTAGTTATGGACGAGCTGGATTTGCTGAAGAAAGACTGGAAACGCAACGAAAATGCGTACAACCAGGTGACGGAGAAGGAAATATACGTGATGTTGCACAAGAAATCATCTTCAATCGTGAAGTGGATCTTGATCATTAGCATTCTCGAAGTGCTTTTATGGACGGTCGTGAGCTCGTGGAGCAGCACCGACGAATACCTGATCGCGTCAGGACACGAGGATCTCGTGCGCTATTTCACGATTTTCAATTTCGTGAATTACGGTGTGATCCTCGTGTTCATTTATTTGTTCTATCGAAATTACATCCGGATTTCCACGACGGCTTCGACGAAAATTTTAATGGACGACATCATCCGGACGCGCAAAACCGTGAATTATTACGTGTGGTACAATTTGTCGATGATCGTCTTGAGTCTGATCGTCGGGTTCATCATCGCATTTTTGTGCAACCCCGATGCTGAAGAACTTCGCAAAGGAATCGCGCAGGATAACGCGGCCCTGGCGATCATAATCGGGTTGCTCGCGCTGTGCATCGTTATTTTTTCAGGCCTCGCATGGTTGTTTTATCGATTGATTTACGGAATATTGTTGCGCAAACTCCTCGCAAATTACAAGGAGCTCAAAAAAATTGACTTATGAAGAAGTGCTTTTTAGCGATGGCCATGTTGGCATTCGGAGTGGTTGGCGCGCAACCTTTGGAGAAATCATTGTTGTGGAAAATTTCGGGCAACGGCCTAAAACAACCTTCGTATTTATACGGAACGATCCACATTACGTGCGACGCGACACTCAAACCCGGCGTGAAACCTGCAATGGACGCGACCCAGCAACTGTATCTTGAAATGGACATGGACGACCCGACGCTCCAGCAAGGCATGATGAGCGGCATGATGATGACCGACGGCAAAAAAATGACCGACCTCGCAAGTCCTGAAGACATTAAGATCGTGAACGACTTCCTGATCAAGAACCTCGGATTCCCGCTCGAGGCGATGAATACCGTGAAACCGATTTTCGTGTCGATGATGTTCCTTACGAAAATGCTCGACTGTACGTTGCAATCGGTCGAGAGTGAACTCATGAACATCAGCACCGAACAAAAAGAAGAAGTTCTCGGGCTCGAGACGTTGGCCGACCAGATGGCGACGCTCGACGCGGTTCCGTACGAAGAACAAATGGCCGAACTCGTGAAATCGGCGAAAAGCGATTTGGCGAACGACCAAAAAGAAACGGCCTTGCTTACGGAATTGTACGCGAAACAAGATATAGAAGGCATGCTCAAAGCCGCGCGCGAATCCGACAACGTCACGACATCGAAATACGAAGACGAATTGCTCGTAAAGAGAAACAAGAACTGGATCCCCAAAATAGAAAGCATCGCGAAGCAAAAACCGACATTCTTTGGCGTCGGCGCGGCGCATTTGGCGGGAGAAAATGGGGTGATTAGATTGCTTCGAAAAAAAGGATTTAAGGTTGAAGCGGTTAGGTGAGTTTAGATTTGAGATCGGAGATTTGAGATTTGAGATTTGGCTTTTCGGTAGCTAGGACATTTTCGTTTTTTTTGGAAAGACCAAAGTTCGGACAACGGTTCGAACCCTGAACCCTGAACCCTGAACCTTGAACCCCAAACCTCGAACCATGTACCCAAAATGGAAATTCCACCTAATTCTCCTGCTGATCCTGTCGTCGGGTTTTACGGTTGTGACAGTCCTAAAAACTACGAGTGAATATCCGCCCGATGAGTCGGGAGTATTAATCGGAACTTTGGCGGTTGCGATTGTTTTCTTTTTCCTGCCACGCGGCCTCAAGCTTCGACATGCGATCTTCACGTACGCGGCTTTTATTTTACTTGGGATAAATTTGGGCGTGAATTCTTATGTTCAGTTCCGACAGTTCCGAATCTCGAATCGGAACAAGACATTCGCGTATTACGAATCGCTTTCATGTAACGAAATTGAAGCAGCTTTCAGCAAAGATTCCGCGTCGGCCAACCTCAAATATTTTCGCATCGGAAACTACGCGACGCCAAAGCAGTCAAAACAATTCGATGATCTAAATATTGAAGTCTATTTTCGAGGCGATATGCTCTCCGGTTGTCTCGAAACGTACAATGAAAAAATTGAGGAATATGTGATGAAAAAACATCATCTGAAACTCCCAAAGTAAATTTTACCTAAAGCGACTCAGGCACTCAGGCACTCAGGTTCTCAGGCACTCTAATACCGCCACTCCCGCTTCTTATTCAACTCTTCCTCAATGGCGCGTTCCTCAGCCGGAATGACTTTAAGCAACGAAGGATGTTGCTCGATCGCCCATTCGATTTTCTCGACGATCTGTTCGATGGTTTCGTTCTCGTAGTCGATTTCCAAAGGTTCCTTGATGATGAACGATTGCAAAATTCCCTTCTTTTTCATGCGAAGGCCTTTGCGGTCGAACGAACGCCTGAATCCGTCGATCACGATTGGAACCACGATAGGTTTGTATTGTTTTATGATGTGAGCCGTTCCTTTGCGAACAGGTTTGAACGAACGCGTCGTGCCTTGCGGGAACGTGATTACCCAGCCGTCTTCGAGCGCGATCTTAATGTTTTCAGTATCGGCGGGATTGAACTCCCGTTTCACGTCCTGCCCGTTGGCGCGCCAGGTTCTTTGCACGGGAATCGCTCCCGCGTAGGCCATTATTCTTGGCAAAATTCCTTCAGAAATGGTTTCCTTGGCCGCGACGTAATAGATATTAAGTTTCGGATCCCACAAATAGCCCATGTTCTTGATCGTGTCCTGTCGGCCGTGAAGACTCGCGTTGAACACGTGAAACATCGCGACGACATCGGCGAAATACGTTTGGTGGTTTGAGATGAACAGCACGTTTCGGTCGGGCAACGTAGGAATGATTTCCGACCCGTCGATCTTGAGCTGGTTAAAGCCATGATAGCGCCTGTGCGTGAACATCCCGAATATCAGGATCATCCAGCGTTTCAGGAAAAGTATATGTCCGAAAGGATTTCGTTTAAACAGGCCCATGGCGTAGAGTAAGCTGCGAATTTACAAAAACTTCAACGTTTCGCGAGTGTTTTTACAACTTCCTTGAACTCGCTGAGGATCATCGCGGTAGCGCCCCAGACGACATGTTCGCCGATTTTGAAACCGGGCACGTTTATCTCGGTCGCGTATGATGTGTCGCGTGTCATCCCGACTACGGTCGCGTCATCGAGGAAATCATCGACTGAAACTTCGATGATGCCCGCAACTTCGCGTGGATCAGGCGTAAAGATCAATTCTTGTTCGGAATAGCCCAAAAACGGATATACGATAAAATTGCTCGGCGGAATATAAATGCGCGACAATTCACGCACGACGCTGATCTGATCGGGTCGGATCCCGACTTCCTCGAACGTTTCCCTCAAAGCGGTTTCAGCGTACGACGCATCTTCGGCTTCGCGCTTTCCGCCAGGGAACGCGACCTGGGATGAATGCACGCCTTTGTACGCATTGCGCAGGATCAACACGAAATTCGTCTTTTCGTTCCGCGGGTAAAGCAGCAACATGACCGCGGCACTTCGCGCATTGAGGTTGTCCCAATCGAGGTTTTGCATGAGTTGTTGGCGTTCGGGCGGAAACATTTTGGCATGAGCAGACTCGCCCGGAAGCGTTTCGTTTTGTATTTTTGGCAGCAGATGTAAGAATTCGGTAAAGTCCATTGGATTTTAAAAAACACGACGCGTTTAGATATCGGTTTTTGCCGGCATGCGAATTTCGTGTCATCGCGCCTTCGTGGCAAATTCAAACTAAGTTAACCAAAATACAAATAGCAAACAATGTTCAGCAAAGAAGAATCCCAACGCATCAAACGAGAATTCTGGATCGCCTTCGCCGAAAAATACCCGCGGAAGTGGTTGCTGTACGATACCAAGATCAAAGACTTCACGCTTAAGTTCCACGCCGACAACAAAAAAGCCGAAGTCATGATCGCCATCGAAAATCGCGACGACGAAAAACGATACGCTTATTACGATAAAATGTTGTCGTTGCGTTCGATATTGCTCGAAGAACACGTTCCCGATGCGATTTTCGAAAAAGATTTTTACCTTGAAAACAAAACCATCAGCAAGATCTGGGTCGAAAAAACGGGCATCAGCATCAACAACAAAGCGACCTGGGACGATATTTTCGATTTCTTCAACGAACAGATGAACGCTTTCGAACTTTTCTTCCACGAATTCAGCGACTTCATCAACGATGTCGCGTAAGAAAAATTCGCATTTTAACACCTATGGTTTCTCAAAAAAATTATATTTGGAGAAATCAAACACCATCAATGAAAAATTTTATTTGCGTCCTGTTTTTGGGACTCGGTCTGTCGGGTTTTGCCCAAACGGACTATGGCTTCGTTTATGATCCCGACGCGATAATCGCAAGCGGCACGAAACTCCACGACGAAGGAAAATATGAGGCAGCGTTAAAAGAATTCGACAAGATAGATCCGATCGATCCGAACTACGTCACCGCCCAATACGAGAAAGCGCTCACGTACAAAGCGATGGAACAGCCCGAGAAATCGCGCGAAATCTACGAGAAAGCCTACAACGAAGGTCTGATGAAGGACCGGGCCGATTTTTTCATGGCGTACGGAACCTTCCTGAGCGACGCAAAAGAATACGACAAGAGCGAAATCATGTTGCTCGAAGGCCAGAAACTCTCTCCCGATTCGGGCCCGATGTTGTACAACTTGGCCTTGTTATATCTTCGGAAAGAACAACGCCAGAAAGCCATCGACCTGCTGAAAAAATCGATCACGTTGAATCCGAACCATTCAGGTTCACATTACCTGTTGGGATCGGTCGCGCTTGAAGAAGGCCATGTCACCGAGGGCGCGATGGGATTGCTCACGTATTTGATCTTGAATCCGAACGGCCCCGGAGCCGAGCAATGCATCATAAAACTAAATGCGAAATTCGGGGAAAATTACCTCGAGAAGAGCAACTTGGTGTTGTCGAAAAGCGGGGACAATTTCTCGGAAATCGATGAAATCCTGCGCAATCAGCTCGCGTTGAGAAGCGCTTTCAAAGTGAAGTCGGAATTCACCGACATCATCATCAGGCAAGTCCAGGCGATCGTCGAATACGCGCCCGAACATAAAATGGGCGACGGTTTCTTTGAGACGATGTACATTCCGTATCTCGCCGAACTTTCGCGCAAGAACCAATTCGAAGGCATGTCGTATTATATTTTGCTGAGCATGGAGGAAAAACTCGGCAAGAAACTTACTTCACAAAAGAAGAAAATACTGTCGTTCCGCGACGATTTCATCTACAACGGATTTTGGCCACTGTTCGCCAAGCGGAAACTCGATTTCTTCGGCAAGGAACAGGACGTCACGATTTTCTTGGACGACAACGGAAGTCCTTCGCTTATCGGCACGAAGTTAGACGGCAAACGCGAAGGCAAATTCAAGGCAGTCTACTCTGACAATACGCTCGCAGCCGAACTCAATTTCGTTCATGACGAACTCGACGGCCTTCAAAAATATTATGACCGAAAAGGGAAATTGTATGAAGAAAAGAGCTTTTCCAAAGGCCAACTTGACGGAAAACGCACCACGTATTACAAAAACGGAAACCTCAAACTCGTAGAGAATTACAGGAACGGAAAACTCCAAGGGCTGAGTTCTTCGTATTTCATCAACGGCGGAAAATCGTGCGAGGTCAATTTCACCGACGACGAGCGCGACGGCAACATGGTTTGCCTGTACGAGAACGGCGCCAAGAAAAGCGACTTCACTTACGTGAAAGGAAAAAACGAAGGCGTCGCGAAATACTTCAACGAGTCGGGAGCCGTCACAAGTGAAATTCCGTACACGGCAAACGAGATCAATGGAAAGTTCGTGGAATACTTCGACGGAAAAATCGTGAAAAGCGAAGCCGATTACGAAAACGGGAAAATCAAATCCTACTATAAATCGTATTATCCGAACGGTTCGCCCGACGAGCAGGTCGTATATGAAAACGGCTTCCCAAAAAGCGGGACGAGTTTCTTCGAAAACGGCAAAAAGTCATTCGACACTAAATATACGGCGAAAGGCGAAGTCGAGGGTTACGCCTATTACAACCAAAAAGGCGACAAATATTACGAGGAAAAGTTCAAGTCGGGATTGATTACGACGGCGTTGCAATACAAACCCGGAGTGGCCAAACCGATCGAAATCGACGTCAACAAAAAAGGTGAAGACCTGCAGAATTTCGACGGTGTGAGCATCGCTAAAGGAAAATACGACAAAGGCAAGAAAACCGGCGAATGGACGTATTCATACCAAAACGGAATGATTAAGGAGAAGGAAATTTTCGCGGGCGGAGTCAAATCGGGTTTGAACCACGGTTATAACAATTCGGGCCGACTCGTATCGATCGTCAATTACGTGAAAGACACGATTTCAGGCGTTTACGAATCGCATTCTAACGGAAAAGTCAGCAATGTAACGTATTATAAAGGCGGCGAACGCAACGGGGTTTCGCGCAGTTTTTACGGCGATGGCAGCCTTTCATCGGAATCATTCTACGACGAAGGTGAAATACAGTCTAACCAGACATTCTGGCAAAACGGCAAGCCATCGATGAAAACGACGTACGACAACGGCAGCTCGGTCGCCATGGAATCGTTCACGCTCGATGGGAAAAGCGAAAACAAAATCGATTATACGAACAAAACCGGCAAGGTCAAAACGGTTTTCAGGAACGGCCACGCAGTCCACGAATATGAAATGGTGAATGGCGTGCTCAACGGGAAATACACCGTGAAAGACAAATCGGGCAAGCTCGATGTCGAAACGGTTTACGTGAACGGAAGCAGGCACGGACGCTACGTCAAAAACGGGCCGACGGGAGCGTTGCTGTACGAATTGAACTACGACAACGGCGAGCAGATCGGGCTGGGAAAATACCACGATCTGGCGGGCAACCTGAGGATTACGATCGAATTCCTGCACGGAACCGAAACTGGAAAACTCACGCGCTATTTCTACAACAAAAACGTGATGTACGAGTACAACCAATTCGACGAACTCAACGAAGGCGAAGCGAAATATTACAATTTGAAAGGCGAGCCGATTTTGATCGTGAGTTACGCGTACAACTTGCCTGAATATTACATTCCGCTTGACGCGAATGGAAAATTGACCCAGAAAGTGCCGTTGACGTCGATCACGGCCGACATCGTTTCCAAATATCCGAACGGGAAAACCGCAATCGAAATGCATTTCAACAAAGGAATCCTTGACAAGAAATTCCTGATTTTCTCGGCCGACGGAAAACCCGAACACGAATCCAACTACGATTTGGGACTTTTGAACGGACCGAGGATCGAATATTACACGAACGGCAAAATTTACAAGAAAGAAAATTTCGTATACAACGACGACGAAGGCCTCGCCGAATTTTTCAAGGAAGACGGAAAACCGTGGATCAGCGCGACTTCCAAAAACGACGAGCTTCACGGCCCGTGCAAGATTTACACCGCCACAGGCACAATAACCAAAATGTATGATTCTGATGAACTGGTTGACGTTAAATAAAACGGCATTTTTTGCCGTGGTCGGAGTAGTTGCGCTGCAGGCGAAAATGCAGGCGCAGGTGCTGTCGGTCGACGATTACAAAAAGAAATGGACCGATGCGAACGAGTTGATCCTGTCAGACAAAAGTTCGTATGATATCTTCATCGAAGACAAGAAACTGCGCATCATCCGCGACAATTACTACGAATCGATCATCTTGTCCGAGAACGGGATCTTGAACAACCAGGAGAGTTTTTCCTATTCGGAATTGGTCAAATTGCGCGAGTACGATGCGTTCTCTATCGTGAGCGACAAAGGCAAGGAACGCAAGATCAAGGTCACGCAATCGAACGAGAAACTGTCGCGCTCGAGCTCGATTTTCCACGACGGCGTGAAAGAGCGCCAACTCATTTTCCCGAACCTGCAAAAAGGCGCGCGTAAAGTCTACAACGTGCAGACCGAATTCGTCGATCCGTATCTGTTGCAAAGTTTCGTATTTGGAAATTCGTTGCCGATGGTAAATTCGACGCTTGAAGTCCGCACCGACAAAGACATCAACATCGGTTACCGCGTCTTCAACGACCCGACCAATTCGATCACGTTCGCCAAGACCGAGAAAAAAGGCAAATGGATCTACACGTGGACGTTGACCGACGTGAAAGCGATAAAGTTCGAAAGCAACAATCCGGGGTTCCGCCATGTTGTACCTCACATTGATGTTTTCGTGAAAGATTACGTTAGTTCGGGCGCGAAAATCGATGTGCTCGACGACACGAACAAACTCTACACGTATTACAAATCGTTCCTCAAAAACCTGAACAAGACCGAGAACGCCGACCTAAAAGCGCTCAGTAACGAAATTACGACCGGCGCTTCAAACGACGAGGAAAAGGTCAAGAAAATCTTTTATTGGGTAAAGGACAACATCAAATACATCGCGTTCGAGAACGGTTACGAAGGCTTTATCCCGCGTGAGGCGAGCTTGGTCTACGAGCGTAAATTCGGGGATTGCAAGGACATGGCGAACTTGATTTCGTCAATGTCTGCCTATGCTGGCATCAAAGGCGTTTCAGTTTGTTGGATCGGCACGCGCGAGATTCCGTATTCGTACAAGGAACTTTCGACTCCGGCCGTGGACAATCACATGATCGCGGTTTTCAAGGACAACGGAAAATACACGTTTTTGGATGCGACCGACAGGGAAACGCGTTTCGGAATTCCGACATCTTTCATACAAGGTAAGGAAGCGCTCGTCTCGAACGGCGAACAATACGAGATCGTCGAAGTGCCGATCGTAGCGTCGGACGATAACGGAACCGTCGAAAAAATAAGACTCACGCTTGACAAAGACAAACTGTTGGGCTCGGCGACCGTCGATTATTCGGGATTTTCACGCAGCCATTATTTGTCGCAGATCGGCGACGCGTCGGGAAAAATGCGATTCGACCTGATCAAAAGCCTCGTGCTCAAAGGCAACAATAAATTCAATTTAAAGGATTTCAAGGAGGCGAACATCGGCGACCGAGACAAGCCGTACAAAGTCGACTACACGTTCGACCTCGCCGATTATGCGATTCCCGTCGACAAAGAAATCTATGTGAGTTTGTTCCTCGACCAGATGTTCGACAAAGTCACGATGGAACCCGATCGCGTTTCGGCTTTCGAATTCGATTTTTTAACGTCCTACAAAGGTGAATTCACGCTCGAGCTGCCCAAGGACACGTCGGTCAAATTTCTTCCACCGAATTTCAAGCTCGACAATTCCTTGTTGTCGGTCGACTGCAAGTACGTCTCGAAACCGACTGAAGTTTCATTAATCGTGAACATAAAACTCAAAAAAATGTTGCTCCAAAAGGCAGATTTCGACCTGTGGAACGACACCGTAAAACAACTCAAGGACGCTTATTCTCAAACTTTAATCCTCGCTTCAAAATGATTTTGCAAAACAAATCCATCCAATCCTTCGCCGTCATCGCATTGCTGTTCGTTTCGGCGGTAACGAAGGCTCAGGACTTTTCATTCAAGAATTACAATTGGGAAGAAAAGCCGACAATCGCCGCGATTCCGGACCAATACAAGAACGAGAAGGAAGTGATTCTCGAACGCAACACGAAGGTCGAACTCCAGTCGGCCAAAGGACAGGCGACGCAATATTACCTGATGCACGAAAAAGTACTCATCAACAGTGATGACGCGGTCGAACGAAACAATAAAATCTATATTCCGTTCCGAATGAGCGAAAGTGTGTTGACGACAAAGGCGCGCGTTATCCTTAAGAACGGAAAGGTGATTTCGCTCGATTCGAAAGATATCAAGGAAGAAACCGACGAGGAACGCGGCATCAAATACAATTACTTCGCGCTGAACGGACTCGAAAAAGGCGCCGTGATCGAGAAGTTGTACATGTTGCAGGAATCGCCTGAACTCAATGGGAGCACGATTCGCATGCAGGACGAATATCCGATCTCAAAGGCGACGTTCCAGTTGATTTACCCGGATCATCTCGTTTTCAAGACAAAGAGTTACAACGGTTTGGGCGACGCCACGATCGAAGAAGTTTCGGCCGACAAGAGGAAAATCCTAAACGTATCGTCAGAGAACGTGCCCGCTCTCGACGACGATGAACGCTACGGAAACTGGAGTGCCGCCGTGAAAATGTTCCGATACAAACTCGACGCGAACGTCGCCAACGGTGCGAAAAACATGTACAATTTCAAGGAATTCTCGACGAACCTGTACGAGCGTTTCCATCCGGAATACAACAAAAAGGAAATCAAGGCGATAGATGATTTCATCAAGCAAATCCCGACTTCATCGAATACGCAGGATCAGATCTGGAACGTCGAAAATAAAATCAAGAAGACGATCACATACAGCCAATACATCGACAGCCAGGAAGGAATCAACGACATCATCAAAAGCCGCCAGGCGAACCAGTCGGACATTTTAAGATTGTATTTCGCGGTCTTGGACAAAATGGGAATCGAGAACCAATTGGTTATGACATCGGAACGTTCGAAAGTTCCGTTCGACAAGGATTTCGAGAGTTATGAGAACCTGCACGACATTCTCTTGTATTTCCCCACGATACAGAAATATTTGACGCCGACCGAAGTCGAATACCGGATTCCATTGTTTCCATCGGGATTGGCATCGAACACGGGCTTGTTCATCAAGGGCAAGAAATTTTCGGGCGTGAACATGGGCGTCGGTGAAATCGGATTCATCGAGATTCCGGGAACCGACATCACGCACGACGTCATGGAAATCACGGTCGACTTTTCAAAAGACATCGCGAATCCGACCGTGACCGACAAAATCGCGTTCGGTGGTTATTCGGCCATGAATTTCCAACCCGTGAAAGACTTCGCTTCAGACGACCAATACAAGGAATTGCTCAAGCAAATCGCGAAAAACTACACGGTAGAAACGGAATACAAGACACTCAAAACCGAAAACGACGGGACGGAATTCATCGGGAAAAAACCTTTCGTATTGAACGTGACGTTCGACGGTAAAGACTTGGTGCGCAAGGCAGGAGACAATTATTTGTTCTCGGTCGGGCAAGTCATCGGACGCCAAATGGAATTGTATCAGGAGAACAAACGCGTGATGCCTGTCGAGATCGACTATCCGCATTCGTACACACGGACGATCAAGATCATTCTCCCTGAAGGCGCGAAAGTAAAGAATCTCGAGAAGTTCAACATGAGTTACAAGACGCAATTGAACGGCAAGGAAGAAGCCGCGTTCGTGAGCAATTACGAGCAAAAAGGGAACGTGATTACGGTAAACAATACCGAGTTCTATAACGTGATCCGATATCCGTTGCCTGCGTTCGAGGAATATCGCGCGGTCATCAACGCCGCCGCCGATTTCAATAAGATCGTGATAATCGTAAACAAATAAAACAGAAAAGTCCGGCAATTACACCGGACTTTTTTTATGCTCAAAATGTATTAGAATACGATTTCACTCTGCACTTCCACGTTTCCGATGTCGTTCGGATTCAACAGGAAACGTGTCAAACTTTGATCGCCGATCGCAAACATCACGTTGTTTTTGATGATGACGTCGAAACAACTTTTGTCGATTGACTTTACGAGTACAGGCTCAGCCGGATTGACGATGTCGAAAATTTTGATCTGGTCGTCGCACACAATTAAATAATGATCGCTGAACAACCCCAAACCTTTCGGATGCACCAAATTGCGCTGATGGATCATGATCGGATTGTTGATATCGGCCATGTCGTACACTTGCAGAACGTTCAAATCGCCACCGCAAGTCGAGTTCGAATGTAGCGTCACGTAACTGTGCGTCGCATTCGCCACAACGGGATCGCATGAACGAAAATGTTGCACGCTCGACACATATTGCGGATTTTCAGGATTCGCGATCGAATAGACATACATGCCTTCGCGCGAGCCGATGTACAGATAACCCTCGCGCGCGAACAAGGTTTCAATGTCCCAGCCGACTTCGATATCGTTGACCTTTACGGGATTCGCTTGATTGATCAGTGAAAAAACGTTGATCTTGGCGTGATCGACCGTGTATAAATAATCGCCGACGAGTGCGAAAATCGCGAGTGAACCGCCTTGGCCGTCTTTCGCACCTTCGGAAAGACCTTCAGACGAATCCGACGAGCAACCGAACATAACCGCGATACAAAAACAAAATGCTATTATTTTTTTCATGGCTTAGTTATTTAGTGTCCAGTTTACGATGATTTCATTTGGATTCAGATCCGTGTAGCTAAAATCGGGCGCGATCTTTTGCGGGAATACGTTCTCGCTTCTGGATTCTATCGCCATCGTATTCTCGACTTTGTTGTATCGGATCGTAACGAGATCGACCGCTTGATTTATGTACATTTTGTCGCCACGCATCGCCACGTCAGTTGCGCCGGGCATTTGAAGGAACGCGATTGGTGTGGGAAGTTGCGGATTTGCGTAATTATAGATGTGGAATCCTTTGTTGACATCGTTCACGACCATCAGGTGATCCATGATGTAAATCTTGCCCGATTTCTCGACGTCGATAGGCGGTAAAAGTTGCACGGAACTCTCAAAAACCGCGCGATCCATGATTTGGGCGGTGTAATTGGATTGTGAAATGTTTGGTTCGTCGTCTTCTCCGAAGTTGAACCCAATGCAACTGCTGACCAAAAACGGCAGCAGCGCGCAAAGAAGTAGTCGTATTTTCATAGGAAAGATTTCTTCTAAGATATGGAAAAGCGAAATCGGTTGCGTAGATGATGTAAATTTAATGTGGGCGTGCCGGCGGCATGTGGGTTTTGGGTCGCCTGACGATTTCGTTCGCCGCCGTCGGGCTGGCCCGCTGCTATCTTTTTGCCTTGTACGTCTTCGGTAAGCGGACATTTGGTTTCGGCAAAAAGGATATCCGCTTGCATCCCTCACGCGGGCGCGGTTCAGGGTTCAGGGTTCAGGGTTCAGGGTTCAGGGTTCAGGGTTCAGGGTTCAGGGTTCAGGGTTCAGGGT
>NZ_SEBS01000006.1 GCF_004211145.1 Flavobacterium sp. | reverse complement strand
TCTCCAAACCCACCAAATTCCCGCCCCAATCCCACCAAAACCAATAATCCCCAAAATCCCCACTCCCCCAAAACCCCAATTTTTAAAAAATCCTCAAAACCTCTTTTTAAGACTCTTAAAAAAAACAAAACGTCCGCGCTTAAAACATTTAAAATGAATCAAATAAATCCTATATTAGTTACCTAAAATTTACATTCAAAACACCAACAACAACTTAATTTAACTTAGGATGAAGAACTTTTACCTTAAAAGCTGCCTCATATTTATTTCTTTTTGGGGTTTCGCGCAAAACACAACCACCCAAAAACAATTCAACCAGATTCCGATCGAATACCAATCACATCCGGAACTCGGCAAAACCAAACACGGCGCTGCCTTAAACGAAGTAGATTACGAACTGGTTCATGAAAGGACAAAATTCTCGAGGACATTCCTAAACACGAACACGACCAAAACGACGGTCCAATCATCGGTTCCGTTACATTATCTCGCCGACAATGGCTTCTGGCAAACCATCGACTACAAACTGTCGAAAACCAACAACAAAATCACCTATCCCGCACAAAATCCTTTTTTCGAATCGAGCGACGGACAGTTATCGCTCAACATCGAAAACCAACGCGTGCGAATCAAAGAGAGCAATTTCGTGTTTATATCGGCCAACGGCTCGTCCGCGAAAACCATAGTCATCAAAAAACAAGACGGCATTCCAAAAAATGACAGCGAAATGGTATTTAAAAACGTCTCGCCAAACGTCGACAAGAACATCACACTTTACAATCAGGCGTTCAAATACAGTTACCTGATCAACGATGCGGCTTTCTTGCCTGAACAATTCGAGAAAATGCTCGTCGAAGAAGTCCTGACATTGCCTGCTGGTTTTTCTATCCGACATGAAAATGCCAACAACCAACTTGCAATCCTAAACCAAAAAGGCGAAGAAGTTTTCGTGTTCCAACAGCCCGTTGTCTCTGACAGCAAAGTCATGAACCGCAACCTGCGTCAACAACCGTACGAAGCGAAATACAATCTCGTCAAGCTCAACGAAACGACCTACAAAATCCAAATCAAAATCGATGGTTCATGGCTCAAATCGAGCGAAAGGGTTTTCCCGATCAACATCGATCCTGTCGTAACCGTTTCAAATAATGGCCCGGTCAATTCGTGTTTTTTGCCGACGTATCAGCAATCGACGTTGCTGGTCGCCGTTCCCGCGGGTCAAACCGTACTTTCTTCAAATATCAGTTATGATTTCGTAGCCGTTGCAGGATCGGGCGCATGGATGTCCGACCAACGCGGTTTCGTTTCGGGACCGAACGGACAAACCGCTGTCATGAACGGTGTCGGCGGAACAGAAGGCCTTTACACGACCAACATCACTGGCAGTCCGATTGGAAATGTCGTTTCGACAGGCCAAATCACATACACGTTCAATTTCGCGAGGAATTGGGGCGGAACAGGCTGTAACGCGACCTACGATTTCGTGAACCGACGCGAAATAACCGTGACCTACGGCACGATCGAATATGGAAACGGCCCGTTATTGATAAACGAATATTCGGCGTCGAATCGAAACTTCAACGACGGCTTCAACCGAAACGAAGACTGGATCGAACTCTACAACTCAAGCCCGACGACATATTTCAATTTGGCCGGTTATTATGTGAGCAACAATATCAATAACCCAACGAAATGGCAAATCCAGGACGGTGTCATCCCGCCGAACAGCCGAGTATTGATTTTCTGTTCAAGCCGGGATATTTCTTCAGGAACGGTTTTGCACGCGAGTTTCGACCTGACCCAAACCGATCCCGATGAAATCGTAATCGCCGACCCAAGCGGAAACGTCATCCAATCGCTTGAAATGTTCACGACGCAAACCAATCATTCGTACGGAAGAACCACCGACGGCGCATCGACCTGGAGCGTTTTCAGCCCCCCTACGCCCGGCCAGACGAACACGAACGGTTTTTCAAATTATGCGACCAAACCTACGATCAGCGTTGCGCCCGGAAAATATTTGGGACCTATAACAGTTGCGCTTTCATCATCGGGAACGAACGAACAGGTCCGATATACGACGAACGGATCCACGCCGACCGCGACCTCAACACTGTACTCGGCTCCGATTTCGATTACCGAAAACACGGTCTTGCGAGCGCGCGCGTTCAGCACAACGGCAGGAATTTTACCCGGATTCATCGAAACGAATTCGTATTTCATCAACGACAATTCGTCTTTGCCTGTCGTTTCCTTGTCGGGCGACGCCGATTTGCTGCAATTGCTGAACGGCAACCAGATCGAACCCATCGGATATCTCGAATATTTCGAAAGCGACGGAACTTTCGTCGATGAAAACATGGGCGATTTCGACAAACACGGCAACGATTCTTGGGCGTACAACCAACGCGGGATCGACTTCATCTCGCGAGACGATCACGGTTACAAGAGACGTTTGGAACATCAATTCTTCAACACATCCGATCGCATAAATTACAGACGACTGATATTGAAAGCCGCCGGAAGCGACAATTATCCGCACCAAAGCGGAGGCGCTCACTTGCGTGATGTATTCGTCCAAAAAGTGTCGGAATTGTCGGGCATGGAACTCGATGAAAGACGAAGCATTTTCGTTTCCCTTTTCGTGAACGGGCAATACTGGGGCGTTTACGATCTGCGCGAAAAGGTCGACGACAACCAATATACCGACTATTATTACGGTCAGGATTACAAATTCCGCGACAGCGACGAATACATCCAATACATAAAAACCTGGGGCGCGACATTGCCCGAATTCGGGAACCAACCCGCGATCGACGCCTGGGATGATCTTACCGAGTTTGTCCAAAACAACGACATGGCGCTCGAAGCGAACTACAATTACGTCGACGGCCAACTCAACATCGACAGCCTGATCGACTATTTCGTGCTCAATTCGTATATGGTAAACAAGGATTGGCTCAACTGGAACACGTCCTGGTGGCGCGGTCTGGATCCGTCTGGCGGCGCTTTGAAATGGCGTTACGCGCTTTGGGATTGCGATGGCGTACTCGGCCATTACATCAATTACACGGGCATTCCCGACATCTCGGCCAACGCGGCACCTTGTAATGTCGAAGAACTTGAAGTCGGAGTCGGTCACACGCAAACCATCGGGAAACTCATAGAGGAAAATCCGATCGTAAGACAACGCTACATCACGCGTTACGCCGATTTATTGAACACTCACCTTTCATGCGAACAAGTAACCGCGGTTTTCGACAGCATCGTAGCCGTTATCGCACCCGAAATGCCACGCCAGATCCAACGTTGGGGCGGCAGCATGGCGACTTGGCAAGCGAATGTTCTGGCGGCGAGGAATTTCTTGCTTACACGATGCTCGCAAACCATCAACACGGGATTGGTCGAATGTTACGACGTTACAGGTCCGTTCGCGACGACATTCCAGGTCGAACCCGCGAATACGGGACGAATCAAGATGAACTCGGAATGGTTCGTGAATTATCCCGCGTCGGCTCAAGTGTTCGGAAATATAGAAACGCTGCTTAAGGCCGAAGCGTACACGGGTTACGAATTCAGCCATTGGGTTGTCGACGGAGCGGTGATTACGCCCGATGCCGAAAATCCTGACATCGTACTCCAAATCTCACAAGCGACATCGGTCACGGCTTATTTCACCGAGGTCACGAACGCAGAGCAAGCGCTGTATTACTGGCATTTCAACACGCTTGAAACACCTGTCGACGTCACGACGATCCAAGCCGATTACAACCTGATCAGCGGCGCGGCACCTTTGATGACGTACACGGGAACCGGCCCGCGCGACATCGACGCGAACAGCACAGGTTCGATAATCAACATTCATTTTGACGAACTTTCAGGGAAGTGCGCTCGTGTGAGAAATCCTTCTCAAGGACGCTCGCTCGACTTTGATTTGCCGACGACAGGCTACAAAAACATCAAGTTCGATTTCGCCGTACAAAGAACCAACGAAGGCATGTTGACGAACAACTTCGCGTACAGTGTCGACGGTGTCAATTTCGTACAGACGAACCTGAATCCGACCTCGGCCGCGATCTCAACCGAATTTTCGCTCGTCCAACTCGACTTCAGCGCAATTACGGCCGTGAACGACAATCCGAATTTCAAGGTGCGGATCACGTTCGAAGGCAACACGACCGGAGACAACGGAAACAACCGATACGACAACATCACATTGAAAGGCGTCGAAAACGAATTGGCGGTTCCGACGCAGAACGCAACGACGCTTCAGGTATTCCCGAATCCATTCTCGGGCAACGTCCAGATCATCAGCAGCGAACAAATGATTGAATTGTCGGTGTTCGACATGATCGGCAAAAACGTCTGGCAAAAGAAAAACGTAAACAAAAATACCGAATCCATCGATCTCGAATCGCTGAGCGACGGCGTTTACCTGCTCAAAATCAAAACACCGACGGGATCGATCACGCACAAACTCGTGAAGCAATAAAGGAAAATGTTTGTACTTTGTGGCGGATTTACCCTCGGTATTTCCGCCACTTTCGTTTTACGCTTAAAAAGTTATTGTTGGAATTTTAAAAGTCCGACCAACGTTTTATCAAAAATCCCCATCCTAAAGAAAACAAACATCAAATCATGGCTTTGAACTTCAGGAATCTACTCTCGATCGCCGCGTTACTTCTTTCTTTTCTCGGATCTGCTCAAACGCTCACGGGAACTGTTACCGACGACGAAAAAAAACCGTTCCCGAAAGTAGAAGTCCTAAACCTCTCGAATTACTTCGTCACTTATTCCGACAACAAAGGAAAGTTCACTATAAAAGGAAACGTCGGCGATCAGTTGAAATTCTCGGCCGCGTCGTCGCCCGATGTTCAAATTACGGCCAAGTCATCCAATAAAGTGTCGGTCAAAAATGTCGCAAAAATTCGCGAGAAACAGAAAAAACGTCTCGCAAAAAATAGCCGACGCACCAAACCCGTCATCACGCATTCCAAGAAGAAAAATCCGTATAACCAAGCCGTGATCGGCCAAATCACCGACGCTTCAGGCGCATTGCCCGACGTTTCAGTCTGGATTTCCGAAACAGGCGCAATAACCACAACCGACGCAAACGGATATTTCGGGCTCAATGCTGAAATGGGACAAACATTAGTCGCACGTCCCGTTGGCATGAAAGAAGGCCGTGTACAAATCACGCACGCCATAATGAACATTAAATTGCAGGAAATCGCCGGATTGCGCGATGCCGAGGTCACTGTCATATCTATACCGGATAAGCTTTCTGACGATAAATCGTATGAAGGATATTTCATGACCGGAAAAGCAAAATTCAAAACGGTCAACGAAATCACAACGACAACAATAAGATCGGACGATGTTCCATATCGCGACGGCGACAAATCCTCGGAATATTCTTCAACCATCAATCCCGTCGGCGAAGGCCTTAAAGAAGTCATCGTCGAAGAAAGCGTTGAAAAAATGGTTTCGGGCGTTTCGTTTTTGGAAGATGTAGCCCCGGCCGAGGGTCCGGCAACTGAATCAGTCACCGTCGAATACGATCAAGTAAAACAAAAAGCAAGTCAGCTCACCGCAGGCGAAGTCAACGATTTCTCGAAGTTCGAGTATTGGACCGACATCGCTTCGGAAGTGCTCGCCGAACAACAATCCATCTGGAAAATGCGACCGAAATATCGGTATTCTGTAATCGCGATCAATGAGAAAAGTTCGCCCATTGTTGGAAACACTTTTGCGTTGATCGACGAATCGGGAAACAAGATTTGGGTCGCAAAAACCGACAATACGGGTCGAGCCGAGTTATGGTTCAATCCGACCGACAGCATCGCGCCTCCAAAAAAACTTACGATTACCGACGAAAACGGCAAAATCGTAGTTGCCGACGCGATCGAATTCCGAGTCGGTATAAATACGGTTAAACTAAAAGCGGATTGCATCTCGAAACCCATCGTCGACGTCGCTTTCATGGTCGACGCCACGGGATCGATGGGAGACGAAATCAAATACCTGCAAGCAGAAGTCGGTGACGTAATAAAACGCACGCGCGACCAACTTGGCAACGCCGACGTCTCGCTGGCAAGTGTTTTTTACCGCGACAACGGCGACGATTATCTCGTGAAGGCTTTCGATTTCTCAACCGACATAAATTCGGTAAAAGAGTTCATCGACAACCAGGAAGCCGACGGCGGCGGCGATTATCCCGAAGCCGTAACCGACGCTCTCGAAACTTCGATTAACGCGCTTTCCTGGAATCCCGATGCGACTTCGAAATTGCTTTTCGTATTGCTCGACGCGCCTGCTCACGAAGATGAAAAAAGCATCGCGAAACTGCAACATCTGTCCAGAATCGCGGCCGAAAAAGGAATTCGCGTGGTTTCCGTTTCAGCGAGCGGCATCGATAAAAGCGCCGAATACCTAATGCGTTCGATCGCGTTGCAGACCAACGGGACATATTTGTTTATCACCAACCACAGCGGCATCGGCAACGATCACATCGAACCCACGACCGACGATTACAGCGTTGAAATGCTAAACGATCTGATCCTGCGCGTAATCGTCCAGTTCTCACAGATCTCGGGTTGCGACGCGAAAACTGCGGCGACGAATCCGATGACTGAGAAGCAACTCAAGGATTTCAAATGGAGTTATTTCCCGAATCCCGCGAAAGACGTGGTGACAATCCGTTTGGAAGAAGCAGCCGACGGCATCCAACTTTTCGACATCAACGGTAAATTGGTGTTTAGCCAGTCGCAAAAAGCCAGCGAATATCAATTGGATCTGTCGGGAATTCCAAATGCGATTTACTATTTGAAAGTTTCCGTCGGCGAAAAGATACTTACTGGAAAAATCGTAAAGCGATAAAATAAAAGTTCCAATAAAACCAATTTCTTTCGAACGTTTTATTGGAACTTCTTTTTTATGAATACCGACGAAAATCAAAATCGTATCCGTGTCTTAAATTATTCTTTCATCATCTTGAAATTTGAAATTCCATCGTCGGATTTCGCCTTGACGATATACATTCCGTTCGAAAGACCGTTCACGTCGACTTCAACGATTGCCGAATCTTCAACCACTAACAATCGTTTTCCCGAAAGGTCGAAAATCTCCAAAGACGTTATCGGGCTACCATTGTTTTCTATCTTCAATTGGCTTTTCACCGGATTCGGATACATTGTAATTTTCGCTTGATTCGCGACGTCGGGCAACCCAAGCGCAGTTTCGATAAAGAACGTCGCAGCGTCATTGCTCACCGAATCACCGGCTTTTACGGTTTGTCCTTCCTGAGTTTCGAGCGAATATGCGAGCCCGGTTCCGCTGAAATCGTAGATCGTGAAAATGTAGCAACCCGAATCGATCGGCAGGCTTTCGACTATTTCACCCGGATTTTCGTAAAAACCATTTTCATAGAAAAACGTACCGTCGCTGCCGTAAAGCGTCCAATAAACGTCGCCAGTGAATTGGGCGTTTATGGTCAAGGTAAGTTCCGACGTCGCAAACCCGTTCACCGAATACGAAACGTCACGCGCATTATTCACGGCAAACGTGTCGGCGATTCCATTTACGGTAGTGAGCGTCGCTGAAATCGTGTGCGCTCCGTTTTCGGCGTCGATTTCAGGCAGATCGATGAATTCCGACGCGCCCGGAACGAGCGATCCCGTCCAAGCGTAGGTCGCTGGTGTCGCGCCGTCATACGAGTATGTGATTTCGGCGGATGTCAAAGTCGCGTCAGCACCTGTATTCGCAAGAAGTATTTTTGGTATGAACAAGGTTTCGCAACTTTGGCGGTTCACATCCAGCAAAATCCCGGCATCGAGCGCGATCGGTTCGGCGTATATCGAGAATGTCGTCGACGCGAAATCCTCGAATAAGCCGCTCTGCACGATCACATCTCCTTGGGCCGATGTCAGCGTGTAGCCGCCGGGTTCGTAAATCCCGTCGAAACCGTCGTCGTACATATTGAACGTGTAGCAACCCGTCGGTAGCGGAAAAAACGTCACCGAAAAGGCAGTATTCGTCTGCGTATACGGTCCGCCCGAAAATAAAACGTCTCCATTCTCATTGGTCAGATCCCAATAGGTTTCGCTTGGAAAATCATCGGTCTGCAATGAAAAAACGACTTCAGAGGTTTCGAAATAATTGAACACGAAACTTTGCTGTGCATTGTTGTTATATGCGATTTCATCGATAACGCCATTGATGGTTTCGACGGAAGCCACGAAAATATTTTCCCCGGGAACGGCCGTCGCTTCAGGTAACGCGATGTTTTGTGATGCGCCGGGAGCCAACGAACCCGTCCACGAATAGATTTGCGGCGCGTCGCTGTTCAAATGGTATTCGATCGTCGCCGACGAAAGTGTGACATCGGTACCCGTATTGGTCAAAATCAATTGTGGAACGAACGCGCTCTGGCAGCCTACCGCGCCAAGATCGATCGCGACGCTTCCATCGAAAGGTTGCGGAGCCGCGAGTTTCGTGAGCCAAAAATCGCCGCTTCCTTTGCTGTCGACGACATCGCCATTGTTTACGTAGGCGATTCCGGCCGCGACATACGTATCGTCTGAAGCCAAAACGACGGACGCCGGGCTTTCCTCGCCCGTTCCTCCGAGCGCTTTCTGCCAAAGCAATTCGCCGTCGCTGTCAGTTTTTACGATCCAGAAATCGTAATACCCGTGAAAACCACTTACATCTCCGGTTGACGATCCCGTATATCCGGTGATTCCGTACGATCCGTCAGCTTGCTGCAAGATCGAATATCCGACGTCGTCACCGGGACCGCCGTATGTTTTTTGCCACGCCAACGAACCGTCGGCAGATAATTTCACGAGCCAAAAATCAGAAATTCCCTGGTTTTGCGTCAAATCGCCGTCGGTTGAATTTGCAAATCCGACGAATGCATAACCGCCGTCATTCGCTTCGATGAGTTTTATCGGATAATTGGCGCCGAGACCTTCGATACTCGTTCCGCCGAGCGCCTTTTGCCATTCGATATCGCCATCAACATCGAGTTTCACGACCCAATAGTCGGTTGCACCGTGATGGCCGGTCACATCGCCGTCGGTCGAATACACACTTCCCGCGACAACATAACCGCCCGTCGAGGCTTCAATGATCGAAAATCCGTAATCGTTTGCCGTTCCTCCGAGGCTTTTTTGCCACACGAGTTCACCCGAAGCATTGAGTTTTATCACCCAATAATCGGTCATTCCTTTATTGCCCGAAATATCTCCGTCAATGGAATCGGAATAACCCAAAACCGCGAAACCGCCATCAGCAGTCGCAACAATCGATGTGGCGCGATCGTAACCCGAACCGCCGAACGACTTTTCCCAAACCAGTTCGCCATCGGCATCGAGCTTAATCACCCAATAGTCCATTGCGCCGAGGTTTTGGCTCACGTCGCCGTCGGTCGAATCCGAATTCCCCGCGAGCACGAATCCACCATCGGGAGTCTGCACGACCGACGTCGCCGAATCCGTTCCAGAACCGCCAAAACTTTTTTGCCAGGCCAAATCGCCCGACGCATTGAGTTTTAAGACCCAGACATCGGCGCCTGAGAAATTTTGAGTGACATCGCCATCGGTCGACAATGTGAATCCGACGCACAGAAATCCCGCATCGGCCGTCGTTATGGTTTCATTGAGCCGGTCGACATCCGTGCCACCGAACGATTTCGCCCATTCAAGAGCCGGAGCCTGTGAAAATACGCTTTGCGCCATCAGCAGAAGAAGTAAAATTTTTTTCATGTCTTCGATTTTAAAATTAGAACTGTTTGAAATTCAACTTGATTTTGCGTGAGATCGTGGTGGCTCAACTCACTGATAGCGTAAAGTTTGCTCGGAAATTCGGATTGGAAAACTTTTGTTGATGAACGACGCTCCAGAATTGACGAACGTTCCGATCGAATTTCCGCGATGCTATTTTTTTCGATTTGAATCGATGAAGGCGCTTAAAAATAAAAGACCGCCGCCAGCCATAATTTCTATGTGATAATCATCGGCCGCAGACCGAATATGCTTACTTTTAAGCGATTAAGAATTTTTCATGGAAGCATTGCGCTGCATAATCGTCGACGATAATGAACTTGACCGGCTCACGCTCGTGAAGTTTCTCGCGCATTTTCCCGACGTCAAGATTTGCGGCGTGTTCGACAATGCGGCTGCGGCGCTCGAATTTCTCGAAACAAGTGCGGTGGATTTGCTGTTCCTCGACGTCGACATGCCCGGAATGAATGGTTTGGAACTCAGGAGAAACGCGACAGCCGTTCCCATCTGCATTTTTGTGACCGATTATCCCGAGTATGCGGTTGAGAGTTTCTCGATCGATACGCTCGATTACCTGATCAAGCCGTTCACGATGGAGCGATTCGCGATGACGATGGCGCGAATTGAAGAATATGCCGGATTGAGGCGGCAATCGGCGTTGTTTGAAAACCTAACGAAGCAAGGAAACGCGGTTTACATAAAGAAAGGCGCTAGAAAAACCCGCGTGCCAATCGATGAAATACTGTATTTGAACGCGCTCCAAAACTATACGGCCGTGGTTACCGATTCGGGCAAATATTATGTGCTCTCAACATTGGGAACCATTTTAAAGGATATCATTTTTGATCCGTTTGTGAGAATCCATAAGAGTTATGCGGTGCAACGCAAGCATATTCGCGCGGTCGGGCTCAGGGAAATCGTGCTTGAAAACGGGACGTTGGTTCCGGTCGGACGCAGCTATCAGGATAATCTTAAGTTATTGTCGTTCTAACTCGCGTCGGTAATCGTGCTTGAATTTTTTATTAAAATCGTATATGAGAAAGCCAGTAATCTTTGTATTTTTCGCAATTGTGCTTCTCATCGCGCAAAATCTCCATGCGCAGAAAGAGGGAAAACCAAGGATCGATTCGCTGTTGACGCGATTGCCCAAAATGGCGAACGACAGTAGTAAAGTCAAATTGCTCGCCGACCTTTCATTCAGTTATTACAATCTCGACACGAACAAAGGAATAAAATACGGGCTGGATGCCGTTGAGATCTCCAAAAAAATCGGTTGGCAAAAAGGTCTTGGGCGCGCGTACAACAGCATCGGCGTCAACTATCGCGAGAACGGAGAGTTTCCCAAAGCGCTTGAGTATTTCGGCAATGCGCTCAAAATTTCAGAGAAAATAAACGATTACGAAGCGCTGGGATTCAACGCCGAACACACCGGCCACATCTACATGATGCAAGGCGATTTCGAAAAAGCGAATGATTACTACGAAAAATCGATCGCTTTCCATAAAAAGTATGGCGGCAAAGTCGGGATCGCCTGGGGAATGATGAATCTTGGAAACGTCTGCTTCAGTAGAAATGACAAGACCAACGCAATGGCCTACTACCAAAAAGCGTTGAAATTGCAGACCGAAATCAAGAGCCGCAGGGCAACCTCGATCACCGCCCACAACATCGCAACACTGTATTACTTCGACAAAAAGTATTACGAGGCGATCAACTATCTGCAATTGGCATTAGCCGTCAGCAAGGAAATCGGCGACATACGCATGGAGTCGTCGACGTACCAAAGTTTGTCCACGTGTTATATCGACATTGCGAAAAGCGGCGAAACACCCAAAGGAGATTTACCCAAAAATAAAACCGCTTTGATACGACTCGCCATCGATCAATTCGAAACCGCGCTCAAACTCAGTCAGGAAGTGGGAAGTTTGCAGGACTGCATGAGCCTTTCTGAAGATTTGTCGGACGCTTATGCCGAATATGGAGACGACAAAAAAGCATTGCAGTTCCATCGGCAATTTGCGACGCTCAAAGACAGCCTTTCAAACGAGGAAAAAATCAAGGAATTCACGCGTAAGGAAATGGCGTTTGCGTATTCGCGTGAACAGGATTCGCTAAAAATCCAGCAACAGAAGAAGGATTATCGCGCATCTCTCAGGCTCGAACGTCAGAAGAACCTCAGCATTTTGGCCGTTTCAGGAATTGCATTTTCGATTATGATCGTGGGATTTCTTATTTACCAGAACCGAATGCGAAAACGACGCAACCAAAAATTGACCGTCGTGAACAACGAACTCAATGAGGCGAATCGCGTCAAGAATTTGTTTTTCGGAATCATCAATCACGACTTGCGAAGTCCCGTTTCGAACATCATAAAATTCATCCGCCTGCGCGACGACAATATCCAAGCGCTCGACTCGGCCACGACGAAACGCCTGAGCGAACAAACGTTGACGGCCGCCGAAAGCCTTCTCGTATCGATGGAAGATCTTTTATTGTGGAGCAAAGGGCAAATGCGGCAGTTTTCGCCACATCCGAAGCAAATTCAAGTAAGCACGCTTTTCGATTATCTCGCATCCAATTACGATTCGGACAAAAACATACGCTTTCATTTCGAGAATCCTGAATCACTAAGCGTCTTCACCGACGAACATTATCTCAAGACGATCATGCGCAACCTCACATCGAACGCCATTCAAGCGATATCCGGGAAATCTGACGGAGAAATCATGTGGAAAGCCCGAAGCGAGAACGGCAAGAAAATAATATCAATCACCGACAATGGCCTCGGTAGCAAAACCGAAGTCTTCAAAGCGCTTTACGACGAAACCGAAGTCACGGGAATCAAAAACGGGCTGGGCTTGCACTTGATTCGTGATTTTGCGAAAGCCGTGAACCTTAAAATAAATGTTCTGACGCAAGAATCGGGCGGCACCACGATCGAATTGATCATGACCGACTGAACGTTTACGACGCGTCAAAAATCCAATCGAATCCCAAAATTAACCGTGCGTCCCAATGCGTCGACCTTCACGCTTTCAACCGTATTATTCTCGCGGTTCAATCGATAATAGCGGTTCAACACATTCTCGCGATCGAGGAAATTCAGTATCGACGCGTTACCCGTGATGCGCCAAACCTTCGAGATTTCCCAACTCTTGGAAGCCGACAAATTGCATTGCACATAATCGTCCAGTCGTTCGTTGTTCGGTTCGTTGAAGACGATCGAGGAATTCCCGGGATTCGCGACATCGATAAAAAACGATCCGGGCGTCGTGATCGGTCGGCCCGTATGCCAATTCATGCCGAGCGCGAACCGCAATTTGTTCCATTCGTACATTCCGGCCCAGGAAGCCGCGTGGGAAATCGAATAATTGTTCGGGAAACGCGACGGGGAAAACGGCCCGAAGTCATAGCTATTGTCGTTGAAACTATAGGAAATCCAACTCAGGAAACGCCCAAAACTCTTTTGCACGAGCAACTCCGAACCTAAAACGCGGTAATCGCCATTCGCCGAAACGAATTCGAATTGGTTCCGAAAACCCTGACTGTCGCTCGTGATTCCCGAAATTTTCTTGTAAAAATTATCGAGCGAAACGAGCCAGCCCGAATCGTTGTATAAAAACCCGATGGAGAATTGCCCGCTTTTCTGGATCGGAATGTCGGCTTCATCGGCCAACGCCCAACGACGGCTTTCCAAACCCAGCAGTTCCTGTTCGCCGTTCACGAGCTGGGAAACCGTTTGGCTTTTGCGTTCGCCCAAAATCTCGACGCGAAGTTTCTTTGAAAACATAAAACCGAAAACGATTCGAGGTTCCGCAAGCAGTAAATCGTATTTCGAATAGTAATTCGTGCGCAATCCCGCGCGCAGATTGACGCGACTATCGGGCGAATTGAATTGGCCTTCAACCGCCAAAGCGTGCGACGTCGAAGCGTTATCGATTTCCGAATTTAAAATCGGATCGCTTGAAAAAACTTCATCGCGAATCGAAATCCGGTCGAACTGATAACCCGCCGAAATCGAGGTCTGAGCTGTAATCGCGTACGAATGCCGCAACCTGAAACCCAGATCAAGCACGTTGTTTCCATTTTCGGTGCGCAATCCGCTCGCGATCATCTTGTTTCGCGCATCGAAATCGTACCAGGAACCGAACGCTTGGAATTCCGAATCGTGAAAATCATTCCATTTGGTTTTCCAAGTCGCACTGCCACCGAAATTCCGCTGTCGTAAATCTCGGTCTGTTCGGATTCCGTTTGATAGTTGGCGCACATCTACACTGTTCTCTACGCCGATTCCGTCGATTATCAAATCGTGCTTTTCGCCTATTTTTCGGTGATATTGAATTGAAATGTCGTAAAACTGGAAGTCTTCATCGCTGTCGATCCGAACGGGATTTCCGTTTGCGAAATCGGTCACGGTCGTATTTTTAAACACGCGATCCTGGTAGCGTTTGAACGTCGGAGTGGTGACGATATCGGTAAAGGTGCGTCGGCCCGAAGCCTGGATCGTGGCCTTGTTCGACAATCGGATCTTCGAAAAGAAATTCGCACTGATCATGTCGGCCGTGATCACATTGTAGCAACTGTCGGTCACCTTCGTGTGCGATGAGATATCGACGAGGCTCGACACGCTTTCCCCGAAAAACGCCGAACTCCCGTTCTTCGAAATCGAAATATTTGTCGCCAATAAAGGATTGAACGCCGAAATCAACCCGAAGAAATGTCCCGTCTGGAACATTCGGATGCCGTTCCACAAAAACAAATTCTGGTCGTGCGTACCGCCTCGGACGCTGATGTTCGAAACCGTCTCGTCTATGCTCACGATGCCGGGCGCCTGTTGCATCGCTTTGAGAACATCGGGTTCGGTCAATCCGGGCAGTATGCCGAACTTCCCGGGTTTGATCACGATTTCGCCCGTATTCGCTTTCGAAATTCCCGTCGCCATGTATCGATTTGCGGTAATTTCCGACAATTTCTCGATGACGATTTCCATTCCAAGTTTCGGACAATCGTTCACGTACAGATCCTGGGGCTCGATCCGCATCGGTTTGTAGCCCAGATGCCGTATTGAGATCGCGTTCGGCGAAAGAACCGGCAACTCAAAATAACCGTCGGCGTTCGATGTCGCTTCATAGGGCGAATCCTCGATGACGATGTTCGCATTCTCGATCCCTTTTCCGTCGGCGTCGATCAGGTAACCACAAAGCGGCTTGTCCATTTTGCGGTCGTTGAAAATCGTGTAGTAGTTGCCTGAAACGGCTTCGATGCGCAATCTGGTCTGCGCTTGGATGTAGTCGATTTTGCCCGACAACGGAATCTTCGAGTCGGGCGGAACGATTTTGTACACGACCAATTCCTCATCGATATAACTGAACCGAACCTGATGCTGTTGCGCGATTTCGTCGAGCACGATTTTGAGCGCGACTTTCCCACGCGTTTGCGAAAAGGCGCAACACGGCAATAGAAGCAACAGTAAAAACAGGCTACGGACGAGCATCGGCTGGCGTCAGAATGATAATGTTTGCGTCTTTTTCGACGTGTAAATGATAGGTAAGCGAGATGATTTTGAGCGCCGTATCGAGATCGGTTCCAGGAAGCGAGCCTGAAAATTCCTGACTTGAAGCGACGGTCGTCTTTATTTTCACGTCATATTTCCGTTCGATTTCGGCAATCACGCCATCGAAACTTTCCTGCGTGAACACGAGTTCGCCTTTCAGCCATTCGGGTTCTGATGCTGAAATGGGAAGCATTTGCGCGTCGTCGTTTGAAATCGAAATGCCCTGACCCGGAAGCAATACCATTTCAGTCGAACCGAACGTCACGCGGACTTTTCCTTCATAGCAGATCACGTCGAATTTGCCCAGGCGCGAACGCACGTTGAACTTCGTGCCCAAGACGGTAACGGTTCCGAGCTCGGTTTTTACCGAGAATTTCTTTCCTTTCGCCACTTTGAAATACGCCTCGCCGGTGAGATCGACTTCTCGGTTGTCGCTCCAGTCCCAAGTCGCGTATTTCGCTTGGGAACCCGCGTTCAGAATGACTTCGGAATCATCGGGTAATGTGAAGGCAAGCGTCTCGTTGTTGTTTGCGATCTGGTATTTCGGCATGAAAAAGACTATCCCGATTCCCAAAAGAACGACGATCATGGCCGCAACGCGAATCCAGGCTTTCTTGTAGAACGGAATAATTTTTACAGGTGTTTTTTCGTGGCGCAACACGTTTTCGAGTATCGTCAATTGATCGAATTCGGGTCGCTTGAGTTTCTCGAAATTATCTTTTATGCGCGACAGTGTCGGGAATTCAGGGCTGTTTTCGAGCGCCTCGCGTTCCTCGGGTTCCATTTCTCCTGAAAGCCAGCGGGCCAATCGTGTATCGTCTTGCATGTGCTCGGTTTTTGTATGAGACAAAAAAATAGGTTTCGACCCTACCTGAAATTGTCGATTTGTTCGCGCAGGGAAACCAATGCGCCGTGAATTCGTTTCTCGACGGCCTTGACGCTGATGTCGAGCATCTCGGCGATTTCCTTGTACTTCTTTCCTTCGATGCGATTCAGTAATATGGCCGTGCGTTGGGCTTCGGTTAAGGATGCGATCGCGCGGTCGAACTTTTGTCGGAATTCTTCTTCTTCGATCAAAAACTCGGGATTCGCGTAATCAGTCGTGCTTTCGAAATTGTTGCTTTGGTAGGCCAAAACCACTTTTTCATATTTGGTGTGGTTGATCGCGGCGTTGTTGGCGACGGTGAAAATAAACGATTTGGGATGGCGCACATCGGCGCAATTCTGCCACAATTTTATGAACGCATCCTGGGCCAAATCGTCGGCGAGATCAGGATTCCCAAACTTGAAATACAGGTAATTCCGCAACCCTTTGACGTGCTGGTTGAAGAATCGCGTAAAAATATTTTCGCTGCAAATGCCCTGCGAATCAGTGTTTTCCATACGAATGACGGTTTTCCGCGCCGATGAAATTAGTAAAAATTAAATTCGATGGTAGGGTCAGCTCGCTTTTTTTTGTCTTAAGACTGAAACCGTCCAAGCAATGGAGATGAAATTCAGGTCGAAACGAAACCAATTCGGGAAACTGCCCGGAAATCCGATACACTGGATGGTCCAATTCGTGATTTGGCTCACAATTGTACTGTTGGTGGCGGTCGCGATCAACTAAAACCTAAAAAATAGAAATCTAAAACCATCAATTATGAAAACAGTTCAAGACAACCCGATGCAAAACCTTACAAAATCAATGAGGAAATTCCCTTTTTTCGCGTTACTCGCAGGCTTATTCGTGATGACGACGGCCTCGACATGCGAATGGAACCATGACGACGATGACGACCACGGCGGAAATAGCTCGTCAGACGTCACATCAGTCACGGGTACGGCGACTTCAGGAACCTGGCGCGTTGACCTGTATTCGGATTCAGGAAATGACGAGACCGCCCAATTTGCCGATTTTCAATTTACGTTCACATCGAACAATTCGATCCTCGCGACCAACGGTGAAAACAGTTACACCGGAAACTGGTCGATTTCTGATTCGAGCGGCAAGCATGGAAGCGACGACGATTCGAGCAGCGACGATCTTGATTTCAACATCAGTTTCGCATCGCCCGACCGTTTTGCGGAACTCACCGAAGATTGGGAAATTATCTCGATATCGAACAACCGCATCGAGCTCATCCATATCAGCGGTGGAAATGGCAGCACCGATTACATCACGTTCGTAAAAATATAAAACCCTTTCGCGGCCTGAATCAGTTGTTCACTTTTAAAAAACAACCGTTCACCAAATTCAAATGGCGAGCGGTTTTTTGCATTTCGCAGGTTTGTATAAAATCGTTTAGCATGAAAAAATTAGTGCCTTTTTTATTGCTTTCGACTTTTAAGATTTAGCGCAGAATGGAATAATGAAATCGAAGCCCGATGCTTGAAAAATACCGATTGGAAAACGCATGGATCGGGCGCGATTTGATTGACGTGAAAGCCCAATCGAACCCACGCCGATCGTAAATCCAAAGTACGCTCGCGATGATGAACGGCTTTCCAGCCCGGATGCGGCGGAAATCCTTTTGCGGGTCGCGCCGACGGTTTTCGTGCTTGAAACAGCGACCGCAGGAAGCTCGTTTTGGGCGCTGAAAACCGCAAGCGACCAAAAAAGATTGGAGACGGCAGCCGGATTAGCTGGCCAAAAAACGTAACTTAGCGTAAAACTCCAAGTTATGATATTCGGACAAGTTCCCAATCCCGGAGAGGTCGATTTTACGCTTCCTCCCGACGCGCCTGAAACCAAAAAAATCCTGTCGAAAAACAAGAATAGCAAGCCTTTTGAGGTTTCTATCGGTTGCGCAAAATGGAATCGGACCGAATTGAAAGGATTTTATCCGCGTGGTACGAAAGACGAACTCACGTATTATTCGACCCAGTTCAATTCGATCGAACTCAACGCGACTTTCTACGGCATGCCCGATTGGAAGCAGATTGAAACCTGGAAGGACAAGACGCCCGACGGTTTCAAGTTTTTCCCGAAACTGACCAATACGATTTCGCATTTCAAGCGATTGATCGAGGTGAAAGAGCCTGTGGACACGTTCTGCAATGCGATCAGCAATTTCGATGACAAACTCGGGATGGCGTTCCTGCAATTGCACGATAATTTCAAACCGAAGGATTTCACGCGTCTTGAAAAAGTATTGCGCGAATTTCCCAAAGGCGTTCCGCTTGGCGTCGAGGTAAGGAATAACGAATGGTTCAGCGATGAAGACGCGAAAACGAAATTCGAAAACCTGCTCGAGGAATTGGGAATGGCGAACATACTCGTCGATACGGCCGGACGGCGCGATATGTTGCACATGCGGCTCACGAGTCCGGTGGCGTTCGTGCGATACGTCGGGGCGAACCACAAATCAGATGTGACGCGGCTCGACGAATGGGTGGAACGCATCGCGAAATGGCGTGATGAAGGTTTACAGAAACTGTATTTCTTCGTGCACCAGAACATCGAACTCGAATCGCCTTTGCTCGCCGAGTATTTCATCAAGGAAGTCAATAAGAAATTCAATCTTGATATTCATATTCCAGTCCGTCAGGACGCGCAAAAATCGATGTTCGATGAAGGTTAGGCCGTTTCTTGTAAACGCGTTACCAATTCGATCTGCGGCACTTCGCCAAAAATGATCTTGTCGATTTTCGAATACAATAATTTCTTATCGATCGGTTTGGTGAGGTAATCGTCGACGCCGAGTTCGAATACGCGGTCTTTACTTTCAAGTGTAGTGTCGGCCGTGACGACGACAATCGGAATTTTTGAATTTTCAGTTCCCGTTTCTCCTGCGCGGATCGCCTCGGTCGCTTCATAACCGTCCATGACCGGCATTTGCAGATCCATGAGCACGAGGTCGAACGTTTGTTGTTTCATGAGTTCGAGACATTCGGCTCCGTCGGCGGCGACTTGAAATTGCACGCCCAGACTTTTGAGCATCATTTTGATGACCATCTGGTTCATTACGTTGTCTTCGACGATGAGAAAATTCTTTTCGGAATAATTTTTCACGACGGGTTCCAATTTTTCCTCAACGACAGGTTTCTCGCCGAAGAAAACCGCATCCATCTTGGCATACAGCGTTTTCTTGTCAATCGGTTTGGTCGTATAATCGTTTACGCCGAGTTGGAACACGCGATCTTTGCTCTCGAGCGTAGTGTCGGCTGTGATGACGATGATTGGAACGTTCGTGTTCGAATCGCCTGTTTTCCCGGCGCGAATCGCTTCAGTCGCCTCGTAACCGTCCATGACCGGCATTTGCAGGTCCATGAGCACGAGGTCGAAACGTTCCTGGCTCATTTTCTCGAGACATTCCGAACCGTCGTTCGCGACCGCGAACGTAAGTCCGGGCAAACCTTTGAGCATCATTTTGATGACCATTTGGTTCATGGCGTTGTCCTCGACGATAAGTACGTTTTTGCCTGCATAGCTTTTTTCAGCTGGTGCTACTTCAACTGGTTTTGCAGCGATCGCGGCGATTTCATATTCGAGGTTTACCGTACAGACCGTGCCTTTATCGAGTTCACTTTCCAGGGAAATCGTGCCTTGGTGTAAATCAACGAGCGATTTTACGATGCTCAACCCGATTCCGAAACCTCCGAATTTACGCTTGTTGTCCAATCGGCTTTGGGAGAAAAGGCCGAAAACCGATTCGAGTTTTTCCTTGGCGATTCCAACTCCGGTGTCTGAAATCGAGATGCGCAATCCCAATTTCTTTTCGGTGACTTTAGCGTCGATCCTGAATCCGACTTCACCTTCGGCGGTGAACTTGCACGCGTTGCCCAACAAGTTGTAAAGCATTTGTTCGAGTCGCGTCGCATCGCCAAAAACCGAAATTCCGGGATCGACATCGCTCGTGAAATTGAATGTCAGGCCTTTGTCGTCGATTTGCTTGCGAACGGTTCCGCGCAGCTTCTCGAATATTTCCTGGATCTTGAATTCGGAATGATCGAGGCGCAATTCGCCTTTTTCGATGCGAGAGAAATCCAAAATATCATTTACCGAAGAGATCAATCCGTGGGATGCGTAGCGGATCGTGTCGCAATTGGCTTTTATTTTTTCAGCGTCAGTTTCGGTTTCCATCGAACTCACAAGCCCGAGGATCGCATTCAAAGGCGTGCGCAATTCGTGGCTCATATTCGAAAGGAAATACGATTTGATGTCATTCATCTCTTCAGATTTCTGAAGCGCGACGGCTTGAAGTTCTTCTTTTTTGGTCTTCAATAATTTGATTCGGTTGGCCATCGACAGGGAAAGCGCGATAATCTCAAGTGCGATTCCGGGTTTCGTGATGTTGTCGGTAGCAAAATCGTCAGGGAAAACGCCGAAATTCATCGAAACCGCAAGCGCGATGCAAAGAAACAAAATCACGATGCCGCCCACGTAATACATGTCGATTTCCTGCTTACGGACAAACTTGGTGACGACAGTCGCGAAAATCAGCAGAATGCCGATTATCGTGAGAATGTTGATTATCGGATAAGCGTATTCCAAAAACGGCGGGATGAAAAGCACGGCCGCGAGCAACACCGTCAACGCGATGAAAAGCGCTTGGTACGATCGGTGCAGAATGTTGTTTTGGTTTTTGATGTCGAGCACCGTGACGCTGTATCGGCCGAAGAAATAACAACTCAGGATCGCCGATATGATCACGGTATGTCGCGAAATCCACGAATCGCCCGTGCCGAAATATTGATGGAAAAAACCGTCAAGCGCGAATTGGCAAAGCGCCATGAACATTACGTACAAGGAATAATGCAAAAACGAGGTTTCCTTGAGCGCGAAATAGAAAAACAGATACGTGATCGCGATGACTGCAAGAATACCGAAGAAAATCCCCATGATCAACTGGTCGTGGTACGTGCGCTCCAGCAGTTTTGACGGTTTGATCAACTTTAACGGCAGGTTGTTTTTTTCACCGTCGTTCTTGACTTCCATGAACGCCTGGACGGTTTCGCCTTTGTCGAGCGAAATGTCGAACACCGATTTGCGGTCGGCTACGGCTCGATTTGAGAATGCGAGATTGTCGCCGCTGCGTTGCAGATACGTTCGGCCTGTTGAAGAAACGAGATAAAGGTCGACATTGTCGGTAACGGGTTCAGCTGTTTCAAGATAGTATTTTACGGGTTCCGCGAGTTTGTTTTCAAGGCTGAATTTTACCCAGTAGGTATCTTTCGTGAAACCGAGGTTTCCCAATCGGCCTTTAACCGACTTGAAATCAGGTTTGACTTTGCCCGACTTTATGTCGTCGAACGAAAATTTGGCGTGGCCGACATTGGCGATGGACGACGTTTCGAGGATTGAAACTTCATCGGGTAAATTTTTGCTGGAAAACACGAATTGGGCGTTCGCGACAGAGCAGCATAAAAAAAGTACCGCCGATAGGAGTAAATTTTTCACGATAGTAGGTGTTTTTGGGTGCGGAAACTTAAAAAACTTTTGTTACACGACCTACTCTTTTGCAGGAAAAATTCTGACAAAACACACTTTTTGTGCACTTTGCGATTATTGTAATATTCAGGCATTTCAATTTGTCATTGTGGAATTGAGGCGACTTACGAAACAATCGCACTATTGGATTTCCAAAAGTTGCTTTTTTTTGAAGCAATGACCAAATTTGCGGTGAACGTTATCATTTTAGCGGTGAATCGTTGTAAGATTTTAAGAATTGTTGAACCTTCGAATTTTTTGTTATACCTTGTTTAAGCATTTTACCACAAACATGAACAACATCAAAACAGTCTTCAGCATAAAAGACCTTGAAAACCTTTCGGGAATCAAGGCGCATACGATTCGGATCTGGGAAAAACGTTACGCTATTTTGAGCCCGATGCGAACAGATACCAACATTCGTTATTACGATTCCAACAACCTGCAGAAACTTCTGAATGTCGTTCTGTTGCACAAACATGGTTACAAGATTTCCAAGATCGGTTCGATGCCTGAAGAACGCATTCCTGAGATGGTGCGCCAGATCGTATCCAAGAAAAGCGTCAAACACCATGCAATAAACGCGTTCAAGATTGCGATGATGAATTTCGACCAGGCGGCATTCGTGAATACGTACAACTCGTTGTTGGCGCAGAAGTCGTTCCGTGAGGTTTTTTATGAAGTGTTTCTGCCGCTGTTGGACGAGATTGGTATGTTGTGGCAATCGGAGACGATCACGCCGGCCCATGAACATTTTATCAGTTACCTGATCCGACAAAAAATTTATACGAATACTGAGAAAGTCCAACTTCGTCCTACCGAGAAGACCGATCGCGTGTTCGTGCTTTTCCTCCCGCTTCACGAATTGCACGAGATGGGATTGCTGTACCTGAACTACGAAATCATCGAAAACGGCTACAAAAGCGTTTATTTGGGCGAAAGCGTACCGTTGGACAGCCTGCGCGAGATAAAAAAAATATTCAACCATGTTACGTACATCACGTATTTTACCGTGGAACCGCAACCCGAAGAAGTCAGTACGTATGTCGATGAGTTCTACCGCGAAATCATGGCAAGCGACAGCGAACTGTGGCTGCTCGGTCGCCGATCGAAGATCGCCGCGGGTTCGAAGCCGCGACTCAGCGTGTTCGAATCGCTCGAAGCCGTATCTGATCGTCTCAAATGAAAAAAGCGCCCTTTTGGAGCGCTTTTTCGTTTATAACTAACCTTTTACTTTTTGTTGTTTGAAATGATTTGCTGCAACGGTTTGAGCTGGTCGAGATCCAAGTTTGAACTCTGAAGCAGCGAAACCATTTGCAGGATTCCGTCGGGCGTCATGTCGTCGCCAAGGACGCGGACGACTGCAAAACCATTTTCTTTTCGGTTGGCGAACAGCACGAATTCATCTATGTGCGATTCCGACCCGACGAAACTGATCGATCCACCGTCTTTACCCGACCCGAAATGCATGAGTTCCTGATATTTCTCGTCTTTGAGAATTTCTTTCACTTTCGCCGACTCGGCATCGTAACTCGTCGCGTTCGAATCGTTCTTTTGGAACGCGAGCACATTCATTTTCTTGAACGTCTTGAGCGCATTCTGTTGCTCTGAAGTAAGCAATTCGGGCTTTACGTTTAGGATTGATGGTGAAATGTCAGCCGAGACGAAATTTGGTTTCTCAGACTTCTCCACGAAATATTTCTGTAGCGAAGGCTCGGAACTGCAAGCTGTCAAAAACAACAGTGCGAGCGCGAAAGGAAGGAACTTTTTCATGACTGATTATTTACCGCCTTTTGGGCCTTTGCTGCCTTTTGTGGCCTTTTTTAGATCGTCGCCTCCGGGAAGGTTCATTTTATCGGTAAGCAATGAGATGTCGTTCAAATCGAAATCTCCTGTAAGTGACATCAGCACGGTTTCGTTCTTGCCGCTGCCTTCGATGAACATGAGCAACTCTTTAACCTGGGTTTCAGAAGCGCCTGATTTCACGAGGATTTTGATGTTCTGTCCTTTCTCGGTGACACGCATCAATTCTTCAAGACCGGCTGACTTGATGTATTTTTCGGCCGTAACTTTCATCTCCGAAGTAACTCTCGTACTCTGTGTCGTAAACACTTTCAAGTTGTCGAGTTTCTTGATCAGGTTCAAATATTGCTGGGATTCCTTGTTTTTGACTTCGCCCATCATCTTGAACATTTTTTTGTTGACTACTACCGCAGTCACATCGTCCTGTCCGTCGAATTTATCGAATGCGGTTTGGGCGTAAAACAGTGTCGGCATCAAAGCGACTATTGCAATAAGGATTAACTTTTTCATGGTATTAGGAAATTAATTTTTGAAAACTAAATTTTTTTGTGCTTCGTACTCGTTGATGTATTCTACGCTTTCCACTCCCGTGTTCACGTGGCCTGCAAGCAGATCAAGTGCTTTTTGGGTTTCGCGGAAGGCGATTTCAGGATCGTCGTAGGTGCCCAAATCTTCTTTTGGTGCCGTTTGCATGCTGTTGTAGGCAAACGTTCCTACGCCTAACAGGACAACAACCGATGCGGCTACCGAAAGCCATTTCACGACGTTTCGTTTTCTGGGTTGTAATGGCAAGGTCTGCTCGAATTGTTGTTCCCTGGCTTTGACGAAGTAACCGAACATCGGCCTGTACTGCTCGAGATGCTGCGCAACATCTTGGGAGGAAAAATAGTCTTTCAACTCGTTTTCCTGGGCGATGGTCGTTTCCCCTTCAAAGTATTTTTCTAGTAATGATTCTATTTTATGCAATTCCATAGCTGTGTGTTTTTGTCATAAATTCTGTGATCGTTTTCCTCGCCCTTGACAACGCAACCCGTATGGCGGTTTCGTTCATTTCGAGCATTTCGGCGATTTCTTCATACTCGTATTGTTCGACGTCCCGTAATTGGACGATCAATTTTTGCTGTTCGGGCAATGTATTCATCGCCTTCTCTACCCAACTCCAATTGTCGCGGTCTTCCACTTGCTTTTGGAGCGGCGCTTCACGATCGGTAAAATTGTTGTGTACAATTTTAAGATTCCCGGCGCGTTTGCTCTTGAGCTGGTCGAGGCAGTAATTCTTGGTCATCGTCATGGCCAACGCTTCGACGCTGTTGTATTGTTCCAGACTATCGTTCTTGTTCCAGAGTTTGACGAGGACTTCTTGTGTGGCATCTTCGGCTTCCTCCGTGCTAACGAGCAGCCTTTTGGCGACCCGGAAGACTTTGTCCTTGAACGGATTTACTAATTTCATGAACTCATGCTGGTTCATAGTGTGATTGTTTTTTGATCGATTATAAAGGCCAGACGATGCTTGTTTTTTTTTGTTACAAACCCGTTGGATTTTTTTTCGTTTGATTTAAATTTACACATTCGCATTGAAACCCGAAAGCTTTAAAATCCGTACTTTACAGAGCGATCACGCGTAAAATCTTTGCCATGAAAAAATCCTTTTCCATAATTTTGCTTTTCGTTATTTGCCTCGGCGGATTCCAAGGTTGCCAAACCGACGATTCCAATCACGTGCCCAAAAACATCCGCATCCAAGATTTCGTGTGGAAAGGCATGAACCTTTATTATTTGTGGCAGGAAGATTCGCCCGATTTGGCCGACGACCGTTTCGCCAACCAATCCGACCTCAACGATTGGCTCACAACTAAAAATGATCCGATCCAACTGTTCCAGGATTTACGTATCGACAATTCGATCGACCGATTCAGCGTCATCTATTCCGATTACCGAGTCCTCGAAGGCATTCTTTCAGGCACGACGAAAAACAACGGCGTCGATTTCGGGCTGCGCTACAAATCGGGAAGCACGACCGAGATTTTCGGTTGGGTTCGTTACATTTTACCGAATTCCGACGCTTCAGACAAGAACATTGCAAGAGGCGACATCTTCTACGCCGTAAACGGAACGCCGCTAACCGTGGACAATTACCAGGAATTGCTTGCGAACGAAACCTACACGCTTAACCTCGCCGATTACGACAACGGAAACATCACGCCGAATGGAGAATCGGTTTCGTTGACGAAGGAAGTTTTGTCGGAAAATCCTGTATATGAAAACACGGTTATCGAAGTCGGGACACACAGGATCGGCTACCTAATGTACAACGGTTTTTATCCGAATTACGATTTGGCACTTAATCACGCGTTTGGCAACTTAAAATCGCAAAACATCACCGATTTCGTATTGGACCTGCGCTACAATTCAGGCGGCTCGATCCGCACGGCAAGCTATCTCGCGAGTATGATCACGGGCCAATTCACGGGTCAGGTTTTCGCGCGCGAGCAATGGAATCCGAAACTCCAGGACTATTACAACGACCACAATCCCGAGAACCTGATCAACCGTTTCGTGAACGACATCGACGGGAATTCGATCAACAAATTAAACATGACGACCGTTTACATCCTGACTTCCAGAAGTACGGCGTCGGCGAGCGAATTGTTGATCAACGGCCTGGAACCGTACGTGAATGTCGTTGTGATCGGCGATGTGACGACGGGCAAAAACGTCGGTTCTATCACGTTATACGATTCGGCTTCGTTCGACAAGGAAGGCGCCGACAAAACGCATTTCTACGCGATGCAGCCAATCGTGCTAAAAACGGTAAACGGAGCAGGCTTCGGTGATTATTTCAATGGTTTGACGCCCGACAACGCGCTTTTGGAAAACCTTTCGAACATGGGCGAACTCGGCGATGCGAACGAACCTTTGCTTTCCACGGCTATCGGTCTGATCACGGGCGACGGACGACGCTTGCCTCAAAACCCCGAAAAAACATTCACGCATTTCAAGGACTCGAAATCGCTCGATGGTTTGCGCGACCAGATGTTTACCGACAAACGTGCGAATTTACCGGTACGATTTTAAGTTTTAAACACTTAGGATTAAGCGCCGCGTCTCGTTGCACTTTTATTTCCAACGTGATGAAAACCAATTCGGTCCAGTTCAAAAGATTGTTGAAAACTGCATTTTAACAAACTTCCAGGCCTTTCATTTTATACGGTACTTGCAATTAATGCAAGAATTGACGCGTTAACATCTAACCAAACAACCGCATCATGAAAAAGTCACTCGCCTTCATCGCCGCGGGAATCATCGCCATTAGCTTTGGCTTTGCCCGACATGAAAAGTTCGAAGACCCGAAAAAAATCCAGATCGTAATCGACGCCGGCCACGGTGGAAACGACGCCGGAGCTCAATTCGAGGGCTATTCCGAGAAGGAAATCGTAGCCCAGATCACCAAGAAAATCAAGGATATGAACCGCAGCGAAAACGTTAACATCACGCTCACGCGTCCGGCCGACATTCCGGTAACGCTGCAGCAACGCACCGACATCATCAATACGACGAAACCCGATATCGTGATTTCCTTGCATGTCGGAAGCAGTTTGAATCCTGAAAAATCGGGCGTCACGCTCTACGTCGCAAAAGAAAATACGTCGAAGGAACGCGCTTCTTTGCTCGCCAGGAAACTCGGCGACCGCATCCGAAAAAACCATGATTTCAAAGTCGATGAGATTCAGGAAGCGCCGTTTTTCGTGCTTTCAAAGTCGGAAGCGCCGGGAATCGTATTGCAGCTCGGTTACTTGTCGAACGATTTCGACCGACATTATCTGACCGACGACAAACAGCAAAGCCGCATCGCGCGCACCATTCTGGAATGTGTGAACGATCTGAAATAAGTCCAACTTAAAACCTATCTCATGAAAAACAAATTCAAAGTATTGATCGCGACTGCCGCCTTGGCATCTTTCGCGTTCGTGGTTCCCGCAAAAAACAGCGGCGATAAATTGGTGATCGTTATCGATGCAGGTCATGGCGGAAAAGATTTCGGAGCAACGCACGATGCAATTTCCGAAAAAATGATAACCGAACAAATCTCGAAGAAAATCAAAGCGCTAAACAAAAACGCGAACGTGGAAATCCATCTGACGAGAGATTCGGACACGTTCACCGAACTCAAAGACCGCACTCAAATGATCAATGCCTTGCATCCTGATGTCGTGTTGTCGTTGCACGTCGAAGCGAATCCGTCAGAATTCAAGTCGGGCGTCGGAATGTACGTCGGGAAAGACAATGTCGAAAAGCAAAAGTCATTTTCGCTGGCCGGGAAACTCGGTGAAAAATTGTCGGAGAAACACAGTTTTGAAATCGGCCGAATCCAGGAAGCGCCGTTTTACATCCTCAAAAATTCAAACGCGCCGACTGTGTTGCTCGAATTGGGTTATATCACGAATTACAACGACCGCAAGTATTTGACGTCGGATCAGGAACAACAAAAAATCGCGACGACGATCCTCGAATGGATAAATGAAGTGAAATAACGTTATTTCTCAATTGAAAAAACCCGGATCATCACTTGCGATCAGTGATAATCCGGGCTTTTTCTAAAAATTTTATTCTTAGTTGAAGTAGAAACCGTTCGGTCCCAAACCAACGGCCAGGTCAGCCAATTGGGCCGTTCCCGTCGAATACACCAAAATACGTCCGTCCGAAGAAAAATCGTCGGCCGCTTCCGAGATGTAAATTTTCCCGTCGTTCACCGCGAAACCATATCCGATATAGTTCGAAGTCGACCCGGTACTAATGAACGGCGTGTCGATCACTGACGTCGTTGTCGTGTTGAATTCGTAGATTTTCGGCCCGACCGTGAAATACAATTTTCCCGATTCGATGTCAAGATTCTGAGCATTACCCATCGAAATCGCGAACGGGACTTCACTCGTAACCGTATCGGTCGACAAACTTACCTTTACGATCTTGCTTGGACCTGTGTAACCTGAACAAAGCACATACAACACGCCGTTGTCGACCTCAAGCGAGTTTGGAGATTCGCCAACTGTAATCGTCGAAACGACCGATTTCGTGGCTGCGTCGATTACTGTCAAATCAGTTCCCGAACCGTAAAAACCTCCTGAAACGTATAATTTTCCGTTGTTGACGACAAGACGTTCCGCCTGGTTGTTCACCGCGATCGGATCTTCAAGGGCAAGACTTCCCAAATCGATCACAGCGATGAAATCATCGGTAAAACCTGTGGGATTCGTGTCGCTTCCGAATGTGTTCGAATTCGTCACGTACGCCTTTCCGTCGAACACGACTCCATAACGCGGAACGGTCAAACCTGTCGTGATCGCACCGATGTATTCGAACGTGTAACGGTTTACGACGGTGATCTTGTTCGATCCATTCGAGATGATGAACGCGCGGTCGCCGTCGAAAAACATCGATTGTGCGTACGCGCCCAAATCGTTCGCATCGCCGTTCACGACAGCAAAAATATCTTGTTGCGTCGTCGTCAAATCGTTGTTGACGTATGTGACAGTCCCGATGCCGCCTTCGTTGAGCACCAGAACGCCGTTGTCGTAATTTCCGAGTGGCAATACGACCGAATTGTCGTCGTCGCTTTTACAAGACACGAACAAAAGCGAGCCCGCGATTGCCGATAAAAATAGTTTGTTGAGTTTCATTTTATAAAATTAGGATTAGTGATAGGTTATAGTTTCTTCCCGGATACGGCCGGCGTTCCATCGTATAATATTCGGCATCGAGGAAATTGCGCACCTGGAAACCGAGCCGATAGGTATTTTTTGTTCCGAAATCGTACGCAATTCCCGCATTCGCAACCGAATACGCGTCGAGATTATATCGTTCGTTATTGTCGCTCCTCGTAAAAACTTCCCCATTGAAAAGGCTTTGTACGTTGGCTGAAAACTTTCGGTAACCGTAAGCGATCGACGCCGTGGCTTTATGGAACGGCACGTAAATCAATTGGTTTTGCGTTTTTTCGTTCTCTGAAATCGTGTACGAATATGTACCGTTGAACTTGATTTCATGCTTTCCGATACGACGTTGCGCGTCCGCCACAATTTCTGCGCCATACGCCTCGACGCGATTCACGTTCTGCGGAAACCACGAAGCCGTCGTTCCCGGAAGCCATTGGATCATATCCTTGATTTTCATGTAATAACCGTTGACCGAAATCGTGACGTTCTTGAATTTGAAATCGTTTCCGATTTCACCTTGGTACGACGATTCGGGCTTGAGATCGGGATTCCCGCCGTCGGCCCAATACAGATCGTTGAAGGTCGGGATTCGGAAATTGCGCGAGCCTGACAATCGGATGTCATAAAAATCGGCAACCTTGTAATTTGCGCCGACCGAATACAAAACCGGGCTGTCGTAATTGCCTGTAATCTCTTTTCGCACGCCGATTTCGTACGTCAATCTTTTCAAAACCTTATGCTTGAACAACAATGCGCCCGATCCGATGTCGCGCCTGTGATCGTCGACATCGCTGCCTCGTCCGCTCGTTTGGGTATAATCGGTGATCGCGTTCAGCGAAGCTTTTGCGCCAAATTCGTACGTCAAATCATAACGCGCGATAAACGTTTCCGCCGCTCCGTAACTGTGCGAATCGTTCGTGACATTTCCGAAATACGTATAATTCTCATTCAAGTAGGCCAACTTGAATTTGGACGTGAAATTCGTCTGCAGATTCACCCATTCGAGCAGATTGCGCGTGTTGAAGTCGCGATATTTCGTCTTGGTATCGGTGGGCGTCAACAACGGGAAATGTCGCTCGCCGTCGAAAACCTGACTGTAGAAGCGCACGTAATTCTTTGCGTTGAGTTTATAACCCGAAGCCAAATTCAAGCCTGTATTCTCAAATTGGCCGTTTATGTTGTCGCGCGTTGCGTTGGGGAATTCGTAATCGTTATCCGATGCATTTCGCGAAACCGTCGCCTGAAGCGCGAATTTTTCAGTCCCGATGTCGGCGCGATAAAAAACATTCCTCGTGTCGAAACTTCCGTATGACGCGACCACCGTATTCTCGAAATGATTTCCGAAACGTATATCGTTGTTCAAGTGAATGCTTCCGCCGATCGCGCTGCTGCCGTAAATCACGCTGCCGCCGCCTGATCGCACGTCGACCGAATTGAAGCCCGAAGTTGCAATCGTATTAAAATCCGTCTGACCGTTAAATTGCGAATTGATGTTGATGCCGTTCCAAACGACAGCGGTCTGCTGGGCCGTCGTACCGCGAAAAGACGGAGACGCGACGCCGCTGCCCAAGCCGTTTTCCTTGATATACAAACCCGAATTGAACTGGAGTAAAGTCGCCAGGGAAACGCTGTTGCCGCGCAAAGTCGAATCATTGAGCGAAATGACATGCTGTGCCGTGGAAAAACGCTTCAACTGCGCATCTGAAACCGTCACGTCGTGCAACGCAATGGTGTCGGTCTGCGCCAAAATCGTCTGGCACATTAAAAGTCCGATAAAGAAAAACAGCTTTTTCGCAGTCATAATCTCTGAATCCTTGTTCCCGAAGATTCGATATTCGTTATAACTAAGGCAGGTCTCCTGGCTTGCGTCCTGGTCGTCGGCCTTCCCGTAAATACAGTGGCAGCGGGTAACGACAGGCTTTTTAGCTTACAGTTGCGGGTACAGCCCGGGATTTAAACCCGGTTCCCTTTTAATGCTTCCCAGATGATTCGGAAAGGCAACCTCAATTCGCGGCAAAGATAACGCGATTCCTTTCGATTTTGCAAAATAATCGCACGCAAACCCAAAAAACGAAACGAACTTCTACCTTTGCAACCAAGAAAAACTTTACATGAAAAACCAATTCCTGAACGTTGTCGCGATTATTTCTGCCGTCTTACTCGTTGGATGCAAGCAATCGGAAACCGATAGAAAAAGCGCTGAGAAAATCGAAAATTCGGTCAAATACGCCGCAGGTCTCGCGATTTACGATTATGGGGATTATTCGGTCGTAAAGGTGAACAACCCGTGGCCGAACGCGTCCATGAACTACAACTACGTGCTTGTCGAAAAAGGCGCGAAAATTCCGGACAGCCTTTCCGGTTATGAACACGTGAACGTTCCCGTGAAGACGATTATCGCGACATCGACGACGCATGTTCCGTCATTGGAAATGCTCGGCGTCGAGAATTCTTTGGTCGGATTTCCGAATCTCGATTACATTTCGTCCGAGAAAATCCGGGCGCGAATAGACGCCAAAAAAATCAAGGAACTCGGAAACAACCAAAGCCTGAATACTGAAGTCATCATCGATTTGAATCCTGGCGTAATCATCGGCTATGGCATCGACAACAACAACCAAACGCTTGAAAACCTAAAGAAAAGCGGTTTGAAAATCGTGCTCAACGGCGACTGGAACGAACAAACATCGCTCGGAAAAGCCGAATGGATCAAACTTTTCGGCGCGCTTTACGGTCTCGAAGACGAGGCCAACAAGATTTTTACCGACATAGAAACCGAATACAACGCCACGCTCGCACTCGTAAAAGACGCAAAATCAAAACCGACCGTGATGGCGGGCGCGATGTACGAAAACAAATGGTATTTGCCCGACGGGAAAAGTTGGGGCGCCGACCTCATCGCGCAAGGCGGAGGCGATTATTTATGGAGCGAAAGCAAAGGAACGGGAAGTTTATCACTGCCGTTTGAAGCCGTGCTCAACGAAGCATCGAACGCCGAATTCTGGATCGGGCCCGGACAATTCACAAGCTTGAAAGAAATGACCGCGGCCAACAGCCATTACGCCCAATTCAAGGCCTACAAAGACAAAAAAGTCTATTCGTTTTCGTCGAAAAAAGGAAAAACGGGCGGCGTGATCTATTACGAGCTCGCCCCTAACCGACCTGATCTCGTAATCAAGGACATCGTAAAAATACTGCATCCCGAATTGTTGCCCGACTACGAACTCTACTTCTTCGAAAAACTCGACTGATGCCGAACGCCCCGCAATATTGGCGCCTGTTTTTACTGCTGTTTGCCGCGGCGGCGACGTTGTTCTTTTTGGACATTTCGCTCGGTCCCGTACACATTCCGGCTCGCGACGTTTTCGAACGGTTGACGGGCGGAAGCGCATCGAAGGCAACTTGGGATTACATCATTTTAAATTACCGGTTACCAAAAGCCATTACTGCGATTTTGGCTGGAATGGGATTGTCGATCAGCGGGTTGCTCATGCAGACGTTGTTCCGGAATCCGCTCGCTGGCCCGTATGTTTTGGGTTTGAGTTCCGGTTCGAGTTTAGGCGTGGCGTTCATCGTTCTCGGCGCCGGATTCCTGCCCTCTTTTTTGGGCGGATTGGCGCTTTCGTCTTACGGAATCATTTTCGCTTCTTGCATCGGGAGTTTCGTGGTTTTGCTGGCGGTTTTAGCCGTTTCCCAACGATTGCGCGATACGATGGCGATTCTGATCGTCGGATTGATGTTCGGGAGCTTCGCAAGCGCGATCGTGGGCGTTCTGACCTATTTTTCAACGGCCGAACAATTGCAGAAATTCACGTTCTGGGCGATGGGAAATCTCGGGAACCTGTCGTGGCTTTCGATCCTGATCCTAGGCAGCGCGGTTTTTGTCGGATTGCTGCTTTCGATTCTGTGCATCAAACCTTTGGACGCATTGTTGCTCGGTGAAAATTACGCGAAAAGCCTCGGATTGAATTACCGACGCACACAATTCCTGATCATCATCGCCACGAGTTTGCTCGCGGGAAGCATCACGGCTTTTGCGGGTCCGATCGCATTCGTCGGGCTTTCCGTTCCGCACATGGCGAAGTTGCTTTTCAGGACGAGCAACCACAGGATCTTGTTCTTGGCGACCTTGCTTTTCGGGGCGATCATCATGTTGCTTTGCGATATTTTGTGCCAATTCCCGGGAACCGAAATCATATTGCCTATCAACGCCATAACATCGATAATCGGCGCGCCCGTCGTGATTTGGCTGCTCATGCGAAAACGAAATTTCTCGTGATGGAAAAACGCATCTTACATACAAACAACTTAAGTATCGGTTATCGTTCGAAGAAAAGCGAAACGGTCATCGCGAATGAAATTTCGATTTCGCTTGAAGCCGGAAAACTAATTTCATTGATCGGGGCGAACGGCATCGGGAAATCGACGCTGTTGCGGACTTTGACGGGCATCCAGCGACCGCTTCAAGGCGAAGTGTTGCTCGATGGACAATCTGTCGGAAATTATTCGTCGGCCGAACTTTCGCAAAAACTGAGTCTTGTCCTGACCGAAAAACTACCGCCGAGCAACCTGACCGTTTTCGAACTCATCGCACTCGGACGCCAACCGTATACGAATTGGATCGGTAAATTGTCGCCTGAAGATATTACGCAAGTCAACGAAGCGATGCGACTCACGGGAACTTCCCATCTCGCCTCAAGCAAACATTTCCAGATCAGCGACGGACAACTTCAAAACGTACTCGTGGCGCGCGCCTTGGCTCAAAACACGCCATTGATCGTACTCGATGAGCCCACGACGCATTTGGATTTGCAGCACAAGGCCGCCATGTTCAAACTGCTCAAAAAGTTGAGTTCCGAAACCGGAAAATGCGTTTTGTTTTCGACGCACGACATCGATATGGCGATCCAGCTCAGCGACGAAATCATCGTAATGACGCCCAACAAGATCACGCAGGCAAATCCGCAACGATTGACATCGGACGGAATTTTCGACACGCTTTTCGCCGACGACGGCATCGTTTTCGACCGTGAAAAACAACGTTTCGTTTTCAGCGGAATTTGAGTTATATTTGAGTAAACACAACTTCCCGATGAAAAAATTGCTGCTATTATTCTTGTTTACGTCTGCACCTCTACTCGCCCAAGTCACTATGGAATTCACGCCTGACGGTTTCCAGTCGTTTGAAATCCCAAAACCAAACGTTCCCGTCGACAAGCTCGAAAGTCGCATCCGTGGCTGGGTCATGGCGTACAACGAAAGGAACGAGTTCGGCTACGATGTCTATGATGTGAGCGAAAACGGCTTGAAGATCGACGCCTACAAAATGAATGCGTTTTACTATAGAAATCGTGGCGAAACGTTCCAGCATCGTATAAAATACACGCTCAAGATCGATTATCTCGAACGCACGTTGCGTGTGAAATTCTCGGTGGCCGAGGTTTATATGGGGAAAAACCGCGTCGATCTGGATCCGCTCAAGTTCTTCAATTCTGAAGGAAAACTCAAAGCCGATTACCTCGACGCGAAACCGTCTCTAGAAAAAACGGCCCAGAAAATCGTCGATTCTTTCGTCGCGTTCATGTCGCAAACCACTTTGGATTAAGGCACGAGATTTTCGACTTCGCGCACGTCGCCGGGTTGTAGATCGCCGAGCCAAACGTTTCCTATTCGGACGCGAACCAATCGCAACGTGGGAAAACCAACGGCAGCGGTCATTTTGCGCACCTGTCGAAATTTCCCTTCCGATACCGTGATCGAAACCCAACTCGTCGGGCCGTGGCGATCATCGCGGATTTTATAAGATCTCATTGGTAAATCAGGAACGTCGATCAATTTCGCGTCGCACTTTCGCGTGATGTATTTCTTGCCATCGAATCCGATTTCGACACCGGCCTTGATCAAATCGACGGCTTCGGTCGTCATGACGCCATCGACCTGTACGTAATATTCCTTTTGAAGATGTTTACCGCGCACGATTTCGCTCATCATTCCGTCGGTCGTCAAGAATAGCAAACCCTCGGAATCTTCGTCGAGGCGGCCGATTGCCATGGTTCCATCGGGGAAATCGTGCAATTCCCCCAGCAGTTTCTTGTTGCGCTTTAGGTTGTAGACGAACTGGCTCAGATAGCCGTATGGTTTGAAAATTAAAAAATGCCTGTGTTGCATCGCTGCGGATTTATTGCTTTTGGAAAATTGCTCGTTTGAAATCAGATTAAATTACTGTTTACCAACGATTTAAAAAACACCCTGTCAGGGTCATTTTAGCTAACTCCGTCGATTTCATACGATTTCAACGATATTCCCCCGCAAAGATAAAGCAATGTTAAACCATTGGCAATCGCGAGCGGAAATCCGTACTATTATACTACAAAAAAACTACACCATGGATACTACACACAACAAGGATCTGGGTTCGAAAACCTGGAACAACGACCAACAGAAAGGCGACTTGAACGAAGGTTTCAGCGGAGAAAATATTCCCGACGACTACAATCCCGCGAAACACGTGAAAGAACGCGAAACCGACGCCCAAGGAAATTCAAGATTTGTGGACCGAGCGCGTGATGCGCACATGACAAGCGACGGCGAGCGCGGTTGGAGTGAAAGCGAAAGTTTGTCTCGTGCGAATGAAATCTACGACGAGAAAGCCGACGGCAAAGAAGATCATAACTATGACGACGCGCAACGATACAGTTCGCCATCGCACCGGGATAATCACGAGAACCGCGGAAACATGGAACTTGATGAATAATCAAACATGTTTAAAAAATTGCCGCGAATTCGCGAATTCATTTCTCAAAACTTGAATTCTTGAATCCGCGGCAACTTTTTTATAGGCGGTAAAAATAAAAAATTTACTATTCTTTCCGAACAAACTGCACGTTCGCAGCCAACTTCACCTCTTCACCCAAAACCAATCCGCCGCCTTCAGTGATTCCGTCATAAACCAACCCGAAGTCCTTGCGTTTGAACGTGCCGTTTATTTCAAAACCCGCGCGGAAAATTCCGAAACCGTCTTTAGCTTCCCCTCCGAACAAAACCTCTAGCTTTACTTCTTTCGTGATTCCCTTGAGTGTCAAATTCCCGATGAGATCGTAGTGATCGCCCGTCCTGTGCTTGAACGACGTCGATTTGAAATTGATTTCAGGGAATTTGTCGGCGTCGAAGAATTCGGGAGATTTTAGATGTTCGTCCCTATCGGTTTCATTCGTATCGATTCCGTAAACATCTATGGTAGCTTCGATACGCGCGTCCTCGAAATTCTCGGGATCGTCGTTTTCGAGCGTGCCTTTAAAAATCCGGAAAGCACCGGTTACGGTCGAGATGACCAAATGTCGGATCTTGAAATGTATTTCAGAGTGAGCGGGATCGATTTCCCAAAAAGTGGTTTTCATGGTGTTTTATTTTGCTTAAAGTTACGGGCAATCCCGCGGTTTTTCAAAATACAATCGGGTGAAATTTACGTTAAAGTACGATCGCAGGAATCGTTTCGGCACATCGGTTAAAAAAAATAACCCTATTTTTGTTTCTCTAGAATTCCCGACTATGATTGTTTCAGCCGTGCTCACTTTTTAATCGAGGACACTTCCACCAGGCTTTTAAAAGGCAGCGCACGTCGCGATTCGCCTCATTCGAATTATAACAATCACAACATGTCACAAACTTTCACAGGCAGAATATCGGCCCTATTCTCAATTATAAAACGTTCCATCAAAGGCGAGGAAGCCGACTTCACGACGGTAAGCATAAGGCTTTCGGTCATTTTGTTGGCAATTCCGATGATGCTCGAAATGATGATGGAATCGGTATTCGCGCTCGTCGACTTGTATTTCGTCGGGCATTTGGAACACAGCAGTTTCGCGATCCAGGCCGTCGGGTTGACCGAATCGGTGCTCACGATCATCTATTCGTTGGCTATCGGAATCAGCATGGCGGCAACGGCCGTAGTCGCGAGACGCGTCGGAGAGAAAAATCCTGAAGCCGCGGCCAAAGCGGGCATGCAGGCCATTTTGATCGCGTTCGGAATCAACGTCGTGATCAGCATCACGGGCGTCATTTTCGCTACCGACATCCTAATGCTCATGGGCGCTTCAAAAGCTGCGGCACTTTACGGTACGCCGTTCATCAGGATCATGATGGGCGGAAGCATCGTCATCATGTTGCTGTTCCTGATCAACGGCGTATTTCGCGGCGCGGGAAATGCAGCGATCGCGATGAAAAGTTTGTGGATCGCGAACATCTGCAACATTATTTTGTGTCCGATTTTCATAAACGGGTTCGGACCGATTCCCGCGTTCGGATTGACGGGAGCCGCGATCGCGACGACTCTGGGCCGAAGCATCGGTGTGATCTATCAAGTCTGGCATTTGTTCAACGGCAAAGGCCTGCTCAAGATCACGATTTCACATTTCATTCCCGATTGGGAACAGATAAAGGCGCTCGTAAAGATCGCGACGCCCGCCGTCGGACAGTTCGTAATCGCGTCGTGCAGCTGGATTTTCCTAGCGCAATTGGTCGCCACGACCGGTGGAGACGTCGGATCGGCGGGATACCAAACGTCGTTGCGCCTCATGATGTTTTTTATGTTGCCCGCTTGGGGATTGAGTAATGCGGCGGCGACGCTCGTAGGGCAAAATCTTGGGGCGAACCAGGTGGAACGAGCCGAAAAATCGGTTTTGGTGACCGCGAGGTTCAACGCCATCTACATGGGAATCGTGATGTGCATTTCACTTTTGTGCGCCGAATGGCTCGCTGGAATCTTCAGTAATGACCCGGCCGTACGCGAAATCGGCGTAAAAGCCGTTAGGATTATGGCATGCGGTTATATTTTCTACGGCATCGGGATGGTGATGATCAACGCGTTCAACGGAGCCGGCGACACGAAAACACCGACGTGGGTAAATTTGTTCGGATTTTGGTTTTTTCAGATTCCTTTGGGATATGTTCTCGCAAAATATTTTGACCTTGGACCTGTAGGCGTTTTCGTCGCGATCCCGGTGTCAGAAACCGCGATTGCGATTGCTGGCCTGATATTATTTAAGCGCGGCCGATGGAAGACCGTGAAAGTATAATAAATACCACAAATCCCCAAATGAATGAGTTTATCTGAACGACAAATAATGACGATTTTCCGGTTCGGGCTCGGGAAAGCTATAATAGGACCCGATACCATCGAAACCTGGGCGCGCAAAATCATCGATACCGACGCGACGCGCACGGATTACGTCTTGGGTTTGACCGACGCCGGCACTTTGGGAAACAACGAGACGCTTTCGATCCTTTTTAAAAACTCGGATAAGATAGATTCGGAACTCTGGCCAATTGTCTTCGGGCTGACTTCAATCCGATTGAAATCAGACCAGATAAATTTGAAACAGGCCTGCTACACCGTCGAGCAAGCCAGCATCGAAGTGTTCCGCGAAACCGGGGAATTCATCGGCGGAATGGGCTTGGACGATTCGTATTATCTCGCCGATTCCAAAATTTACGGCACGTTGAAACTCGTGCGCGAGGAGTTTGATTATTTGACGGGCGAATATGAGGACTTAGGTCGTGACTTTTTATCGGCTATCAAATAAATTCGATGGTATTGAAAAATCTGATCGTACTGCTTTTTGTTTTTGTGAATGCGGTAATTGCCCGCGGCCAGGACGTGCGCTTGACGTCGATAGAAACCAGATATGACACCTTACCTCCTGGGAAAATCATCCGAAGTTTAGCCGTGAATTTGAAGAACTCCGAGCCAAACATCAAAATTGTGATGACGCGAATCCTTGAAACAGAAATTTTCTACAAAGACAGCTCGATCTCCAAGCGCGACACAACCGAACGCCGCTGGTTTGACCTGAGCGTTTATATTACAGCAACTGAAAATATCGCGAACATTTCGTCGATCAAAGGAAAAGTCGAGGTCTTATATTCAAGAACAATTCCTCCCGAAAAGAAAAAACCTCGCGAAAAACAAAATGACAAAGCCACAAAAATCATCTACTTCGATCTTCCGATTTCGAACTGATCAACTCAACAAATAACGTCACGCACAAATCTTCCCAACAAAGGCATTCCCAAATCCCGACCTTCGACTTTCGACTTTCGACCATTACAGTATCCGCCAAAGGCATTCCCCAAACCAGTCCTTCATCATTCGTCATTCGTCATTCGTCATCCTCACTCCCCGCCAACGGCATTCCCCAAACCAGTCCTTCATCATTCGTCTTTCGTCATTCGTCATCCTCACTCCCCGCCAACGGCATTCCCCAAACCAGTCCTTCGTCTTTCGTCTTTCGTCATTCGTCATCCTCATTCCCCGCCAAAGGCATTCCCCAAACCAGTCCTTCATCACTCGTCTTTCGTCATTCGTCACTCTCACGCCCCGCCAAAGGCATTCCCAAATCCCGACCTTCGACTTTCGACTTTCGACCATTACAGTGTCCGCCAAAGGCATTCCCCAAACCAGTCCTTCATCATTCGTCTTTCGTCATTCGTCATTCTCTCTCCCCGCCAAAGGCATTCCCCAAACAAGTCCTTAATCATTCGTCATTCGTCATTCGTCTTTCTCTCTTCCCGCCAAAGGCTGTCCCAAAATCCCCAGCCCCGCCGGAAGCGGCAGCCTTTCACCACAAAAAAACATGTTTTGCCGACGCGCGACAGCGACCAACGGAAGCTCGACGCGCAAGTGCAAAACACTTTTTTTGGGTGAAAGCTATAGCGGACAGCGGGAAAAAGCTGCCAAATCAACTGAAAAACAAGCAATTGGAAATGTTAAAGCCAATCATATAATAATATCTTAAAATTATGTAAAAGCCCGAGGCGGTCCGGAAACTAATTTAGCAAAACAGAAAGGGACAAAACTTTTCAACTAAACTAAGTCGAAACCTAAAAATAAATAATCATGAAATCACTATCTCTCTTTATCTCGGTCGTTGCGCTTATCGTGTCAGGATACTTTTTTGTCGTCGATTTCAGGATTTCGTTTGAGGCGAATTACCTCATCTACATGGGCATGTTGCTAACGCTGATTTTCATTTGCATCTTGGGAATCTTGCTGAGCTCGCCACTTGTAAACCGCAGCAAAAAAAGAGCAAGAACGCTTATCTACAACAGTTATATGCGTGAACGCACCAGAAATAAGAGCTTCGACTCTCAGTTGGGGATGCTTTAAGATTTGAAATCTACTATAGATTTTAACCTCGGAATGGTTCGCTTTGGCGGGCCATTCTTTTTTTTGCTGAGTACAGAGTGCAAGGTGCAAAGTACAGCGTTGCTTACTAAACTTTGCACCTTGCGCTTTGCACTTTGCACTTTACACTTGCACTTTGCACCTTGCACCCTTTTCCATAACTTTACACTTTAAGCCAATCCAAACACATGAATCTGATCATAATCATCGTCGCGTTCTGCGTGGCGCTCGTCGTTGGTATCATAATAGGGAAAATGCTCGGAAGCGCTGCGGCGAAGACCGAGAGTTCGGCGTTGCAGGAGAAATTGCTTGGGGCGAATTCGCAGTCGGAGTTGATACGCGCGCAACAGGCTTCGGACAAATTGAACTACGAAAAACAACTCGAACGACAACACGCCGATATCGAAATTTTACGCAACGAAAGGAACGTCTTTGAAGTCCAGCTCGTGAAAAAAGAAGCCGATTTCGACAACTTGCTGCAACGTCATTCCGAACAAAAGGCCGAAATCGAAAAATTACAGGAAAAGTTCACGAAGGAATTCGAAAACCTCGCAAATAAAATCCTCGACGAGAAATCATTGAAATTCACCGAACAGAACAAAGTCAATATTTCATCTCTACTTTCACCTTTACAGGAAAAAATCCAATTGTTCGAGAAAAAGGTCGAGGACACGCACAAGGAATCGATCGATTACCATGCGGCGTTGCGTCAGCAGATCTTGGGTTTGCGAGAAATGAACGAGCAGATGAGCCGCGAAACGATCAACTTGACCAAGGCGCTGAAAGGCGATTCGAAGATGCAAGGCAACTGGGGCGAATTGGTCCTGGAGCGCGTGCTTGAAAAATCGGGTCTTGAGAAAGGACGCGAATACGAAGTGCAGCAAAGTTTCACGAACGAATTCGGGCAACGTGTGTTCCCCGATGTTGTCGTGAACCTGCCCGACGGAAAGAAAATGGTCATCGACTCGAAAGTTTCCCTCGTCGCTTATGAGAAATATTGCAACGAGGAAGACGATTTGTTGCGTGCGGTGCAATTGAAGGAACACGTTTCGTCGATCAGGCGTCATGTGGAACAGCTCGGCGACAAGAATTATCACGATCTCTACCAAATAGAGAGTCCGGATTTCGTGTTGCTTTTCATTCCGATCGAACCCGCGTTCGCAACCGCTTTGAACGAAGATTCCACGTTGTACAACCGCGCCTTCGAGAAAAACATCGTGATCGTGACACCCGCGACGCTGCTTGCGACATTGCGTACGATCGATTCGATGTGGCAAAACCAGAAACAACAGGAAAACGCGTACGAGATTGCAAGACAAGCGGGCGCGTTATACGATAAATTCCACGGTTTTATGGATGACTTAGTCAAAATTGGAAATAAGATAAAGGATTCAAAAAGTGAATACGATAACGCGATGAACAAATTATTTGATGGCAAAGGAAACCTGATCACGAGTGTCGAACGCCTCAAGAAAATGGGCGCGAAAGCCAAAAAAGCCTTACCTGAAAACATCCTGAGACGAGCCGATGCCGAGATGGACCAACTACTGGAAGAATAATGGAATACAAAACTATAAAATCGTCAAAGGTCACGATATCCGAACTCATGTTGCCGTCGCACTCGAACTTTTCAGGCAAAATCCACGGTGGTTACATTCTGATGCTTATGGACCAGATCGCCTTCGCATGCGCGAGCAAATTCTCGGGACATTATTGCGTGACGGCTTCGGTTGATACGGTCGATTTCCTGAACCCGATAGAAATCGGCGAATTGGTCACGATGAAGGCGTCAGTGAATTACGTCGGGAAAAGTTCGATGGTCGTGGGAATCCGCGTCGATTCGGAAAACATCCAAACCGGGAAAGTCAAGCATTGCAATTCGTCCTATTTCACGATGGTCGCCAAAGATGAAACAGGCGGAAACGTCGTTGTTCCGGGCTTGCAACTCACTGATTACAATGAAGTACGCCGTTTTTTCAAGGCGGTGAAAAGAATCGCCACGAAAAAAGAACGATTGGCGCACGAGGAGACTTTTGATCACAAATCGCCTGAAGCCCTGTCAATGCTCAAGAATTATAACGTCCGAGTTGAAATTTATTAAGAGGTTTCCTGACAATTCAAAAACGATTTCGATTATTTATTAGGGTATTTCAAAGGAATGCTGTTAGATGTAAAATATTTGCTATTTTTGATGCTTTCACAAAATTTCCATGAACAAAAATTACCTACTGCCTTCTTTACTGCTGCTATTACTTGCGACGTTCGCATTCTACTCGTGTAATCGCGATGAGGACGAAGACGAATATCTACCCGTATCGCCCGTCGTACTCGATGTGACGCAGGTTCCTTACCCGAAATTGTCCGACTACAGATTTTTCACGGGCGACATCAAAAACCTCGAACCCGCCTATAAAGTCTTGCCTTACAAACCCGCGAGCGAACTTTTCACCGACTACGCGCACAAGAAACGCTTCGTGTGGATGCCGCCCGGAACGAAAGCGACATTCAACGGAAACGACAACGCTCTCGAATTTCCCGTGGGCGCCGTGCTTATAAAAAACTTCTATTATGACGAGTTGTTGCCGAGCCACGAGAAGCGCATCATCGAAACGCGACTGTTGATCAAGACGTCCGAGGAGACGTTCGACGCCGAAGGAAATCCTACAAGTTCGGGTTGGCACGCCTACGATTATATCTGGAACGACGAACAGACCGATGCATTTCTGGATGCCGAAGGAAACGGTGTTTTCCTGCCTTTGAGTTTCGTCGAGAACGGACAGACGAAGGAAGCGTACTATAAAATACCGTCGGCGAGCGAATGTCGTACCTGCCATAAGATCAACGTGAACCAGACGTTGAACGGTGAAATCATGATTCCGATCGGCGTGAAACCGCAAAACCTCAACAATGTTTTCGATTACGGAACGTCCCAGCGCAACCAATTGCAAAAATGGGTCGCCGAAGGTTATCTCGACAGCAATATTCCGTCAGAAATCCTATCGACCGTCAATTATAACGACGCCAGCCAACCGCTTGAACTGCGCGTGCGTTCTTACCTCGACGTCAATTGTGCGCATTGCCACCGCGTCGGAGGACATTGCGATTATACGGACATGCGTTTCAATTTCAGCAACACCGACATCAACCAACTCGGGGTTTGCATGACGCCTCAATTCAATGTGGAAGGTTTGCCGTTCGTCCTGAATGCGGGCGACGCCGACAATTCGGAACTTATCTATCGTATCAATTCGACCGACGGATCGGTAATGATGCCGTTCATCGGGCGATCGACGGTCCACGAGGAAGGCGTCGCGCTGATTTCAGAATGGGTGAATTCGCTTGAACAAAATTGTGATTAAAACATAACAACTAAACTACTATATCAATGAAAAAATTCTACTTAATCGCACTGTTTTCGCTTCCGGTCCTGGCCGTGGCGCAAGCGGTGAGCTTTACCGCTACTCCACTGGGCGGTACGACATCCTACAATCCTTGTACGGTCGACATGAACGGCGACTATCTCGACGACATCGTTTCGGTCGCTACCAATCAATTGAAGGTGTTCAAGCAACAACCGGGCGGCGGTTTCGTGTTGAGCACGTACGCCGTTTCAGGACTCGGAGTCAATTCGGGAACACCTGATTGGAGCATCGCGGCCGGTGACTTCGACGCCAACGGATTTTGTGATCTGGGCATCGGGAACGGAAGCCGCGTATCGTTCGTGAAAGCGAATGCGACGGGAACGGGATATACGTTCACGGTCGATCCAGAAAATATCTTTTCACAACGCACGAACTTCATCGACATCGACAACGACGGAAATCTCGATTTCTTCGCGTGCGACGACGTCGACTTGAGCCACAGCTACCGCAACGACGGAAACGGAAATCTCCTCCTCGACTGGACACTTATGCCGTCATTCCCATTGGCAGGAAACTATGCGACGGTTTGGATCGACTACGACAACGACGGTGACCAAGACATGTTCATGGCGAAATGCAGAGGCGGAGCCCCGATCACCGATCCGCAACGCATAAACGTGTTGTACCGCAACAACGGCAACGGAACATTTACTGAGGTCGGAGCCGCGGCAGGCGTCAACGATGCAAAACAATCATGGTCATCGGCTTGGGCTGATTTCGATAACGACGGAGATTTCGATTTCGTACTTTCAAACGTTTCTTCGCCCGAAGGAAATGACCACAGCCGTTTTTACAAAAACAATGGAAACGGCACGTTCACTGACATTTTCGCCTCGACGGGAATCGCCGATGAAGTTGGTTCATGGGAAATCATGCACGGGGATTTCAACAACGACGGATGGGAAGATTTCATCTGGCAGAACGAAACCCCGACCGGAAAAATGTACATCAACAATGGAAACATGACGTTCACGGGCCAAGCGACTCCGGCGTCTGACGTAGCCGTAGCCGATCTGAACAACGACGGTTTCCTTGATATGTTCCGCAGCAGCACGATCTGGTACAACAACGCAAACGCAAACAAATGGATAAAACTTCACCTTCAAGGTGTCGAAAGCAATCGTCAGGGAATCGGCGCACGCGTTGAAATCTATGGCGCTTGGGGCAAACAGATCCGCGAAGTCCGAAGCGGAGAAGGTTTCAGCAACATGAGCTCGTTGAACGTGCATTTCGGAATCGGAAGCGCGACATCGATCACGAAAGTAATCATAAGATGGCCATCGGGAATCGTCGATGAAATCCTCGATCCGTCAACGAACGCGGCATTGTTCGTATTGGAAGGTTCGAGCCCGCTTGCCGTTGTGAACCCATCGGTAAAAGCGTTCAGCGTTTCTCCGAATCCGGTCAAGGATGTGATGAACTTCACGTTCACGAACCAAACCGATATCACTTCGGCCAACGTGTTCGACCTAAGCGGCCGAATCGTGTTGTCGTCAACCGCGCAAAACCAACAGATCGATATGCAAAAATTGACAACCGGAACATATATTCTTCAGTTGATGGACGCCCAGGGTAAATTCTACTCGCAAAAATTCATCAAGGAATAATTCCTGAAAACAACAATATAAAAAGCCCTGTTTCACGACAGGGCTTTTTTTATGAACACATTTGACTAAAAGTCAACAACATAGCTTTATAAATAGTATATTTATTTACTAGGATAAACAACTACAAAAAGACTTTTATGAAGAAAATTTTACTCATTGCTTTGTTTTTAGTGTGCTTGCATTCTCAGGCCCAGGATAATTGCGCATCGGCTTTGTCGATAACTGCAGGATCGCATGTGGTGGCGAGCGTGAACGGACCTCAGATACCGTCGCCGCTTTGTTCGGGAAACGCTACCAATGTGACGTCCAGCGAATGGTATTCGTACACGCCTTCGCAAAATTACAACGTGACCATCACCACTGATTTGGCCATAAATGGTTCGGTCGATACCCGATTCCATATTTACACAGGTACATGCGGCAATCTAACTTGCGCGGGCGGCGACGATGACAGTGGCACGTTATACACGCTCGCGTCGATCGACACTTTTTACGCACAATCCGGTATCACGTATCTCATCGCATTCGACAACCGATGGACGTCCGCGGGATTCACGTTCCAACTCTCGGAAACGCCTTATGTAGCGCCAGCGTTCGCGTTTTCACCTCAGGCTATCAGCCCGGCGGGCACGACGAAATCTTGCGTGGTTGATATGGACGGCGACCATTTGGACGACATCGTTTCGGTGAGCCCGACATCGCTGAACATCCTATACCAGCAAACGGGCGGATTCTTATCCTCGACATTGACGACTCCGACTGCCGATTTCCCTCCATCATGGAGCATTGCCGCGGGCGATCTCGACAATAACGGGAAAACTGACCTCGTCTACGGCGGAAGCAGTGGCGTAACATTCATGAAGCAAAACGCGACCGGCACCGCATTTACCGAATGGTCGCCACCAAATTACGTCTTCTCACAGCGCTCGAACATGGTCGACATGAACAACGACGGTCATCTCGACGCTTTCGTCTGTCATGATACTGATCCGAATGTTTATTTCCTGAACGACGGCAACGGTAACCTGACTTTCAATCAAGGCGGACTCGGCGATTGGGCCCAAGGCGGAAATTACGGCTCGATTTGGGTAGATTACGACAACGACGGCGACAGTGACCTTTTCATTGCCAAATGCGGAGGCGGCGGAGGCGGCGGCCAGATCGACGAATTGCACCGCAACAACGGCAATGGCACATTTACGAACATAAGCATTGCGGCCAACCTCGCCGAACCTTCGCAATCCTGGTCATCGGCCTGGGGAGATTTCGACAACGATGGCGACATGGATGCGTTTATCGGCGCGAGTTCGATGGGAAGTGGCGGCCATAAATTAAGGCGCAACAACAACGACGGGACGTTTACCGAGGTTTCGGCGGGTTCGGGTTGGGATACGTTCACGACAACGAATATCGAACATGTCGCGCATGATTTCGATAACGATGGCTGGATTGACATTTTCACGGGAGGAAATACGATCATGAAGAACAATGGAAACATGACGTTTACACCCGTATCGGTTGGCCCGGTAAGCAACGGTCCTATCGGCGATCTGAATAATGACGGCTTCCTCGACATACAGAACACATCCATGCTTTACCTCAACAACGGCAACGCGAACCATTGGATAAAAATCCTGCTGCAAGGTGTCGAAAGCAACCGCAACGGCATCGGGGCACGCGTCGAAATTTATGGCGCCTGGGGAAAACAGATCCGAGATGTGCGCAGCGGGGACGGATTTCGTTACATGAGTTCGCTCAACACGCATTTTGGCATCGGATCGGCAACGGAAATCGAACAAGTCATCATCCGATGGCCGTCAGGAATCGTCGACATAATTGAAAACCCGGCTACCGACGAATCGCTGTTCGTGCTCGAAGGCTCAAGTCTCGCCGTTTCCGGGAACGAAAAACATCCATTTGTAATTTATCCGAATCCGGCGAGCGATTACCTGAATATTTCACACGATACTGACATTGCCTTGAAATCGGCCGAGATATTTGACATCCACGGAAGAAAGGTATTTTCAGGCAGCGTCCAAAAACAAATCGCCGTTGGAAATCTGTCTGGCGGAATATATACGGTTTTGATTACCGACGAACAGAACCGATCCTATGTGCAAAAATTCATAAAACGATAAAACGCAAAAAAAAGCCGCTTCGATTTAGCGGCTTTTTAATTTTATGGCATCGGAACTTCCCGAAGTGAATCGAGCTTATCCAAATGTAAAATCGTGGTCGTGTTGGTTTCATTTTCCGAATACATCAACTCGAACTTCGAGCCGTACACGATTTCCCCGAACGTATATGAAGTCCGCGCCGAAACCGTCGTGCTGAACATGTCGTCGAACGCCTTCACGTAAACGATGACTTCGCCTTCGAGTTTTTCGAAATCATCTTTCGAGAACCCGAAGAACGGGCTTTCCTCGGTGATCGGATGCACCAACGTCCAACTCAAGGTAAGCGCATTGATGCGTTGCATCTCGAGATCGAGCACATAGAATTTATTCGTGACCGAACCGTTTTCCTCGACGCTCATTCCCAAGGTCATCTTGGCTTCGGCGTCAAGCAGATTGGTATTTTTGAAAGGCGCGAGACGAACCATAAAACCCGTTTTGTCACGATAAGGCGCGACGACCGCTTTATCCGAAAATTTCAGGAAAGCGCGCGGCTTGCTGAATCGGCCGTAGAACAAACCCGTCGCGATCGCGAAACTCAACAAACCCGTGAGCGCTTCGGTGGCCGCGAGTGCGCTCGTGAAAAATCCGTTCGGGCTGATGTGGCCGTATCCGACTGTCGTAAACGTCTGGGCACTGAAAAAATACGCCTTCCCGAATTTTACCCATTCCGCTCCGCCTTTCTCGATGCCGTCGAGAGATTCCACGCCGATTCCGTAGTAAAGGCAGGCGAAAAAGAAATTGATTCCCGTGTAAAACAAGAAAAGCACGCATAGGAATTTCCACGTCGGCATGTCGATAAGCGTGTGATACCAACTGATCCGGTTCAAGAAAGGCATGCCGCGCTTGACGACGTTTGACGAACCGTCCTTGTTTATGAAGCGTCCGCCGTAGTTCGACGGATTCGTTCCGTAACCGGAATTCTCGGTCGCTTTCGCGTTTTCGTTCACCTTTTTGAATATCGCCATTACTGTTTCACGACCTTTTGTATGCTTGAACCATTTATTGATTTGATGTCGAGCAGGTAAATTCCGCTTGTGAAACCGTTAAGGTCGATTTGAATTTCCGACGAATTCGCAGCCAGCGTTTTCACGAGTCGGCCACTGATGTCGAAAATATTGATCGCCGAAATTTCAGACGAGGCCGAGACGTTCACAAACCCGTTAGTCGGATTCGGAAACAACTGGACTGTCGAAACCGAAAACTGCGGCGCTTCCAAACTCGACGATGTCGCGATCCAACTCGAAGCCAAAGCGTTGTCGAGGCTTGTACTCGTCAATTGCAGGTACGAACCGTTTCCGTCAGCGTTCGGCCAAGGCGCGTCGTCGTCGTATTCCACAATATCAATCACATTTCCCCAAGCGTCGGCAAGCACGAGTTTTTGGGTGTTGTTCGACAAATTGCGCGTGAATTGCCCGAATGCGGCAAAACCGTAACGGCTCTGAAACGTCGCGGTGTTGCTCGCTATGAACGCGCTTTGCCCCGCGCCCAGTGTTGAATTGTTCGGGAAATTGTATGAAATCCCAAGGTAACTGAAGTAAATTCCCGTCAACGTAACCGTGGTCGAACCGGCATTCTTGATCTCGATGAATTCCTGATCGTTGCTCACGGGAAACGAACCAAAAGTTCCCGGATTGTAATTGATGCGATTGATCACGAGCTGCGGAACCGTCGGGCTGCAATTCGTGTACGGGCCGATGTTGTTGGTCATCCACGTGATGCGGTTGAGCAACCACGTTTTTACATAATTGATCTGGTTGGGCCAGTTCGTGACGGAATTCCAACGTTGGTCGTCGCGTGCCTCGGCCTCTGAAATCAATACGACAGTTTGGTCGATGAACGTCACGATGTTGTTGTGTCGCAACGGCTGTCCGGGCTGCGTCAGGTCGTGGAAGCGCTTGGACAGGTAACATTTGAACGTCGGGTTGTCAAAAAGGTCTTTCCAGAATTTGGCGCCCGTGTTATCGCCGTTGTCGAACTGCCATACGTCGAATTCGCTGCGACCCGGCATTCCGCCAAGATCATTGCCGTAAGTCAGGTTGTAATCCCAGATAGGCCCGGCACGTAATTTCCCCGCGCGATCCTTGTGAAAATACGTACTGAATTGGTACGAATCCACGTTCGACGCATATTCGCTGCTGATCATGAAATCCACGAACGACGGAATGTCGATCAGCGACGGAAATCCTGAACTGATGCTGATATTGTCCAGCCCGGCCGCGGTTTGCAACGAATTGAATTGACCGTGGATGTACGTATTTTGCAAAGGCGTCACATCTTCAGGTTTGGGTAGTTCGTGTATGAAAGCCGTATCGCCATCGTAGGAATCCATATACCAGGCAACCGGATCGCCTCCCGTGGTTTTGTCGGCTTTCGTGATGTAGCCGCCGGTGACGTTCGGAACAGCCGTGTCGGCCGTTGTAATTTTGACCACGTTCACGCGATTCGTGTCGGCCTTTATCTTTTCCTGCAACATGTACAAACCTTTGTAATCGCCGTTTATGACGACCTCGCAATATTGGGTGCGAGGCGCATAATTGCCCATGAGTCGCGCCAAATTGTACGACAGATAATCGCGAAGCATCGATTGGTCGAACGCCAAACTGTTCAAGACCCAATCGTTCTCACTCGGCATTCCGAGCAGGCTCACGTTGTTGTTCGACACATTGTCGGCCAGACGCGTCGTGAGACCGTATGGCTTTTTGTCGAGACTTTGGGAGGTCGAACCGCGGATCTCGATGTCTATGCGACCGTCGTAATTCAAGAACGCCGAATTGCTTTGGTCGGTCATGTAATTGCGCGTTCCGTCAGGACGTTTGATGATTTTCATGTTTGCGAGCACGCGCGGATCGTCGACGATCTCAGACGGTTGATTCGTGTCGGGATCGATGTCGGTGTTTATGATTACGATCGGTAAATTACTGTCGGTAAACGTTTGGGCCGAAACTTTATGCGACGCCAGCATCAGCAAAAAAAGGACGAATATCGACCATTTCAATTTTGGGAAAAGTTGGCTCATTTTGAGATTTTTAGGTGAACAAATGTAACTAATATTACTAAATTGTTAACTGCTATTTTTAACGACAGCCGCACATTAAAAGATGACCGACAACGATACGAAAAGAGTTTCAAGACTTACCGCGATTTTGATTCAGTTGCAATCCAAAAGCCTGTTGACCGCGCAATTTCTCGCCGATGAATTCAACGTTTCCACGAGGACGATCTATCGCGACATCAGGGCGCTTGAAAAAGCGGGCGTTCCGATTGTGACCGAAGAAGGACGCGGTTACACGTTAATGGACGGTTATCGGATTCCGCCTATCATGTTCTCTGAAAACGAAGCGAACGCGATAATGACCGCGCAATTGTTGGTGATGGCGAGCAAGGATCAGTCGCTGATCGACGGGTTTAGGTCGGCGACACAAAAAATTAAGGCCGTGCTTCCGAATCGGCTCAAGAAGCGAATCGAAAACCTCGAACACAAAGTCGCGATCACGAAATTCTACACCGAGAACGGCGCCAAGAGTCAAAATTTACTGCACATCCAAAAAGCGCTTATCGAACATATCGTAATCAAAATTCAATACACAAACGCCGCGAACGAATCGTCCACGCGAGAACTCGAACCGTTTGCGTTGTACAGCAATTCGAACGACGAATGGGTATTGATCGCCTTCTGCAGGTCACGAGACGATTTTCGGTCGTTCTCCCTCAAGAGAATCGAGTCACTTTCGTACACCGACCAAAATTTCGTTCCACAGAACGTGACGTTTGAACACTACCTGAAAAAAATATACGGCAATGAATGACCCTTGCCACACTGTTGTCACATCGGCCGTTTAACTTTGCCGTATCAACGATAAAAAAAGAAATCATGACAACACAACAAGTCGCCGACCGTTATTACGAACTGGCACAAACCGGCCAAAATGAGCAAATCATCAACGAACTGTATTCACCCGACATCGTAAGCATAGAGCCCGAGAACGATTCGAACGTCCCCTTGCGCGTCGAAGGCACGAAAGCCTACAAGGAAAAAGAAAAAATTTTCTTCGAACTCGTCGATGAATTCCACTCGGGATTTTGCAAAGCCCCGATCGTTTCGACATTCCATTTCGCGTGCGCGATGGGAATGGACGTTACCATAAAAGGGTCGCGGAAATTGAAAGAGGAAATTGGTGTTTTTGAAGTTCGCGATGGCAAGATCGTAGCCGAGCAATTCTTCTACGACGACTTCCATTGATTAGAAATTCTTTGACACGGACGAACAGAAATGGCCGGGTCAAAGAGTTATTTTTGGTTTTTGGCTGATTCGTGAACGGATTTTTCGAATGACATTGAAAGTGATGTAGTCGACGGTTTCTTATTTTTGCATCCAAACGGTCATCGGACAAAAAGATACAACCATGGAAAAATCACAGCAAGCAATCGTTTTAACGCGCACCTATGACGCGCCGATTTCAAAAGTCTGGAAAGCACTCACCGAAATCGAACAAATGCGCCAATGGTATTTCCCGATGCTCGCGGATTTCAAGCCCGAAATCGGATTCACGACCGAATTCGAAGCCGGTCCCGAAGGCAAACCCTATCTACATCGCTGGATCGTGACCGAAGTCATCGAAAACAAAAAAATCGCCTACAAATGGCTGTATCCCGCAATTGAAGGCGATTCGACATTAAGCTTCGAAATCGAAAGCGTCGAGCGAGGCACGAAACTCACGCTCACACATTCCGGACTCGAAAGTTTCCAAGCCAACGGTGACCCGAATTTCGAACCGGGCAGCTTCAACGGCGGTTGGACGCATTTCATCCAGGCGTTCGCCGACTACATCGAATAAATAATAAAATACCAATAGACAATAATAATGTCGTTCGTATAAAAATTCCGTCTTTCGTATATTTTTTTATCTCTAATAATTGTAAAGCACTATCTTTAAACTGCTTAACAAACACAATCATGAAAAAATTTACGTTTTTACGGCTGGCCGTCGTGGCTTTGCTGGTTGCTTCCGTGGCTTCGGCCCAAACCGACGTCGATAAGAAACTCAAGGGTTTCGACGCGTACATGGACAAAATCCTGAAAGATTGGAACACGCCGGGCGTCGGTGTCGGCATCGTGGTCGACGGGAAACTCGTCTTCGCGAAAGGCTACGGCTACCGCGATTACGCGAAAAAACTTCCCGTGACTTCAAAAACTTTGTTTCCGATCGCGTCAAACACCAAATTGTTTACGACGGTCGCCGCGGGAATGTTGGTCGATCAGGGAAAACTCGAGTGGGACAAACCGATCCGCGAATCGGTCCCGACGATAAAATTCTACAATTCCGAACTCGACAATTCCGTGACCTTGCGCGACATGCTCGCCCACAGAACCGGAATCTCACGTCACGATTTGCTTTGGTTCAAATCGAAGTTCAATCGGCAGGAACTTTTCGATCGTTTGAAATTCCTCGAACCGAGCCAACCGCTTCGCCAAGGATTCCTGTACAACAATTTGATGTACGCGGCCGTCGGGCAAATCATCGAGATGAAATCGGGCCTGACTTGGGAAGACTTCACGCGCAAGAACATTTTCGCGCCTCTTGACATGAACAGCACGGTCTTTTCAGCGTCCGACATGATGAAGCAGTCCGATTATGGCGTGCCTTTCAATGAAAACCGCGATTCGAATGCGCTCGAGCAAATTCCGTTTTACTCGGACACCGATGGCGTCGGGCCTTGCGGAAGCATCATTTCGAACATCGACGATCTGTCGCATTGGCTCGCGGCGCTCATGAACGAAGGAAAATACAACGGAAACCAGGTTTTGCCCGCGAAAGTGCTCGCACAAACCTTGCAGCCCTCAATCCCCGAATCGAATGCGTCGAATCTCGCCAAAGGTTATACCGAAATCCAGAATCCGATGTACGGAATGGGTCGCGACATTTTGGTATACCGCGGCCAGCAAGTCACTTGGCATGGAGGCGCGCTCCCGGGATTTTATTCGCAAATCGCCTATTTGCCCGAGAAGAAAATCGGCGTGATCATGTTTGCGATCGGTTCGCAAAGTGTTCCGTTGACGCGCGTGATTCCGTTCAATGTGCTCGAACGCATGCTTGGAATGACGCAAACCGACTGGAGCGGACGTTATTTGAAGGACAGACTCGCGGGCAAAAAAGCCGGGACCGAAGGCCGTTCCAAAGCGGGACAAGCTAAAATCCCGGATACGAAGCCGTCCCACAAATTCGAGGATTACCTCGGAAATTACGAAAACGAAGCCTACGGGACGATTTCGATTACCCAAGTCGGAACGGGTTATCAATTGACGCGCGACAACATTTCGCTTCCTTTGAACCATTATCATTACGACCGTTTCGATTCGACCGACGATCCTGAAGACGGGCTTTGGTCGTGTAATTTCCGAACCGATCCGCAGGGCGAGATTTCAGGTTTTGACATGGTGATCGACGAAAACACCCAAACGTTCACCAAAAAAGCCGACGCTTCGTTGAAAGACCCGAAAATCCTCGCGCTCTACACGGGAAAATACACGTTGCCGAACGGAGTAATTCTAGAAGTCGCGACAAAGGGCGATGGACTCTCGGTTTTGTTCCCGGGCGCGCCCGCCATGCAACTCATCCCAAAAAAGGAACGCGTGTTTTCGCTAAAGGAATATCCGGATACGACGGTCGAATTCAACGTGGAAAACAATGTGGTCACGGGAATGACGCAGAAAGATCCGTCGGGCGAATACAAAGTCAAAAAGGTTTTGTGACTTTGCGCAATCGCACCATGAAATTGTCACTTTCACACAGCCGCGATCGCGAACCACAGCCGTATCTTTGTACTGCAATCAATTACTTTAATCATGGAAACCAAATTTGAAAAAATTACAGTCAAAGCGACGGTAAATGCGCCGATCGAAAAAGTTTGGAGCTATTGGAACGATGCGAATCACGTGATGAATTGGAACAGCCCGTCCGATGATTGGCACGCGCCCAAAGCCAGCAATGATGTTCGCGAAGGCGGAAGTTTCTCCTATACGATGGCGGCAAAAGACGGCAGCATGAGTTTCGATTTTGCGGGCGATTACACCGAAGTCGAAGAAAATCATTTGATTTCGTACGCGATGGCCGACGGTCGTAAAGTCAAAAACGTATTCGATGCGAAAGGCGATTCGGTCGACGTTACGGTAACTTTCGACGCCGAAAACCAGAACCCGATCGAGATGCAGCGCGGCGGTTGGCAGGCGATCCTGGACAATTTTAAGAAATACGTGGAGAAAGGTTGAAAGTTTAAGGGTTTAGAGTTTACGCTACCGATTCCAACCCGAAACTCTAAACCCGAAACGAAAAAAACAAAAAAACGTCTTGCAAACCGCAGGACGTTTTCGTTTCCGATACATCGAAAAAATCCACACCACCGGAATAATAACCCAAATCTCCCAAATAATAATCGCACCCGTGTAAACCCAAAGCTTCGTTTATCTTTGTTTCTAGATAACCTAACGAACGCGCTTTGAGAACAAACTTCAAACACCTGACACTTTCGCTGGCCATTGCCCTACCCGTTTTTTGCGGCGCCCAGCAAGTCCAGGCCGACAGCTTGAAACGCGTGATTCGTGCCGCGAAAACCGATACGGTCAAGGTGAACGCGTTCAACAAATTGTCGTTATTGTATCGCGACAGCCAATTGGATTCGTCGGTTTATTATGCGAAACAGGCCGAAACGTTGGCGGCAAAAAACCAATACGGTTTCGGACAGGCTTCGGCTTGGATCAACCAGGGAAACGCGAAACTCCTCACGGGCCGATATCCTGAAGCGTTGCAATTGTTCCAACAAGCACAGAATCGATTCTCAGGATTACTTCAGGACGACGAGGAAAATTCATATTTGAAGAACAACCTGGCAAGGGCTCACGCAAGCATCGCCGTCGTGTATTCGGAGCAAAGCAATTATTCAAGAGCGCTTTCGAACTATCAGGAAGCGTTGCGATTGTTCACCGAGACTGGCAACAAAGCCATGCAATCGAAGGCGTACAACAACATCGCGATCGTCTACAAATCACAAACGAATCTCGACAAGGCGCTTGAATACCTGAACAAGGCGTTCGCGCTTCAGCAGGAAACGGGCGAACAGGCAGCGGCGACTACGTTGATGAACATCGGCGTGATCCATTACGAGAAAGGAAATATCGCCGAAGCCAAAAAATACTACGACAGATCGAAAATTTTGTTCGACGAGACCGACAACAAACGCGGCTCGGGATTGCTGTACAATTATTACGGCGATTATTACAGCAAGACCGGCAATAACGTCGCGGCGCTTGAAAACTATAACAAGTCGGTTGGGATTTACGAGGAATTGTCGAACAAATTCGGCGCGTCGCTGGCTTTGTACAATATCGGGAAACTGCACGCCGACGGGAAATTGTTTGCCATTGCGCTTCCATTCGCCCAAAAATCGCTCGATTACGCTAAAGAGATCGCCAATCTCGACCAGCAATATCATTCGGAAAAATTGCTCAGTGAAATTTATGACGGACTCGACCAACCTGACAAAGCGCTCACGCATTACAAACATTACATTTCGGCGCGAGACAGCATCGTAAACGCTGAAAACACCAAGAAATTCGCGCTCGCCGAGATGGATTTCGAGTACCAGAAAAAGGAAGCGTTGCTGCACGAGAAGAACAAACGGCAGACACAGTTCATGATCCTGTCAGGTTTGGCGGCTTTGCTGCTCATCGGATTGATCATAGCCATTTATAACCGACGCCAGGTAAAACGCCGATTGACGCTACAAAAAGAAGTCGCCGAATACGAGCAAAAAGCGCTTCACCTGCAAATGAACCCGCATTTCGTATTCAACTGCCTGGGTTCGATCTCGAGTTTCATCGTGCAGAACGGCACCGATTCGGCGTTGAAATACTTGTCGAAATTCTCGAAACTCATGCGATTGACGCTCGAATATTCAAAGGGTTCGCTGATTCCGATCGACAAGGAAATCGAAAGTCTCCAAAATTACCTCGAGCTCGAGCAATTGCGGTTCCACAACAAGTTCACGTTTGAGATCAGGTCGAGCGAAAAAGTGGAATTCAACATGGGATTGCCGCCGTTGTTGGTCCAACCTTTTGTCGAGAATGCGATTTTGCACGGCATGGTCCCGAAAGAAGGAAACGGGAATATCTCGGTCGATTTCGATGTCGAGAACGGCCAGTTGGTTTGCACGATACAGGACGACGGTATCGGGTTGTCGCAATCTATAAAACTGAAGGAAAACTCGGTTACGGCCCATAAATCGATGGCGCTTGAAATCACTAGAAAGCGTTTGGAAATCATGGAATCGACGACGGCGAAGAGCGCGCAGATCGATATTTCGGAGACGAGTGAGAATGGGGAAACGGGTACGAGGGTTCGGTTGAGATTGCCGATTCAGTATATGCCGTGAGTTGGTTGGGGTTTAGGATTAGGGTTTAGGGTTTAGGGTTTAGGGTTTAAAACTCGCGAATTGACAATGCAGGGATCAATATTTTGATACAACGCAAGAAAATTTTTTTTTACAATTAAGATAGTTAAGAGAATTAAGGGTTTTGGGTTGGGATGACGATTGAGTTCAGGATGACAACTGATGAAAACGGGTTAGAGATTTTAACCATTAAGAACATTAAGAACATTAAGGCTACGTGCTGCAACGACGTTTCAAGTTCGCGATTTCCGACAAGTTCAGGATGACAAGCAACCAACGGAAGACAACAATTCAAATCAACAAATCAACAAATCAACAATTTACCAATTCAACAAAGAACCAAATCATCCCCGGCAGACAACAATTCAAATCAACAAATCAACAAATCAACAAATCAACAGATCAACAAAAATGATAAAAGCCCTCCTAATCGACGACGACAAACACCTTCGCGAAGGCCTGAAAGCCTTACTCGAGCGCTACACCGATGACATCGCGATAATCGGTGAAGCTGAAAGCGTGAAGACAGGAATCGACGCCATCCAAAAACTCCAACCGCAGGTGATTTTTCTCGACATCCATTTGAGCGACGGGACGGGCTTCGATATTTTGGAACGATTGGCCGAAACGTCGGGGAAGATAAAAGCGCACATCGTTTTCATCACGGCCCACGAGCAATACGCGCTCAAGGCGTTCAAGTTTTCGGCCCTTGATTTTATCCTGAAGCCAGTCGATTTCGAGGAATTGCAGGTTACGATCGCGAAGATCAAGGACGCCGTCGGAAAGACGAATTCGTTCGAACACATCGATTTGTTGCTCGAGAATATCCGAAAGAAAGTCGACAATTTCAAACGCATCGCACTTTCCACAAGCGACGGCATTCATTTGTTCGAGGTCGCCGACATCATCCGCTGCGAGGCGAAAGTGAATTACACGATGTTCTATATCAAGAACCACAAGCCCGTGTTGATTTCACGCACGCTCAAGGAATACGAGGAATTGCTTACCGAACACGGTTTCGAACGCATCCATCAGTCGCACCTGATCAATTTGTCGTATCTCAAATCGTACATAAAAACCGACGGCGGTTACGTGATAATGGCCGACAACACGAACATCCCGATCGCACAAAGCAAAAAAGAAAAGTTACAGGAACTCATCAAAGCACTCTAATCCGACTGAAACCAAGCGACATGAAAAGAATTTTACTTGCACTATTGATTTTGCCCGCTTTGGCGAGTGCCCAGAATTTGAACTTCGATTACGATCCCGAACTCAAAGCCTGGCTCCTAAGCGCGTCCGCGTCGAACAACATCGCTTTGAACGCGTCGGACGTTTCCGTGGCGATCGACACGGATCTCGACGGCGAAATCTCGGTTGTCGAAGCCGCTTTGATCCACAGCCTCGACATTCAGGCCGGAAGTTCAACCGACATCGGCGTTCCGACCGGTTTCGTGAATCTCGTTTCACTGAGCATCTCGAACTTCGCGGATCTGTACGGCGTCAACATTACGAACACCGCCGCCGGTTTGCAGTCGCTTCATCTCTCAGGTTTGCCGTCGCTTTCGTCGTTTTCGTGCGTGAATACTTCGTTGGCTAGCGTTACGATCGAAAATTGCAACAACTTGAACTTTATCAACATAAACGATTCGCAAATCACCGACGCGAATTTCCCCGACTTGCCGATGCTGGCCAGTTTTTCAGCGAAAGGAACGCCGCTCACGGATTTCGATTTTTCAGGTTGCGACCAGCTTTCGTTCGTCGATCTAAGGGAAACGCCGTTGACGTCGATCGATTTGAGTGGTTTCCAGTCGCTCACGTCGCTTGAACTCACGCTCGAAAGCCCACTTTTGTCGTTGGATGTTTCAGATTGCCCGCTGCTCGACAACCTGATGATCCCGTACAACGTCGCTTTTGCCGATGTATCCGATTGTACTTCGATGACGAGCCTGAACGTGGCGAGCGTCGCGATCACGACACTGAACCTTCAGGGATGTAACAGTTTGCCGTCGATTTACATTGGGAATTCGGGCGCACCGCTTGCAACTTGTCCGATCACGTCGATCGATTTCTCGAACCTGCCGTCGTTGAACAACGTCATTATCGGAAACACGAACATTTCTTCGATGAATTTGGCGAATTGCCCGAACCTGACAAGCCTCAACGTATACGATTCGCCTATAAACAACATCGATTTCAGCCAGGTTCCGAACTTGACGTATCTCACGATCACGGGCTGTCCGTATGAAACGCTCGACATCTCGGGCCTCGAAAACCTGACGACGCTCGAGGCGAATTACACGCCGACGCTAAAGTACATTCTCGCCAAAAACGGCAGTTCCGAAACCTTTTACCTCATGGGAAGCGACAACCTTGAATTCATCTGTCAGGACCAGGAAAGCATCGCCTCGACACTCGCCGATATTACGACCTCAGGATTGACGGCCGTCGAAGTGAACGATTACTGTTCGACGGTTCCGGGCGGCGATTTCAACACGATCACGGGAACAGTTCGATTTGACGACAACGACAACGGTTGCGATGCGTCGGACCTTGTGAAATCGAATGTGAGGATCGATCTGATGACGAACGACGAAGCATCGTTTACCGGAAATCTCGGACACTATTTCCATTACGTCGGAGCGGGAACGTTCAATTTCGCACCGAACCTTGAGAATCCTGCGCTTTACACGATTACTCCGGCATCGGCATCGGCAAGTTTCGCCACGGTCGACAACAGCGTGATCACCCAGGATTTTTGCATCGCCCGAAACGGCAACCAAGCAGACGTTGAAATCGTCCTTACGCCTTTGAGCGGCGCGCGCCCAGGATTCACTTGTCGTTACGCGGTCGTGATCCGAAACAAAGGAAATATCACGGTATCGGGCAATTTCAACTTTTCGTTTCCCGAAGCGACCATGGATTTCATTTCCTCGAATCCCGTGACCTCGAGCCAAAGTACAGGCAACCTGCAATGGACGTTCAGCGATCTTTTGCCGTTCGAGAGCCGAAGCGCGGTCGTGAATCTCTATCTGAACAGCCCGACGCAGACGCCAGCGGTGAACATAGGCGACCTGCTTCAATTTTTGGCCACGATAACACCTGTAGCGGGCGATATTCTGCCGCTTGACAACGAGTTCGGCCTCAAACAGACCACAGTTGGTTCTTATGATCCGAACGATATTGTTTGTCTGGAAGGTGCGACGGTTTCTCCGTCCGAAATCGGTAATTACCTGCATTACAATGTGAATTTCGAAAACACGGGAACGGCGGCCGCCCAGAATGTCGTGGTGAAAGTTGAAGTCGATACCGACAAATTCGACATGCATTCGCTCCAACTGATGAATTCATCTCATGCGAGTTTCTCGAGGATTCGCGGAAACATCGTGGAGTTTATCTTCGAGGATATCGAACTCGAAAGCCCTCAAGGCGATCCACCGACAGGCGGACACGGGAACGTGCTGTTCAAGATCAAATCGAAAGCGTCGCTGGTTGAAGGTGACGAAGTGGCGCAAAAAGCGGATATCTTCTTCGATTACAACTTCCCTATCGAAACCAACGAGGCCGAAACGGTGTATCAGGCGCTCAAAGTTCCGGGATTCGAGCAGGACGACAGCGTGTCGATTTACCCGAATCCTTCGGCTGGAAAAGTGACGGTGAAATCAGATTCGGAAGTGCGGTCGATCGAGGTGTTTGACGTGCAAGGACGCTTGCTTCAGGTACGAACCGACGCATCGGAAATCGACGTTTCGATTCACCTGACAGGGCTTTACTTTATCAGGATCAAAACCGACAATGGATCCAAAGTGGAACGATTGATCAAGAAATAATGCAGCGATTCGTCCTGATTTGCATGGAATTGTCGCAAATAAAATCAATCAAAAAACGAATACTTAACAAAAAGAAATCATGAAAAAATTTTTACTAATGGCATTTTTGACGCTGGCCGCCACAATGAGCGCTCAGGTCGTCACGGTCCCGAATTCCGTTTTCAGGACGATGTTACTGCTTGCCGATGTCGACAATACGATTGCAAAAGACGCATCGTCGAACCCTATAAAAATAGACATCAATGATGACGGACAAATCCAGGTGAGCGAGGCATTGCTGGTTCACCACCTTGATATCAATGGTTTTTTGATCACCGACATTACCGGAATTGCAGCCTTTACGAATCTTCGCGTCTTGGACTGCCAAAACAACCAACTCACCAATTTGGACGTGAATACCCTGACGAATCTCACGCGCCTCATGTGCAGCGGCAACAATCTAACCAGCCTCGACGTGAGTGCGTTAGTGGAACTCGATTTCCTTTTTTGCGATTTTAATGAAATTTCGAACCTGAACGTCGGGTCTATTCCGGAACTGAAATTCTTAAGCGCCGACGGAAACAATCTCATCAGCCTCACGCTAAGCGGATTGCCCCAGCTGGCGGCCGTAATTCTGAGCAACAACCAATTGACCAATTTGTCTCTTTCAAATTTGCCTTTACTTCAAACGCTTGAAGTTAGCCACAATCAACTCACTTCGCTAAACGTAAACCAGATTCCGAGCCTGACGCAAGTACTTTGTTTTTACAACCAACTTACTTCGCTCGACGTTTCGGCTTTGACCGGACTGACGAACCTGAACTGCGGTGAAAACAACATCCCGACTCTCAACCTCAACGGATTGACGAATTTGACGAATTTACAATGCTCCTACTTACCCAACAACGCGGTGATCAACGGAAATAATTTGAATGCCCTGACCAATTTTCAATACGTGGGGCAAAATTCGGACATCACTTTAAACGGATTCCCGAACGTACAGAACATGACCATGAATTTGGCACAACCCACGGTTACGATCAATCTGTCGGGCTTCAACGCCAACACTAACTTTTATATGTTTGGCAGCCAAGTCGCGAATTTTACCGTGAACGGAGTCGGAGCTTTGCAACTCAGGGCGATAAACTGTTCCAACAACCAACTTACTTCACTGACGCTGAACTCGATAAGCGCCCTTAAATCTTTGGATTGCAACAACAACAAACTAACGTCGGTTAATTTGAGCAACTTGCCAAATCTGGATTATCTTGACGTCAGCCGCAACCGAATCACGAGCCTGAACCTGAGTAATCTTCCCAACCTAAAACATTTGGATTGCAATAACAACAAGCTTTCAAGCCTTGATTTGACAGGATTGCCCGCGCTCGAATACTTGAATTGTTCGAATTATTCTGATCATGATATCGTCGGGAATCAAATCACTTCGCTGGCGGTCTCGGGCCTGACGAACCTCAAATATCTTGACTGTTCGAATTATGGGTTCAACGGCATTTTGGGCGCGCTCGGCAACCAAATCACTTCTTTGGACGTTAACGGATTGACGAATCTCGAAGAACTCCGATGCAACAAGAACAACATTCCTACTTTGACCATAAACAACTTGACGAACCTCACGCACCTTGACGTTTCTTACAATTTGTTGACAAGTCTCGATCTGGTCGGACTAACGAATTTGGTTTACCTAAACTTCAACAACAACGAGCTTTCCAATGTGAATATGACAGGTTTGGTAAACATCACGGAGCTCCAATGCGGATTCAACCAGATCGAGACGCTTAACCTGGTGAACATGCCAAACCTCACGAAACTTTATGTGAGCAGCAATCTGCTTACGACATTAGACCTTACCGGATTAACCCACATTACGAACCTCAATTGTGAAGTAAACCAACTCACGACACTCAATTTGTCCACGATGCCAAATCTTGTTTATCTGAACTGCAATTCCAATCAATTGGCCTCCATTGATTTGAGCAACGTTGGAAATCTTACTGAATTGCAATGTAACAGTAATGGCATGACGAACCTTAACCTGAATGCACAGACGCAACTTCTATATCTTAGTTGTGGCGGAAACCAGCTGACCAACCTCGACTTGCAGGCCACGAGCAACCTGTTGCATGTATATTGTGGAATGAACCAGCTCACGAGTTTGGACATCAGCAATCTTACGCAACTCCTTTCGCTTGATTTTTCGTGGAATCAAATCACGAGCATCGATGTGAGTCCCTCGCCTGCATTCTACGGTTTGATTTGCGACCACAACCAACTCACGAGTCTCGATTTGAGCAACTCGCCAATGCTTTACAGTTTGGTGTGCCACGACAACCAGATTACTTCCATCGATGTCAGCAACGCCAGTACTTTGAATTATTTGAGAGTACAAAATAACGCACTTACCGAATTATTCATGAAAAACGGAAGCTTCGAAAACGAATTCGACGTGTCCAACAATCCAAACCTCGCTTACATTTGCGCCGACGATTCAGAGCTCGCAAGCGTTCAAACCCAATTGAATACATTAGGCATGACGACGACAGTTTCCAACTCCTATTGTACGTTTTCACCCGGCGGGCCACACAACACGGTTATTGGAACCACGATTTTCGACGGCAACAACAACGGCTGTAACGTAAACGATCCGCTGCATCCCAATATCCGCGTGGATTTTACCGATGACTTCTCAACCGGATCGGCATTTACCAACACCGATGGAATCTGTACATTCTACTCAGGTGCCGGAAATTATACCCTATTCCCGAACATCGAAAATGCAAGCGCGTTCAACATTTCTCCTGCAAGCGCCACGATCAATTTCCCGAACGCCAATTACAATGTCAGCAATCAAAGTTTCTGTTTGTCGGCCAACGGCGTACATCCTGACGTTGAAGTCGTAATCAGTCCTATAAGCCCTGCGCGACCGGGTTTCGATGCCACTTACCAAATCGTATACAAAAACAAGGGCAATCAGATTTTAGCAGGAAATATAACGCTTGCGTTCGACGATTCAAAAATGGATCTGCTCACGTCGATTCCGGCAACCGATGCCCAAACTACCAATACGCTCGAGTGGTCATACGGCGCGTTACTTCCGTTTGAAAGCCGAGCCATCAATCTTGAATTCAACATAAATTCCCCGACCGAAACGCCTGCGGTGAACAACGGCGACATCCTGGCCTTCACAACATCGGTAACGCCGGTAACGGGCGACGAAACACCATCGGACAACACATTCATTTTCAATCAGGTCGTGGTGAATTCTTTCGACCCGAACGACATTACGTGTTTGGAAGGCGCAAGTGTCTCACCAACGGAAATCGGCGATTACCTGCATTATATCGTGAATTTCGAAAACACGGGATCGGCGAACGCGGTCAACGTCGTCGTAAGAATGGAAGTTCACGAAAACGAGTACGACATTCCGTCGCTTCAGGTCATGAACACCTCGCACTCGGCTCGCACGACGATCACGGGCAACATCGTGGAATTTGTGTTCGAGAACATACAATTGGAGGCTACATCGGGCGATCCTGCTGTTGGCGGACACGGTAACGTACTGTTCAAGATCAGGTCAAACACGGGATTGGAAAATGGCGACATGGTGTCGAAACGCGCCAATATTTTCTTTGATTACAATTTCCCGATTGAAACCAACGATGCCGAAACGACATTTTCAACATTGCAGGTTCCGGGCGTAAACGTCGACGACAACATTGCAATCTATCCGAATCCGGCACAGCACGAAGTCAACGTGACAAGCAAACACGAGATCAAATCGCTTCACCTTTACGACATTCAGGGCCGATTGCTGCAGATCGTGAACGTGAACGAAACGCAGGCAAAAATCGACATCGCCTCGCGCACAAACGGCATTTACTTCCTAAAAGTCACGACATCGGAAGGCATCAAAGTCGAAAAGATCATCAAGCAATAAGTCATTTACGTTAATGCAAACAGAAAGCCCCGGAACAACCGGGGTTTATTTTTTTAAATGTATTATTTTTGGGAAAAGCATCCAAAATGGCAAGATTCTCATTCCTACTTGTTTTGTTCGTGGGTTTCGCGGCTTCGGCCCAGGAATTCGAGGTTCCGACCAACTTCAACCATAAAATCGATTCCGATTATGCCAAGCACGAAAACGACTTGATCGCGGCCGTAAACTGGTTGCAGAACACGCCCTACTCCGATCAAAAAGAAAAACGCAGTCGAGTAAACGCATTCGTCACGAAATGGGTCGAAGGCAGCCCCGACGTCAAGATCACGTTATACGAAGACATCGTCACATTCATGGATTGCCGCGACTGCCTCACACTCTACATGGGCGGCTGGGCGAAATACCAACTCGAAACAAACGACAAATCGCAAATTAAGGGCAATGTCGCCGGACTCGAGACCGCGATCGTGTTCTACGAGAAAAACAAAACCGGATTGGGTCGGATCCGAGGCCTCGAAAAATATGCGAAGCTCAAGGAAAAAGGGAAATTGGAATCTGAATTGGAGTGGATTTTGAGGTGATAGAATGAGGTAGAAAGTTGAAAGTCGAAAGATCTTAAAAGGGACGATTCGGCAACAAAAAAGCCCCGAAATATTTTCAGGGCTTTTTTTTAATAATCGGATCGCAGTCCTTCGTCTTTCGTCATTTGTCATTTGTCATTCGTCTTTCAACTTTCCACTTTCCACTTTCCACTTTCGCCTATTTCGAAAGATACATCTTCCTTCTCGAATACAACTCGTAAAACTGGTCGTCCTTCAAATCGTCGATGAATAAAATGCTTTCTCCGGTCGATTTCATTTCAGGTCCGAGTGCTTTATTTACATTATGGAATTTGCTGAACGAGAACACCGGTTGCTTGATCGCATAACCTTTTAGCTGAGGATTGAACTTGAAGTCGGTTACTTTGTTCACACCGAGCATCACTTTCGTCGCATAGTTCACATACGGCTCGCCATAGGCTTTCGCGATAAAAGGAACCGTTCGCGATGCGCGTGGATTCGCCTCGATGATATAAACCGTGTCGTCCTTGATCGCGAATTGGATGTTGATGAGTCCGACGGTTTTCAACGCAAGCGCGATCTTGTGCGTGTGATCTTTTATTTGTTGCATCACGAATTCGCCAAGGTTGAACGGCGGCAATGTCGCATTCGAATCGCCCGAGTGGATGCCGCAAGGTTCGATGTGTTCCATGATTCCGATGATATAGACGTTTTCTCCGTCGCAGATCGCATCGGCTTCGGCTTCGATCGCACCGTCGAGGTAATTATCGAGTAACAATTTATTTCCGGGAATGCTTTTCAAAAGGTCGATTACGTGTTCTTCAAGTTCCTGTTTGTTGATCACGATCTTCATGCCTTGTCCGCCCAAAACGTACGATGGACGCACCAAAAGCGGGAAGTCGAGCACGTCGGCCAACTTGCTTGCTTCTTCAGCCGATTCGGCAACTCCGAATTTCGGGAACGGAATGTGAAGCGATTCCAAAAGTTCCGAGAAACGTCCGCGATCTTCGGCCAAATCCAAGGCGTCGAAACTTGTTCCGAGGATTTTGATGCCGTAGCGGTCGAGCTTTTCCGCCAGTTTCAAAGCGGTTTGTCCGCCCAATTGCACGATAACGCCCTCGGGTTTTTCATGTCGGATAATATCGTAGATATGTTCCCAGAAAACCGGTTCGAAATACAACTTGTCGGCCGTATCGAAGTCGGTCGAAACCGTTTCGGGATTACAGTTGATCATAATCGTTTCGTAACCGCATTCCTTGGCTGCGAGAACGCCGTGGACGCACGAATAATCGAATTCGATACCTTGTCCGATGCGGTTCGGGCCCGAGCCTAAAACGACGACTTTTTTCTTGTCGGACACGATCGATTCGTTGTGTACGTACGTCGTTCCGTCGGCCAATTGGATTTCGGCTTCGAACGTCGAATAATAGTAAGGCGTTTTCGCGGTAAACTCGGCCGCACACGTGTCGACGAGTTTGTACACGCGCTTGATGTTCATTTCCTCGCGAAGCTTGTAAATCTGCGATTCCAGACATCCGACCATGTGCGCGACTTGTCTATCGGCGAAACCTTTTTGTTTGGCTTCCAAAAGCAATTCTTTCGGGAGATTGTCGACTTTGTAATTTGATATCTCGCGTTCCAAAGCGTACAATTCCTCGTATTGTTTCAAGAACCACATGTCGATCTTCGTTATCTCGTGGATTCTCGACAACGGGATTCCCATCGCGATCGCGTCGTAGATCACGAACACGCGATCCCAACTTGCGAACGTTAGTTTTTCAATGATCTGGTCGTAATTCTTGTAGCCTTTTCCGTCGGCGCCAAGACCGTTTCTCTTGATTTCTAGCGATTGCGTGGCTTTGTGGAGCGCTTCCTGGAACGAGCGTCCGATGCCCATCACCTCGCCTACCGACTTCATCTGCAATCCCAAAGTCCTGTCGGCGCCTTCGAATTTGTCGAAGTTCCAACGCGGGATTTTTACGATGACGTAATCGAGCGTCGGTTCAAAAAGTGCCGATGTCGATTTGGTGATCTGGTTTTGGAGTTCGTCCAAGTTATAGCCAAGAGCAAGTTTCGAAGCGATTTTCGCGATCGGATAGCCTGTCGCTTTCGATGCCAAAGCCGATGAACGCGATACGCGCGGATTGATCTCAATGGCGACGATGTCTTCTTTTTCATCGGGCGAAACGGCGAACTGAACGTTACAACCGCCCGCGAAATTCCCGATCGAGCGCATCATCTTGATCGCCATGTCGCGCATTTTCTGAAACGTGTGATCCGATAAAGTCATCGCCGGGGCGACCGTGATCGAATCTCCGGTGTGGATGCCCATCGGATCCATATTTTCGATCGAACAGATGATCACGACGTTATCGTTCTTGTCGCGCAACAATTCCAATTCGTATTCTTTCCATCCAAGCAATGCCTTGTCGATCAGGACTTCATGAATCGGTGACGCTTCAAGACCGCGTGTAAGCAAGTCGTCGAAATCTTCTTTTTTGTGGACGAAAGCCGCGCCCGTTCCGCCAAGCGTGAACGACGGACGAATTACCAAAGGAAACCCGAATTCCTGTGCGATTTCCTTTCCTTTCAAGAACGATGTCGCCGTTTTTGCGGGAGCCGCGGGAATTCCGATTCTTTCAAGCAGCTGTTTGAACTGCTCGCGGTCTTCAGTGATGTTGATCGCATTCACGTCGACACCTATGAGTTTCACGTTGAAATCTTGCCAGATTCCTTTTTCCTCGGCTTCGAGACAAAGGTTAAGCGCCGTTTGTCCGCCCATTGTGGGCAGCACGGCGTCGATTTGCGGATGCTCCTTGAGAATCTGCACGATCGATTTGGTCGTAAGCGGTAAAAGGTAAACGTGGTCGGCCATACTCGGATCGGTCATGATCGTCGCCGGATTGGAATTGATCAGGATGACTTCGATGCCTTCTTCACGAATGGAACGCGCCGATTGCGAGCCCGCATAATCGAATTCACAAGCCTGCCCGATTACGATTGGGCCTGAACCGATGATGAGGACGGATTTGATTGAGGGATCTTTTGGCATGTAGTTGCTTTCTGTAGTTAGTTGTTTTTTTGACGAATGATGAATGACGAAAGACGAAGGACTAATCGCGAGGTAAAACCCGGACGTATTAGCCCGGATGCAAGCGGAAAGCCTTTTGCAGAAAACTGCATTATTTTTCGCTTTTGCGGAAGCGACCAACGGAAGCTCTTCGCAAATGCAGAAAATTTGCAGGTTTCAAGAAAGCTCGCAGCGGCAGCCGGAATAAGCTCCTGAAATCGTCACTAAATAATTTGAACGTATTTCCTGTCCTTCGTCTTTAGTCTTTTGTCATTAGTCTAAGCCTCGCGACAAGGTATAAAAAAAGGCGATACCGATAAAAGTAACGCCTTCATATATGCTGTTTCCAACATTATTTTTTGTGTCTTGGCTCAGAAGAAACCGTCAACTTGTGACGTCCTTTTGCACGACGACGCGCAAGGACTTTTCTACCATTGGCAGATGCCATTCTGTCCATGAAACCGTGCTTGTTTCTTCTCTTTCTCTTTGATGGTTGAAATGTTCTTTTGCTCATCGCTACTATATTTTATTGGATAACTGTCGTTTTAAAGGTTCGAAACCGTTGTTTCAAAACCGAGTGCAAATATACGAAGTGTTTCTTTTTTCACAAGTGGTTTTGAAAAAAATATTTGAGATTTTTTCTATTTGCTTTTTGACTGCTGCCACATCGGTTTTCTAGATGCGATTTTATCGTTGATTTTACAGTTGGAATCGTGCGCTCCGGGCAGGAATCCGATGCTCATGAGGAATTCGCCCACGATCTCTCCGCCCGTGAAGCGAAACGTCTTTTTGAATAGTTTTACCCATTCTTCTTTCGACTTGGGATGATTCGCTTCGAGCCATTTCTCGAACGACCCGAATTCTTTTTGAAGTTCGAGAATCGTCTTAGCGTTTTCGATCGCCGCGTTCACTTTCAATTTGTTGCGGATTATGCCTGCGTCCTGAAGCAGACGTTCGCGGTCAGATTCCGAATATTTCGCGACTTTCTCGATATTGAAATTGTCGTAGGCGGCTCGGAAGCTTTCCTCCTTTTTCAAGATCGTTTCCCAACTCAATCCGGCTTGATTGATTTCCATGATCAATCGCCCGAAAAGCTCGTCGTCGTCGTGGATCGGAAAACCGTAATGGTTGTCGTGGTAATTGGCGTGTAGCGAGCGGCGTGGCTCGGGCATGTTTTGGATGGCGGTACAGTAGGACATTTTTGTTTATTCGTTGAATTGTTTATTTGTTTATTTGGATGCTTGTCTGCCGATAAGCAGTGGTTTCAAATTTACAACTTTACCAACGGTTTCCACAATCGGTTCACATACTTCCATTCGTCCATTTATAATCAAATATTCCGGCTACCGATACGAATTGTCAATTGTCAATTGTCAATTGTCAATTAACGCTCAACATAATTAAGATCTTTCCCAAAACTCTCCTTAAGTCGCCACACTGAAAATATCGCGATCACGGTCAATACGACCATGACGATATGAGCGGCCGTTATTATGTTGTATCTGCCAACGAAAAATTCGAACAACAAGGTCGTCGGGATCAATGCGCCTCTGACGAAATTCGGCGCCGTTGTCGTAACCGTCGCGCGCAGGTTGGTCCCGAATTGTTCCGACGCCATCGTAACGAAAGACGCCCAATATCCTACCGAAAGCCCCATGAAGAACGCGAGATACGAGAAACGGACCGGCGTAATCCCGTCGCTGCTCAAGTAGACGAACACGACGACTATGGAAATTGCATGGAACACGAATATCGATAATCGGCGGGATTTGGTAAGCTGTGCGATGAAACCTGCGATCACCTCGCCGACCGACAATCCGATGTAGGCTAGCATGATTCCCTTTCCGGCGCTCAACGGCTCGGTTGCGCCCAACGCGACACCGAATTCAGGCGCCTGAGTGATCAAAATCCCCATGACGAACCACAATGGCAAGCCGATGCAAAGGCAGTAAATATACCGCAGCAGACGTTCTTTGGTCTGAAAAATCATCGTGAATCTTCCTTTGACGACTTCTTTTCCCGACGCTTCCTGGAACATACCCGATTCAAATATTCCGACGCGCATCAGCAACAGCAGCAATCCCATTCCACCACCTACGAAATAAGCGTTGCGCCAATCGAAATGTTCGGCCACATAAAAGGCGGCTGCGGCTCCCAAGACTCCGACGCCGGCCACGATCATGGTTCCGTATCCGCGTTTGTCTTTGTGCATGGTTTCGCTGACCAATGTGATTCCGGCACCGAGTTCACCAGCAAGACCGATTCCGGCGATGAACCTGATTATGGCATACGCGTTAATGTCGGTCACGAAGCCATTGGCGATGTTACCCAACGAATACAGCAAGATCGACCCGAAAAGCACTTTTAGCCTGCCATATTTATCGCCGATTATGCCCCAAATGAAACCGCCGATAAGCAGTCCCGCCATCTGCATATTGATGACGTATTCGCCGTTGAGACGCATGGTTTCCTCGGCCACGCCGATGTCCTGAAAACTTTTGATACGCACGATCGAGAAAATCACGAGGTCATATATATCTACGAAATAGCCTAACGAGGCGACCAAGACAATGAGCACGACGTTCTTTTTCGAATTTTGGGTTGCTTGCATAAAAGGTATTTTATATTGGAGAAATTTGAGGTTATTGCGAATATCCGCAATCGAAGTTTCCAAATTTAATAATTAGCACTTTGTACGAGCCCAAAAAATGCGCTAAAATGATATACATGGATTTGAAACGAATTTGCCATCGGATTGAAGAATACCGAGAAATTTAATCGACCAATCCCGATTTAAATATTGCCAAATATAGATTGACGCTTATCTTTGCATCGCTAAAAAATATAACATGTTCAATAAAAATATCAAAATCGCCCTCGCAGCATTGATTTTCATTACGGCGATATGGCAATTTGTCGAAGGTGAAACCGGTACCGGAATTTTCCTTATCCTGCTTACTCTAATCCCGATTTTCCTTTATTTCAGGAACGAATTCATTTTATTGGCGTTCCTTAGATTGCGCAAACAGGATTTTCCGGGCGCACAAAAATGGCTGTCGCACATCAAGAATCCTGAGACGGCCCTGATCCAAAAACAAAAAGGTTACTTCAATTATCTCAATGGGATCATGCTTGCTCAAACCAACATGAACCAGGCCGAGAAATATTTCCGCAAAGCTGTCGAGTATGGATTGACGATGGATATGGACATGGCGGTCGTAAAACTCCAACTCGCGGGAATCGCAGCGAGCCGACGCCGCAAGGTCGAAGCCACGAACCTGCTCAACGAAGCGAAAAAACTCGACAAGCAAAACATGCTAAAAGACCAGATCACGATGCTGAAAGACCAATTGAAACGCATCTAAAAAAAATCGATTATTTCAAAAACCCGTTTCATTGAAACGGGTTTTTTATTTCGCTCAATTTCAAATCATTACGTCAGATTACAATCATAACGTTTCTTTATATAAAATTTAATCGCATTTCCAATTTTTGTTGATAACTTTATATACATTTGTTAGAGTATTAATCTGTAATGTTGGGCAATATGAGATTAATTTTACCTTTTCTTTCCGTCTTATTGATGTCGCAATTGGCTATTAGCCAAGACAAAACCGTCATGTTCTCAGACGCGGTGAAGTCGAACATCAAGAAATACAACAAGCAATCCGATAAGGTGTACGAAAACGGCGACATCGCCAAAGGCCAGCAACTTTTCGATTCATTGGTCAAGAACCATCTTGTCGGTTCAAAATTCGATGATTATTCGTTCAAGTGCGTGAACAGCAAGAAAGTCAAGCTCAGCAAGATCAAGAAACCCGTTTTCATCATCACGTATTCGTCCTGGTGTTTGATCAACAAGGGCGAGATTTCGGCGCTGAACAAGCTTTCGCGCAACTATAAGGATCAGGTCCAGATGATCGTCGTGTTTTGGGACGTGAAGTCGGATATGAAAAAAATCGCACGCCAGTTCAGCTCGAAGATAAAAGTATGTTATGCGAACGAATCGTACCGGAATGACGCGTCGGTGGTCGCGAACTTGAAGCATACGTTAGGTTTCCCGACGTCGTACTTTTTGAATTCCGATTTGGAAGTCGTCGACATCAAACGCGGAGGCATCGCGATTCCGCCTCGGACGCCATCAAAAACCGCAATGGAAATGAATTATACGGTCTTCAACGAAAGGCTCTCGAGTTTCTTCGAGAAAAACCAACAAGCCACGCAACTTGCCGCCACGACCGATTAATGAAAAGCGCTCGAAAGGCGCTTATTTTTTTAAACGAACTTTCCAAACAGGATGCGCACCGCGACCAAAGCAAGACAGACGGCCAATGACCGTATGATCGCTTTTCCCTTTATTTTATGCGACAATTTCGCGCCCAGTTGCGCACCGGGAATAACGCCGATGATCAACCAAAGCACCAAATGCTGCACTTGGGGCGACGCGTAACTTCCGTCGAGGAAATGCGTGAAAACCGTAACCGAAGCCATGATCGCCAAAATGAAATGAGAAGTCGCCGTCGCGATATGGACCGGAAATCGCAGCCATTCGACCATCGCGGGCACGTGGATGATGCCGCCGCCTATTCCCAGGATCGGGGAAAGATAACCTACAATTACGCTCAGGAAAGTTCCTTTGCGCCAATCGTAACTGTATTCGTGGGTTTCGCCCGAGCGGTCGGTTATTTTACTGTGCGTCCAGCCTTTGTGATTGAGAATTGTCTTGTCTTGCGGCTTTGCCTTTCCGCCTTTGATAAATAAAAATGTGGCAAGTCCGATCAAGATTACACCGAACGCGATGTCGAACGTGCCCTTTTCCATATTCTTCGATGTCAACACGCCCAAGATCGAACCCGGAATCGTGCAGACCGCGAAAATAAGTCCCGCCTTATAATCGACGCGTTTGTTGTACATGTATGCCGATGTTCCCGATATGGAATTCGCCGCCACGATCGCCATCGAGATCGCCGTGACCGTTCCCGGATCGAATTCGGGATGAAACATCAGCAACAACGGCACGAGCAAGAAACCGCCGCCTGCGCCGATCAGCGTGCCGATGGTTCCGATCAGGAAACCGATCAATATGAGAACCCAAAAATTTTCCATGTAATCAATAACCGCTAGTCGGGATTTCCAGGGTGTATTTTTTTCGTGCGGCGTTCGGCAATTTTCGGTCGCGCAACCACGGATTGTGGATTTTTAAAATCTTGTAGTTTATGCCTTGGCTTTGTGCGAATGTCGCCAAATCAACGATGCTTGAATCAACGTCGATCTTGCGAGTCGGGAGCAATGGATACATTTCCTCGGGCGCGATCGTAAATCCGTACAACGCTGGATTTTTCATGATTTCTTTGAGCGCAAGGATTCGGAACACGTAACGCGCCGTTTCGTCGGTTAACAGCAAATCGTAGTAATTCGAAACTTTTTGGAACGTGATCTGTTTGTTCACGCCGCCCATTCCGCCGTTGTACGAGGCCGCGGCCAATGTCCAGTTCCCGAATTTGGCCTTCGCGTCGAGTAAATACCTGCAGGCCGCTTCGGTCGATTTTTCGAGGTGATAACGTTCGTCGACGGTTTCATTGACTTCCATTCCCTTTTCCTTCGCCGTTTCAGGCATGAATTGCCAAACGCCTCTCGCGCCGGCTGGAGAAACCGCATTTACGAGACCGCTTTCGATTACGGCCAAATATTTAAAATCGTCGGGAACGCCGTTTTTGGCAAGGATCGGTTCGATTATGGGAAACGCTCGGTTCGCTCTTTTCAAGATGAGTAATGTCGTCGCATCGAGATTCGCGTTGACGAGCAATTCGCGATCGAATCGTTCGCGCACGTCGGATATGTTCAAAGGAGTCGGTTCGCCAGCAAAATCGACCTGGGTCGGGAAATACATGGCCGTTCCTTCTTTTAGGATTTCTTTTTTGGTGTCGGTGGAAACGCCGTAAATTAGGAAACTGCTCGCTAATGCGATGACGGCGATCAGGCTGATTTTTTGGAAAGTTTTCATGGCAGGGAATTTTCGTTTGTGGTAAAGCTACAAAAAACGGGTTTAAAGTTTTCCGTCGCGGATTATTTTGGGAAGGTTTTCGTTGATCCATTTGAATTTGTTGAGGATCATTATGTGCGTGCCGCCTTTGACGGGAATGAAGCCGCTCAGGATGTGCTTTGGCGGGAAAACGTCGTCGATCTCGCCGTGTATGTGTATGACATTCGGATCGGGGGTTTTCCTATCCCAGATTATGATCTGCTCAAGCGCCCAATCGAGGTAAATCTTGTCGCGCATCGCGAGGAACTTCTCGTATAATTTGAAGCGTTGTCGCAGTTTTCCACCGAATGGCAGCTTTTGGAAACGCTCCAAATCCTGCACCATTCCGGTCGGGAAAATCTTGTAGAGTTTGGTGTATTTGGCCATTTTCATCCGAAGTGGAAATTCGGAATTGCACTTTACGCTTGATATGATGATGGTTCGGAAAGGCTTCACGAACTGCGCCATTTCCTGCACGAGCACGCCTCCGAACGAAACGCCGATGATCACGGGATTTTCCTCGGTTATCATTTTCGACATGCGTTCGGCGTAATCGGTGAGCTTTTCTCCGGGCAATGGCAACGTCCATTCGAGCAAATGGATTTCGAACTCGTCCTCGGGCAGTTCGATATTTTCAAAAATCTCAGGACTGGCGGCGAGTCCGGGCATAAAATAAACGGGAATTTTCCTCATAATTGTTTTAACGAATTCCTAACAGCTGAACGGAATTAAATGTCGAAATTTGTATAAAAGTACTTTTTTTGGCGCATTGCCCTAAAGCGCCCGATTATTTTATCACTAAATTATGATTACAGAATTATTTCCGGCCGACAAACGCGGTAAAGCCGATCATGGCTGGCTACAAGCCAACTTTTCGTTTTCGTTCGCAAATTACTTCAACCCGAAGAATATACAGTTCGGGATGTTGCGCGTGTTGAACGACGATACGATCGCTGCCGGAGCTGGTTTCGGGACGCATCCGCACGACAATATGGAAATCATCACGATTCCGCTCGAAGGTGGTTTGAAGCACCGCGACAGCATGGGCAACGAGGGCGTGATCGGGTTCGGGGAAGTCCAGGTGATGAGCGCGGGCACGGGGATTCTACATTCCGAGATGAACGCGAGCGCAACCCAGCGTGCCAAGACGCTACAACTTTGGGTATTCCCGGAAAAGCAAAATGTGGAACCGCGTTACGATCAAAAGTCATTCGATTTGGAGAACAGCCGAAATTCGTTTGTGAACGTAGTTTCTCCGTCGGACAAAAACGACGGGAATGCGCTTTGGGTCTATCAACAGACGTGGTTCAATCTGGGGATTTTCGATTCGGGCAAAACAATTTCGTATGAAAGCCACGCGAAAAACCAAGGCGCGTACGTTTTCGTACTTGAAGGCAGCATCGAGATCGCCGACGAATCGCTCGGAATGCGCGATGCGATCGGGATAACCGCATTCGGCGAATTCAATATTAAGGTGAAAGACGCCGCAAAATTACTCATCGTAGAAGTGCCAATGACAAATTGACGATTATGGAGATCAAGGACAATACTTTTCAAAGACAATTCGAAGCGACTGCCGACGGCAAGCTCATCACCGTGGAATATTCGTATCAGGAACGCAAGATTTTCCTCACGCGTATCGTGACGCCCGAAGGTTTCGCCAACGAGGATTTCATCAACGAACTGCTCGACGAGATTCTCGCGACGGCGTATGAGAAGAAATTCAAGGTCGTACCGACGTTTCCCAAAATTGCGGCTTTCTTTAGGAAGAATCCGAAGTACAAGGATTTGTTGCCGCCGGGGATAAAAATTTAAGGCTACACCTGGTGACATGCCACGTAATAAAATCAATGAATTGACCGTTTTCAACTGAAAGCGGTTTTTTATTTATGGAAAAAAATCTTACGTTTAGAAAATGATATCAAACGAACTCCGTGAAAAGGTTGTCGAATTTTTCGAAGGCATTCAAAAATACTACGGCGATCTGACTGAAATCACTGAAGGGCTTTATTCGCACGGCGATACATTCGACGCGAACCTCACGACCTGGAACTTATCTGAATTTACGTTGATCCGATCGGCCTATCGCAACAGCGGCGCGCGACTCATGATGGAGGGTGAGAAAATGTACTATGAGATTTCAGCCGAACGGTTGGTCGACTTCAAACATCCCGGCCGTCATGTATATGAGTTCGTGGAGTTGTACGGCGTGAATGTGTATCGGATTACGAAGGTGAGGTTTCACTCGAAATATTAGGATTTCGTTGCGCGAGATGTAGCGTTTTTATTTCGTGAACTGATTGGGAATTTCACTCGCTTGACTCTCAGCAAAATTCTGAACTGGAAAAATGGAGAAATCGGTTTCACAAAAACTCGGGATCAATCAAGGCATGCGAACTTTTCTCGTAAACGCGCCTGAAAAATTTTTGAAAACGGCGGACATACCTGATGTTGACATCCATGATAAATTAACGGGTGAATTCGATTACATCCATTTTTTTGTCGTGACGCAACAAAAGTTTCACGAAGAATTTCAAACTCTCAAAAAGCATCTCAAGCCGACGGGAATGTTGTGGGTTTCTTGGCCAAAGTCGGGACAAGAGAACACCGATTTGAATATCAAAATTGTTATCAAGATCGGATATGGATATGGATTGGTCGAAAGCAAGTCGATAGGTATCGATTCCGTTTGGTCGGCGTTGAAATTCACGCACCCGAAAGAGGGAAAGGAATATTGTAATAGTTATGGAAAACTTGTTTGATAGATAGGTTATGGATAAGCTACGATGGATTTATGATGTGCGTTTTTTAGCTGATGAGATTGAATTAAACGTTGGGAATAGGATTGAATTTGCGTTTGAGGGTTTTGCGTGGGTGTGAAAAAGCTTCGGATAATTTAGGAATTGATGCAGTTTTCGTGTATTCGAAGAATCGCGAATCGCACTAACTTTCGGGCGGGTGGTGGTGGTAATTTTAAGGTGACGAAAAAAACATATCCGTTACCAGCGTTGCAATCTCCGAACTTTGAATTTGTCGAAAATCCTAAACCAAAACATCCACAAATTCCATCCTCACGATCCCATCATCGTCAATCCTCGTCAACGTAACCTCATGCAAAGTGTTCACCAACTCCGGATTCCAAGGCGTTTTCACCTTCACGTAATTCTCCGTAAAACCGTGAATATAACCTTCCTTGTTTTCGGCCTCGAACAAAACCGTGCGCGTCGAGTTCAATTGACTCTCATAAAAAGCACGGCGTTTCTTAACCGACAATCCGCGTAACATCTTAGACCGTTTCGCGCGAACATTGGCCGGAACGACGCCGTCAAACTCGGCAGCTTCCGTATTGTCGCGCTCCGAATATGTAAACACATGCAAATACGAAATATCCAAATCGTTCAAAAAGTGATACGTTTCAAGGAAATGCTCATCGGTTTCACCAGGAAATCCAACGATAACATCAACCCCGACACAAGCGTGCGGCATCACCTCGCGAATCTTAGCGACGCGTTCCGAATACAATTCACGCATATACCTGCGCTTCATCTTCTTCAAAATATCATTGCTTCCCGATTGCAACGGAATGTGGAAGTGAGGCACGAACGTCCGGCTTTTCGACACGAAATCAATCGTCTCGTTCCTCAATAAATTCGGCTCGATCGATGAAATCCGCAAGCGCTCGATTCCTTCGACCTTATCCAAATTCTGCACTAATTCGTAAAAAGTGTGCTCGTGTTTCTTATTTCCGAACTCACCTTTCCCATAATCGCCGATATTCACGCCCGTCAAAACGATCTCGCGAATGTTCTGGGCTGAAATCTCCTTCGCATTGCGCAACACATTTTCCATAGTGTCCGAACGAGAAATCCCACGAGCGAGCGGAATCGTACAATACGTACATTTATAATCGCAACCGTCCTGAACCTTCAAAAACGCCCTGGTCCTATCGCCTATCGAATAACTTCCCACGTAAAAATCAGCTTCGACGATTTCGCACGAATGCACTTCGCCAAAGTCGTTCTTACTCAAATCGTTTATATAATCGGTGATTTTAAACTTTTCGGTCGCACCCAGAACAAGATCGACGCCGTCAACCGATGCCAATTCCTCAGGCTTCAACTGCGCATAGCAACCAACGGCCGCGACGAACGCCTTGTCGTTGAGTTTCATCGCCTTTTTCACGACCTGCTTGAACTGCTTGTCGGCATTTTCAGTAACCGAACACGTGTTGATCACGTAAATATCCGCGACCTCCTCGAAGTCCACGCGATCAAAACCTTCGTCCTGAAAACTGCGCGCGATCGTCGAAGTCTCACTGAAATTGAGCTTGCAGCCAAGTGTGTAAAATGCGACTTTTTTCTTTTCCATTTTGTATTTGGGCGTTGCCTACGGCCGGTCTTCCGCTTTTACCTTTTATCGGCTGGCTATCGCGCCGCTAAAAGGGTAACCGCTCAAGACCTAACGCGGGTTCCCGATAAACTTGAAATTCCGCGTCCCGAAAAGGGTGTGCAAATTTACGCTAAAATTTCAAACGACGCCAACGCAATTCCCAAAAATCAATCGGTTGGGAATCAGTCGAGTTCGCGTCTCAAAACCTTGAAATCGCAAGCACCCAACGAAAGTGAAGCGGAAACATTCGTTTGCTGTTGCGTCATCACATCGAACCATGAATCTTGAGAAGTTGGAGGAAGCGGCAAAGTTCGCGTCGCAATGCTTGGATTTACAACGATTAAAACGCGTTCATCGGCGGCAATTTTTTCGAACGCGATCAGATCCGTCGACGGTATTTCAACCAAATTGTAATTTCGGATGCAATAAGGCGAACCGAACGAATTCTCGATTCCCGTCAGATAAATCGGCATGATTCAAATCATATTTACGTCCAAATTCTTCAGGTAATCCAGACGGCAGTGATGCCGTTCAAATCGTGCGCGGAGCTGAAAGCGTTGATGTGAATTTCGTACATCGATCTTCGAGACGTCGAGCACTTCGAAAGCATCAATTTCGTCGGCCGCATTCCTGTCATCCTCATTGGAACACGCAATCGCCGACGCCAAAAGCAAAAGTGTGAAAAACAACGGTATGAGTCTGGAAAATTTTGTATACATTGAGAAAAAATTCTGCGGTCAAAATACAATTAATCCGGATTTACAAAGTTATTACCTTCTACGAATTCCGTTTCCCGAATATGAGAAAAATATGTTTGCTTTTGTTGCTGTGCGCCTGTTCGCTGCAAGCCCAAAAAAAGAAGATCCAACCGTCGCAACTTCCTGAAAAGGCGCTTACGTTCATAGAGACTAACTTCTCGAGCGTCGCATTGCGCCAATGCATGCAGTTTACTGAGGGCGACAACATCCGGTACAAGGCTGTTCTCGCCGACGACACTGAGATCGACCTCACCGAATCTGGCGACTGGACCGAAATCGACGGAAAAGTACATTCCATCCAACCGACATTTCTCGGACCCGCCGTCATCGACCAAATCAGGAAAGCCCAACCCGGACATCGGTTGTTGAAAGCTACCAAAACCGCTAAGTCTATAGATGTCACGCTCGTAAATGGCGCGAAACTTTCCTTCGACCTGAACGGCAAACTTAAATAGCTTTAGACTTTCGACTTTCGACTTTCGACTTTAGCCAGTCCTTCACAAATAATGAAATAAATCTTCAAAATCCTACAACGTCCCCGTTCCCCCAAACACCTAACTTTGAACTTCGCACGCTGCACTTTGCACTTCCATCCAGCACTTTGCACAAAAAAAAAACGCTATGAAAAACATTATCCTTTTCGCTCTCCTACTTTCAGGCGGCTTCTTCTGTACCGCCCAATCGTCTAAAATTTCAGTGGCCGAATTGCCGCAACCCGCCAAAATTTTCCTTTCCAAACACTATAAAAACCGTCCCGTGGCAAGTTGCCGCAAAAAAGACGCATCGACCGCTCCGTACGAGGTCCGACTCGCTCAGGGAACGGCGATCAAATTTGCTGAAAATGGCGATTGGCGTGAAGTCGATGGAGACGGAGCATCTCTTCCGAAGGCAATGCTTCCGGAAAACGTCGCAGAATACATCCAGGCAAATTTTCCGCGCAAACGTATCACGTCCATAGAAAAAAGCGCGAATAGTATCGAGGTGAACCTCAACGGCGATATCGCGCTCGCATTCGACGCCAAGGGACAATTACTTCAATAAACCTTCTTAACGCAGTATTAAAGGCTTGGGATTTCATTTTTTGCAGTCGTAAATTAGGGTGAACTTTAAAACACACGACCATGAGAACTACGATCCTCAGCCTGATATTTTTGTTGGGCGCGACATTCACACAAGCCCAGGACAGCAAAATGAAAGTCACCGACCTGCCTAAAGAAGCACAAAATTTCCTCGAAAAATACTTTAAGGACGCCAAAGTCGAGAAGGTGAAAAAAGAAAGCCAGATCGGTGAGAAAGGGTACGAGGTCGAACTCGCGAACGGAATCGAGATCGAATTCACGAACTCCGGCCAATGGCGCGAGATAGACGGAAACGACAACGCGATTCCGACGGGTTACATTCTTCCCGCGATCGTCGACTATGTGAAAGCGAAATACCCGCAGCAAAAAATCACGCATATCGACATTGGCCACAAGGACATCGACGTCGACATATCGAACAACACCGACTTGAATTTCACTCAGGACGGGAAGTTCATCAAAGCAAAACAGAAATGACGTAGCCGTTTCTGGGATCTGCAAAAGCATTACGTCCATTAAAAATCACACTCTTAATGAATTTGATGCTTTTTCGATTCGAATTTCAGTTACGATTTATAAGCTAAATTCCTGCAAAATGACTTATTTCTAAGTAGTTAGACGATTTTATTTGGTCATCCGTTATGCGATTTTTACATTTAAAGGACAACAACCTTTAAATATTTCAGCTATGCGGAACTTTACTCTATTCGTTCTCTTGCTGACCTCGACTGCATTTTTTGGCCAGGTCGGTGTAAATACCACAACCCCTAATGCGATGCTCGACGTAAATTCGACGACAAACGGGTTTCTGGTGCCTCGAGTGGCGCTCACGGCAAACAATGTCGAAGCCCCGATCATCAATCCGCAAGGAGGCGCTTTGGCGATTTCTACTTTAGTATACAATACGGCTACCGTCACCGGAACCAATGGTGTTACGCCCGGATATTATTATTGGAGCGGTACGCAGTGGGTAACGTTTGGCGCGCGCAACTGGGATCTTTCAGGAAATTCAGGAATCGCGACGCCGGTCATTCCCGTAACTTACGGAACGACTACGATAGGCGCAGCCGAAAACTTCTTGGGCACGACCGACGCCAACGACCTGGTTTTCGGCACGAACAACATCGAGCGAATGCGAATAAGGCAAACCAATGGTTTCGTCGGAATCGGACGCGCAAATCCCGCGACACGACTCGACATCCTATCGCCCGGCAATACGATCGGCCTGCAAATCCTCAGCGGAACCAATACACAATACACATATTTGACATTGGGTCGCGCAACTGAATACGCCCAAATCGGAGCGGCGACGACCGGAACGTTTTTTACCGACGCGATCGATGGCGATATGGCGGTAAAGAACTTCAATTCGGGAAAATTGCTTTTGGGAGCGAACTTTTTCGGAAACTCGGCGGTCTCAATCGCCAATACCGGAAACGTCGGCGTAAACACATATACGGCCAATTCCAAACTTGATGTCAATGGCGATTTGTCTTTGCGCGAGGGCGCGGCAATCGCTGTAATTTCAGGAGCTAACGCATTGACGCTCACAGGCGAGTTCAGCCATTACCGATTAACGGGTGCCGCCGCTGCATTTTCGATAAATTCGATCGCGAACGGCGACAACGGGCAAATGCTTACGCTTATCAATGCGACCGGACGCTCAATGACGATCATCAATAACAACGTTGCAAATGGGATCCTCACGGGAACGGGTGCAAACCTCGTTTCTACAAGTGTGAACAATTCGTCGGTAAACTTGTTATATAATGCGACACTGGCGCGCTGGGTCGTGACATCGAATTCGGGAATGTTCAGCAGCAACGAATGGCATACGAATGGAAATGCCGCGTTAAACGATCCGGTTGTTCCTGTAACCTACGGAACCTCAACCATCGGAGCCGCTGAAAATTGGGCCGGCACAACCGACGCAAATGATTTTGTAATCGGCACGAACAACATCGAAAGACTCCGGGTAAAACAAACAAACGGATTTACGGGCGTCGGAACCGCATCACCAACAGCCAGATTTCATGCCGCCACGCTCATACCGGGAGGAACAACCATCTACGGAGAAAATACCTTCATCGGTAATGCAGACGGAGTGGGTGTTTTCGGACGCGCCCAAAACAATCCAGGTTACGGTTACGGCGGGTTTCTCCAAGGTAATTACATGAGTCTTTATGCAACTACGAATGCAACGACATACGCTGGAACCGCTTACGGATTATACTGCACGGTCAACGGTTCTGCGGGAGCGCGATATGGCAGCTACCTGGCGGTAACCGGCACGGCAGCACTCAACTACGGCAATGCGAATTTCAGTGTGAACGGCGCAACGAATGTAGGCTCGTTGTCGTCAGCTTACGGTGGAAGCGTGAATGTCGGTGTCCAGGCATTTGCGAATCTGATCCAACCTAACCTCGGTTGGTTTTCGCTGGGAGCGACGGTCGCGACGGTGAATAGCGGAAAAGGTATCGAAGCCGGCGGACAAAACATCGGTATCGAAGCGCGCGCCAATGCTGACAATGCCAATATTTTAGATAAAATGCCCGGTTTGTTTTACGTGTCGAATGGAGGTTTTCCAGCAATCGCCGCAGTCGGCTCGATCATAGACAACGTAACGTATAAAATCTTCGGATTCGGCGTGGTTTCCACGATCGTGCGCGATACGAACGAGAAAGACCGCATCATGGTCGCACCCGAAGCGCCCGAGGCATTGTTTCAGGATTACGGAACGGGAACGTTGGTGAACGGATACGCGAAAATCACGATCGACCCGATATTGGCGAAAAACATACGCGTGGACGAAACACATCCGTTAAAGGTATTCGTACAGCTTGAGGGCGACTGCAAAGGTGTTTACGTGTTCAACAAGACGTCTTCAGGATTTGAGGTAAAAGAACTTCAAAACGGTACATCTTCAGTAGCGTTCACGTATCAGGTCGTAGGAGTTCGCGCCGATGAGGAACGAGGTGGCCACCTGTCGAAATATTCGGAGATGCGTTTCAAACCGATGAACCGAGAGCTCAGGCCGATCGAGCGAGATGAAAAATCAATCAGGGTCGACACCGACGTCAGGAAACCACAGTTGAATTAAAGAAAAAGCCACGCTGATCACGTGGCTTTTTTTTATTCTTTCCTATACTGTTTCGTCTCCTCAAAAATATGTTCGAGGATTTTCGCTTCCTGTTCATCAAATTCGACGTTTCTGCGCGACATCACGATTCTCGCGGTCTCAAAGGCTTTGTTCGTCATATAGGTCGTGAATCCCGACGCGCCGCCCCAGCTGAAACTCGGCACGAAATTACGTGGGAAACCGGCTCCGAAAATATTCGCGCTCACGCCCACGACCGTTCCGGTATTGAACATCGTGTTGATGCCGCATTTGCTGTGGTCGCCCATCATTAAGCCGCAAAACTGCAATCCGGTTTTAGCGAAACCGCCTTTCTCATAACTCCAGAGTTTTACTTCCTCATAATTGTTTTTTAGATTGGAATTGTTCGTGTCGGCGCCCAGATTACACCATTCGCCAAGTACCGAATTTCCCAGGAAACCGTCGTGGCCTTTGTTCGAATATCCGAAAAGCACCGAATTGGAAACTTCGCCCCCGATTCTCGAATGAGGTCCGACAGTCGTCGCTCCATAGACTTTTGTCGCGAGTTTGACCTGTCCGCCTTCGCAAAGCGCAAACGGCCCGCGAATGACTGAGTTTTCCATTATCTCGGAATTCTTGCCGATGTAGATCGGTCCCGACGAAGCGTTCAATGTCACGAATTCAAGCTTCGCTCCTTCCTCGATGAATATATTTTCAGCCGAGATTACATTTACGCTCGACGGAATCGGTTGCGACTTTCGATCTTCAGTCAATAATTCGAAATCCTCGCGCAACGCCGCGTCGTTCTTGGCAAAAATATCCCATGGATTCGCGACTGTCAGGCAATCGCCCGTGAACTCAATGATTTCATATGAATCGAAATCGACTTCTTCCTGCGTATCCTGAGTGTAAAAAGCGATGATCTCGTCATTCTTCGAAATGGCTTGGTTCGGTTCGAGGCTTTTGACCATTTCGGCCAATTCCTCGGTCGGGAGATACGAACTGTAGATCATCACGTTTTCTTCCATTTCGACCATCGGGAATTTCTCCGACAAATATTCCTCGGTGAGCGTCGTCGTCGTATTCCCAAGGTATTTTTCCCATTTCTCGCGAATCGTCAAGATCCCGATCCTGATATCGGCGACAGGACGGGTGAATGTAAACGGGAGAAGCGCGTTTCGGACGGAGCCGTCGAATAAAATATAGTTCATGATAATTAAAGGATTGAAAAATTTAAAGATTTAAAGATTACACGGATCTTCAAACCACGTGCTAATTTAGCATTAAAAATTTAGACGTACGTATAACTCGATTCCTCCTGATTATTTTATAACGTCTACGTCATACCAAAATCTTTAAATCTTTAAATTTTTCAATCTTTAAATAATATTGAAACAAAAAAGCCCCCTGTTTCCAGAGAGCTCTTCGTAATTTGAACACCATTGCGATTACTTGACGTGTTTCGCGTATTTGTTTTTGAACTTGTCGATACGACCTGCCGTGTCGATAAGTTTCGATTTACCAGTGTAAAAAGGGTGAGATGTTCTAGAGATCTCCATTTTCACTACAGGATATTCAACACCTTCGTGAGTAATGGTTTCTTTCGTATCTGCAGTTGACTTGGTCAAGAAAACCTCGTCGTTAGACATGTCCTTGAAAGCGACTAGTCTGTAATTCTCTGGGTGAACTCCTTTTTTCATGGTGTATCTTTTTTATTGAGCCGCTGTTCCTTCTGAAGCTTTCCCTCCGGAAAGGTATGAACTCGCAACAGCTTTTGATTTTTACTGTTTTTATTTGAGTGCGCAAATGTAAGTCTTTTTTTAAGATTACAAAACGGTTTCAGTATTTTTTTGCTCCGACGCCTGCCAGTCGTATTTCCTAATGTATTTCTTGATTGTCCGAGCACTGAGTCCGTGGACGATCACGCTTAGTAAAATCGTGGCAGTCGTAACCGAAATCAACTTCGTCCGATCAGCAAACGCCGCCGCGCCCAAAGCGAACGCAAGATAATAAATGGATCCGATGCCGCGCAACCCGTAAAACGACAACACGAACCGTTGGAACGGATTTATTTTTCGGCCGAGCAAACCGATGTAACCCGCAATCGGACGCACGACCAAAACCATGGCGAGCGCCGTGAGCAACACGTGAAAATCCAAAATATTCTCATAATTGATCGCGATGAAAAATCCCGAAACGATGAAAATCAGCGCGACCACGAAACTCTCCAACTCTTCATTGAAGTCGTGCAAACTCGAAGCGTGCTCCAAATTCCGCTTCGAATTGCTGAAGATGCAAGCCGAGAAAAACACCGCCAAAAATCCGTACCCTGAAACCATCTCGGCGAGCGCATACGGCAACAAAAGCAACGCCAGCGACAAAATCCCACGGCTGATCGCACCGACGGTTTCGACGTTTCTACTCACTAAAAAAATCGCGCGATACAACAAATAACCCGTTATCAAACCTACGATCACGCCGGCCGCGATCTTGTACACGAACTCGAACAAGAACCAAGGCACGAGCCAATCGCCGTAATTTTCGCCTTTTGTCGCAATGTAGATGCCGAGCCAGATGAACGGGAACGCGATGCCGTCGTTGATGCCGGCTTCAGCGGTAAGGCCGAGTTTTATTTGCGATTTGTCGGGCGCTCCGGGTTCGGATGTTTGAAGTTCCGACGCGAGAACGGGATCGGTCGGTGCAATCAAACCTCCGAACAACACCGCAGTCGCAGGACCGAATCCCAAGAACCAATGCCCTATGAATGCGGCCCCGATTATCGTGATCGGCATCGTAACGGCCAAAAGCCAAAACGCGTTTTTCCAGGTTCTCCACTTAAACGGTTCCGTGATGCGGATTCCGGCGTTCGCGAGCGCTACGAAAATCACGAATTCGGTGATGTGTTCGACGGTTTTCAAATGATCGTCGAGGTCGATTTCCAAATCCGAGAAGAAAAAGAAAACCACAAAACCAACAAGCAGATAAACGACCGGCGCCGAAATGTGTTTCCGCCTGCAAATCACGGGAACGACCGCCGCAAGCAGCGCGATGCAGCCCGTGAAAAACAAAAGCGACGTGTATTCTTCAACCTTAAATAAATTATCGAACATAAGCGGATTTTTCTAAAGATAACCCACAGCGCGCGAAATGCCAATTTGAAAGCGGCTTTTTACCTAATTTTTAGCAGATGTTCCAAAACCACTACTATTAAAATCTACCAATTATCATTAAAGTGGAATTGCTATATTTGTTAACCAAAATAAACAACTACAAAACATGGAATCAGCAATCAAGAAAAACGGAACGACTTACGGAATCATCATCGGTGTAGTCGGCATCCTGAGCGCGACGATCGTCTACGCACTACAACTTTACACAGCTTGGTGGCTCAGCGTTTTAGGTCTGGTCATCTCAATCGCGCTGTACTGCGTGATGCTCTCAAAAACAAAAAAAGAAATGGGTGGCGTGTTCTCGTTCAAACAAGCTTTCACTACTTTTTTCATCGCTGCGGTTTTGGCGATCCTTATCGGAACATTATATAATGTAGTATTGTATAATTTTGTGGATCCCGGAGCGAAAGAAATTGTCAAGGAACAATCAATCAAGGCGACCGTGAGCATCATGGAAGGTTTCGACGCCCCGGCGGCATCGATAAACGAAGCGGTCGAAAAATTGCAAAAAGAGGACCAGTTCTCGATCGGAACGCTTTTCACGAATGCCGTCGTCGCGATCGCCATCAGCTGCGTGCTGGGACTTATCTTGGCCCTGATCTTCAAAAGCCGCCCTACCTATAAAGAATAAATGAATTTATCCATAGTTATCCCGCTGCTTAACGAGGAAGAATCGTTGCACGAACTCCACAACTGGATCGTTTCGGTCATGGAAAAAAACGCATATACGTATGAGGTTCTTTTCATAGACGACGGCAGCACCGACAATTCGTGGCAGATCATCGACACGCTTTCACACGAGAACCCGAATGTAAAAGGCATCCGATTCATGAAGAATTTCGGGAAGTCGCAAGCGTTGCACGCCGGATTCGCCGCGGCCAAAGGCGACGTCGTGATTACGATGGATGCCGACCTTCAGGACAATCCCGACGAAATCCCTGAACTTTTTCACATGATCACCAACGATCATTTCGATCTCGTCTCAGGCTGGAAAAAGAAGCGGTACGACAACGTAGTGATGAAGAATTTGCCGTCGAAATTGTTCAACTGGGCGGCCCGAATGACAAGCGGCGTCCATTTGCACGATTTCAACTGCGGACTGAAAGCCTACCAAAACAAGGTCGTGAAAAACGTCGAAGTCTCGGGCGAAATGCACCGATATATTCCCGTTTTGGCGAAGAACGCCGGCTTCAAGAAAATCGGTGAAAAAGTCGTGAAACATCAGGCGCGAAAATACGGAGAAACCAAATTCGGGATGAACCGATTCATTAATGGATTTCTCGACTTGATCACGATCTGGTTCCTTTCGAGGTTCGGGAAACAGCCGATGCACTTGTTCGGGGCGCTCGGTTCGATCATGTTCGTGATCGGATTCTTGGCCGCGGGCTACATCGGAATCGCAAAGCTCGTGCGTTTGTACGACGGACAGCCTACGATTCTTGTGACCCAAAACCCGTGGTTTTATATTTCACTCGCCACGATGGTGATCGGGACCCAATTGTTCCTCGCGGGATTTTTGGGCGAAATCATTTTGCGCGCGCGAAACAACAACGACCGATATAAAGTCTCGGATCGCGTTAATCTGTAGTTCGAACCTGCCGTATTGCCATAGAATTCAGATTCGTGCATTCGTGGCCGAATATTGATTTTTTAGCCATGAATGCACGATGTTTGTGTTGAACTGTAATAGGTTCGAGTTTGAAAATAATTTGGTCTGACCCTTGAATTTATAAGTGAATTAACAGACCGAGACGCAATTTTTAAAGATATTTATTCTTTGAAATCTACAGCCTAGCCCCGATGCAAGGGAAAAGCTTTTCGATGTAAAAATGCGATTTTGCCGAAGTGCGCGGGCGACCAAAGGAAGCCACGCGCACGAAATGCAAAAACCATTTTTACGGCGGAAACTTTGGAATAGCAGCGGGAATAAGCTCCTAAAAAACAACAACAATGCAAATTGAACAACCGATACTCGACCGCGTAAACGAATGGTTAACGCCCGATTTTGACCGCGAAACCCGCGAAAAAATCGAAGAAATGATGACGTCGAACCCTAAAGAACTCGAGGAAAGTTTCTACAAGAACCTCGAATTCGGAACGGGCGGAATGCGCGGCGTCATGGGTGTCGGAACCAATCGCATCAACCAATATACGCTCGGGAAAAACACCCAGGGTTTGAGCGATTACCTGCACAAATCGTTCCCCAACAAAGACATAAAAGTCGTGATAGCCTATGATTGCCGACACAATTCGAACACGCTTGCGAAAGTCGTGGCCGACGTGTTCTCGGCGAATGGCATCCAGGTTTATTTATTTTCAGATCTGCGCCCGACGCCCGAATTGTCGTTCGCATTGAAATACCTGAAATGCCAATGCGGAATCGTGCTCACGGCATCACACAACCCGCCCGAATACAACGGTTACAAAGTATATTGGGAAGACGGCGGACAGCTCGTTCCGCCCCAGGACAAGGAAATCGTCGAATTGATCGAAAGCCTTTCGTACGACAAGATAAAATTCACGGCGAACGACAAACTCATCACGTATATCGACAAGGAAGTCGACGACGCGTTCGTGAAATCGACGGTCGAGAACGCGAGTTTCGACACGCCACAATCGGCGAAAGACGGTTTGAGCATCGTGTATACGTCGTTGCACGGCACATCGATAAAATCGATTCCTGCGACGTTGGAAAAAGCGGGTTACAAAAACGTGCACATCGTTCCCGAACAGGCCGAACCGAACGGGGATTTCCCGACCGTAAAATCGCCGAATCCCGAGGAACCCGAAGCGCTGTCCATGGCGGTTTCATTGGCCGAAAAACTTGGAGCCGATATCGTAATCGGGACCGATCCCGACGCCGATCGTTTGGGCGTTGCGGTGCGCGACAACAACAACAAACTCGTATTGCTCAACGGAAACCAGACAATGGTTTTGATGACGCATTTCCTTTTGGAACAATGGCGCAAAGCCGGAAAACTCAACGGAAAACAATTCGTGGGTTCGACGATCGTTTCCACGCCGATGATAATGGAATTGGCGTCGGCTTACGGCGTCGAATGTAAAGTCGGTTTGACGGGATTCAAATGGATCGCGAAGTTCATCAAGGATTTCCCGAACCAGGAATTCATTGGCGGAGGCGAGGAAAGTTTCGGATTCATGGTAGGCGACAAAGTGCGCGACAAGGATGCGGTAGGTGCGACGTTATTGATTTGCGAAGTCGCGGCCCAGGCCAAAGCAAAAGGAAGTTCGGTTTATAAAGAACTTCAGCAATTGTATGTCGACTACGGATTTTATAAAGAATATCTCGTCTCGCTGACCAAAAAAGGAATCGAAGGCGCGCACGAGATCAAACAGATGATGATCGACCAGCGCGAAAATCCAATTAAGGAAATCGCGGGAGAACGCGTTGTCTTGGTCGAGGATTACCAATCGTCGGTGGCGAAAAATCTCGTTACGGGTGAAGAAGATGCGATCTCTATCCCAAAATCGGACGTATTGATCTATTATACCGAAGACGGCGCCAAAATCGCCGCACGACCAAGCGGAACCGAACCTAAAATCAAATTTTACGTAAGCGTGAACGCTGCGATCGATTCAGTCGAGGATATTCCCGAAGCCGAGAAACAACTCGACGCTAAAATCAAGGACATCGTCCGCGACCTTAAAATCAATTAATGAGCAGTTTAAAAAAGATTATTCCTTTTGCGAAGCCGTACAAAAAATACGCGTTTCTGAATATATTTTTCAACATTTTGTACGCGTTGTTCAGCACGCTGTCTTTCGTGGCGCTTATGCCGATGCTCGACGTGCTTTTCAAACAGGAAAACAAAGTGTTCGTCAAACCCGTTTTCACAGGTTTGGGCGATATCAAGAAATACAGTTCGGATTTACTTAGCTATTATCTCACCGATTTCAGCCAAACCCATGGCCAGGGCGACACTCTCGCCATTTTGGTTGCGGGAATAATCTCGATTTTCCTATTGAAAAACTTGTGCGATTACCTCGCCATGTTCTTCATCACGTACTTAAAAAACGGCGTATTGCGCGATTTGCGCACGTCGATGTACGACAAAATTTTGCGTCTCCCGATTGCATTCTTTTCAGAAAAACGCAAAGGCGACACGATTGCAAGAATCTCGAACGACGTGAACGAGGTACAGAATTCCATGCTTGCCATTTTGGAACTCATCGTAAAAGAACCGTTGACAATTGTCTTTACGATTATCATGATGTTTTTGATAAGTTGGGAACTGACGCTTTTCGTATTCGTTTTCATTCCGATTTCAGGGTACGCGATTTCACTTCTCGGGAAACAACTCAAGAAAAAATCAACGGCGGCCCAGCAGGAACAAGGCACATTTTTATCGACGCTCGAAGAAACGTTGGGCGGACTTAAAGTAGTAAAATCCTATAACGCCGAAAATCATTTTGGCGATGCGTTCAAGAAATCCACGAATCGGTTTTTCCGATTGTCGAACAGTATCACAAACCGACAAAACCTAGCTTCACCGATGAGCGAATTCCTCGGGATTGCCGTCATCGCGTTCCTGCTTTGGTACGGCGGACAAATGGTCTTGGTCGAGGGAACGCTCAAAGCCGGATCGTTCATCGCCTACATGGGATTGGCATACAATATCCTAACACCTGCAAAAGCGATCTCGAAAGCATCTTATGGCGTGAAACGCGGAGCCGCGGCAGCCGATCGTGTACTCGAAATCCTTCATGAACACAACCCGATCACAAGCAAACCGAACGCGATCCACAAGGAAACGCTCGAATCGGGAATCGCGATAAACAATATCGACTTCGCATATAACGACGAAAATGTGTTGACCGGTTTTTCGCTCAATATCAAAAAAGGCGAAACCGTCGCGCTCGTCGGCCAATCGGGCAGCGGGAAAAGTACGATCGCGAATCTGCTCACGCGTTTCTATGATGTGAACAAAGGAGCGATTCTCGTCGATGGAATCGATATCCGGGACATGGATCTGCAATCGTTGCGCGGTCTCATGGGATTGGTGACTCAGGACAGCATCTTGTTCAACGACACGATCAAAGGAAACGTGTCACTCGGAAAACCGAATGCGACCGACGACGAAGTGATCGAAGCCCTGAAAGTCGCGAACGCTTATGAGTTCGTGAAAGATTTGCCTGACACGATCTACACGAATATCGGCGACAGCGGAAACAAACTTTCGGGCGGACAAAAGCAACGTCTCAGCATCGCGCGCGCCGTGCTCAAGAATCCACCGATCATGATTTTGGACGAAGCTACGTCGGCACTCGACACCGAAAGCGAACGTTTGGTGCAACAAGCGTTGGAAAACATGATGCAGAACCGGACGTCGGTGGTTATCGCGCACAGACTTTCGACGATCCAGAAAGCCGACCGTATCGTCGTCATGCAAAAAGGCAAGATCGTCGAGCAGGGAACGCACGATGAATTGATCGCGCACGATGGAACGTACCGGAAATTGGTGAATATGCAGTCGTTTGAGTAACGGCACGTTTTCGCGACTCGCTACTTCGATGTTCGAAATTCGGTTTAATCGTTGAATTGTTTATTTGAATTAGTCTCGGTGTTTGACGTTAGCGTTAGGTTGTTCGTCTTAAATTCCGCCTTTCACTAGGCATACTCCAAAAACCTCCAACTTCTTGACGAACGCTTAATGTCCTTAACTATCTTAATGGTTTAAAAAACGCTAACTTTAATGTTTAACCGCGTTTGTTTCGCCAGTTCGCTTCACTCGTATGGGATGAAGCTTTGTTTGAAATCACGGCTTTGCGATCAGCGAAAGATGTAGCGAGTGGCCGCGGCAATGCAACTCTTTAAATCCTTCAATCTTTAAATTTTTCAATCAAAAAAATGTACATCCACGATTCCCAAATTAAGCTTCCCTCCGACCCGGATACCATCGTCTGGAAATACATGGATTTGTCGAAACTCATCGATGTGCTGTTGTCGGGCAAAATGTTCATGTCGCGGTCCGACAAGTTCGAAGATCAATACGAAGGCACATTTTCAGAACCGACATACGAGGAAATCAAGAAGCTCTCGGCCGATAATCCCGAGTTCCTGCAATATTACAAACAACATCGCGAGCAGGTCGTGATTTCATCGTGGCATCTCAACGAATACGAATCGTTCGCGATGTGGCAGATCTTCACGCAAAAACAGGAAGGTCTGGCGATCCAATCCACGATCGGGCGTTTGCAGAAAGCCCTTTCTCCTGAAAACCAATTCTCGCAATACATCGGTGAAGTAAATTACATCGACTACAAGAAAGAGCATATCCCGTTCGACAATGCGTTTTTCCCGTTCCTGTTCAAACGAAAAAGTTTCCAATACGAACGCGAAGTGCGCATCATCACCGACGTTTCGGAGTTCGACATGAAGATCGACAACGGACTGAAGATCGACGTCGACATCAACACCATGATCGAAAAAATCTACATTCACCCGAAATCCGAAAACTGGTATAAAAATCTGGTGATCGAATTGGTGAAGCGTTTGGGATTTGACTTTGGGATTGAGAAAAGTGATTTGGAGAGTGAGATTTTGATTTAGCTTGGTGAAGTGCTGTAGTGCTAAAGTGCTGAAGTGCTAAGCTAGTCAGCCTGAACGTTCTCGTACAAATGAAAGAGCGAAATTTGGGATATTATTCATCGAAGAAAGATCGTTGACTTATCCGAAAACAACTCTATCACTTCTGCACTTCTGCACTTCTGCACTACAGCACTACAGCACTTCCCTACCTCACCACTTTTCCCTATACTTGCAAAACCAACCAGACCACCATGACCTGCAAAAACTGCAACTCCAACTTCGAAGGTAATTTCTGCAACAACTGCGGTCAAAAAGCCAAGACCGAACGTTTGAACTGGCGTTATATTTCAGATGAAGCGAAATATGTATTCCTGCATTTCAACGGCGGCTTGATGTATTCGGTCAAAGCGCTTTTCACGCGTCCGGGCGATTCGATTAGGGAATTCATTGAAGGAAAACGCGTACACCATTACAAACCGATTTTGTTGCTGTTCGTGCTCGCGGGTATTTATGGAGTATTGGTGCACTACGTTGACTTTGAAGCCTATGTAACAACCGTTCCACGTTCCGAGGAAGAAAAACTGGCGATGGAAATCCAACGGAAAGTAATCACATGGTTCGTTGACCATTATTCACTCGTAGAGATCCTTCAATTGCCGCTCTATTCCATATGCTCGTACTTGGCTTTCAGGAAATGGGGCTACAATTTTATCGAACACGTGATTTTAAATACATTCGCCTCGGCACAACGTCTGGTGATCAATATAGTGCTCGTTCCTTTTTTGATCTTGATGTCGCACATTTCAAAAGAGTTTTTTTGGGCAATTTCGTTCGTCAGTTTCGGCTCTTTCATCTTCACGGTCTGGACGTTGATCACATTTTTTAGAGGTCGTGACCTTGGAGCGATCATCTTACGGATGTTGCTGTTTTGCGTACTGATGAGCATTGTCATGTTTATCTTGATCGTTATCGGCAGTATCTCAATTGTTGTACTCAGGCCCGACCTTATTGGGAAATAACATTTACGGCAATCCTACATTCGCTCATGTTTGATGATGTCTGAGTGCGATCGTCCAGATTCACTCTTATATCATTTTCCTTTTAATTACAAAGAGCATTCATATACGATCACATCCGATTTATAAGGTGCAATCCTATATACTAAACTTGACGTCAACGGTTTTTTTTTGTAAGGGTTTGGATTCAGACCGGCTTATACTCTATCGCCTTCCAATCAGCCGAAAGCAAATCAACGTAATTGTAATGCAACACATCGTCCTTATCGAACTCCCCGTTTTTATTCGTATCCTCGATCGAACGGAAATACAAGCGGTTCTTGGATTCGATGAAATTCCAGTCGATCAATTCCTGGTATTCGGGTGAGATTTTAGCGAGTCGCTTGCCGCTGATATCGCTCATGTAAAGCGTTCGGATGTCGCTCTGGTCCAATCGTCCGTCCTGGTTCGTATCCATGTCTGAAAGCGAATACACCAAGACTTGCTGTTTCGTCTTGTCGGCGAAAGCTTTGAGGAACGTCGCGGTTTGGATCAAAACAGGTTTGTCAAAAATCGCGGTCATCGAGTCGGAAGCGGTTTGCTGCACTTTCAGATTCTGCAAAAAGCCCGTAATCTCGAACTCTCCGTAATTTGAAACCGTGAAACTTCCTCGTTCATACGTGTAACCCGAGCGCTTCGTACCGTCAAGCACGCGGTATTGCCCGACCGGATGGATCAAATAATCGGTTCCTGAAATTTGGATCGGAAGGTCGGCAATCTCGATCTGGGTCGTATCGGCAACCGGCTGGACTTTCGATTCGGTCGTCTTGTAAATCACTTTGGGCTTATCGGTTTCCTCTTTCTTGCACGAAGCGAAAAAGGCGACGCTCGCCAGCAGCAGCAGTGTTTTTTTCATGGGATTGCCAATTACTTTTCCAAATATACTAAAAATCGAAAGGCGCTTTGTTCTGGCTTACAACCTTGCGGAAAGTTTAACGTTGAACACGCGCGTGGTCATGTAGTTCGGAATGCCGTATTGATTTTTCGTGTATACGTCGCGCACCCAGGTATTGGTGATCGCGTTCTGGTTGTTGAACATGTTGAAAATCTCGAATCCTACCGATAAGTCCTTGAACTTCTTGAGCCAATGGCCGTCAGGACGATTCGCATTGTTCTCGGTAAGCACGTACGAGAACCCGACGTCGGCGCGACGATAATCACGTAAACGGCTTTGGTATACGTATGGATCGGCGTATGAAGGCGAACCTCCGGGCAAACCGGTGTTGTAAACCATATTGATGTAAACCTTCACGCTCGGGATCGCGGGCATGTAATCCTGGAACAGAACCCCGAACTTCAATCGCTGGTCCGTCGGTCGTGGAATGTAACCGCGTCCGTTGTAATTTTCCTCGGTCTTCATATATCCGAACGTGAACCAGGATTCGTTCGACGACGAATATTGCCCGTTCAGGCTCGGCACGAATTGGCCGTTGAGTCGGACGTCGAAACCACTCACGAAAGCCTTCGCATCATTGTCGGCGCGGTAACGGATACGCACGTTTTCAAGCGTGTATGTGTTGACGTCGGTAAGCGATTTGTAGTAGGCTTCGGCCACCAGTTTAAACGGTCGGTCCCACATCTTGAAACTGTAATCGCTTCCCAAGACATAATGTATGGATTGTTGCGCCTTCACATTCGGCAGCACCGTTCCCGATGAATCCCGAAGTTCCCGATACGTCGGCGGCTGATGGTACAAACCGCCCGAAAGCCTGAACAAGATATCGCGTTTCCAATTGGGTTTGATCGTGAATTGGGCGCGAGGGCTGAACGTTGTCTGGTTCTTTCCGTCGGCGCCGACATCGTTCGACACTTTCCAGTTGTGCGCGCGGACTCCGGCGTTGAGCCAAACGTCGCTTTCACCCAATTTCGTTTTCTTGCTCCATTGCACGAATCCCGAAAGCCTGTCGATCGTCGTGAAATTCGTCGCGCGGACATTATTATAAGGAACAAGCGGCCCGGTATACGGAACTTGCGGCTGGTAATTCGGGAAATCCACGATGGGAGGATTGATTGAAAAACCTGCCGAGTCGATCACTTCCCATTCCACCAAACGGTCTCGGATGTCTTCGCGCGAATATTTGAAACCCCAGTCGATATTTGTATTTCCTGACAATTTGTGGTTGCCTTTAACTTCGGCGTTCACGATGAATGCGTCCAAATCGTTACGGGCGTGATTCAGTTGTTCGCCGATGCCACGAGAAAAAGTCACATCGCCAAAAGTTTCCGACCCGATATTCGCATCGACTTCACCCAAGAAATAACCCGCGTAAATGTCGAAATATTCCTGTTCGGTCGCGTGATACGCCGACGTAATTAGTTTCAATGTGAACTTCTCGGAAACCTGGAACGTGGTTTTGAATGCGCCGAAATACGTTTCATATTTGTCTTTTTCCTGACCGTCGTAATAGACCTGTAATGCGATCGGTTCGTCGATCGTACCGAAGTTCGTCTGGCGCGTGAGCGGTTCGTAATGGTAACGGTTCTGGGAAATATTCCCGAGGAAACTGAACGTCCATTTCGTATTCGGCGTGAACGTGATGTTGGTTTGGACGTCCAAGTAGCGCGGACGGTAGTTGGTTTGCGTTTCCTGGCTGTTCACCAAAAGGCTGTTGTCGCGGTAACGCACGCCCGTCATCGCGGCCCATTTCTTGTTTTTCGAAACGAGATCGACAGTCAGGCTTCCGCCCAAAAGACTCGCTTCGGCCGAAGCACCGAACTTGATCGGCGTTCTGTATGTTATGTCGAGCACCGATGAAAGTTTGTCGCCGTATTTCGCCTGGAAACCTCCGGCGGAAAAATCCACGTTCTCGACCATATCGGTGTTCGTAAAACTCAAACCTTCCTGTTGTCCCGATCGGATCAAAAACGGTCGGTAGATCTCGATTTCATTGACGTAGACCAAGTTCTCGTCGTAGTTGCCGCCTCGGACCGAATATGCGGTACTCAGTTCGTTATTGCCGCTTCCGCCCAAAATCTTAATGATGTTTTCGATTCCCGCATTCGCTCCCGGAATTTTGCGCACGACTTCCGGCTCGATGTTGATGATGCCTTCGACTGTCTTGCGATTCTGTGTGTTGATCGTGACCTCAGTAAGTTGCTCCGACATGTTTCCCATAACGGGATTGAATTCGAACTCTTCATTTGGAGCGAGTTGCACTGGAACAATGATTTTTTTGAGCGAGACATGTGTGAATGTTACGCGAACGGTTTCATTCGCGGGAATCGTCAAAATGTAAGCTCCCGTATTGTCGGTAACCGTCGAGGTCGCGCCCGTGCTCACGGTAACACTTTCAACAGCGTTGTTATTTTCGTCAAGGATGACACCTTTTATCCTCGCGGTCTGTGAAAACGCCACGATTCCGAACAATGCGAAAACAAGCGTCAAAAAGTATTTGTTGGTCTTCAAATGGTTTGGTTTTACGGAGTTTTGCTCCTGAAAAAATACGTTTCAAATATAGCGGAATTTCCCACATTATCAGTCACGACGAGCTTTAATTCATTGCGGCCGTCCACGACGAAATCATCACTCGAAAACCAATGCGTGATGCGTTTGGACTTGTAATCGAACTCGAAAAGCACCCAATGTCCGTTCAGATAGCCTTTGTATTCTTTGATTCCCGACAGGCCGTCAGATATGAACGCCGACACGTAACCGTCTTTCAAAGGTTTGCCTTCGATCTTCTTGGCGATCGTGATCTTTGGCGCTTCGGTGTCTTTCGCGAGCTTGAAGCCGCCGAGATTTTTCGTGTACGTCGAAAAAGTCGAACCCTTTCGCTTCGTGGAATTGTAACCCAATCTGCTTCCGATGACCGACGCGATAAACGTCTTTTCGCGATCAGCTTCCGGAATGGTTTTGTCGTCGATGACCACGTTGAAATTCATATGAACGGGAATATCATCGTTCCCGAAAGTCATCGTATTTCCGCTCACATCGAAATTCATGTACACGTCATCGTAAAACGCCTTCGCAGGAATAAATACTGAAAAATTGCCTTTTTCGAGATTCGTATCCTTTGTCGCCGAGATCAAATAGCCTGACGGTTTAACTTCGGGAATCGTTGAGACGATGGCGGCAGGCGCGGCATATTCGACGGGAATGTTGATGACGATGTTGTTCGTATTGAAATCCGAAATTTCGAGTCGGCAGATTTGGTTCATGTTGGGTTCGACCCGTATCGCGCCGTTAAGCTCATCGGTTTTGATGAGGCTGAAATCATTGGCTTGCCTGCGGAAAAGCCGTTGCACGCGCTGGCCCGTTTTGCGGAATCTCGGATAATCTATCACGGCGTTGATATAACGCGATTCGTCGAAAGCGAACGTATTGAACTCGTAACCGTATGACAATTTGCCGTTCACGTAATTCTCTACCTTGTAGATTCCGTTTTTTCCGGGCGAATAATCGACTTGGTCGAAAGCCGTGATTCCGAATCCGATGCGTCCCGTCGCGGTGAGTTTTTCGGCGACATAACTTCCGTCTTCGGCGAGTCGGACATCGACCAAAACGGGCGTTTTCGCGCCATTCACTTCAGAATCGGCGTCGATCGGATACGCGAGCAACGTCTGCAAAAACGGCTTCTTGGTATCGATGATGATTTTGTCGAACCCAAAAAACAAGGGATTTATGATTTTCTCGGACGTCGTATGTCGGATCTCGAAATGCAGATGCGGACCTTCAGAACCGCCCGTATTTCCTGACAACGCGATGATGTCGCCTTTCAAGACCTGAAGTTCGCCGGGCTTCGGAAACAATTCGACTTCAAACGATTCTTGCTTGTATTGGTTGTCGCGGATGTATTTCTCGATCGCGCCTGATCCGGTTTTCAAGTGGCCGTAAACGGTCGTGTAACCGTTCGGATGGTCGATATAGATGGCTTTCCCATAACCGTACGGAGAAATCTTGATGCGCGAGATATAGCCGTCGCCCGCCGCATAGACGTTCAAGCCTTCTTTTTGCTGGGTTCGGAAATCAAAACCCGCGTGGAAATGATTGGATCGCAGTTCCCCGAAATTCCCCGACAACTGCAACGGAATATCGAGAGGCGATCGAAAAAAATCTTTAGGATAGACATCCTGGGCGTAAACGGGCGCGTACAAAAACAAAAGGAGTAGAAAAGATTTCATGATAGGAATTTATTGTAGCCCGAAATCAACCGACGTCGGGTTGGCTAAGATAAAAAAAGCCATTCTAAACTGAGTGTATTTTTAATGTACATAACAGGCTTTGGAGCAATTTATTATCTACTCCATCGATTTCAGTAGCGAATTTCGTATCAAAAAAATTTCGCTAATTGAAGTGAAATGCTACCTTTGTGATTCAGGTAATGAACAGGATTTTCAATGAGCGAAATTGCAGGAATTATTGATACTCTTGAAGGCAGGATACAAAAACTGCTACGCAAAATAGATGCTCTCGAGAAGAGCAACCGCGAACTTCAGGAAGAAAAGGACAAGAATTCCGCACTCGCTGAAAAGCAAAACCACGACATCGTGGCGCTGCAATCGGCCAACGAAACGCTCAGGATCGCCAATTCATTGCTAGGCAGTGACGAAAATAAACGAGATACAAAGCTCAAGATAAATTCATTGATACGGGAAATTGATTACTGTATCGCCCAGCTCGCAGATTGATTATGGACGAAAAGCTGAAGATCAAACTATCCATCGCCGACCGCGTTTACCCGTTAACGGTGAACATGTCGCAGGAAGAAGGCCTTCGCAGCGCGTCGAGGAAAATCGACGTGATGATCAAGCAGTTCGAGGAAAATTACGCCGTCCGCGATAAACAGGACGTCTTGGCGATGTGCGCGTTACAGTTCGCATCCCAGCTCGAACAGAAACAGCTCGACAATTCGATTGACGGAACCGAGACCATCCAGCGACTGAGCGCGATCAATGAAATGCTTGCCGAATATCTCAACCGATAAACACGTTCTTTTACATAAGCTAAGATACTGCCTACATTAGTTTCCATTTGATAAACTCAACATTAAACAATTCAGATGGGCGAATTGCCACTACTAAAGCACGCCGGCTCGTCCCGGATCCTTGAACAGCGGGTTAGCCCAAAACTTGTCATAACGAGTTTATGCAATCAGCTGATGTAGGCTTTTTTTATTGCAACAAACAAGAGTTCAGAGAAACTCAAAAACACTAATTTCAACAAACATGGATAATACATTACTAATAATCATAGCAGCGATCGTCGGCATTGGCGGAGGTTTCGCATTCGCGAAGTTCCTCGAGAAAAAGACCGTTTCGGGATTGCTCAAGAACGCGAAAAAAGACGCGTCGTTAATCATTAAGGACGCGAACCAGGAAGCTGAAAATATCAAGAAAGATAAAATCCTCCAGGCGAAAGAGAAATTCATCGAGCTCAAAGCCGAGCACGAACAAGTAATTCTGTCGCGCGACAAGAAGACCGCCGAGGCCGAGAAACGCATCCGCGATAAGGAATCGCAAGTGTCGAGCGAATTGTCGAAAGCCAAAAAAGTCAACGACGATTACGAGGCCAAGACGGCTGAATACAATACGAAAATCGAAATGCTCGACCGCAAGACGCAGGAAGTCGAGAAAATGCACAAGAGCCAACTCAACCAACTCGAGGTGATTTCAGGTCTTTCGGCCGAAGAAGCCCGCGAACAGCTTGTTGAAGGATTACGCGCCGAGGCCAAGACCAAAGCGATGGCGCACATCCAGGAAACGATCGAGGAAGCAAAACTTACGGCCCAACAGGAAGCCAAGAAAATCATCATCAACACGATCCAGCGCGTTGGAACCGAGGAAGCCGTCGAGAACTGCGTATCGGTTTTCAACATCGAATCGGACGACGTTAAAGGACGCATCATTGGCCGTGAAGGTCGAAACATCCGCGCGATTGAAGCCGCGACCGGAGTTGAGATCATCGTCGACGACACGCCTGAAGCGATCATCCTTTCGTGTTTTGATCCTGTCCGACGCGAAATAGCGCGTTTGTCGTTGCACAAATTGGTGACCGACGGACGTATCCACCCGGCGCGAATCGAAGAAGTCGTAGCCAAGACCACGAAACAGATCGACGATGAGATCGCCGAAGTCGGGAAACGAACCGTCATCGACCTTGGCATCCACGGATTGCATCCTGAATTGATCAAGATCATCGGACGAATGAAATACCGCTCGTCTTACGGGCAAAACCTTTTGCAACACTCGCGCGAGGTGTCGAAACTTTGCGGTATCATGGCAGCCGAACTCGGACTGAACGTGAAACTCGCCAAGCGTGCCGGATTGCTCCACGATATCGGGAAAGTGCCTGATACCGAAAGCGATTTGCCGCACGCACTTTTGGGTATGCAATGGGCCGAGAAATTCGGAGAGAAAGAAGAAGTTTGTAACGCCATCGGTGCGCACCACGACGAGATCGAAATGAAATCGTTGCTGTCGCCTATCGTCCAGGTTTGTGATGCGATTTCAGGAGCACGTCCGGGCGCACGCCGTCAGGTTTTGGACTCGTACATCCAACGTTTGAAGGATTTGGAACAGATCGCATTCGGATTCCAGGGCGTCAAAAACGCTTATGCTATCCAGGCGGGACGCGAATTGCGCGTAATCGTCGAAAGCGAAAAAGTGTCCGACGAAATGGCAGGAACCTTGTCGTTCGAAATCTCACAAAAAATCCAAACCGAAATGACGTATCCGGGGCAGGTTAAGATCACGGTGATTCGGGAGACGAGAGCGGTGAATATCGCAAAATAGTAGAAAGTTAAAAGTCGAAAGTCAAAAGGCGAAAGTCTGAAAGGCGATGACTCGATATTATAAGTAAAAAGTCCGGATTTCGATTCGGGCTTTTTTTTATGGAACGATTTGTAAAAAAGTCGAAAGTCCAAAGTCCAAAGTCGAAAGCACTAATGACTGCGACTCGTTATTATAAATTGTAAAAGTCCGGATTTCGATTCCGGGCTTTTTTTATGACCAATCCGTGACCCGAGCGAAGCGAACTGGCGAAGCAAAAGCCGTGTATCTGTGGCTAAAAAAATATTGGCCACGGGTACACGGATGTCCACGGATATTTAAAGTGGAAAATCTAGCTTTCAATTTTTTCAAATACTACCGCTTGATCTTAACGTTGCAGATCAGCGTTAAAAAGTGGCGCCCAAAATCGCGCGTTACCTTTTAAGTTTCGTCAACCGGGATTTCTTTTCCTTCACGCCGCCTTTACCGACAAGCACCGACGTGACTTTTCCTTTCCTATCCATCAAAAATTCAAACGTGCGATCGGGATTGCCCTTTCGGAAAAACTTGGTTTGTGATTCGGGAACAAATTCGTCATCAAGTGTGTTCAAAAACAACTTATCATCGGACGCGATTATCTTCACGTTTTGATATTCGCCCGCGAACGCTGTGAGTTTCGTCGGAGCAATTTCTATCGCTTTATGAATGTACGGCATTTCAACAGGGATACCGAACACGATCGCCGACAACGCGTAACTGACCATATGCGATTCAGACCCATTGTTCGACAAAACCGCAATGAACAAATCGTCGTCCGGATATCGGTCAAACGTGGTCATCACGCCGATGAAACCGCCGCTATGCGTGCGCAACGAATGCCCGTGATTGTAGTATGGATCAATGATGATTCCGTAGCCGTACGAATCGAAAAATCCGCCGTCAGGAAATCTCGAATTGTATTTGGTTTCCATTTTCGCGCGCGATTCGCTTGACAAAATCGAGTTGCCATACATCGCGCGATCGAGTTTATACAAGTCGTCGACAGTCGAATATGCTCCGTCATGACCGACATTCAAGTTCCAGTTCAGGTATGGGTTTTTCGCGTATTTACCATTTTCCTTGTAATAGATATCGGCCTTCATCCTGACGATGGAGTCGTTGTTGCAGATTCCCGATCCGGTCATTCGGGCCTTGTCGAAAATGTGCTGCTTCAAGAAATCAGCATAGGATTTCCCTGACGCCTTCTCGATTATCTGTCCGAGCAAAAAATATCCGACATTGCTGTATTTACACGCCGTTCCAGGCTCGAACAGATACGGTTTTCGCATCAGGATCACATTGGCCGAATCCTTGGAAATCGTCGTCGAATTCATATACAGATCGTCGAAATCGAGCGGCAATCCGGCCGTGTGCGTGAGCAGCATGTGGATCGTGACCTTTTCCCCGTTCGGATAAGCCGGGAAGTATTTCGACAGTTTATCATCAACCGACAGTTTTTGCTGTTCGACCAACTGCATGATTGCGATCGCCGTAAAATATTTGGTGACCGACGCCAGGACGAACTTCGTTTCGACCGAATTTTTCACCTCGAATTCACGATTGGCTAAACCGTAGGCCTTTCTGAGCAACACCGAATCCTTTTTCATCACGATCACCGTCCCGCTGAAATCGTTTATTTCGAATTGCTTGTCCATATATTCTGACAGTTTTCGTACGTTGGGATTTTGTGAAAAGCAGAAAACTGGTATCAGAAAAAGTACAATCAGGTATTTCATAATATAATTTAATCGTAAAGTCATAAAGTTTTGATGTCTTAAGGGCTACGAATCGTTAATATATGGTCGCAGAAGTCAGGATTTCGATTCGGCGTTCTTGTGCAAAGGTCCCGAAAATAAATTCGTTCGTCATCCGACTCCAAGCCTTTTCGACTTTCTACGTTTGACTTTTGACTTTTTACTTTCGACTTTTTGACACTTACTTTCTCGGATGAAACTTATTCATCACCTGCGTCAAGTGCTTCCGATCCAAATGCACGTAAATCTCGGTCGTCGTAATCGATTCGTGCCCGAGCATGAGTTGGATCGAACGCAAATCGGCTCCGTTTTCAAGCAAATGTGTCGCAAATGAATGTCGGAACGTGTGCGGGCTTATTGATTTTCCGAGTTCAATTTTTTCGGCCAACTCCTTTATTATAGTAAAAACCATCGCGCGCGTCAATCCTTTCCCGCGTCGGTTCAGGAAAATCGTGTCCTCGTGGCCTTTCTGGATCGTGAGCTGATTCCTGACGGTTGCCAAATAGATTTCGATGTACTTGCGCGTCACGTCGCCGATGGGCACGAAACGCTGCTTGTTTCCCTTACCCGTGACGCGCACGAAACCTTCGTCGAAAAAGAGATCCGACATTTTCAAGGTGACGAGTTCCGATACGCGAAGCCCGCAACCATAAAGCGTTTCAAGCATCGTGCGGTCGCGTTCACCTATTTTCAATCCGCTCGCCACGTCGGTTTTGCTTAGATCGATGGCCGAGATGAGCCTGTCGATGTCGGGAAGCGATAACGTATCGGGAAGTTTGCGTGCGATTTTGGGCGTTTCGAGTAGTTCCATCGGGTTCGTATTCCGATAATCCTCGAAGATCAGATAGCCGAAAAAACTCTTCAAACCGGAAATAATGCGCGCTTGTGATCTCGGATTGACTTCCTTGGAAACGGCGTAAATGAACTGTTGCACGGTTTCCTCGGTGATTTTTATCGGAGAAACGGAAATCGCATTTTCATCGAGATACGAACAAAGCCTATTGATGTCGAACGTGTAATTCGCAATGGAATTGGCCGACAATCCACGTTCGATGCGCAAATACGTCTGATAACTCTTGATGAAGCTTTTCCAACTTTCCATATGTAAATAAACGAAATCATTTGGGACGAAAAAACGACTGCAAGAGAATTTCTCCAATTATCACTTTATCAGTAAATGTTTATAGAATTACCATATTGATAAATTATCATTACACTTAAATTCTATTTGTTGCAAAATTCACATAAAAATCAAATTTTTACTGTGTTAAAGAACTGTGAATTAAGAATTCTTTAAGGCAGTCGGGTTGGTTGAGATTCTAATTTTGGCATCAAATAACCCATTAAACATGACAATCATGAAATCATTGAAATTTTTAGTAACAGGAATAATGATGTTCGGCGCTACAGCTATCTATGCGCAGAACGAGGCCGACAACACAACTGACCGAACGGCTAGCCTTGGTGTAAAAGGTGGTGTTAACTTCTCGAACGTTAGCGGAGACGACATCGGAGACACAGAATCCAGAACGAACTTCCACGTAGGTTTGGTTGGTGAATTACCGTTGGCAGACATTTTCTCGCTACAAGCGGAGGTCTTGTATTCCGGACAAGGTTTTGACGTAAAAAATCCAGTACTTCTGGGAGCTGATGAAGCGACGTACAAACTAGACTACATCAACGTGCCGGTGTTGGCGAAAGTTTACCTTTTCAAAGGATTCAGTTTGGAAGCCGGTCCACAGTTCAGTTTCAAAGTAAACGAGAAAATCGAAATTGACGGAGAGGAAAGCGACGAACAGGACGAGGCTGAAGATTTCGACTTCGGAGTTGCCGCCGGTGCAACGTTCCAAACAGAAATGGGATTGTTCGCCTACGGACGTTACAACTACGGATTCACTGACGTCGTAAAGGATACTGACATCCGCAATGCGGTTTTCCAAATCGGTATCGGTTACAAATTCTAAGCAAAATAAACACATTAGAACAAAAAAAGCCTTTCCGTTTGGAAAGGCTTTTTGCATTTAACCCAATCTATTAAAAACGATAACCCGCGCCTACCATGAAGCTCGCGGTCCTAATTTCTCCTCCTACGTCGCTGATATTTAACAAACCGGCGTTGAAACGTGCATCAACGAACAAACCGAAGTCAAATTCGTAAGTCGCGCCGCCTGTCAGTGCGACATCGCCTCTTTTGAGGTAATCGTCGGCGTTGTCTTCAGCATCCAACAAAATACCGAACGTCGGTCCTGCCTGAAGCGCCAAATTCTGGATGATGTAATATTTCGCAAGCACCGGGATCCGCGCGTAGATAAGGCTTACCTGATCAGCTCCTTCAGCCACGAAAAGTAATTCGGGTTGCAAATGGAAGTTTCCCGATATCGGAAGATCGACCAAACCGCCAATGTAACCGCCTATTTTACTGTCATAATCGAAATCATCGGCACCATCAAGATCGTCAGCAACAAGATTTGTGTGTACAAAACCAGCTTTCACACCGAACTTGACCGTTTCAGATTGTGCGTTGGCAAATCCGAAAGCAAACATCGCGCATGCGCAAAAAATCAGTTTCTTCATTTTATTTTGTTTAAACGTTAGTAGTACAAAATTAGACAGGCTTTAACACCGATATTTTAGTTAAAATTTCACTTGTCAACAATTTTATGAACACGTCATCAATACTCCGAGAAATTAAAAAGCCCTTCATTTACGAAAGGCTTTTCCAAATTTCAAACTCAAACTACTACAACTTATCGTTTCGCCAACTTCGAGCCGGCATTAAACATGAATATTTAATTAACTGATAATTAGAAACTTTATATTTTTGGAAAATTTATGCCGTTCCAAAACAACTTTCACCATTACAGTGCGTTCCAATAAAGTTACCGAGTTGTCAAGCGTGCAAGAGATGCCACAACCCGCAGTTATAAACAATCTTATAAACACGAAAAATATTTTTGTGTCAATAACGGGCGGATGGCTTAAAATGCAAGATTTCGCCGAATCTGTATAAAGCCATCGACCGCGTGGATTACTAATTTTACGACAAACTAAAGAACCTGATTATGAAAAAACAACTTTTGGTGGCGCTACTGCTGATCGCGGGAACCATCACTTCACAAGCACAGTTCCTGAGATTCGGGGTTAAGGCAGGACCGAACTTCGCCAACTTCAACGGTGGCGTCGACGGAATAGACTACAAAGCACGCACGAGCTTCCACGCGGGCGCCGTCGTCCAGCTCAAGATATTCGAAAATTTCGCACTCCAACCGGAAGTACTGTATTCATCGCAAGGTGCGGATGTCGAAGGCGTAGGGGATTTCAATCTCGACTACATCTCGGTTCCGGTCATGGCGCGTTTCTACGTGGTAACCGACAGGCTGAGTATCGATGCCGGACCACAATTCTCATTCCTAGTCGATGACGCCGACCTCGTATTCGATGAAGTCGCCGGAGATGCCGACACTGAATCGTTCGACTTCGCGGTTGCGGGAGGCGTGACGGCTTTCATCACTGAAGGTTTGTTCATTTCAGGCCGCTACTCCATCGGACTTACTGAAGCTTCGAAAGACGCCGAAGTCAAAAATGCGGTATTCCAGGTCTCGCTTGGATATTTATTCTAGGATCACGATAATTTTGTTTAGGGTTTAGAGTTTGGGATTGACATGCGTCGTCTTGAATTTTAGACCCTTTTTTGTTTCGGGTTTAGCGTTTAGCGTTCGGCTCGGTATTATTAGTTTTAAAGGTTTTTTGTTTCGAGTTTAGCTTTTTGATTGGACTCGTCATTAGTAGTGCATTAATTTATTTAATTGAATATTTAGCCTTTCACTCGTCATCGCGAATTCTCAACGCGATTTTTTTTATAATACCGAATGCCAACTCTAAACTCGAAACCCTAAACCCTAAACTCGAAACTCGAAATATCCCAAAATCATCGGAAATCCCTATTTTTACTAAAAATCAAGCATGAAGATCATCATCATAAACGGTCCGAACCTCAACCTGCTCGGAAAGCGCGAACCCGAAATCTACGGAAGCCAGACGTTCGGCGATTATTTCGAGACGCTTAAATCAAAATTTCCCGCGGTCGAACTCGAGTATTTCCAAAGTAACATCGAAGGCGAAATCATCGGGAAAATACAGGAAACAGGCTTTAGTTATGACGGAATTGTGCTGAATGCGGCGGCTTATACGCATACTTCGATCGGGATCGGAGACGCCGTCAAAGCCGTTTCGACCGACGTGATCGAAGTGCATATCTCCAATACGTTTGCGCGAGAGGAATTCCGACACCAATCGTATATTTCATCGAATGCAAAAGGCGTGATTTTAGGCTTCGGACTCAAAAGTTACGACCTCGCGATTTCGGCTTTTTTGTCATAATTCCAATTTTTGCGAAACCGGAAACGTCGGCAGCATCGACATTTCCAAATTTTCAAATTACCCAATTTCCAAATTAAATTCATGAAACACTTCTTCATGTTGCTGCTGATTGCCAGCGTTCCGATGTTTTCACAAATCCGCGGCACAGTCTCTGACGACAAAGGCGTAACGATGCCGCTCGTTAACATCTATGTCGAAAACACCTACAACAGCACGACTTCGAACGATCAGGGAAAATACGAGCTGAACATCCGTCAACCCGGAAAATACACGATCCTGTTCCAGTTCCTCGGGTTCAAGACCCAAAGACGCGAAATCACGATCGAGACATTTCCTTACCAATTGGACGTTTCCATGCCCGAAGAGAGTTTCGATCTGCAGGAAGTCGTGATCAACCCAAAAGACAATCCCGCCGATCGCATCATCCGCGCGGCGATAAAAAATAAGAAAGCCAATTCCGAAAAGACCAATCGCTACACCGCCGACTTTTATTCACGCGGGATTTTCCGAATAAAAGACGCGCCCAAAGCCGTTCTCGGACAAAAACTCGACATGTTCGACGAAGTACTCGACTCGACCCGAAGCGGCATTTTGTATTTGTCGGAAACCGTTTCGAAAGTCACGTACCAAAAACCCGATAAACTCAAGGAAGTCATCGTCGCCTCAAAAGTCAGCGGCAACGACAACGGTTTCAGCTTCAACAACGCGGCGTCGGCGAATTTTGACATTTACGACAACAATCTTCCGTTGTACATTAATATCGTTTCCCCGATTTCAGACGAGGCGTTCGGATACTATAAATTCAAGCTCGAGGCGACATTCGTGGACGACGTAAATCGCCTGATCAACAAGATCAAGGTCACGCCCAAACGAAAGAACGAACCCGTAGTCGAAGGTTACATTTACATCGTCGACGACAGTTTCGCGGTCTACGCATGCGACATCGCGATAACGGGACCGAGCATGCAGAACCCGGCGATCAACCTGCTCACGATAAAACAGAATTTTACATTCAACAGCACGAACAACCTGTGGGCGAAAACGTCACAAACGCTCGATTTGAAGGCCGGACTTTTGGGCATCAACATCGACGGGCGATTCACGTATGTATTCAACAACTTCGTATTCGAAGAGAAATTCGAAAAGAAAACGTTCACGCGGGAAGTCCTGACCGTTGCCGAAGGCGCGAACAAAAAAGACGACGCGTTCTGGAACGAGATCCGACCGGTTCCGTTGTCGATCGAGGAAACCAACGACTACATCAAGAAAGACATCCTGCAAACCAAGAAGAAATCGAAAACCTATATGGATTCGATCGATACGAAGTCGAACAAATTCGGGATTATGAGTCCGCTCACGGGTTACACGTTAAAGAATTCGTTCCGCGAATGGCAACTCAACTACGAAGGCTTGCTCAAGGGTTTCAGTTTCAACACGGTTCAGGGTTACACGTTCAAGACGGGCTTCAATTGGCTCAAGAACCGCGAGGAAAAACGCACGTTCACATCGGCGGGAATAAATTTCACGTACGGTTTGGCCGAGGAAAAATTCCGTACGACGGTGAATTTCGGACATCAATTCAACAATACGAACAAGGCCACGATCCGGCTTTCGGGCGGAAGCGCCGCGGCCCAGTTCAACCCCGCGAATCCGATCGGCGCGTTCGTAAACACGTTCAGCACGTTGCTGTTCAAGAACAATTACATGAAATTATACGAGCGCAATTTCGCGAACGTCTCGTATGCGCAGGAAGTCGTGAACGGGATTTTCATGACGGCGGCGATCGATTATTCCGAGCGCAAACCGCTTTGGAACAACACCGATTACGTGCTCATTGCGAATGAAGATCCGTACACGTCGAACAATCCGCTCGCGCCTTTCGACTACGTGACGCCCGCGATCGAGAAACACAATCTGGTCAAGACTTCATTGAACGCGCGCATCGTGTTCGCCCAGGAATATTGGACGCGACCTAACGGAAAGTTCAACGTCGGCAATGATTTGTATCCGACGATCAATTTGGGTTGGGAAAAAGGTTTCGGCGGCAGCGAAAAGCGATACGAATTTGACCACATTAATGCGATGTTGCGCTATGAACGAACGCTCGGAAATAAAGGTAGTTTCGAGACGATCATCAAAACGGGGAAATTCTTCAATGCCGAGAATATTTCGTTCGTCGACTACAAGCACTTCATCGGAAACCAAACTCATATCGGCAAGAACGACCGCTATTTGTACGGGTTCAATTTGCTTCCGTATTATTCGGCGAGCACGAACGACAGTTATCTGGAAATCCACGCCGAACACAACGACAAAGGTTATATCATGAACAAAATTCCGCTACTGAACAAACTGCGAACGACGCTGGTCCTGGGTTACCACAACCTTTGTGTGCCCGACCGCAATCCGTATCACGAGTTTTCAATCGGGATGGATAATTTGGGAATCGGGAAGTTCCGACTCATGCGCATCGATTATTTCCGGTCGTACCAACACGGTTATATCGGCGATGGCGTGATTTTTGGGCTCAAATTCCTGAACATCCTCGAATAGCAAAATCGTAACATCATGAAGCAATTCTTCTATCTAACCGTCGCCATCTTTACCGTTTTGTCAGCAAACGCCCAACGCGATCCGGTATTGACGCGAAATGCGCTCGTCGGAACCTGGACGCTTACGAAATCCAGCCCGACCAACGACACGTTATATTTGCGAAAAATTCCAAAAGCGATAAAACTCGACGGCACTGAAATCGCGTTCAAAGCTGACGGAACTGTTTCAAAAGTCATGAAACCGTACAATGCCAAAGGCGGCAACGACACACCTTGGAAAAACCGACTTGGAAAATTCGAGATCGACCGGAAAGGGAACGGGCTTTCGACGACGATTCCTATTCTTGTCGATAAAAAATCGTTTGAAATTGTGGAACTTACGCGCAATACTATGATTCTCGTTGATGCGTTTCCGGATCGTTGATTGATGGCGCTGCGCTGGTTGATATGAAGACACGAAGTTTTATTTTTAACTGTTTGTTTATATTCAATTGATCGGCGATGCATTTCCGGATCTTTAATTTGATGGCGCTGCGCTGGCTGACACGAAGGCACGAAGACACGGAGACACGAAGTTTGATTTGTTGTTGTTTGTTTATTTTTTTTTTGACTTCCGACAAATTAGAATGTGAAGAAGAAAACGTCAATATTCTTAAAACGAACTTTAGCACTTTAGGGTTTATTAGGCCTTACGGCAACACGATTCTCGGCGATGCATTTCCGGATCTTTAATTTGATGGCGCTGCGCTGGCTAACACGAAGGCACGAAGGCACGGAGACACGAAGTTTGATTTGTAATTGTTTGTTTATTTTTTTTGACTTCAGTTGTGTCAATCTACGGCGGTTTAAATGTCAACATTCCCGAATCCAACTTCAGCACCTCAGCACTCAAGCACCTACATTGGTGGTTAGTCGAACTTACGCGGAATACAATGATTCTCGTTGATTTGATGGCGCTGCGCTGGCTGACACGAAGGCACGAAGACACGGAGACACGAAGTTTGATTTGTAATTGTTCGTTTATTTTTTTTTGACTTCAGTTGTGTCAATCTACGGCGGTTTAAATATCAACATTCCCGAATCCAACTTGAGCAACTCAGCACTCAAGTACCTACATTGGTGGTTAGTCGAACTTACGCGGATTACAATGATTCTCGTTGATTTGATGGCGCTGCGCTGGCTAACACGAAGGCACGAAGACACGGAGACATCAAGTTTGATTTGTTGTTGTCTGTTTATTTATTTTTGACTTCCGACAAATTAGAATGTGAAGAAGAAAACGTCAATATTCTTAAAACGAACGAACATCAGCACTTCAGCACTTTAGCACTTCCGCACTTTACACTTACCTCAGCACTCGCGCACTTCCTTCAACACTTTACCATTTTTCCCAACGCTTCATCGACTATTTCTGACTTTCATCGAAAAATCTGCAATACTAATACTAACAGATTACTTTTGTCGTTGCAATTCATTAAATACCACGAAATGAAAAAAGCACTTTACTTTATTATTCCCGCGTTTGTCGTGTTTGGAATTTTGGCGTTTGGCCGACTTAATGCGCCGTGCAAAAAGAATGTCGTCGTTGAAGGCATCGTAAGTTCGGTGAGCGAAGGCGGCGTTAAGGACGCGATCGTAAAACTTGAGGAACACGAAATCTCCTACTATATAAACCGCGGACTCGAAAACCAATTCACGCTTGAAAGCCTTACGCAACATATCGTCGGGAAAAAAGTAACAATCCATTACGCCGACCGTTGGACGCTGCTCGCTCCATTGGGAACCGACACGAAGGCGATAAAATTAATTGAAGTCGACCAAAAAGTCTTGTATTCTGACCTGAAGTAATTTCATGCTGCGCCGAACCTGGATATACGTAATTGCGTTTTCGATCCTGCTCATCGGTTGCAAATATTTTGCGATTTTCATTGACGGTTTTGAGGCCGTATTCATTTTCTTACTGGCCGTATTTTTTGGCTTCCTGCTTTGTTGTTTTGCATTGTTCGGCGCAATCCGATTGGTTTTCCATAAGGAAGCGCGTTTCATTTATCCGACGGCCGCCGCAGTGTTCGTAATCATTTTCGCGGTATTCGAACCGATTGAATATGTCGTCGAAAAAATGAAAAGCCCGCCTGTCTTTGCCGGCTATTGCGAACATACGGTTACGGCGGTTTGGATTTTGATGCGCGCCGACAAAACGTTCGAGTACGGCCCAGGTTCTTTCCTCACGAACGACACGCGTTTCGGCACGTATTCACGGGCGAACGACACGATTTTCCTGCATTTCAAAGACTCGGTTCCCAAACATGCAAAAACCGAATTGATCTTCAAAAAAGCTTACGACGGCAGCCGATATCTTGGCGAGGTCGGCGACACGACAAAACACCTGCACGGTTTTAAGATCACACTGGACAAACTCAAATAACCGATCGTTCCTGATTGCTTGACATTTGCATTTTGAATATCTTTGGGTAAAACCGATATCATGCCCGACTTCAAACCCAAAAATTACAACTCCGTTTCGCCGTACCTTATCGTCGATGGCGCGCAACGTCTCGCCGACCTTCTAAAAACGATTTTCGATACCGAGGAACTGCGCAAATACAACCGCGAAGACGGTTCTGTGATGCACATGGAAGTGCGCGTCGACGACTCCGTTCTCATGATTTCCGACGCCACCGAAGATTATCCTGCCGATGCGACGATGCTGCATGTCTATGTTTCGGACGTCGACGCCGTTTACAAAAAAGCAATCGACAACGGCTGCCAACCCATAGAAAAGCCCGAGAACAAAAACGGCGATCCTGACAAGCGCGGTTCGTTTTTGGATTTCGCGGGAAATTATTGGTCGGTGAGTACGCAGATCTGAGGTTGCCATTGCCGATCTGTTCCTCACATAAATCGGTAGTATGAAACTACTCAATCTATTCAGTAAAAACAAAAGCTCTTGGTTGAACGAGACCGATGAACTCAGCTTGTTTGCGAATGATATCCATAGCGACACTTTTTTTTCAGAGGTCGAAAAGCTGAACGATGTAAACAAAAAGTTCCAAAAGGGTTTCAACCTTCTCCATCTCGCCTGCGAATATCATAACCTGAAATTGGCAACCCGATTGTTGGAGCGAAATATTCATGTTGACGATAAAAATAAATTCGGAAACACGCCATTGTGGATCGCCGTATTCAATTCGAAAGGTCGATATGAACTCGTCGATCTGCTTTTGTCATTTAATGCCGATCCAAATTCGGTAAACAACGCGGGCAATTCCCCGATAAAATTTGCCGAAACGATAGGTGACGAAACTTTGATACGGAAATTGCGGGATAGCGCGCGATGACAAACGAAACCGCAAATAATTCACATGGAATTTAAAACATCATCGCGTAAAGTAATTTTCTTCTCCGGATGTTTTCTATTCCTATCACTGGCAATATTCGCAAAAATCCTCTACGACAAAAGCATTCCCACCGAATCTGTCTGCCGAATTCCAACACCGTACGACATTCCGAAAAATCATGTAAGATCCGAATCGGCGATGAAAGGCAGACAAATTTTCAACAACTACTGCGCCGCCTGCCATAAACTTTCAGCCCGCGCGACCGGCACGGCTCTGCGCGGGGTCGACTCAACCGTTTATTCCAATTGGATGAAAGTTGAAAAGCGCGAATTCGATACGATCAGATTCAAGGAATTGGGAGTCGAGTATCACCGATATCTGGCGAGTGAATTGAACACGTTGGAAATCCGGAATATTTACCAATACACGAAACCGATTTCTAACTGATTTCCATTTGCGATGAATGTGAATTAAATCGGGAAGTTCTCCAAGACGCGAACCGCAGCCCCGATGGGAGCGGTTATCCTTTTTGGGGTCGCGGCTCGTTTTTGTGCCGATGCGCGGGCGACCAACGGAAGCCCTGCGGATTGGCTTACAAAAACCGCCGCGACCTAAAAAGATAATAGCGGACAGCGGGAATTGCTGCCAAAAAAAAATCCGGAAGCCAAAACCTCCGGATTTTCTATTCATTTGTAGTCCTTTGTCATTAGTCTTTCGTCGTTAGACATCACTTTCGACTTTCGACCTTAGTCTTTCGTCATTAGTCTTTCGTCTAACCTTTTACTCGATCCTCTCAATCTTAGCACCCAACGCTCTCAAACGATCGTCAATGCTTTCATATCCGCGGTCGATCTGCTCGATGTTTTGGATCACGCTCGTTCCTTTTGCTGAAAGGGCGGCGATCAGTAATGAAATCCCTGCGCGAATGTCAGGCGAAGACATCGTCGTGGCTTTCAGCGTCGATTTGAAATCGTGTCCGATGACGACCGCGCGGTGCGGATCGCACAAAATGATTTTCGCGCCCATGTCAATGAGTTTGTCCACGAAAAACAAACGGCTCTCGAACATTTTTTGGTGGATCAGGACGTCGCCTTTTGCCTGGGTTGCTGTTACCAAGATGATGCTTAGCAAATCGGGCGTAAAACCTGGCCAAGGCGCATCGGCGACCGTTAAGATCGAGCCGTCGATGTCGGTTTTGACTTCGTATGATTCGTGCGTCGGGATAAAAATATCGTCTCCGCGTTTTTCCAAAGTGATGCCGAGTTTGCGGAAAACCGATGGGATGACGCCCAGATTTTCCCAACTCACGTTTTTAATCGTGATTTCAGATCTTGTCATCGCGGCCAATCCGATCCACGAACCGATCTCGACCATGTCAGGCAGGATTCGGTGCTCGCATCCGCCGAGAGCTTCGACGCCTTCAATCGTGAGCAAGTTCGAACCGACGCCCGTGATCTTTGCGCCCATCGAGTTCAACATCTTGCACAATTGCTGCAGATACGGTTCGCAGGCCGCGTTGTAAACCGTCGTGATTCCTTTCGCGAGAACGGCCGCCATGACGATGTTCGCTGTTCCGGTTACCGACGCTTCGTCGAGCAACATATCGGCTCCTTTCAAACCTTCTTCGGGCTTTTCTACGCCGTAAAAATGGTCTTCGCGGTTGTAACGGAATTTCGCTCCGAGGTTGATGAAACCTTCAAAGTGCGTGTCCAATCGGCGACGCCCGATCTTGTCTCCGCCGGGTTTCGGGATATAACCTTTCCCGAAGCGCGCCAAAAGCGGCCCGACGATCATGATCGAACCACGCAACGATCCGCCTTCTTTGCGGAACGCGTCGGTTTCGAGATAGCCGACGTTGACCTCATCGGCCTGGAACGTGATCGAACCTTTGCCGTTGTGCGTGATTTTTACGCCGAGATTTCCAAGCAACGTGACGAGTTTGTTCACGTCGATGATGTCGGGAATGTTGTTGATGGTTACTTTTTCAGGAGTGAGCAGTACCGCGCAAAGGATTTGCAACGCTTCGTTCTTCGCTCCTTGTGGAGTTACGTCTCCTTTTAAGCGGATGCCGCCTTCGATTTTAAAAACGCCCATTTTTGATAGTTATGAGATGTGAGTTTTGAGTATTGAGTTATGAATTTGAATCTGCACTTGGAGAAACTAAATGGTCTTAAGACGCATAGTTCGATCCTGTAATTTTTGTTTTGATGACTGTTTGGGTTGATTGTATAAGTCTGTTTTTCGCTTCAAGAATTCTCAATACTCAATACTAATAACTCAATACTAACATCAATACTACAAATTCTTCTTCTTGATGAACGGTTTCTTATTCATCTTATTATTATTGTTCTTCTGCATCTGCATCGGCTGTTGCGGCTGCATTGATTTGTTCGAAACCTTTTTGTTCGTGCGCATGATCTCGCTCATGTTGAGCAATTCCTCTGAGCTTTCGATAAGGTTGAGTTTACCTTCGCTCATCTCGTACAAATGTTCGAAAATCACCGCGTCGGTCACCGTGTCCTTGTTCCAGCTCAGGTACGACTTTTTCATGTGGTTCGCGATCACGACGATGAGTGCGTCCTTCATTTCGCCGTCTTCCCACCCGATCGCAACGTTGATCATGTATTGGATGTTGTTTCCGTAGAAACGGTATTTCGGGAAATTCTGTGGATATTTCAACGGGTCGGGACGCAATTGCAACACTTCTCGCGACGGGATCGGATAAGGCGAATCGACATCGATCCTGAAATCGCTCATGATGAACAATTGATCCCAAAGCTTGTGCTGGAAATCAGGCACGTCACGCAAATGCGGATTCAAACTGCCCATGACCTGGATGATGTATTTCGCGGCCTTGTTGCGCTCGGTCCTGTCCTCGATCGCAGTCGCCTGGTCGATCAATTTTTGCAAATGACGCCCGTATTCGGGAATGATCAGCGGCTCGCGCTCGGCATTGTACTCGAGGTTGTACACGACATCGCCGGCTACTTCTTTTTGATATTGCATAATTACAGGGAAACGATTCCTTCTATGGTGGAAACTTTAAGATATTGATCAATAATGCTTTGCGCGTCTTTCATGACCACATTTATGGACAGGCTCGTATATTTTCCCGTCTTCGATTTCGTAGTTTCGATTACCGCTCCAAGCCCGTCAAATGCGCTTTCTACAGCTTCGACCTTGTCGCGGTCAGTAGGCACGATGAACTTGTAAAGATATTCGGTTGGCCATTTCTCGGTAGTGTTGTTGAGTTCGTCGCGCAGGCGATCGTAGAACTCTTCGCTTTTTTGGTCCATGGGTTTAAATAAAGGCAAATATAGTTGATTTGGTTCAATCGGTTAATCTGTTGATGCGTTGATTTGTTTATTTGTTTATTTGAGGTTTCTGTTTGGACCGCACGAGTTGTTTTTTTTGACTTTCTGATATGCTGGTTCGGGTCTATCGCTGTCATTGATAACAGTTTTGCATCTGAAGCAAATTCCGGCTGTCCGCTTGTAGTCCTCGCGAAAAAGCAATGTCACGACGGCACAAGTCGCGCTTCCGTCGGTCGCGGCCTTGCGCCTGTTCCAAATGCTTTTTCTGCTGTGGGCTACCGCTTCCATCCGGGCTAGGGATTGGTTTCCAGTTGATGTAACCGATTAAATAACATTGCTTCAACGCAGTCGAATTTTACCATTAAGCTCGTTAAGAACATTAAGCGTATAGTTTACAAACGCGTTCTCGTTTCAATCCTTCGCCAGGCTCAGGATGACAACGAGATACAGCGGAAGGCAACAACTCAAATAAACGCATCAACAAATCAACAAATCAACAAAAAACGATTCCCCAACGACAGACACCAAACACCACTAACCAATTCACCAATTAAAAAAACATTGCTTCAACGCATTTGAATTTTACCATTAAGATAGTTAAGAGCATTAAGCGTATAGTTTTACAAAAGACGTTCTCGTTTCAATCCTTCGACAAGCTCAGGATAACAACGAGAAACATCGGAAGGCAACTACTCAAATAAACGCATCAACAAACAACTATTCCTCCAACGGCAGACGCCAAACACCACTAACCAATTAAACAAAACTCTTTCAACGCTATTGAATTTTACAATTAAGATAGTTAAGAACATTAAGCGTATAGTTTACAAAAGGCGTTCTCGTTTCAATCCTTCGCCAAGCTCAGGATGACAACGAGATACAGCGGAAGACAACTACTCAAATAAACACATCAACGCATCAACGCATCAACAAACAACTATTCCTCCAACGGCAGACGCCAAACACCACTAACCAATTAAACAAAACTCCTTCAACGCTATTGAATTTTACCATTAAGATAGTTAAGAGCATTAAGCGTATAGTTTACAAAAGGCGTTCTCGTTCAATCCTTCGACAAGCTCAGGATGACAACGAGATACAGCGGAAGGCAACAACTCAAATCAACGCATAAACGCATCAACGCATCAACAAACAACGATTCCTCCCACGGCAGACACCAAACACCACTAACCAATTAAACAAAACTCCTTCAACGCTATTGAATTTTACCATTAAGCTCGTTAAGAACATTAAGCGTATAGTTTACAAAAGACGTTTCCGTTTCAATCCTTCGACAAGCTCAGGATGACAACGAGATACAGCGGAAGGCAACAACTCAAATAAACGTATCAACGCATCAACACATCAACAAAAAACGATTCCCCCAACGGCAGACACCAAACACCACTAACCAATTAACCGATCAAACATCTTCCCAACCCCAAACGTCCACGCAAGAGAAAATCTCAAATCAACAAATCAACAAATCAACACATCAACAATCAACAAATCAACAAATCAATAAATCAACAATTTCTCGTAAATTCGCGCCCAATGAAACAAATCATCGTCATCATCGGCGGGCCAGGTTCCGGGAAAACCTCGATTATCGACAAGCTTATCGAGCAAGGACATCGCTGTTATCCTGAAGTTTCGCGTGAAGTTATTCTCGAAGCCAAGAAGAACGGGATCGAACAATTGTTCCTCGAGAAACCGCTATTGTTCAGCGAATTGCTGCTCGAAGGCAGGAAGAAACAATTCCGCGAAGCCCAAAATGAAAGCCATGACGTGATTTTTATTGACCGCGGCATCCCTGACGTACTCGCTTACATGCATTACATCGGTGACAGTTATCCATCGGCTTTCGACGCCGCCTGTCACGAACACAAATATGACAGGATTTTCCTGTTGCCGCCCTGGGAAGAAATCTACGAAAGCGACAACGAACGTTACGAAAACTACGAACAGGCGAAACTGATCCACGAACATCTCGTCGAAACCTATTCGAAATACGGCTACGATCTGCTCGAAGTCCCAAAAGACACCGTGCAAAACCGCGTAGCCTATATTCTCAACCGCCTCTAATCCCAAAATTCGCCAATTCGCCAATTCGCTAATTCGCTAATTCGCTAATTTTCTAATCATTTAAGATTTCCTACACTTTTCCCTCAAATCCCGTCTCAAAGCAATTTCGTAAATTCACACCCTAACGCGCTCAGGTACTCAGCTACTCAGGCACTCAGGCACTAAAAAAATGACGGCGCTCGAAGTCCTTCAAAAATACTGGCAACACGACACGTTCCGCGAACCGCAGGCCGAGATCATCGCATCGGTGCTTTCAGGTCGCGATACCGTGGCCATTTTACCCACGGGCGGCGGGAAATCTGCGTGTTTCCAAGTGCCCGCGATGATGAAGGACGGGCTTTGCCTGGTCGTTTCGCCTCTGGTCGCTCTCATGAAAGACCAAGTCCGCAATCTGCAGCAAAAAGACATCAAGGCGATCGCGATGACGGGCGGTCTGTCGCAGGATGAAATTTCGGATTTGCTCGACAATTGCCGATTCGGAAACTACAAATTCCTGTATGTTTCGCCCGAACGCTTGCAGTCCGAATGGATCGTCGAACGCATAAAGGCGCTGCCCATAAACCTCATCGCGATAGACGAAGCACATTGCATCTCGCAATGGGGACACGATTTCCGGCCCGCTTATCTCAGGATTTCCGAACTCAAACCGCATTTCCCGAACGTCGCCTTTTTAGCGTTGACGGCTTCGGCGACCGATCGCGTCCAAAAAGACATCGTCACCCAGCTGCAGTTGTCAAATCCCGCGGTTTTCACGAAATCATTCGGGCGCGAAAACCTGGCGTACATGGTTTACAAGGCCGAGGACAAGTTGTTCCGCACAAGCCAAATCTTAAAAAAATACACCCAGTCGTCCATAATATACGTGCGAAATCGCAAATCCTGCGTCGAAATATCGTCCCAACTGCAATCGATGGGTTTCACCGCAACCTTTTACCACGGCGGTTTGCATCCCAAAGACAAGGACAAGAACATGCTATCGTGGATGAACAATTCGGTTCAGATCATGGTCGCCACGAATGCCTTCGGAATGGGCATCGATAAGCCCGACGTGAAAACCGTGATCCACATCCAGCTGCCCGAAAATCTTGAAAATTATTATCAGGAAGCCGGTCGCGCCGGACGAAACGGCGACAAAGCGTTCGCGGTTTTATTGAACGGCCCGAGCGACGCACGAATCGCCGAAAACCAGTTCCTTTCCGTATTGCCCGACAAGGAATTCCTGACGAAAGTCTATATCAAACTTTGTAACTATTTCCAGATCGCGTACGGCGAAGGCATGGAGCAGGAATTTCCATTCAACCTCAATCAGTTCTGCGCTCAATACCAATTTCCGGTGATGAAGGCGTTCAACGCGCTGCAGTTTCTCGATAGGCAAGGAGTGCTCACGTTGTCTCAGGAATTTTCAGAAAAAATCACCGCACAATTCATAATCGAATCGAAGGAAGTCATGCGTTACATCAGCATGAATTCGCAGGACGAGGATATTTTGCTCGCGATCCTGCGCGGTTATCCTGGGATTTACGAGATGCCGGCTTCGTTGAACGTGTCGGCCATCGCAAAAAAATCGGGAAAACCTGATGTTGAAGTGTACGCGCTGCTTTCGAAACTCAAACAGCGGCAGGTCATCGACTACCAATCGCGTTCAAACGACGCCACGCTTACGTTCAACGAGGTGCGCGAAGACGAACGCACGATAAACCGCGTCTCGAAATACCTCGAAACCCAGAACAGACTCAAGCACGAACAACTTCGGTCGGTGATAGATTATGTATCTGACGACAGCCAATGCAAGAACAAACAGCTTCTCGCCTACTTCGGGGAAACCTCGGGCGATTGCGGCATCTGCTCCTATTGTATCGCGAAAAACAAACCCGATACAGGTGCGACTGCGCTGTCGGACAAAATAAAAATGTTGCTCGCGAGCGAAGATCTCGACTCTCGCGAAATCGAAAATTTGGTGCAGGAACCGTCGAATGCCGTTATCTTTGCATTGCGACAACTGCTCGAGGCCGAAACCGTCGCGATAAAACCCAACAACAAGTACTCCTTAAATAAAGCATGAAAAAATTACGCATCGTTTTTATGGGCACGCCCGAATTCGCCGTCGGTATCCTGGACGCCATCGTAAAAGCCGGACATGACGTCGTAGGTGTCATTACCGCAACCGACAAACCTGCAGGCCGCGGACAAAAAATCAAATATTCGGCCGTGAAGGAATACGCGCTCGAGAACGGTTTGACGTTGTTGCAGCCACCGAATTTAAAGGACGAGGAATTCCTGGGCGAATTGAAAGCGCTCGATGCGAACCTGCAAGTCGTCGTCGCGTTCCGGATGTTGCCGAAAGCCGTATGGGCGATGCCCGAATTGGGAACTTTTAATTTGCACGCGTCGCTGTTGCCTGATTACCGGGGCGCGGCTCCGATCAACTGGGCGATCATAAACGGAGAAACCAAAACAGGTGTGACGACGTTCTTCATCGACGAGAAGATCGATACGGGCGCGATGATCCTGAAAAAGGAAATCAAGATCGGCGAAAACGAAACCGCAGGCGAATTGCACGACCGACTCATGGAAATCGGGAAAGAAGCCGTGACCGAAACCTTGCACAAAATTTCAGAAGGAACGGCGGCGACGACGATTCAAAACGATATGTCGGAGCTAAAAACCGCCTACAAACTCGACCGCGATAATTGTAAGATCGATTGGACGAAACCCGCAAGTGAAATCCATAACCTGATCCGCGGACTCTCGCCTTATCCCGCGGCCTGGTGCTGGTTTACCGACAATGGATCAGAGCAGAACGTGAAGATTTACGAATCGCGCGTGGTTTTGGAGGTGCACGACAAACCCATCGGAACTATCGTTTCGGGCAAAAAAGAAATCAAGATTGCGGTTGCCGACGGATTTATCCAAATCATTTCGTTGCAACTTCCGGGTAAGAAAAAAATGACAGCTCAGGAGCTTCTCAACGGAATATCGTTTTCCGAATCGGCAATTGCGTCTTAGGTTGCGCCAATAAAGGGATGACAGAAAATTTTGGATTTGCAAGTTCCTTTATCAACAAAACATCCAACTTATCAACAAATCGTTTAAAAACACACGCGAAGTCTTGCGTAGTAAGGAATTCCTACTAAATTTGTTCAAGTAACTTATTGTTTAACCAATCAATTAATAACTATTATTATGAACAAATCAGAATTAATCGATGCTATTGCTGCAGATGCAGGAATTTCAAAAGCAGCTGCAAAATCAGCTTTAGAATCATTTTTGACTAACGTAGGTGGAACACTTAAAAAAGGTGGACGCGTATCGTTGGTAGGTTTCGGATCTTGGTCAGTTTCTCAAAGAGCTGCTCGTGAAGGTCGTAACCCACAAACTGGCAAAACTATCAAGATTGCAGCTAAAAATGTTGTGAAGTTCAAAGCCGGAGCTGAGCTCGAAGGTGGTGTAAACTAAGCAGTAAGCACATACGAAATTAGGAAGCCTTTCTTTTGAAAGGCTTTTTTTTTGTAAAATCCTCACCTTTTTTGGCGGTTCAAAAGTTTTTTTGTTAAATTTAAAGCAAAATGCGGCAAAGATGATTTCAGAAAAACTCAACAAAGGGCTTTTGCTGATAGCGGAACCTTCCATAATGGGGGATATTTCCTTCAACCGATCCGTTATATTATTAGCCGATCACAACGAAGATGGTTCCGTGGGATTCATCCTCAACAAACCGCTAAAATATACCGTGAACGACCTTGTTCCCGATGTAGAAGCGAACTTCAAGATCTACAACGGCGGTCCGGTTGAACAGGACAATCTGTATTTCATCCACAATATTCCCGATTTGATTACCGACAGCATCGAAATTTCGAACGGAATCTATTGGGGAGGCGACTTCGACAGGACGAAAAAACTAATAAACGACGGGCTGATCAAAAAGGAAAACATCCGATTTTTCCTGGGTTACACCGGTTGGGCGGCCCAGCAGCTCGAAGACGAGATGCAATCGAACTCCTGGATCGTGGCCGAAAACGTCTACAAGAACAAAATCATCGGCAAATCGACGAACGATTTCTGGAAAGAGAAAATCCTCGAACTCGGCGGCGATTATATGTTGTGGAGCAACGCGCCCGAAAATCCGATCCTCAATTAGGACAGCCTGACCTGGGCGTTTAGTTTCACGAGCAGGTCGGCAGCCAATTCAAAACCATATTCTTTTTTGCGATATTTCGTGATGGGCTGGATTCCCGTAATTACGTTAGTAAGGAACAATTCGTCGGCTTTCTGGAGATCGAAAGGCGAAATGACTTCCTCGACAACCTCGATATTTTCATTCTTTCTTGCGATCGCGAGGATTTGCTTGCGCATGACGCCATTGAGGCAACCCTCGGAAACAGGCGGCGTGATAAGTTTCTTGCCCGACAACATAAAGATATTTCCATTCAACGCTTCGATCACGTTTTTGCTGTCGTTGAGCAGCAGGCAATTGTCGAGTCCGTTTTCATCGGCAAAAATACTCCCTGTGATATTGATCAATTTATTTGTGCTCTTTATCGACGACAACAATTGCTTGGTCACGTAAAAGTCTTTGAAAAGATCGACCTCGTAAGTCGCATCTGAAAATGAATACAGTTTATTTTCAAGCGGAATCGCCGATGCAATCCATTCGACTTCATTCGTCTGCGGCAGATAAAAACCGCCACCGCTTCTATAAACGGTAATTCGCGCACGACCCGAGTCTGTACAATTTTCCGATTCGGCCGCCAAAAGCAACTGGGATTCGAAAAATTCCATCGTGAACGTCATCGGGATTTCCATGCGAACGATACGCATGGATGACATCAGCCTGAAATAATGATCTTCAAGAAAAAGTACTTTACCGTCGAGAATCCTCACGGTCTCGAAAACGCCGTCGCCCATCAAAAGGCCGCGGTTGTCTAATTTCGGATGTATCGGCGCAATGAGTCCGCCATTGTAATTGAGCATAAAAAAACCCTGAATAAATCAGGGCAAATATACATTTTAAAAAGGGTTTGTCTATACCGAGCCGATCACATGTTTCAAATCGGCGATTTGGTTTTCCCATAATTGCTTGGCTTCGTCGACTTCGTCCTCGTCGGCATAATCGACTACGAGAAGCGAGACGTCTTTGGTAATCTCGTCTTCAAGGATCCGGAGCTCGAAATAGAAGTCGCTGTCGTGGTTATTTTCATCGACCCAACGAAATTTTACCTTTTCGCCCGTCTTTTTTGAAGACAATCTTGCGCGTTCCTCAGTGTCATTCCAAATAAAAGTGAAGTATTCGCCACGCGAGTTTACGTTGTCGGCGAACCATTCCGAAAGTCCTGACGGAGTAGAAATGTATTGGTAAAGAAGTTGTGGTGAGGAATTTAAGGGGAACTCCAATTCATATCGCACTTTTACATCCATGAGGGTATTTATTTTTTGGAAATATATCGAATAAAAATCAAAACCGCCTCTTTTTGAAAATTATTTTTTTCCAAATTTATATTTGTGCAGATACAATTAAGTTTTATATTTGCACCCGCATTTAAGCCTGTTGGCAGAATGCGTAACCGCAAACCTGGCGAGGTAGCTCAGTCGGTTAGAGCGCAGGATTCATAACCCTGAGGTCACGGGTTCAACTCCCGTCCTCGCTACTCCAAAACCCTAAAAGGGATCTGATTTTTCAGGTCCCTTTTTTCATTTCCGCGCTGGGCAAATTCTTTGACTGACAGTCCAACTGTTACACTTCGAGACGTTTTCCCTGAACTCTGCGGGCAGCTACTTTCCCATAACCTGATTTTTAGACAGTTACGACAACAAGGTTTTTGTCGCCCGAAAATCAATCATAAAAAAATTCTTGTAAGTTTTTACACATAAAACAGATCATTTTGTGCATTTTATCGATGTTTTATGCATTTTACCGATAAAAAATTTTTTTCTTTTTGACTTAAAATATACTTTTGACCTGTTAAAATTTCTTTAATACCACGAAAGGAATTTACCATACCGATAGAACACACACAAAAACGGAATGTTATCTACTGAAAGTCAAACAAAACAAATTTTAACCCTGCTATTCGAATTAACAGCAGAACACACTAAAAACTGAGTTATGGAAAACTTTACTCAACTCGCTAAAAAATTATCGCTTTTAGTCCTTTTCTTACTTATTGGGAACGAGGCCTTCTCGCAATCACCACAAACTTTTGATACGACCAATACTTGGACGGTTCCCGCAGGTGTTACCAGCGTAACGGTTCAGGCTTGGGGCGGAGGCGGTCACGGTGCTTCCCGAACTTCGAATGGTCGAGGCGGCGGAGGCGGCGGCGGCGCTTATGCCGTGAAAGTCGTTGCGGTAACGCCCGGAGATGTGCTGACGGTCAATGTCGGCGGTGGTGCTACCGATGACAATGCCGGTGGCGACTCGTGGTTTATAGACAACACGATCGTATTGGCAAAAGGCGGTGCCAGCGCACCCGATAACAGCAATACAAACGGTGTCGGCGGTTCGCTCACACTATCGATCGGTGACGACACAAATTCAGGAGGTAATGGTGCGAACGGCGGTACGAACAGCGGCGGCGGCGGATCATCGGCCGGAACAGCAGCTGCCGGAAACGGAGCCAACGCGAACAACCAAACAGGAGGAAATGCACCAACAGGAGGCGGCGACGGCGGAAACGGTCGTGCCAGCAACGGAAATGGCCAAGATGGCGATGTTCCGGGCGGCGGCGGTGGCGGCGGATACAAATCGTCAGGAACGTCTACACGATTCGGTGGAGACGGTGGAAATGGCCGCGTCATCCTAACTTGGACAGCAGCCGCCGTTCCTGAAATCAATGTTCAGGGCGCGGGAGCAAACATCGCCAATGCCGACGCAACGCCAACGGCAGCCGACAACACTGATTTCGGCACTACCGATGTGACATCCGGAACAATCCAAAAAGTTTTCACGATTCAGAATACGGGAGCCGGAGCCTTAACGATCGGCGCTATAACATTTACCGGGGCAACAGCCGACTTCTCGATAACGACAGCTCCGGCAGCCACGGTTGCCAGCGGCGTAAACACTACGTTCACGGTGACATTCAATCCTACGGCACTCGGAATTAGAACGGCGGTGATATCCATCGCGAATAACGATTCTGACGAAGCGCCTTACTATTTTACCATTCAAGGAAATGGCGGAGATCCTGACATGAGTGTCCTTGGCAATGGAGTCGTAATCACTGATAACGACTTGTCGCCGTCAGTTGCCGATGACACGAGCTTCGGAACGACCGACATCGCTTCGGGAACAATCGTAAAAACGTTCACGATCACAAACACCTTGGCTTCGGGCACTATCTTAAATTTAGGCGCAATCACTTTCACCGGTGGAGCGGCGGCTGACTTTACGGTTACTTCAGCTCCGGCAACAAGTATAGCACCGGGCGCATCGACAACGTTTCAGGTAACGTTCAATCCGAGCGCGACAGGAGTTCGCACGACTTCATTGAATATCGCCACGAATGATCTCAATACTCCGATCTACAATTTCAATATTGAAGGAACGGGCGGAGATCCTGAAATCAATATCCAAGGAAACGGCATTAACATCGTAATCAATGACAGCGGGCCGTCAACGGCTGACGGAACTGATTTTGGCGCGGTGAACATCATCGGCGCTACGTCGGCGACACAAACCTTCGTGATCCAAAACACGGGTTCCGCTCCATTGAACATTACAGGAGTGACGATTACGGGCGGACAGGCTGGCGACTTTACAGTAACTACGCCACCCGCAACAACCGTTGCACCCGGGGCAAGCACATCATTCGTGGTGACGTTTAACCCAAGCGCTACCGGAATTCGCACTACGGTTATTTATGTTGCGAACAACGACTCGAATGAAAATCCGTACAATTTTACGATCCGGGGAACAGGAAACAATCCTGATATCGCCGTTTCAGGTAACGGAAACAATATCGCAATGGCGGCTGCAACACCTGTGGTAACCAACAATACCGAATTCGGTACGGTCAGCGTGACAGGAGGAACGGTCACAAGGATGTTTACCATTTCGAACACACTCGCTTCGGCCACGACACTTAACATCGGCGCCATTACCTTTACCGGTGCTGCGGCTTCAGACTTTACGGTGAGCACACCTCCAGCCGCTACTGTAGTTGCTGGTGGAACGACTAACTTTTACGTTACGTTCGATCCAAGTACGAATGGTTTACGCCAGGCAACCTTGTACATCGCCAACAACGACAGCGACGAAAATCCTTATTACTTCAACATCCAGGGAACTGGTGGCGAACCTGAAATAAACGTTCAGGGCAATTCGACCAACATACCTGACGGCGATTTATTTTCTTCGACGGCCGACGGAACCAATTTTGGAACATGGAATGTAGTTGGCAACACCAGCGACACGCATACGTTCACTATCCAGAACACAGGTCTTGCCGCGCTGATTATAAGCGGCATAACGATTACCGGTGCCAATGCAGGCGATTTTACGGTCGGGACAGCTCCGGCTGCAACCGTCGCCCCTGGCGGAAGCACTACATTTACGATCATCTTCAACCCAAGTGCGACAGGAATCCGGACAGCAACCGTCAACATCGCGAACAACGATGCGAACGAGGCAAATTATGATTTCGTAGTACAGGGAACGGGGAACGATCCTGAAATAAATGTTACCGGGGCAGGAAATACGATTCCAACCGGAAGCAACGCGCCAGTAATTACGAACAACACTGATTTCGGTACTACCGATGTTACAGCAGGCACAATCGTGCGCAGTTTCACTATCTCGAACGCGCTGCTTTCAGGAACACAGCTTACTTTAGGCACGATCACTATTTCAGGTGCTGCTGCTGCCGACTTTACGGTTACTGCGACTCCTGCCGCTACCGTAAACGCCGGAGCGACTACGACTTTCAGCGTTACGTTCAACCCAAGCGTTGCGGGATTGCGTACTGCCGTGATTTCGATTCCCAATAACGACAGCGACGAAAGTCCATACACGTTTGCGGTACAAGGTAACGGTGCCGATCCTGAAATCAACATTCAGGGCAACGGAATCGACATCGTCGACGGAGACACGACACCATCGACTGCCGACGGCACGAACATGGGAACGGTAGCTGTTATCGGCGCTACGACATCGACACAGACGTTTTACATCTATAACCTCGCCTCGGCCACAATGCCGTTGACGATTTCAGGTGTTACGATAACCGGAACCAACGCCGCCGACTTTTCGATAACGAACGCGCCGGCTGCTTCAGTTGCCGTTGGAGGCGTTACGTCATTCACGGTAACGTTCAACCCAAGTGCCTCGGGTGCAAGAAATGCTACGATTAACGTTGCCAACAACGATGGAAACGAAAATCCATACAACTATAACGTCCAGGGAACTGGAGTTGATCCGGAAATCAATTTGCAAGGAAACGCCGTAAGTATCGTAGACGGCGACACTACGCCTGCAACTGCCGACTGGACTGATTTTGGAGCGACGACTGTCACTGGCGGAACAATTACACGTACGTTCACGATTTCAAATCAAAGCACAGGAACAGCTCCATTGGATTTGGGCGCTATTACCGTGACCGGAGCGAACGCCGCCGACTTTACGGTGACACAACCGGCAACCACGACACTTGCGGTAAATTCAAGCGTGACATTTACGGTAACGTTCGACCCGATCGGTACAGGAACGAGAAATGCCACGATCAATATCCCGAACAACGACAGCAACGAATCTCCTTATGATTTTGCCGTCCGAGGTTTCGGAAATGAGCCGGAAATGGAAATCACGGGTAACACACTTACGATCTCTGATGGCGACAACACGCCTTCAGTTTCTGACAACACCGATTTTGGTACGGTTTCAATCGACTCCGGATCAACGTTCGTGACATTCGTGATCAGGAATACCGGCGTGGGACCATTGTCAATCGGCGGAATTTCATTCGCAGGTCCTGACGCATCCAACTTTTCAGTTTCTCTGGCTCCGGCTTCATCTGTAGCACAAGGAGGAACAACCACGTTCCAGGTAAGTTTTAACCCGTTGACGATCGGAACAAAAACAGCGACTATTTATGTGATTAACGACGACAGCGACGAAAATCCATACAATTATATAATAACAGGACTTGGCGTTCGCACGTATGCCGACACCGATGGAGACGGAATCACCGACAACATCGACATCGACGATGATAACGACGGCATAATCGACACGCTTGACCAGAGTAATTGCGCGGCTTCAGCATTCGCCGGTTCAATCGAGCACACGTTCCTTAACGAAACTTTCGGAGCCGGAACTACAAAAGGACAGATCAATATCAATATTCCGGGCGCTACTTGTTCGTACTGCTTTGAAGATGGTGTCGTGCAGCCGAACACTACTGCCTGTCCTAACCAATCAAGCGGAATTCTTGACGATGGCGAATATGTAGTCGTACACCGAATTGCGAATACGACCTCAGGCCACCCTGACAACATCCACTACGATTTGGCATGGAACGGTTTTGAAGATCACACGACCGGCGATACTTACGGACGTATGGCGGTATTCAACGCGAGTTATGCGCCTCAGGTATTTTACGAAACGACTATCAGCGGCGTAATGCCGAACGTGCCGATCACGTACAGCTTTTGGGCGTTGAACATCTTGTCATCATCGGTTTACAACAACTCGATTTTGCCGAACATCACGGTTGAGTTCCGCGATATGTCGAATAACCTTATCTCGAGTTACAACACTGGCGATATCGGCCGATGCACCGCCGGAAACAGCAACAACAGCTGTACGGCCAGCGAATGGAGACAATACACCACGAGCGTGAACTTGGGTAACCTTACCTCGTTCATCATCCGATTCCGCAACAACGCGCCGGGTGGTAACGGTAATGACCTTGCGCTTGATGATATTACGATCAAACAAAACTACTGCGACCGCGACTTTGACGGAATCGGAAACATCTTTGACCTTGATTCAGATAACGACGGAATTCCTGACATCGAAGAAGCAGGTTTTGTTTCGCTAAGCGGCGGAAAAGGTATCATGGATTTAACCGGCGGAACTTGGGCGGACACCAATGGAAACGGTCTTCACGACAATATCGACGCGATGATTTCAGGAGGAACGTATTTGCTTCCCGATACTGACGGAGACAGCGTCCGCAACTTCCAGGATCTTGACAGCGACAACGACAGTTTGTTCGACGTCGACGAAGCAGGACTCGCCAATGGAGATGGAGATGTCGAAGGAAACGGTGTCGGCGACGGCATCGATACCGACAAAGACGGAATCCTCGACGTTTGGGATACGGTTACCGGTTATGGAACCGCAGTTCGTCCGTCAGCACAGAATACCGACGGTTTAGGAAATCCTGATTACATGCAGATTGATTCCGACGGAATTGCGCCACGCGACATACAGACATCGCTTTACGCAAACCTCGATACAAACAACGACGGCGTGATCGATGGAAATCTCGACGCCGATAAAGACGGAATACTCGATAACTTCGATACGAAAGCAACGGTTTTGGGATCGCCACGCGACCTTGACCGAAAACTATATCTTTATTTCGACGGACGAAACGACTATGCCATTGGCGAACAATTGCTGAGTTCGTTGCCTTCAGCCTCGATGATGAGCTGGATAAAACTTACTGACGACGTCTCAACCGACACATATACATCTGAGGGCGTCATAATGGGACAAAGCAACTTCATGTTGCGCGTAAACGGTTCTCGCCAGGTTGTCGCAAATATAGGTGGCGTTACGCTTACGTACAATGTCGCGCTTGACGTTGACCGCTGGTATCACATCGCTGCAACATATGACAGTAGCCTGCCTACGCAAAAATTAAAGCTGTTCGTAAATGGTACGATGGTAACATCGGCAAACAATACCTCGCTGGGAAGCGGACTTACAGCCAGTACTACGCCGCTAACCTTAGGGAAAAGCCCAAGTTACAGCACGTTGTATTTCAAAGGAGCGATAGATGAAGCCCGTGTGTTCAACAACGGACTGACAGTGGATCAGGTACAGAAAATGGTCTATCAGGAAATTCAAGCCAACGGTTCGGCTATCCGCGGGGAATTCATTCCTAAGGACATCGAAAGCACATCGTGGACATCGTTGATCGGTTACTATAGAATGGACGTTTTCAAAAACGACGTGATCGACAATTACATTACGAGCGGTCCGGATATCGGAACAAGTTCAACTTTTGCACGCATCTACAACGTGAAAACGATCCGTTACCAGCTTGCTCCGTTGCCTTTCACAACGACATTGGCAGGAAGCTTGGACACGGCCGTAAGCCAGAACAATTTCGTGAATGGACCCGATGTATTCAACGTGCCTTGGTCTATCGTCGACGTGAGACACAACATCAACCTACCGGTAAACCAGACCTCATTGGGTATGATCATCAAACCGGGAACGACCGTGAATCTTACGAACGACAACAAGCTCGAAAACAGCTGGTATTTGAAACTCGACGGAAAACTTGACCTTCAAGGGAAATCACAGTTGGTACAGACGCAATTCAGCGACCTTGCGGCGAACAGCATCGGTTACATCGAACGCGACCAGCAAGGAACGGCGAATAAGTTCAATTATAACTATTGGGGATCGCCGGTTGGCTCAATCAACGCTACGACAAACAATAACAGCTACACCGTGAACAGCGTGTTGCGCGACGGAACGAACCCGGCAAACCCACAAAACCTACTGTGGACGACAGGTTACAACTCATCGGCGACAAGCCCGATCACATTGAGCAGCTATTGGATCTATAAGTTCCAGAACACGTCGAACAGTTACTCGAACTGGGTTGCCGTAGGCCAAAACGGAACATTGCTCGCCGGACAAGGATTTACGCTTAAAGGAAGCAGCGCGATCAGTGAAAAGCAGAACTACGTATTCGTAGGAAAACCGAACAACGGCACGATCACGATGCCTGTCGGGCCGAACAACCTGAATCTCGCAGGAAACCCGTATGCTTCGGCAATCGACGCAAACGCATTCCTTACGGCCAACGCAGCCGTAATCCAGGGATCGTTGAGTTTCTGGGAGCATTTCACAACCAACAGCTCTCACGTTACGGCGGCTTACCAAGGTGGTTATGCCTACTACTCTATCGTCGGCGGCGTGCCTCCGGTTGCGCATCCTGACGCGAGTGGCTTGGGTTCAAGTACGAAAACTCCGAAGCGTTTCATACCTGTCGGACAAGGATTCTTCGTAAAAGGAAACGCAACAGGCGGAACGATCACGTTCAACAACGCACAGCGCGCGTTCATCAAGGAAGACAACGCGACGTCGTATTCGATGTTCCGTCAGACTGCGGCTACATCTGAACCGAAAGCCGTCGGAAATGAAGAAGATATCGTTGCCCGCGAGAATATCGCTTACAAGAAAGTACGCCTCGGTTATAATTTCGTAAACGGTTTCCACCGCCAGATTCTACTCGGTTTCATGGACACCGAAGCGACTCCGGACTACGATCCCGGTTACGATGCCGAATATTTCGACAACTATCCTGACGAAATGGTATTCAAATCAGGCACGCGCAAGTTCACCATTCAAGGTGACGGATATTTCAACGTGAACAACAGCTATCCGCTGAACGTGAAATCCGGAACAGCCGGTACCGTGAAATTCACGCTCGACGACACTGAAAATCTCGACGCTTCACAGCCGGTTTACATTTTCGATGCCCAAACGGGAATCTACCACAACCTTCGCGACGGAGCGTTCACGTTCACGACCGCAGCGACGACGTACGGCGACCGTTTCTTCCTGAGATTTACGGATCAGGTTGGAATGATAAACAAAGACGTTCCGTCAGAATCAGTGGCCGTTGCCTACGACGAACAGATAAGTGAGCTTGCGATCCGAAACGAGATCAAAGACGTCACCGTGACCAAAGCGACCATGTACAACATGTTGGGTCAATATCTTGCCGAGTTCGACGTTACTGGACAGGAACAAACCAACATCAGGATTCCGCTCAAGAACATCGCAAGCGGAACATATATCCTGAAAATGGAAAGCAACGGAGGTTCATTCTCCCAAAAAGTAATTATCAAGTAACACCCTTTTTTCCCCCTTTTTCCCCCAAAAAAAAAGCCTCTTCTTAACGAGAGGCTTTTTTCTTTTTTATATGATTCGAATTCTAGAAAATGTCCGACAGCATGTCTTTGAGCGCGTTCAGGTTCACCGTCGTTTTGTCGCCCGAAATCAAGTTCTTTATCGTGTAATTCCCTTCGAGAAGTTCCTGTTCCCCGACTGTCACCACGAACGGGATATTGCGTTTCTCGGCATACGTGAACTGCTTTGCCTGTTTTGCATTATCGGGATACAAATCCACGCGCACGCCTGAATTTCTCAGAGCCGTGACAGCCTGCATCGCAAACTGCGCCTCGCCTTCCCCGAGATTCAAGAACAACGCGACAGGTGAAGTCGTGACC
>NZ_SEBS01000005.1 GCF_004211145.1 Flavobacterium sp. | reverse complement strand
CCTAAGCCTTTTAATGCTTATTTTTGCTAACAAAATATTTATAATGCTAGAAAAACAGGACCTGAATTTTGAGAAAACCGTAATCGTCGGCATCGTCACGCAAAACCAGCCCGAAGACAAATTGAATGAATATCTCGACGAGCTTGAATTCCTCACGTTGACGGCGGGCGGCAATGTCGTCAAGCGATTTTCACAAAAAATGGACAAACCCAATCCTACGACTTTCGTCGGGACGGGAAAAATGGAAGAAATCCGCGAATACATAATCGAGCACAAAATTGATACGGTAATCTTCGATGACGAACTCTCGCCTTCACAACAAAAAAACATCTCGAAAATAATCACGGCGAAAGTCCTCGACCGAACCAATTTGATTCTCGACATTTTCGCCCAACGAGCCGAAACGTCGTACGCCAGAACTCAGGTCGAACTCGCCCAGTGCCAATATTTGTTGCCGAGACTTTCAGGAATGTGGACGCACCTGGAACGCCAAAAAGGTGGAATCGGGATGCGCGGACCGGGCGAGACTGAAATCGAGACTGACCGACGCATCGTGCGTGACCGAATCGCGCTCCTAAAAGAAAAAATCAAAGTCATCGACAAGCAAATGTCAATCCAACGCGGCAATCGCGGCGCAATGGTTCGCGTGGCGCTCGTCGGGTATACGAACGTGGGAAAATCGACGTTGATGAACGCGATCGGAAAAAGCGACGTATTCGTTGAGAATAAATTGTTTGCGACGTTGGACACGACGGTCCGCAAAGTCGTCATCAAGAATTTACCGTTCCTGTTGTCAGATACGGTTGGTTTTATCCGAAAATTGCCGACCCAACTCGTCGAATCGTTCAAAAGTACGCTCGATGAAGTTCGCGAGGCCGATTTGCTGTTGCATGTCGTCGATATCTCGCATCCCGAATTCGAGGATCACATCGCGTCGGTGAATCAAATCCTCAAAGACATCAAAAGCGACGATAAACCTACGATCATGGTGTTTAACAAGATTGATGCGTACAAGCATCTCACGATCGATCACGACGACCTGATTACCGAGAAAACCAAACGCCACAACACGCTCGAAGAGTGGAAAAACACGTGGATGCACAACGTCGGCGAGAAGAACGCTTTGTTTATTTCGGCCACCGAAAAAGAGAATTTCGAAGAATTCCGCGAAACGGTTTACGAAGCCGTACGCAAAATCCATACGGCGCGATTCCCGTACAACAACTTCCTGTATCCTGATTATAAGGACGCCGAAGAAAAAGAAGATTAAGAAATAAAAAAGCCTCCGAAAATGGAGGCTTTTTTTATATCGGATCGTTTAGAAACCGTAATTTATAGCGACTCCAAAAACCTGTCGGATCTGGAATCCCTGGAACGCGTTGTCGTCGTAAATCGTCTGGAACATGATGTTCGTCGTAAGCCATTTGTTGACTTTCAAGACCACATTCAATTGGTAATCCAAATCGACGTTTTGTGGATCTTCGAGGTAATTGCTGTACAGGTTCAGGATGTTTTCGACCGAAACGTTCGCCAACAATACGAATTTGTAGTAACCTGAAAAGTTGGCTCCCAGTTCGTAGCGAACGCTTTTGCCTTCGGTCACGCCAAAATACGCTTCGTCAGGCAGCGTTCTCCCGGCGTCGACGAAAGTGAGTTTCGATGCGGCCGGAGATAAGTTGAACTTGAGGTTTTCACTTGGTTTGTAAGCGATACCGGGCCCGAATGAAAGATAAGCCGGTGAGAAGAAATCGGTATATTCGGTCCTGATTTCAACACCGTTCGGATCTTTGTCGTACTGATAACCTTTCGTGAACTGCGTCTTGAAGTTCATGAAAAACGAATAGTACCAATTTCCTGTGATTTTCTTACCGAGTAACGAGTTGATTTCGAGTCGGTCATCGGTTTTCTTTGCGAAAGAACTTGTCTTGGTTTTTACCAATCCATAAGACGCGATGAACTTGTTGTCCCATTCCCAATCGCCTTTTTTGTAATTGACGTCATAATTCACGCCGACGTTTCCTGAAATGTTGTTCTCGCCTCCCGCAACCCAATTGTCGAAAGTGGATTGATTGAATAAGAACGACGCATTTCCTTTGGTTGTCCATGGACTGATGGTATCGGTCGCAACCGCGGTCGAATCCTGCGCATGAACAGCGGCCGCGCCCATAAAGAACAACAGCCAAAGTACAGATTTTTTCATGTTTGTCTTACTTTTTGTGTAAGACAAATATACCATACTATTTTAACAAATTCAGTTATTTGCGCTTGTAAAGCGGCACGGCCGAGCACGCTTCTCCGTACATGATGCTTTTTGCGACGGGTTGAAGTTTTTGGGCCGCAAGTACGTAAGCGCCCATCGGAACCGGCTTTTTGGAACAACCTTTTATAATGACGGGCTTGTTCTCATAAACCGAATAATCGATCTTGGAAAGAATTTCCTCATACAAAGCCGTATCCATATCCTCGATTTTCCCTGAAACGACTTTCTTGGCAAACGGCGCCAAATGCATCGTTACCAAAACCGACGCCCAAGCCGGGAGAATCGCGTCGGTGCTGCAATACACCGCGACGTACGCGCCCTGATATTGGCTCCAATCGTGATTTTTCAACGACTCGCGAAAGTCTTTCTCACGCAATAAAAAACCCTCCAAAAGCCACTGCGACAAATCGAGTTCGATGCGGCGTCCTGCAGGATAATAATCCTCAAGATCGAACACTTCGAGCACGCTCTGCGCAACGCGGTTGACTATTTCTTCGCTTTCCATACTTTACTCGTAAACATTACATACGCAACGCTAAACTTTAAATTTTAAATAAAAATCAAAGCATGCCAAGTTCGAGTTTCGCTTCCTCGCTCATCAAATCCTTGCTCCACGGCGGATCAAACGTAATCTCAACTTCGGTCGAAACGACACCGTCGATTTTCGTGATTTTTTCCTCGACTTCCCTGGGCAAACTTTCGGCCACCGGACAGTTTGGAGACGTAAGCGTCATGAGGATTTTCACTTCGTTGTCGGTGTTTACCATGACGTCGTAGATTAATCCGAGTTCGTAGATGTCGACGGGGATTTCAGGGTCGTAAATGCCTTTAAGCGTCTTTACTATTTGTTCGCCGAGTTCGGCTGTGTCCATTTCTGTTTCCATAATTATTGTTGCGACTGGAATGCCAGTGCGTACATTTTGATTTGTTTGATCATCGATACCAAGCCGTTTGCACGTGTTGGCGACAAATGTTCCTTGAGCCCGATCTCGTCGATGAATTTTGTGTCGGCTTCCAATATGTCCGACGATTTCTGGCCTGAAAAAGTGCGGATCAAAATCGCGATAAGACCTTTCGTCAAAATCGCATCCGAATCGGCGGTGAAACTTATCGTGCCGCCGTCGTTTTCGGCATGAAGCCACACTTTGGACTGGCAGCCTTTTATGATGTTGTCCTCGGTTTTGTATTGCTCATCGATGAGTGGAAGCGATTTCCCCAAATCGATCAGGTATTGGTAACGCTCGTCCCAATTCTCGTCGTCAAACATAGAGAACTCGTCGACGATCTCGTCCTGGATTTCTTTTATCGTCATTCTCTCGTAGGCTTGTATTTGGTGATTCTATTGACGAGTTTTTCGATTTCGGCAGGCGGATGCCCGTCGTCGAATTCGCTCGACGTGTATTCTTTTTCCTTGTACGTGACTTTGAGATTCGCCATCGCGGCTCCGTCGTGGAAACGCAACTCGGTCGGCGCTTTCAACGTAGAAAGACCGTCGAGGTTTACCGTTTTGAACTCAGCGACCAATTCGTTCCAATCGGCGTCGCTCATCGTGAGTGTCGCGGGTTTGTTTTGCCCACGTCGGTCTCTCGTGATTTCGACTTTCTTGTTTTGTATCGTGATCTTGTAGAAAAAACCGCGCGTGTTCGCCGAATACTCAACAACCGCGTTGGCCAAATCCTGCTCTTGCGCGCTATCGCAACCTTTACCAAGCAGAACCGTCAAAAAAATCAGGCTTAAAAATTTCATATCGATGTGTTTTATGCGAGCATGAGTTGGGCTTTTCGCACCGCCTCGGCCAGCTTGTCAATTTCTTCAGTCGTATTGTAAAACGCGAAAGACGCGCGAACCGTGCCCGGAATCCCGAAATTCGCCATGATCGGTTGGGCGCAATGATGTCCTGTTCTTACGGCGATTCCCATTTTGTCGGTGATCGCGCCCACGTCGTACGGATGCACGCCGTCGAGATTGAACGAAATTACCGAAGTTTTTTCTTTCGCCGTTCCGAAAATCCGCAAACCTTCAATTTCCGAAAGTTTCTTCGTGCCGTAATCGAGCAATTCCATTTCCTGTCGTTGGATGTTTTCAAATCCCACGGAATGTAAATAATCGATCGCGGTTCCCAACACGATTCCGCCCGCGATATTCGGCGTTCCAGCTTCGAATTTATGCGGCAGATCGGCGTATGTGGTTTTCTCGAACGTGACTTCCCTGATCATTTCGCCTCCGCCTTGGTACGGCGGCAATTTGTCGAGCCACGCTTGTTTCCCGTACAAAATTCCTGTTCCCGTCGGGCCGCACATCTTGTGTCCTGAAAACGCATAGAAATCGCAATCGAGCGCTTGCACGTCAGGTTGCAGATGTGGCGAAGCCTGGGCGCCGTCGATGAAAACCGCAGCTCCGAATTCGTGCGCCTTGTCGATGATGAATTTTATGGGATTGATCGTGCCGAGTGCGTTCGAAATGTGGTTGACGGTGACGATCTTTGTCTTTTCCGACAACAATCTTACGTATTCGTCCATCACAAGCTCGCCCGATTCGTTCATCGGGATTACTTTTAAAATCGCGCCTGTTTTCTCACACAACATTTGCCAAGGCACGATATTGCTGTGATGTTCGAGTGCCGAAACAACAACCTCATCGCCGGACTTCAGGATCGAAGCGAAACCATTCGCGACGAGATTCACGCCATGCGTCGTTCCCGAAGTGAACAAGACCTCGAAAGCGTCTTTCGCATTGATATGCGCGCGGATCTTCTCGCGCGATTGCTCGTAGGCATCGGTCGCGAGTTGGCTGAGTTTGTGGACGCCGCGGTGAATATTGGCGTTGATCTCAGAATAATATTTCGTGATCGCGTCAAGCACGACCTGTGGTTTTTGCGATGTCGCGGCGTTGTCGAAATAGACCAACGGTTTCCCGTTCACCTTTTGCTCGAGGATCGGGAACTGCGCGCGGATTTGAGTGATGTCAAACATGACGCAAAAGTACGAAATACCGCGCGTTAAATTGACAATGTTGTGTTAAGGCAAATCAGTCGGTTGTCGGGGCTTCTTGCCAGGTTCCGTTGTTGTTGTTTGGGTCGCGGTTCGGGTCGTAATTCGGATCGTTCGTGCCGATGTATTGGCCGTTCGCATCCATGTAATATTGATTTGATCCGGATTGCACTTGGTAGCGCTTGCCGTCGTTGGGATTTACGACCGTGTTTTCGTCTTTTATGTAATTCAGGAAACGGTTTTGGTTCTTGTCAGACGCCGCGTTTCTCGCGTTGTAACTCGCCATGCTCGCGTCGTTTATCGCGCTCCATTTCTCTTTGTGCGCGGCCTGTTGGGCGTCGAATTGTTGCTGCTGGTTGCGCATTTTTTGGTTGTGGATCGCCCAACTTTGGCTTTCCTTGTTCATTTCGTTCTGATTGTAAGAATCGAAATAGCGCGGATTGTATGCGATGTTCGCCAAACCGTACAAAAGCGTTTCCTTCGCCGCTTCGTACTTGTCCTTGGGCGCGTTCAAACCGTGGCAGTAATAACTCCACATCGTCGCGTTCCCGATGACCATTCCGTTGAGATGCACGATTACGGCGAATGGATTTCCGTCTTTGTCTTCCCAGTCGCTCACGACCGATTCGTAGCGTTTTTGTGGCGTGCCGATCGTGTACAGCATATTGCTCACGCTTTCGTCGACGCGCGCGATGTTCGGCATCTCGGTCACGTTTATGAGTTTCGATCCGTCGCGTTGGAATATGGGAACCAAATCCTGTTTCACGATGTCGGCGGCCGACGTAAACTGACGCAATTTCCCGCCGTTCTGTTGGTACGCCTGAGCCGAATACGGATCGTTCGTGTACATGAAACTTTGGGCTGGCATGTTGTAGACGAAAATTCCGCCGGGTCCCGTGAACGCCGCTTTTCCAGGTTCGTTGTGCAATTTCCAGTTAGCGGGCAACGGCACCGTTCCCATGAGTTGCTGTTTGTTGTCGATCATCGGGTGGCCGATGATTTGAGAACTTCCTTCGTCTTCGACGGGTTTCTCAATTTCCGAGGATCCGAAGATCGAGGTCGTTTCGCCTTTCTCGTTTTTGGATGAACAACCCGAAATGGCCAGTGCGACGGTCGCGATTATCACTAATTTTTTCATTTTTGTTTTTATTTGTGTGTGCCAAAAATATCACGCGCGTCGTCTTTCGGAGTTCGATTTGTTGCGTTTTGGATGAATCGGAACGTGTTTTTGGCTGATTGCCCTAGCCCCGATCATAGCGGTTAGCCTTTTTTAGGGAAATAGGCGGTTTTGCGGCGAAGCGGCAGCGACCGCAGGAAGCTCGCCGAAGCGACTGCAAAACCCTTATTTTTCAAAAAAGCTAAAAGCGGCGAGCGGGAAAATGCTCCACATCGTTATTTTTACAATATGAAGAAAAGATATTGGTTTCTGCTGGCGTTTTTTGCGATTGTTTTTAGCGTCGTCGCGTGGAATTACCCGAAACTCAATTTGATTTCAGGTTTCGCGGCGAAAAATGTTGCTTCAAGCCATTTCGCCGACGGACGTTCCTTGCAGATGATCGAAGATGGCGATAACGACATTCCAATGGTTGATCTGGCGACGAATTCGTTCGATAAAAAGACGAAATCGGCAAGCTCGAACGTGTTTGGCCTAAAAACGCGAAAGGCCATTTGGCGCGACGGTTTGGGCGCAACGTTGATCGATGATAATTTTGACGAATCGGCACCGTACGAAGTCCCGAAACGCAATTTGACGCTTACGAATTTGCCATTTCCATATGGCGACTTGCCTCAAAAAGACACGGTTTTTTCAAATATCGATTATAAAAAATTGCGAATCGCGGTTGACGCTGCGTTCGATAGGGACATTCTCAAGGATAAACGTACGCGCGCGGTTCTCGTAATTTATAAAGACGTCATCATCGCCGAAAAATACGCCGACGGGTTCTCAAAAGATTCGAAACTTTTGGGTTGGTCGATGACCAAAAGCATTACGGGAACGCTGTTCGGGATTCTCGACTATCAAAAACGGCTCGATATCGGGAGCAAAGCACCGATTCCGGAATGGAAAAACGACAAACGCGCCAATATCACGATCGCCGATCTGCTTAACATGAACAGCGGTCTGGAATGGGAAGAAGATTACGAGACGATCAGCGATGCGACCAAGATGTTGTTTTTGGCGAAAGACATGACGCGCGTCCAACTAGAAAAACCGGCGCTTTTCGATCCGGGCGAGCATTGGAATTATTCGTCGGGGACGAGCAATTTGCTGTCGGGGATTTTGCGAAAGCAGTTCAAGACGCATCAGCAATATCTGGATTTTTGGTATGCGGCGTTGATCGATCGCATTGGGATGAAATCGATGTTCATTGAAACCGATATGAGCGGAAATTTCGTCGGATCAAGCTACGGATGGGCGACGACGCGCGATTGGGCGAAGTTCGGTCTGTTGTATTTGCACAAAGGAAATTGGAACGGCGACCGTTTGTTCGACGAGAAATGGGTCGATTTCGTAACCAAACCTACCAAAGGCTCGAATGGTCGGTACGGCGGGCATTTCTGGTTAAATCGCGGCGGTTATTTCCCGGACGCGCCTCGCGATATGTATTCGGCGAACGGTTTCCAGGGACAGAAAGTATTCATTATTCCGTCAAAAGATCTGGTGATCGTGCGATTGGGATTGACTGAAGATAAGAAATTTGATTTCAATAGATTTGTGAGCGGAGTTGTTGGAAGCGTGAAGTAGAAGACGAATGACTAATGACGAAAGACGAAGGACTTTGACCTCGTTGGGATGGCGTTTTGACTTCTTATGTAACTTTCGGGAAAAATGTTTGACGAAAGACGAAGGACGAAAGACGAAGGACTTTGACTTCGTTGGGATGGCGTTTTGACTTGTTACGCAACTTTCGGGAAAAATGTTTGACGAAAGACGAAAGACGAAAGACTTTGACCTCGTTGGAATGGCGTTTTGACTTGTTACGCAACTTTCGGGAAAAATGGTAGACGAAAGACGAAAGACGAAAGACGAAGGACGAAGGACTTTGACCTTGTTGGGATGGCGTTTTGACTTCTTACACAACTTTCGGAAAAAATGTTTGACGAAAGACTAATGACGAAAGACGAAGGACTTTGACCTCGTTGGGATGGCGTTTTGACTTGTTACGCAACTTTCGGGAAAAATGGTAGACGAAAGACAAATGACTAAGGATTTTGATGTCGTTAATTTGGGACTGACCTCATTCCATAAATAAAAAGACAGGCGTTCGATTACCGTTTTGCCTGTCCTTTGTCTTTTGTCATTCGTCTAAAAAAAGGCGTCCGGTTTACCCTTTCGCCTGTCCTTAATCTTTCGTCTTTCGTCTTTCGTCAAAAAAAAGCGTCCGGTTTATCCTTTCGCCTGTCCTTTGTCTTTCAATTCCGTCTACAAATCAAACCCCATATTCACGCCCAATTTCATCGCAATAATCTTGTTGATCCTTGCTTTCAATTCCGGAATTTTAATGCTTTCGATGACTTCATTCGAGAACGCGTACATCAAAAGTGCCTTGGCTTCTTTTTGTGGAATGCCGCGCGATTGCATGTAGAACATCGCTTTCTCGTCGAGCTGGCCGATCGTACAACCGTGCGAGCATTTCACGTCGTCGGCGAAAATTTCGAGTTGCGGTTTGGCGTTGATCGTGGCTTTGTCCGATAATAGAATATTGTTGTTCTGTTGGAACGCGTCGGTTTTTTGCGCTTCTCTCTCGACATAGATCTTTCCGTTGAAAACCCCGGTCGATTTGTCGGCGAAAATTCCTTTGTAATTCTGGTGCGATTCGCAATTTGGCGTCGCGTGCTGCACTAAAGTGTGATGGTCGACGTGTTGTTTTCCATCCAAAATAGTAATGCCTTTTAACGTCGAATCGATGTGTTCGCCTTCGTGGAAAAAGTTCAAATTGTTGCGCGTGATATTTCCGCCGAACGAGAACGTGTGCACTTTCACGGTGCTCATGTCCTTCTGCGAAATGTAGGTATTGTCAACCAACGACGCGTTGTTGTCGTCATTTTGGATCTTGTAATAATCGACGATTGCGCGTTTCTTCGCGAAAATTTCGGTGACGGCATTCGTCAAGACCGCATTTTCAGACAAACTTTGGTGGCGTTCGATGATCTGCACATGCGAATTTTCGCCCGCGATGATCAAACTTCTGGGTTGCACCATCAAAGCGGCTTCGCTTCCCGTGGAGAAATACATGATTTCGATTGGCCTATCGGCGACTTTGCTTCGCGGGATGTTGATAAACGCGCCTTCCTTGGCGAACGCTGTGTTCAACGTCGTCAGACTTTCATCTTTTGATGCGATTTTGTTGAAATACTCGTCGATGATCATTTTGTATTTCGGTTTCGTAAGCGCCGACGACATCAGGCAAACGTCCAGGCCTTCGTGCGTCGTCGAACTCAAAAACGAGCTGAAAACACCGTCGATGAAGACGACTTTATACGTGTCGATTTCGTGCAGGAAATACTTTTTCACGTCGGCGAAACTCAATGCCGATTCCGTTTTCGGGAAAACCGTGAAGTCTTTTTTAAGCACCGAATTCAACGATGTGTATTTCCAGGCTTCCAATTTTTTCGTCGGAAAACCTTTGTCTTCGAAGTTTTTAAGCGCGTTCGTGCGGACATCGTGCAAATCGGTGTCGGTGTCGATTTGCTCCTCGAAGGCCATGAATGATGATATGAGTTTTTCTTTTAGTTCCATAATTGACGAAAGACTAATGACGAATGTCTGAAGGACTATTCGCTTGTGCCTTTGATAAAAATTTTATTAATCCCGCGATTAAGCGGGAAACATCTGTAACTCTCCTGAAAATTTCGTGAAAGTCGTTTTCTGATATATATTTTAGATCGTAAGCAAGGTAAAGTTGCGATCGAACCTCTCCTGCCGAGGCTTTAGCCACAAATAAAAAATAGACGAATTCTTTGTCTGTATTTCTCTCGTAACCCTCGGCAATGTTCGATGACACTGAAACCGCTGCTCTTCTAATTTGTCTTTTTAAATCGAAATCCCTGGCAAAAGAATCCTCCTGTCCCGTCAACAAATAAATCTTCTTGTTGAGTTCCCGCGCCTTTCGCCAAGCGACGATTTGTTCAAATGAATTGAATTTTTTCATGGCGTGTAATTATTGATTGTGGCTTATATAAGATAGTCTTGAATAACACCCAGCTCAAGTCCTTCGTCATTCGTCTTTAGTCATTTGTCTAATTGACTAATTTTCAGCTTTAATCCAATCGTAACCTTTTTCTTCCAATTCGTACGCAAGCTCTTTCCCGCCTGACTTTACGATTTTTCCTTGGTACAAAACGTGTACGAAATCAGGAACGATATAATCCAAAAGGCGCTGATAGTGCGTAATCACGATGATTGCATTGTTTTCAGACTTCAATTTGTTTACGCCATTCGCGACGATTCTGAGCGCGTCGATATCGAGACCTGAATCGGTTTCATCGAGAATCGCGAGTTTGGGTTCGAGCATCGCCATCTGGAAGATTTCGTTGCGTTTTTTCTCACCGCCTGAAAATCCTTCATTCAACGAGCGCGACAAGAATTTGCGGTCGATTTCCAAAAGTTCCGACTTTTCGCGGATCGATTTGAGCATTTCATTCGCTGGCATTTCCTCAAGTCCTTTCGCCTTGCGGGATTCGTTGATGGCCGTTTTCATGAAGTTCGTCACCGAAACTCCGGGGATTTCAACGGGATATTGGAACGAGAGAAAAACGCCTTTGTGAGCGCGTTCTTCTGGCGCCAATTCGGTGATGTCTTCTCCGTCGAGCAAAATCTCGCCTTCGGTCATCTCGTAGTGCTCGTTGCCGGCAATTACGGCCGATAGCGTCGATTTCCCGGAACCGTTCGGCCCCATGATCGCATGTACTTCGCCCGCTTTTACAGTGAGATTGATCCCTTTTAGGATGTCTTTGTCTTCGACTTTGGCGTGTAAGTTTTTTACTTCTAGCATTTAATTTGGAAATTTGAAAATTTGAAAATTTGGAAATTGGTAACGTTTCCTGTTTCAAATTTTATTTTTAGATGTAATTATAATCTTGTTTACTATTCTTGAAATATTGTCTAGCTGAGTGATTAAATCTTTTACCGATGGAAAATTTTCAGAAAATTTACACAACTCCAACCAGTAGAATGTTTCTTCGATTTCCTTTGCTGCAATTTTAAATTTATGGATAAAGTCAGCCTTGCTTTCAGCGTTTTGCGCTTCTCGGATATTCGCTCCGATAGACGTTCCCGACTTTAGTAACTGATTCGAAATCACAAACTTTTTGTTCTCTTGCAATTCCTCTGAATACTTGATTATTTCGAGCGCGAACTGGAATGTCATTTTAACGATCACATTGTCTTTGCTCTCCATTTTCAAATTTTCAAATTATCCAATTTTCAAATTATTTATCCGACGCTTCCTTCCAACGAAATCTCCAACAACTTCTGCGCTTCCACGGCGAATTCCATCGGAAGCTTATTCAAAACGTCCTTGCTGAATCCGTTTACAATCAGCGCAATCGCTTTCTCAGTAGGAATTCCTCTTTGATTACAGTAAAAAACCTGGTCTTCACCGATTTTCGACGTCGTGGCCTCGTGTTCAATTTTCGCCGACGGATTGTTCGATTCGATATATGGAAATGTATGCGCGCCGCAATTATTTCCCATCAACAGTGAATCACACTGAGAGAAATTGCGCGCGTTGTCGGCTCTCGATGAAATCTGCACCAAGCCCCGGTAGCTGTTCTGTGATTTTCCGGCTGAAATACCTTTCGAGATGATCGTCGACTTGGTATTTTTGCCCAAATGGATCATTTTGGTTCCGGTGTCGGCTTGCTGATAGTTGTTCGTCACGGCGATCGAGTAGAATTCCCCTACAGAGTTGTCGCCTTTCAAAACACAACTCGGATATTTCCAAGTCACGGCCGAACCTGTTTCAACCTGCGTCCAGGAAATCTTCGCGTTCTTCTCGCACAATCCGCGTTTGGTCACGAAATTGTAGACGCCGCCCTTACCTTCCTTGTTTCCGGGATACCAGTTTTGTACGGTCGAATATTTGATTTCGGCTCCGTCCATCGCGATGAGTTCCACAACGGCAGCGTGCAATTGGTTCTCGTCACGGCTTGGCGCGGTACAACCTTCGAGGTAGGAAACATAGCTGTCTTCGTCGGCGATGACGAGCGTTCTTTCGAATTGACCCGTGCCGGCTTGATTGATTCGGAAATAAGTGGACAGTTCCATCGGGCAACGAACGCCTTTCGGGATATAGCAGAACGAACCATCACTAAAAACCGCCGAGTTCAACGCCGCATAAAAATTATCTTTCTGCGGAACGACCGTGCCGAGATATTTCTTAACGAGTTCCGGATGTTCCTTTATCGCTTCAGAAATCGGGCAAAAAATAATGCCTTTCTCTGACAACGTCTTCTTGAAAGTCGTCGCCACCGATACCGAATCCACGACGATATCCATTGCGACATTGTTCATGATCTTCTGTTCGTCGATAGAAATGCCGAGCTTCTTGTACATCGCGAGCAATTCAGGATCGACGTCGTCCAGGGTTTTCGTCGGATCGACTTTTTTGGGAGCCGAATAATAAGAAATCGCCTGGAAATCAGGTTTTTCGTAATGCACGTTCGCCCATTCCGGTTCGATCATTTCCTTCCACGCGCGGAACGCTTCGATACGCCAGTCGGTCATCCATTGCGGTTCTTCCTTTTTGAGGGAAATCGCGCGCACGATGTCTTCATTTAGGCCGATAGGAAACGTATCCGATTCGATGTCGGTGTAAAATCCGTATTCGTATTCTTTGTTTTCGAGTTCGACTTTGAGGTCGTCTTCGGTGTATTTGCTCATATGACTAATGTCTGAATGATTAATGACGAAGGACTTTCGAGTAAAGTCAAAATGACAATTACTACCGGAACTTCGAATGTTCATCGAATGGACGAGTTAAACTCGTTCGTCATTCGTCTTTTGTCGTTCGTCTTATAATGAAAACGATTCCCCGCAACCGCAAGTCCTGCTCGCGTTCGGATTATTAAAAATAAACCCTTTGCCGTTCAATCCGCCCGAGAATTCAAGCACGGTTCCCGCCAAATACAGGAATGATTTCTTCTCAACGGCGATTTTCACGTCGTTGTCATTGAAAACCTTATCGTTTTCCCCAAGTTCTTTGTCGAATTTGAGTACATATTCAAGTCCAGAACAACCTCCGCTTTTCACACCTACGCGAACGTAGTCATTCACCGCATCGTATCCATCTTCGGTCATGAGCTGGACGATTTTTGTCCGAGCTGAATCAGAAACTTTTATCATGTGACTAATTATTTGATTATTAACGTTCCAACTGTACTTTTCGGAAGAAAATTGCCTAAAAACGAAAGCATCGGAATCCGAACTTCCAGCTGGTTAAATTGATTTTGTCCAAATTAACCGCAAAGATAGTACAAAACGAAGTTTTCGCCGCATCTGCCAACATTTTTATAACGAATAACGGTATAGAAATCTGCAATGGTTTCGGGTAATCGCGAACGATTCGTTACATTTGTGGTTCACTTCTCAAAAAATTTTCCGAAAAATGAAATTGTACCCGATCGAAGCCGGAAATTTCAAACTGGACGGCGGCGCCATGTTCGGCGTGGTCCCGAAAACCATCTGGAATAAGACGAATCCCGCCGACGAAAACAACCTGATCGACATTGCAGCCCGCTGTCTGCTTATCGAAGACGGCAACCGACTGATCTTGATCGACACGGGAATGGGTGACAAACAATCTGATAAATTCTTCGGCTACTATTCGCTTTGGGGCGACGATTCACTCGAAAAATCACTCGTTAAAAACGGTTTTTCAAGGGATGACGTGACCGACGTTTTCATGACGCACCTTCATTTCGACCATTGCGGCGGCTCGATAAAATGGAACAAAGACCGAACGGGCTACGAACCCGCATTCAAAAACGCAAAATTCTGGACCAACGAAAATCATTGGGAATGGGCGACCAAACCCAACCAACGCGAAAAAGCGTCGTTCTTGAGTGAAAACATTCTGCCGATGCAGGAAAGCGGGCAACTTAACTTCATCAAAAGAACCGATGATTTCCAACAAACGTCGGAACTCGGTTTCGGAATTTATTACGTCGACGGACATACTGATAAAATGATGATCCCATACATAAAACACAACGGGAAAACCATCGCGTTCGCCGCCGATCTCATCCCGACCGCGGGCCATTTGCCATTGCCGTACGTTATGGGCTACGACACGCGTCCGCTTTTGACGATGCCTGAAAAAAACAAATTCCTAACCGACGCGCTCCAGGACGATTTTTACATCATGTTGGAGCACGATGCGCACAACCAGATCATCACCGTGGAGCAAACCGAACGCGGGATCCGACTCAAGGAAAGTTTGCGCTGTTCTGATATTTTTTAGTTCCAAATAAACAAACCTCAATCATAAGGTTCTGTTAATCGGTTGATTCTTGTAACGAAACCGTATAATTTTAGACCTATTTTTCAAAATAAAAACAAAGATTCCATGAGATTATATTCTCCTTACGTCGCGGCAGTTCTCGCTGCGGCTGTATTATCAAGCTGCGGCGCGTCAAAAATGACCGTCGCTCCAATTTCAACAACGACGGCTTTTGTCGCTAAGAAAGCACCTTTAAAAGAACCTGCGTTGCAACGTTGGAGCCATCTCGACATCGTCAAGGATTCGGTTCCGGGAATGAGCGTCGATCGCGCTTACACTGAAGTGATCAAAGGCAAGAAAGGTGAAAAAGTAATTGTCGGCGTAATCGATTCAGGTGTCGACATCGACCATCCGGATTTGAAAGGTGCGATCTGGAATAACCCGAAAGAAATCGCCGGAAACGGAATCGATGACGACAAAAACGGTTACATCGACGACGTCCACGGATGGAATTTCCTTGGCGATTCAAGCGCCGAAAACCTCGAACTCACGCGTTTGCTCAAAAAAGGCGACGACGGATCGGAAGAATACAAAAAAATGAAAGCGGCCTACGACGAAGAATACCAACAGGCACTCGCCGGAAAGCAACAGGTTGATTTTATTTTCAACGCGAACCAGCAGATCAAGGACCATCTGAAAAAGGAAAACTATACGGTCGAGGAATTGAAGGCGATTTCAACCACCGATTCCAACCTGAACCGAAGCAAGATGGTCATGATGAGCGTGATCCAACAAACCGGGCCGGGCTTCAACGAAGATCTAAACGAATACAAAAAGCAGATTTCAGATCAGCTCAACTACAACCTCAACCTCGAGTTCGACGGACGCAAAGTCGTGGGCGACAATCCTGAGGACATCAACGACAAAAACTACGGCAACAACCGAGTTTACGCGATCGACAAAGACGATTCATTGCACGGTACGCACGTTGCGGGAATCATCGCGCAGATACGCGGCAATGGAATCGGTGGCGACGGCGTTTCCTCGACAGCTGAAATCATGTCGGTGCGCGCGGTTCCAAACGGAGACGAGTATGACAAGGACATCGCGCTTGCGATCCGTTACGCGGTCGACAACGGTGCGAAAGTCATCAACGGCAGCTTCGGAAAAAGCTATTCCCCGCACAAACAATGGGTTTTCGATGCAATCAAATATGCGGCGAGCAAGGACGTCCTGATCGTTTTGGCAGCAGGAAACAGCGGATACGACATCGATTTGCCCGAGAATAAAAACTTCCCGACCGATTCCGAAACAGCAAAAGTCGAATTGGCTGACAACGTATTGACCGTCGGCGCGCTGAACAACACCTACGGCCAGGCGCTCGTAGCCGGTTTCTCTAATTACGGAAGCGACAACGTGGATTTGTTCGCGCCGGGTTCTAAAATCTACGCAACGGTTCCGAACGCGAAATACAAATACGAGCAAGGAACGTCGATGGCGTCTCCGAATGCGGCCGGTGTCGCAGCGTTGGTTCGTTCGTACTACCCAAAATTATCGGCAGCCCAAGTCAAGAAAATCCTTATGGATTCAGGCGTTCCGGTGACGATCACCGTTAGTCTGGGCGAGACTGAGGAGAAGCGTCCGTTCACGAATGCAAGCCGTTCGGGAAAAATGGTAAACGCCTACAATGCGTTGATCATGGCCGCTCAAATGTCTAAATAATCGCATTTCAACATTAACAAACGGAAGTTTCGGCTTCCGTTTTTTTTTACATTTTTTATTTTTGTCAGATGAAAAAACTGATTCTCCTCGCCTTATTTTCGGCGATTTCGGCCACGGCGCAGAACGGCTATTGGCAACAGCAGGCCGATTACAAGATGGATGTCTCGATGGACGTGAAAACCTTCAAATACAAGGGATCGCAAACCATCGAATACACGAACAATTCGCCCGATACCTTGAAGCGCGTCTTCTACCATTTGTACAACAATGCGTTCCAACCCGGAAGCGAAATGGACATCCGCATCCAATCGATAAAAGATCCCGACGGACGAATGGTCACCAAAACCAAAGGTCCGGACGGAAAAGACATCGTCAAAAGCAGGATCGCCGCATTGAAACCTGAAGAGATCGGTTATTTGAAAATCAATAATTTCAAACAGGACGGCGCTTCGGCATCGGCAAAAACAGTCGGGACGATTCTCGAAGTCACGCTTGCGAAACCGATCCTTCCGAAATCGAAATCGACATTTACGCTTGATTTCGACGCCCAGGTTCCGGTGCAGATCAGACGTTCGGGCCGAAATAATTCGGAAGGCGTCGATCTTTCCATGGCACAATGGTATCCCAAAATGTGCGAATACGACTTCCAAGGCTGGCATACCGATCCGTATATCGCTCGCGAATTCTACGGCGTCTGGGGTAATTTCGATGTAAAGATTACAATCGATAAAGACTACGTTTTGGGCGGAACGGGCTATTTGCAAAACCCGAATGAAATCGGCCACGGCTACCAAGACAAAGGCGTGACGGTAACGTATCCCAAGAAAGCAAAAACGCTGACGTGGCATTTTCTGGCTCCGATGGTCCACGATTTCACTTGGGCCGCCGACCCGAAATACAACCACGACATTTACGACGGACCGAACGGCGTAAAACTCCATTTCCTTTGGCTCGACAATCCTGAATTCAACGACAATTGGAAGAAACTCCAACCCGTGACGGCCCAGTTGATGGAGTTCTACAATAGAACCGTAGGCGATTATCCGTACAAACAGTATTCGGTAATACAGGGCGGCGACGGCGGAATGGAATACGGCATGTGCACGCTCATTCTCGGCACCGGAAAACTCGACGGCCTTATCGGTGTCACGATGCACGAAATGGCGCACTCGTGGTTCCAATTCGTGTTGGCAACAAACGAAAGCAAGAACGCGTGGATGGATGAAGGTTTCACGTCTTGGCTCGAAGGTTTGGGCGAAGATTTATTGGCGACCGAAAAACAGGCCAATCCATTCGCAGGTTCGTACAAAGCATACAATTCATTGGCAAACAGTGGGCGCGAACAACCGCTTTCGACGCACGCTGACCGTTACGATGAGAACCGCGTGTACAGCATCGGCGCGTATGTGAAAGGCTGTCTGTTCCTGTCGCAGCTGGAATACGTGATCGGGCGAGACATCTTAAGAAAAGCAGTCAAGAATTATTACCGCGATTTCAAGTTCAAGCATCCGACGCCGAACGATATCAAGCGTGAAGCCGAGAAAGTGTCGGGCGCGATCCTCGATTGGTATCTGGTCGATTGGACGCAGACAACGAACACGATCGATTACGGCATCAAATCCGTAAATGAAACCGCGGACGGAACATCAATAACGCTCGAAAGGATCGGAAGAATGCCAATGCCGATCGACCTCATCGTAGAATATGAAAACGGAACGAGGGAATATTTCTACATTCCGCTGCGCATGATGAGTTTTGAAAAACCCAGCCCATATCAGCAAATGAAACGCACGGTTTCGAGCGATTGGGCTTGGGCGATGCCGAATTACGAATTGAAAATTCCGAAAACTTCGGGCAAAGTCAAGTCGGTACAAATCGACCCGAGCGGTTATATGGCCGACGCGAAACCTGAAAACAATATTTTCAAGAAATAAAAAAAAGCGGACTTCACGGTCCGCTTTTCTTTTAATGCATTGCGTTGATTCGAATACTCGCTTTTACGAGCGCCAACGCCTTTATTTTTCCCATCTCGACGTCTTTGTCCTGATGGTGCTGATTTTGGCTTACAAGCCTTACAAATCCTGCCTTCTCGGATTTCTGTATGTATTTCACGGTAATGTATTCCTCGCCGCTCATGTCGATGCTGAGCAAATACATTTCGCCCCAGAAAATTTCGTTTTTGATATCGTTGATTTCCTTGTATAGCACGATGTCGCCGCTTTTTAGGATCGGAAACATGCTGTCGCCAGTAACATAGACAGCGCCGTCGCATTTGGGTAAGTGTGGAATCGAGATATGATCGATCGGCTCAAGTTTTGCCGAATCCTGGAACAATGGAATCAAACCCGCAATGGCTTCGATGTCGTAAAGCGGAATTTGCTGGCTTTCAATCGGGTTGTCGGTCTTAAGACGAAACATTTGGACGTTTCCGGTCTGAACCGAATCTTCGCCTCCAAACATTTCTCCTTTTCCTGTGAGCAACCACTTGGGATTGATGTCGGGGTAAAGGTTCATTATCGCCTCGAGCGTGTTAGACCCGATACTTTTTCCTTCTTTCACGGCTTTCGAAATACTGCCGCGACCCGCGCCAAGACTGTTCTCAAAAGCGTAATAACTGATGCCTTTCGTATCAATGTATTGCCCGACGCGTTTCGAAATCATAGTAAAATTTTCTTCAAATTTAGAAAAAAATCTTCGCTTGGCGACAAATAAAAAACCCTTCCAACTTATATTCTGGAAGGGTTTCTGTTTTCAGGTATGCCGGTCGATTGGCTTTTCCCTGAATGGTGCCCGAAATTTGATCTCGGGGCTTTTGTGTGTTGTGTTGGAGTTTGTAGTTATCCGCTTTTTTAGCAGCAGTTGTTTCTTCAACCTGCGGACTGTGCTTATATTTTCAACTTGTCAATTATTGTTATGATTTCTATATTGTAAAGATACGGTGACGATAGTAAATCTGTGTTTCAGCATTTTACGAAAGCGTTACACGATTTGCATTTGAGGAAAAAAGGCCCTTCTGCTACAAAAGGGCCAATCTCAAAATATGATGTCACACATTCCTTACTTGGTTGAAGTTGCCGGCTGTGCTTTTGCTGGCGCAGCCGGAGCTTCGGTTTTGGTTGGGTTAGTCGTGGTAGCGGCCGGAGTAGTCGATGTTGAGGTTGAGGTCGATGTGGTTTTAGCATCGGTCTTCACCTCAGTTGTCTTCTCCTTTTTAGCTTCCGGTGTAGCGGTTGCGGTTGTAGTAGTTGTGGTCTTCGTTTCTTTTTTCTTGTCTTCCTGAGCAGTCGCGCAAACTCCTGCAAGAAGCAAAGCACCTAAGAATAAATTTTTCATGATATGATTGTTTTATCGTTGTTGATTGATAGTAGGCAAGTACGATGCCTGTTTGACAAGCCGTTCTTATCTCGTCTGACAAAAACCTAAAACAACGTTGTTTTACAGACCATTACGTCCGATAAAAATCAAAAGTCAACAATTCAACCGACCGATCCCGACCCGCGAAAAACTGTAGAAACTGTAGAACCACTGTAGAAAAATATCGCGAAAAACCTGTGGAATGCAGTTTCGCGAATGTTCGTACTTTTGCGCGATATGACATTTACGTACCCAGAATCGGAAAAACTCAAAAGCCGGAAAACGATCGACAGGTTGTTCTCCCAAGGCAAATCGGTTTCCAAATTTCCGCTGCGATTGGTTTATGTCGAAAACGACGATCAGACCGAACTCTTAAAACTGGGCGTTTCCGTCTCGAAAAAACACTTCAAGAAAGCCGTCGACCGCAATTATTTCAAGCGTTGTTTGCGCGAGGCGTATCGGTTGAATAAACATTTGCTTTTTGATTCGATCGAAAAACCACACGCATTCATGCTGTTGTACCAGACAAAGGACCGATTGTCGTCGGCCGAAATCCAAACCAAAACCATTCAGCTTTTCGAGAAATTCAAACTTCGCGATTTGCCCAAACCCGAATAAATTCCACATCCGATACTAATTGTCAGGCCGTTTCCGTTTAATTGGAAACCATGACAACATGAAAAAAGTACTACTCGCAGTTTTTGTGGCCGCTGTGTTTTCGTCGTGCAAGGAATACGCTTCCGATGAAATGCTCGAAGACAAGACGGTTTATGCCGCGGAAACACAAACGGTTTCGTTGCCCGATTCAATTGCGAGTCCGGCATTGGATACCGAAACGAAAATTATCCGGTCGGCCAATCTCAAATTTGAAACCAACGACCTTTCCAAGACATTTGCTGAGATTTCGACGTCGGTCAAGAAAGTGAACGGAAGTGTCCAAAATGATTCCGAATCCAAAGAATACGGTACCAACCAGCGGATTTTGCAAGTCCGGATCCCGTCGAAAAATTTCGATACGTTCCTGAGCGAAATTTCATCGGGCGTTTCCTATTTCGACCAAAAAGAAATTTCGTCCACCGACGTCACCGAGGAATACATCGATACCGATTCTCGCATCAAGACCAAAAAAGCACTCGAAGCGCGTTATCTCGAACTGCTCAGGAAAGCCAATAAAGTATCGGAAATGCTCGAGGTCGAAGCCAAACTTTCGGAAATCCGCGAAGAAATCGAATCCAAACAAGCCCGATTGAATTATCTGCAAAACCAGGTCGCGATGAGTTCGTTCACGATCACGTTCTACAAGAATGTGCCCGAGAATGAAAGCGCCAAAGTTTCGTTCGGAAGCAAAATCGGCAATGCGCTCGCATCGGGCATAAACGGACTGCTGGATTTCTTTATCTGGCTGCTCGAAATGTGGCCATTTATTCTTATTTTAGTCGCCCTCATAGTGTTCTTCAGAAAAAGATGGAGAAGAAGAAAAAAGAAATGATATCATGTACACTTTCCTGAAAAAACGATACGTCCTTCCAGCGGTTGGCGCAGGCCTTTTATTTGTCGGCGCGAGCTTTAAGGAAGACTTTTTTGAAGTCGCCAAGCAAATCGAGATTTTTACCGAATTGTTCAAGGCCGTGAACGAAAATTACGTCGACGACACGAATCCCGGCGAACTCATGGATCACGCGATCAAGAACATGCTCGCCGATCTGGATCCGTACACGGTGTACTTCAACGAAGCCGACGTCGTGAAATTCAAGATCAACAACACAGGCGAATACACGGGAATCGGCGCCTTGATCACGCGCAAGGAAGGCGTCCTGATCATCAAGGAACCGTACAAGAATTATCCTGCCGACAAAGCCGGACTCAAAGCCGGGGACGAAATCATCCAGATCGGCGACGTGAATTTGCAGGATTTCAAGGAAGATGCGGGCCAATTGCTCAAGGGCGCGAAAAACACCAAGATCGAGATCAAGTACAAACGCCAGGGAAAAGTCGCCACGACGCAGTTGGTTTTGGATGAGGTCGAACTCAAGGCGGTTCCGTATTTCTCGAAAATCGACGACAAAACGGGCTATATCGTGCTCACCGCTTTCAACAAACGCGCGTCTCTCGAGACCAAGGAAGCGCTCGAGGCCTTGAAACGCGACGGGGCCGAACGCATCATTTTGGATCTTCGCGGCAACGGCGGCGGACTCTTGGGCGAAGCGGTAAACATCTGCAACTTGTTCGTTCCCAAAGGCGAAGTCATCGTGACCACGAAATCGAAACTTGAAAAACACAACAATACCTACAAAACCAACCGCGATCCGATCGACGCTGAAATTCCGCTCGTCGTGATCGTCGACGGGAAAAGTGCGTCGGCCTCTGAAATCGTCGCCGGAGCGTTGCAGGATTTGGATAGAGCGGTGATCGTCGGAAGCAGAAGTTTCGGAAAAGGTCTGGTACAACGCCCGATCGATTTGACGTACGGAACCCAATTGAAAGTCACGATTTCGCGTTATTACACGCCTTCGGGACGATGCATCCAGGCTTTGGACTACGCGCACCGCGACAAGGATGGGAAAGCGATTCGCACCGACGCGACGAAATACAACGCATTCAAAACGCGCAAAGGCCGCACGGTTTATGACGGTGGCGGGATTTCGCCCGACGTTGAATTGTCGGAAACCAAGATGAGCCCGATATCGGACGCGCTCGTTCGCAACGACGGGATCTTTAATTACGTGACCGATTATTATTACCGCCATCCGAACGTCGGGACACAAATCCCAACAATCACCGACGCCGATTTTGCCGAATTCAAGCAATTCCTGAAACGCACGAATTTCTCTTTCGATACCGATACCGAAGTCGCGCTTCGCAAGATGTTGGATGCGGCTAAAAAGGAAAAGATCGACGCGAATATCTCGGCCGAATACCAGAATCTATTGTCGGCTTTGCAACGTTCCGAGGACGCGCAAATCAATCAAAACCAAAAGGAAATCAAGGATTTGATCCTCGACGAAGCCATCAAGCGCTATCAATACAAAGAAGGACTTTACCAATATTACACGAAAAACAATTCCGAAATCAAGAAGTCGGTGGCGATCTTGAATGCGCCTGCCGAATATAACAAGCTACTCAAAATCTGATGCGTCTGAAATTCTCGTTTTTGCTGCTTTTCCTTTGCGCATTCGCAAACGCCCAGGAAAACGTCGTCCAATCGGTCTATTTTCAATTCGACAAATTCGCGCTCGATGCAAGGCAGGCGCAGGAAGTCGTGGCCTTCATCAAAAAAGCCGATTCTACGCGCATCGAATCCATTGAGATTTTTGGTTATACCGATGACCGCGGCAAAGACGCCTACAACACCAAACTTTCCACGCAACGCGCGAACGAAGTGCAAAAGAAAATCGTCGCGGCTGGCATCAGAAGCAAAATCATCGTGACGCTTGAAGGCAAGGGTAAAATCATGATCGAGGAAGATCTCGAACCTGAAAAAATTCCTGAGAAACGCCAGAAGAACCGTCGCGTCGACGTGGTGTTGAACCTGCGTCCATTGCCAAAAATCCAATTGCCGGGAATGTATACTTCGATCCCGAAGAACGCTGTCGTCGGTGATCATATTTACCTCGAAAATCTTTTGTTCGAGCGCGGTTCAAGCAAACTTACATTCAAGGCGAAACAGCAACTCGACCAACTCGCGAAATTGCTGCACAAGTACAAAAATCTGCAGTTCGAAGTCCAAGGCCATGTGTGCTGCACGCCTCCGTATCAAAAGGAAGCGATCGATCTGGCGACTAAAAAACGCAAACTTTCCACGAATCGCGCCGAGTCTGTCTATAAATATCTTGCCTTTAAAAAAATTGCCAAAGACCGCATGACATTCAAAGGTTACGGGAATACGGTTTCGCTTGGAAAAGACCCGGAATATGACAGGCGGGTTGAGTTGGTGATTACGAAGATTTAGGGAAACGCTGCGCTTGGGATTGCGAGATTTGATATGATCGACTTAGGAAGATCATCGAAAATGAATTGTGGGACGGCATTTTGAAAAAGTGTGACAAGAATTTTGAGAATATTCTTTTGCAACGAAATCTGTTGCTAAAATTCTACACCTAAAAAAATGCAACACCTAAAAAAGGTTTCGCTTTCAGCCTGAAGTTCGGCGAAATTTCAAAAAAACAAACGTCATCTACTTCATTAACACTTAAAAAGTATCATACTAGACTTCGATGATCTTTATGAAGGAGTTGTACATTTCAAAAAATCTCGACGGCAAAATAATTCAGGCAAAGTTCTATGGCGAAACCTCCCTTTTGGATAATTACTACGATGTCACGTTTTCATCAATTGATTATCCGATAGAATGAGAACTTATTTTTTCATTCAATCTGTCTAAAGAGAAGAAGCCAATTCCTACGAAAAACATATGTTCATATTTAGCTTGTGGAGTTATTTTGTCGGTAAATCCTGTAGTAGCGGATTTTGGAGAAATTACATTAGACTTGGGGAATTGGATAACTCAAGAAAGAGCAGTTGGAGAATTTATTTTCGGGAATATCGATAGATTAGACGTTCTAGATATTTTAACTAACAGTTAGCGCAAGAATTTATAACCCCGATTCACGACTTCTCCATCCTTATATGCGGAATATCATCCTCCAAATATTCTTCGCCGACCGCAACAAATCCGTGGCTTTCGTAAAATTTCTTCAGGTATAATTGGGCCGATATCGTAATCTCGTCCGTTGAGAAATGGCTTTTTATCGCCTTGATCGACTCTCGCATCAAATCGTGTCCGAGTTTCTTATCGCGATGTTTAGGCGACACGATCACGCGCCCGATCGACGATTCCTCGAAATAATCGCCTTTTCCGAACAAACGCGCATAAGCGGCGAGTTCTCCGTCGAGTTCGCCCAAAACGTGCAACGCTTTCGAATCCTTTCCGTCGATGTCCTGATACACGCAGTTTTGCTCGACGACAAAGACTTCGCTCCTCAATTGCAACACTTGGTATAGCTCGTTTAAAGAAAGTGCCTCAAACGGCTTTATTTTCCATTTTAATTCCATGCTTATTTTTTCTTGGTGAAACGCACCGATTTGAGCATCGCCTCGAGTTCGAACATCAAATCGCGTTTCTCGCGTGATGGCGCATAACAAAAACCTTCGATGACAATATACCGGTTCTTCGCGCCATCGTAAATACAATAATTCAAAAACGGCCCCGACATGAAATCGTTGTTGAGCTCCCAGTTTCCACGGGTTTCGAGCGCGGTCCGTCCGTCGAGTTTTACGGTGGCGAAATAGGGCGCGTATGAATTCTCGGTCACCATCTCGGTATTGCGTTTCGTGCCGTGGATGTAACGCTTCCCGATCGAGTCGCGGCTTTTCACGATATCGTTCACGGTCAGGTCGCGTCCGAAGCGCGAGGCCGGAACTTCGTACGCAATAACGCTCATGCTGCCGCTTGTGATTTCCTTCTTAAACCACAAAAAACGTCGGCGTTGCATCACGATCTTGTAATCCTGCGGGATGTCGAGCGCGATCTTGAATTTTTTGTCGAGGCTTTTGTCGTTCGGAAGATGTTTGCTGAGCTGCTGTTGCGCCTGTCGGATTTCAGTCGCGCGGATTTTTTGGATGATCGTCGGGTAATTCTTCTCGATCGTGTCTAAAATCTGCGCGGTCGTCTTGCCATGGATGTACACGACGTTCTGCGGTTTGGTGAATTGATCTTCGCGGATCTCGTAGTACGGTTCGCCTTTTTTGATCACGATGATGTTGCGGCTGTCGGTCATGTAACCCTCGAAAAGCTTCACCGGATATTGGTTGATCGTGAACAGCGGTTCTTCCTGAGGCAACCCGATCACGGGAGACGCAAACTTATTGCGCAGCGAATCGCCGATCTCGCCTTTCCAAAGCTGATCGTCGATGATTATCGAAACCTCGTTGATTTTGGCCGATGTGGCGCTTTTGTCGACTTTCTTATCGCAGGCTGCAAACGCAAACGGCAGTAAAAGCAATAAAAAAAGGGCTTTTTTCATGGAAGTGAATAAAGCCCTAAAAGTAAGAATATTTTTGATTAGCCGTTTATCTTAAGCTTCATCCCCGGTTTGAGGTTGTTCCCGCTGATCCCGTTCCAACGTTTGATGTCGCTCACGCTGACACCCGATTTCTTCGCGATGCTGAACAACGAGTCGCCTTTTTTCACGTAATAATGTTCCTCGGCTTTCTTGGAAGCTTCAGCCATTCTATCGCGTTTCGACGGTTTTTCGACCGATGCGACGTCGTTCTTGATTTCAGTTTTACCGACGACGAGTTTCGCTCCTATCAACACATTATTGTCCTCAAGGTTGTTCCACTCTTTCAATTGGTCGAGCGAAATGCCGTTTTTCTTGGCGATCGTGCTCAAGTTGTCGCCTTTAGCCACGACGTATTCCTCGTTCTTGAATTGCGGTTCTTCGTTTTTAGCCACTTCTTCCTGACCGTTCAAGAGATCCGAAATTTTAAGCTTGCTGTCAAGTTTCACCGTATTTCCTGACAGGTTGTTCCATTTCTGGAGTTGCTCAGGAGTCGTGTTGAACTTGCGTGCGATCGCAGCCAGGTTATCGCCTTTTTCCACGATGTAATACTGTGGCGCATTTTGCGCGATGGCGGTCGTCGTATCGGGTTTTTTAGTGGTTTCGGCCACAGCGGTTTCGATAGTTTTAGGCTCCGATTTCTTCTTCGGCGCAACGGCAACCGATTCTCTCGTCACGATTCTAAGGTTTCGTCCAAGAGGCGCGACGCTTTTTCTAAGGCCGTTCCATTTCTTGATGCTCGTGATCGAAACGCCGTATTTGTTCGCGATCTCACCCAAACTGTCGCCGCGACGCACTTTGTGGTAATGCGTTTTGGTTTTGGTCACGTAACCGTCTTCGGCATCTTTGTCCTTGTTGTATTTGGTCGAATCTTTAGACGCCACAGCACTTTGGACCGAACTGTACGGACGTTCGCGTCGGCTGGCTTCGTGGGAAACGTAGGCGTAGATTTTTTCTTCGTTCGATGTGAAGATCGCCATCTTATCGTTCGGCAGACGCAGATAATGCGCTTTATCGTGATACGACGGAACGACGTTCATCTTGTACGACGGATTCAACAGTTGCAATTGCGCAACCGGAATGTCGAGCAGATCTGAAAGCTGCTTGAACGAAATCTGCTGGCGCACCATAACCGTGTCGGTCTCGAAATGCTTGACGAGCGCGCGGTTCGGGACGATTCCGTGTTCTTTGTGATATTCGTAAATGTACATTGTGGCAAGGAACGCCGGAACGTAGCCAGCCGTTTCCTGCGGCAAATGCTTGCGGATGTTCCAGAAATTCTGTTGGCCTCCAGATCGGCGGATCGCTTTGGCGACATTGCCCGGACCCGAGTTGTACGAAGCAAGAACCAAATCCCAATCGCCGAAGATTCGGTACATGTTCGCCATGTATTGGGCCGCGGCCTCACTCGCCTTCAATGGATCGGAACGTTCGTCGACATACGAATCAATGCCAAGATTATATTGTTTCCCGGTTTGGTACATGAACTGCCAAAGACCGGTCGCTCCTACTCTCGAAACGGCTTTCGGATTCAACGCCGACTCCACGATCGCAAGATATTTGATCTCGAGTGGCACGTTGTATTTCGCGAGCGCTTCTTCAAAAATCGGGAAATAATACTCCGAGATTGCCATGAGGCGTTCGTACGAGCGTTTGCGGTTTTTAAGGAAATTCTTGGTCAGGTTTTCAAGTCCCGCATTGTATTCGATGTTGAACGGAGACTTGGAATCCATCTCCTTGAGGCGTTTCTTGAAAAGCTCGGTCGACCAACCTTCGTCGTAATCCACCTTTTTGTCGAGGTCGATGTTCTTGATGTCGTTCGAAAGGTTGTCAAAAAGTTCGAGATTGGTAAGCTCTTTCATCCAAAGACTGTCAACACATGCCGCCATGTTGTCGTACACGAACGTGGATTTGATGGAGTCTAGATAAGAGCGTTTGATTTCAGGTTGTGGTGTTGCCTGGACTTGTGCGACTTCTTGTGCGGACACAGAAGCTGAAAAGGCTAACAGTAAGGAAAATGTGGCATTTTTTAAAGTCATTCTCTACGTTTTTTTAGCTTCGGAAACGCCGGAAATCCTGTGCGTTCGTGGCTTCAATTCGTGATTCGTTTTTTGAAATTTTGGGGCAGTCTCGCAACGAAGCGATGTACAAAATGCTATGGAACAAACATTTGTGTTTTTGCAAACATAATGATTGTATAACAAAATTCAGTAATGATATAACGCCAATTTGGCTTTTGAAGTATATTTTTTAACATTTTCATCAACAATCGAGCTCAAAAACTCGCGATAGTGCAAATTTTTGAGCCGAATTGTTTTGATGAAATTCTACGATTTATTCTTCGATCGCAGCGATTCCGGGAAGTGATTTTCCTTCAAGCATCTCGAGCATCGCGCCTCCGCCTGTAGAAACGTAACTCATCTTGGGTTCGAGCCCGAATTGTTTCACGGCCGAAACCGAATCTCCGCCTCCAACAAGTGAAAAAGCGCCGTTTTGAGTAGCTTCGGCAATATAATTTCCGAGTTCGATCGTTCCATTGGCGAAGTTCTCCATCTCAAAAACGCCAAGCGGACCGTTCCACAAGATTGTTTTCGATTCGAGGATTACTTTTTTGAAGTTTTCTAGCGACTTCGGCCCGGCGTCGAGACCTTGCCATCCGTCGGGAATTTTATCGACGTCGACGATCTTCGTATTCGCGTTGTTATTGAAATCATCGGCCGCAACGACATCGACAGGAATATGGATCTGGACGTTTTTCTCCTTCGCTTTCTTGAGGATTTCAAGTGCGAGGTCGAGTTTGTCCAATTCGCAGATCGAATCCCCGACTTCTCCGCCTTGCGCCTTGATGAACGTATACGTCATTCCGCCGCCCAAAATCATGTGGTCGACCTTGTCCAAGATATTTTCGATAACGGTGATCTTGGTCGAAACTTTCGATCCGCCCAGTACCGCAGTCACGGGTTTTTTGCTGTCTTTCAACACTTTGTTCAAGCTCTCGATTTCCTTGGCGAGCAACGCACCGAAGCATTTCTCGTTCGGGAAAAACTTCGCGATGATCGTCGTCGAAGCGTGTGCGCGGTGTGCGGTTCCGAACGCGTCGTTCACATAAATGTCACCCAATGACGCGAGTTCTTTGGCGTAACCTTCGTCTCCGGCTTCTTCTTCAGGATAAAAACGTAGGTTTTCGAGCATCAGGACTTCTCCGGGTTGCAGATCTTCGGCGGCTTTTTTGGCGACTTCGCCTCTTGAATCCTCAGCGAATTTCACTTTCACGCCAAGTATTTCCGACGTTTTGTCAAGGATATGTTTTAGCGAATATTTGTCCTCTTTCCCTTTCGGGCGACCCAAATGCGACATCAAGATCGCGCTCCCGCCGTCTTTCAAAATTTTATCTATCGTCGGTTTTGCGGCTTCGATGCGCGTGTCGTCGGTAACTTTGAAATTCTCGTCGAGCGGCACGTTGAAATCGACGCGGATCAGCGCTTTTTTATCTTTAAAATCGAAATTGTCAATAGTTTTCATATAATCTTGTTTAAGAGGAAACGCAAATATAGGTTTTCGGCGCCAATTGAAAAAGCCTTCAATCTGAGTAGGTGCAGACCGAAGGCATTCCGTAGTGGTATGAAATAAAATTGAGTTACTTCACGAGCATTTTCCTGCTTTGCGTGAAAGTTCCGTTGTGGTCCTGGACGCCTATCGTAAACACGTAATGTCCTGGCGAAAGGCCGTATTCGGTGCGGTTTACGCTGATCTTGTTCGCTCCGAAATTAAAATTGTATTGTTTCGTATGCCCGATTTGTGTCCCATTCAGATCGTAAAGCGAAAAACTCACTTTCGAATTGCTTTCAAGGATAATCGGGATCGTGGTCGTTCCGTCGAAAGGGTTCGGGTAATTTTGCCCGATGATCGCATTCTGTCTTTTATCGAGCCTGAAATCAGGTTTGAGACGGCTTGAAGAAGCAGCGGACGTCACTTCCAATTCTGCGCAACCGACGCTCTTTTTCGCTGTAATCTCCCGTTCCATATTCGTACTTTGAATTCGTTACAAATGAATCGAAAACTATCCGAAATGAAAACTTATTGAGGTAAAGCGCGAAATTTCTGCGGTAAAAAAATGCCCGAAAACGAGATAGTCAACCAACTGCGATTTCCAGTATCAAAATAATCGCGTTTCCTGAAAGCGCTTCGAAATCAACATCTTCCGATTCGCGAACTGTTAAGGCGTCGCGCGCCTCAAGCCACCGATCCGCGAATTCGAACGCGCCGTTAATCACAAAAGCGAAGATACCGTTCGATGGATTTTGAGTTTTGAAAACGCATTCCTGACGTGCGTTGAAAATTCCGATGAAACCGTTCGTGGCATCGGTTTCGAAAATGGGTTGCAGTAGATTCCGACTGTCGGAAATCGCGGTTTTGGAAATTCCGCTTTTTAATCGCGCCTTTATTTCGACGACGAGAAAATTTATCTGCTGATCGTCGTACGGATTCACGATTGAAAAACTGTTCGTGCCTGAAAATCGTAAGATCTCGCCCGTAGAAATCAGCGTTTCCTCGTTGTTCGCATCACAAAATGCAAGTGCGCCGATCATCGGAATTATCAAAATCACCAAACTTTGCTCGCCCGAATACAATTTGGAATGCGCCGGCGCGAGCGTCTCGTCGTTCACGGCTTGCAAATTTCCGAACGGCTTTCGCGACGCGTCGAAAAAGTCTTCGGAATTGAAAATGGAAAGTTTTCGATGCCAACTGTTTTCAAACTTGAATCGGCTGATTGCCGTGTAAATCTGCGCTTTCACGACGGCAGTTTTTGGATGGAATACACGTTCAACCCGTGTTGCATCGGAATAAGCAACGTTTGAATTTCGGCTCCTTTTTGAAACGCGTCCCTATTTTCAATATTTGAAACAATGAAATTTTGAGCGATTTCACTTGTTAAAATCATCGGTTTCGATATAAATTCGAGTGCTACGCGATGTTTCGACTTTTCTTCAAAATCCGAATCGAGAATTTTCAACGCGAACTGGTTCAAATCCAGTTTTTCATCGTTCGCATCGACAATTACGGGAATTTTTCCACCGAGTTGGCTGAGCAAAGGATAAACTGACGGACTGATCCTCGAATGGATTTTCTCGGCATCGGGCGCGTTTTTCAAGAAATCGGCGAAATTCGCAAAGGCGCTGAAGTCTGGATAATTCTGGACCTGCAACCGATATTCGAACCAGCTCGCCTCAAAAACAGCCTTGTCCCAAGCCGATGTCGAATCGGAATCGATGACTCGCTTATACGAAAATCGGACGATCGCCTCCATCACTCGCCTTTCTGGATGGCCGCGAGAAAATCCTTTTCGTAACTCGCCGAAATCGGAATTTCCTCATTCCCGATGTGCACGATCTTGTTGCGGACCTTGTCGATTTTTGACATCGGAACTATGAACGATCGGTGGATGCGCATGAATTCGGCCGACGGAAGTTTCTCTAAAATCGCTTTCATCGTCATGCGCGCCACAACGGTTTTTTGGTTTTGGATGTGTATTTTCAGGTAATCGTCCAGACCTTCGATGAACAAGATGTCGGCAATCGGGATCTTGACCAGGCTATAGTCGGCCCGGATAAACAAAAACTGCTGTTCCGCATTCTGGTTCTGATAATTGTATTGTGCCTTGACTTTTTCAACGGCCTGCGTAAATCGTGACAGCGAGAACGGTTTCATGATGTAATCGACGGCGTTCAGGTTGAAACCTTCGACAGCAAATTCGGAGTAGGCGGTCGTGAAGATCACCATTGTCTTATGTGGCAGATTTCGGTAAAAATCGATGCCCGAAATCGACGGCATGTTGATGTCGAGAAACAACAGATCCACGGGAAATTTGCGCAAATGCTTCATCGCTTCGTCGGCTTTCGTGAACGATTTCTGCAAATCGATGAAGTCGACCTGCGAGCACAGCGCCTCGAGCACTTGAAGCGCAGGCGGTTCGTCGTCTAAAGCAATGGCCTTTATCATAGATCAAGTGTGAGCGTTACCGAATAATTTTCGTCGTCCTGGCGAATGTCGAGCGTGTGTCGGCCCGAATACAGCATCTGCAGCCTCTCGGTGGTATTTGCCATGCCGATTCCGCCTTCGTTGTGTACCGAATGGACTTTCTTGTTGGCCACGAAAAGCGTCAGGTGCGATCCAACGATGTCGATGCTGATATGAATTTCGGAATTTTCATCGGGATTCACACCGTGTTTGAACGCATTTTCTATGAACGAGATCAAAATTAGCGGCGTGATCTGTTTCCCGTAAGGCGCGCCCTGGGAAACGTATTCGATTTTCACCGTGTCGCCCAAACGCGATTTTTGTAGCGCGATATAGTTCTCGATGTAGTGGATTTCCTTTTCGAGCCCGATCATGTTGCTGTTCGCGTTACTCATGATGTAGCGCATGAGTTCCGACAATTGCACGACCGAATCGGCGGTGCGATCGTCCTTCCTGATTGCCAAAGCGTAGATACTGTTTAGCGTATTGAACAGGAAGTGCGGATTGATCTGTGCTTTGAGCAGCGACAGTTCGGCTTCCATCCTATCGCGTTCCGATGCCTGGAGCCGGCGTGCACTTGAAAGGAACAAACTCGCAAGAACGCCGGTCAGGAAAATCAAGATCGTGTGCGCGTTTTCGTTGGGTTTCATCGGCATGAAATCAGGACCCGGCGGGTTTCCGAAATTCGGACGACGCATTCTTTCTCCAATGGGCGGTTTCGGCCCGTTTCGCATTCCCATCGGCGGTCCCTTTGGTTGCCCGATGATTACTTCATTTCCGGGCAAATCCTTCAATATCGCGACTTCGGGTCGGTCAAACAGAAACGCCATAAACACGAAAAAGCCAAGGAAAACCGTGAGGATCGCGAAGTAAATCGTTTTTTGGTTCGAGTAGTAAAGTCTCGGGATCAGGTAGCAGTAATTCAAATAGAAAAACAACAACAACGAAAAGTAGACCGCAAAGTAAACGCGATCGTGGCCGTTGCCGTACAAATTTGGAATGCGCATGAATGAACCCGAAGCCGTAAAAATATACGGCAACAGCAAAAACGCTACGCAAAGGCAAATGTGCGTGGCATAAAACGCAAAGTTTCTCTTGGCAAAATATTTCATTCTGCGAGCGAAAGTAGTCGTTGACATTTCCCTGTTAAAATTAAAGCGGTAAATTACATAATTCCTGCGGAGTACCACAAAGCTTAACCCGCGGCCGTTGCAACATTGCCCAATTCCGCTATCTTTGCTCCTATGCAGTTTTCACAAATCCTGGCTCAGGAACATTTGAAAAGCCATCTCGTAAAGAGCGCCGCCTCAGGCAGGATCCCGCATGCACAGCTGTTTGTCGGGCCTGAGGGAAGCGGAACATTGGCGATGGCCGTGGCGTATGCGCAGTTTATTCTGTGCAACAATTCGGGCGATGAAAATTCGGGCGGAAACGACGCCTGCAATCTAAAGTTCGAGCATTTCCAACATCCCGATCTGCATTTCGTGTATCCGACGGTTACGACCGAAGACGTCAAAACCAAACCCAAAAGCCTTGACTTCCTGCAGGAATGGCGCGAGTTCATGAAAACAAACATGTACGGAAGCCTTTTCGATTGGTACAAAATGCTCGGCGTGAAGAACAAACAGGGCGAGATCCGGGTTGAGGATGCGCAGGAAATCGTTAAAGCGCTGTCGCTCAAGGCCTACGAAGGCGGTTACAAAGTCATGATCGTTTGGATGGCCGACAAGTTAAACATCGCCGCCTCGAATAAAATCCTAAAACTGCTCGAGGAACCCGAACCGAAAACCGTTTTCATCCTGATTACTGAAAACGAAGAAGATATTTTACAGACGATCCGTTCGCGTTGCCAAATGCTGCAATTCAACGCGTTACCCGAACAGGTGATCGCCGACGCCTTGGTTTCACGCGAAAATATGGTCCCGAGAGATGCTCTGCGAATGGCGCGCCAAGCCCAGGGAAATTTCAACAAAGCGCTGCATTTGAAGCACGAAGACAGCGAGGATACGCCTTTCGAGGAATGGTTCGTGATGTGGGTTCGCGCTGCGTTCCGCGCCAAAGGAAACGCCGCCGCGATCAACGATCTGATCCAATGGAGCGAACAAATCGCATCGTTGGGTCGCGAAACGCAGAAGAAATTCCTGTCGTTCTGCATCGACATGTTCCGACAGGCGCTACTGCTCAATTATCAAGCGACGCCACTCGTCTACTTCGAGCCCAAAGTCGACAAGTTCAAACTCGAAAATTTCGCGGCTTTCGTGAACGACAAGAACATCAATGAGATTTTTTCCGAACTTTCGGATTCCATTTATCACATCGAACGCAACGGGAACGCGAAAATAATCTTGACCGACCTTTCGATAAAACTGACACGTCTCATCCACAAAAAATAACCAAATGAACTACGCATCAATTCTCATCCTGCTTTTTTTGGCCGTGACTTTCATCCAATCGGGCTACGACAAAGTGTCTGACTGGAAAGGCAACGTGGGCTGGCTTAAGGAACATTTCTCGAAAACATTTTTGGCCAAAAGCGTGCCCGCGGCTTTGTTCATCATCTTGGCACTTGAATTGGCGGCAGGCATTTTTTGCGTCGTCGGAAGCATTCAATTGCTCACCAACGGCGAACGCTCGTACGGATTTTACGGAGCCGTATTTTCGTGCATCACGTTGATTTTTTTGCTTTTCGGGCAACGCATCGCCAAGGATTACGATGGCGCGCGAACGATCGCGATTTATTTCATTCCGGCTGTGATGGCCGTGTATTGGCTCGGATAAGTTGCGAATATTGAACTCGATCGCCATCTTGAAAACACGGTTCATTTTATGTTTTCTGCTTTTCCCTATTTTGACGTTCGCGCAAAAAGGAATTTCTCTTGGACGCGGCATCCTCGAAATTGATTTTCGGAAATTTCCGACATTGGAATTTCACTCGGACACTTTAAGACCCGCCGGGAAAAAGATCCGTATAACAAAAAACAAACAAGGCGATTTTTCAATTCAAGACGAAAAACAGAACCGAACCTGGTTCAATCCCGAAGGCCTTTGGCTCGACTATAGTATTTTCATCCTTCGCGTCGATGAAAAAATCGGGAATTGGTATCGCGTTTATGTCGATAACAAAAAGGGAACGACGCTATGGATCAAGGCCGGAAAGACCGGAAACTTTATGTCTTGGCCCGAATTTTTACAGACCACGACATCGGTTACGAAAAATAAGGAATTTAATCTGGAAATAAAATCCGGTCCGAGCGATACGTCAAAAACCATCAGAAATTTGGAACAATCCGATTGTTTTGAAGTCCTCGAAATCAAAGGCGACTGGCTCAAAGTTCAACCCAACGAGACTTTTGATTGCGACGAAAGTGAACATCCAATAAAATCCGGTTGGATCAAATGGAACATAAAGAATCGACTTTCGGTAGATTACGGTTTAAGTTGCTAGTTTTATAGAATGTTTTTCGTTGGACAAAATGTGCAACCAATATGCCTGACTTCCTAAGCCGATGCAATCGTCGCGCGAAATAACTTAAGTTCATCCCAAGTAAATTCGTCCCCATATTTTTCCTTCAAGGTTCCGACCGCATCTTCAGGATTGAACCCGATGAAGATTTCGGCGAGTGCGTCAATCCTGTCCTGAGGCAATACGTCGGCGATTGAAATCGTCTCACTTTCAATGAGTTTGGCCAAATGTGAATTGATGGTTTGCTTGGTAAGTTTGCGTTGCTCTGCAATTTCCTTGACCGACATTTGCTGTTGCCACAGTTCGTACGTTTCCTGGACGGTCGTTTTCTTGGGTTCTTTCTTTTCTTTTTTCTTCGACGGATAACGCTCCACAATGATTTCATCCTCAAGGAGTTCGCCGTGTGTTTCCTTATACGTTTCGCGTATTTTCGACATCTTGTCCTCGCGGTAATTTCGGATTTCCGGAACATCGAGCTTTTCCTTCGACATTTCTTCGCCCGCGAGCACGATGTCCATAAAACGCCGCATCTTAAGCAATCGCAGCACGGCTTTGGTTTGTTCTTCTTCGAGATCGAGCAGTTCCGAGAAAAATTCCTTTGCTTTCTTCCTGCGTTTGACTTCTTCCATCTTGAGCAGCAATTCTAGAACGAGCTTGTCCATCGGGAGGAAAAAGTATTGCAAGGCCGCGTCGATCCTGGCCGAAACAAATTCCATATCCGGATTTTCGACGTTGAATAAACGATCGAGCTGGATCGTGAATTTCGCGGCCGCATCGAGCATCGTTTCGAGCGTTTTGTACTGCTTTTCGGCCCATATCTTGTGTTTCGATTTCTCGGACGTCCCGATTTCCTGCGTATAACCGAATCTGTGGTTGCGCCACTCCTGGGCCAGATCCTGCCAATCGAAACTGTCTTTCAATACGTTGCGGATGAAATTTTTGCTTTCGTGCTTGAACGAATGTTCCAAAAAGTCGTTGTCGGCGCGGTTCGACGCATATTCCATTACGTCGCGGTCGTTCTCGAGGCCGTTCATTTTTATCTCAGAAAGCAAAATAAGGCCGTTTAACGAGCGAAGTCGCGAAAAAGCAACGTAGGCTTGTCCGGGCTGGAAAATGTGCGTCACGTCGAGCGCAGCCTTGTCAAACGTTAGGCCCTGGCTTTTGTGGACGGTGATCGCCCAGGCGAGTTTGATCGGATAATGCACGAACGTGCCAAGGATTTCTTCCTGGATTTCCTTCGTCGTAGGATTCACGAAGTACCTAATGTGTTGCCATTCATAGCGTTCAACGGGAATCGTGCGGTTTTCTTCGGGAAAATGAACCAGGATTTCCTCATCCGACAACGCGCTCACGAATCCCGTTTTCCCGTTGAAGAATTTCTTTTCTACCGACGAATCGTTCTTTACGAACATGACCTGCGCCCCGACTTTGAGCCTGAGCGTTTCATCTATAGGAAAAATCTTATCCGGAAAATCGTCGGTAATTTCGGGTTTGTACTCGTATGTTTTCGAATCAAGCACTTCGAGAGCCGCAAAATTGATCGCATCGGCCTTGGCATTGTGCGTCGTAAGGGTGATGAAACCCGGATTTTCGCGCAAATTGAAATCGGGTTTGACGAAAGTGTTCAACACCGCGATGTCTTCACGTGAAACAATGTTGTTCCGCAGATTGTTGAGAATGTTGATGAACGCGTCATCGGTCTGCCTGTAAATCTTCGTGAGTTCGATGTACAACGGCGGATTTTTCTGCACTACCTGCGAATGAAAAAAGAATTTCCCGCGGTAATATTTCCTGAGCGTATTCCATTCTTCGTTCTTGATCACGGGCGGCAATTGCAGCAAATCGCCGATGAACAAGACCTGCACGCCACCGAATGGCGCGTTTTTCTTGCGAACCGACTGCAACATAAAGTCCATCGCGTCAAGCAGATCGGCGCGCAACATACTGACTTCATCGATGATCAGCAGTTCCATGTTGCGAATCACCGATTTCTTGGTCGCGTTCATTCGGAAATGCCTGCGCAGACTGTCGCGCGTTTCGAATTTTACCGTGTCTGAAAACGTCGGCGCCGTATAATCGGGGATAAAGCCGGCAAACGGAAGTTGAAACATCGAGTGGATCGTCACGCCGCCCGCGTTGAGGGCTGCGATTCCCGTCGGAGCGACGACGACTGTGTTTTTGTGCGTCGTCTTGATGATTTCCCGCAGCAGCGTCGTTTTTCCGGTTCCGGCTTTCCCGGTGAGAAAAATCGAGCGGTTGGTTTGATTGATAAAACGTAAAGTATAGGCGGCGGCTTCAGACAGATGGTTCATTTTGGCGTGTATTGACGAGATGGAAAATTACGAATATTTCGGCAAGCTATTGATTTACAACAATAAAAAATGCTTCCCGGATAGAGAAGCATTTTTCATGTACATTTTCAAAAATTATTTTTTCTCTTCGGTCGCAGGAGTCGCGTTTGCTTCTTCAGTTTTCGGAGCTTCTTTCTTATCGCCTGCTTTGTATTTGTCGTTCAAGGCCTTCAACACGTCTTTCGTAATGTCGTATTGATCTTTCGCGTAAAGGATTGAAACGGCTTCACCAGTTCCGAATACGTAGTCGTACCCTTTTTCCTTGCCGTATTCCTTGATGTATTTTTTTACTTTGGTCACAAGCGTGTCCATCTCGACACCGCTTTCCTCCTGCAATTGGCGCAACATTCCTTGTTGGGCGTACTGCAATTGTTGTTGTCTTTTTTGCAACGGACCGCTGTTTTGCTGCGCCCAGATTTCACCCAATTGACGCGCTTTTTGTTCGAAAGCCTGTGCGTCGGCCTGAAAACGAGCCGCTTCAGCTTTAAGTTCCTTGCCCATTTCGTCGGCTTTCGACTTGTATTTGGCATCGATGTCTTTCGCCTCGGTATAATCTTCCATCAACTTCGATGTATCGACGTAAGCCGTTTTGAATTGTGCCGTCTCGGCTGATTTGTTGCAAGAAACCATCGCGATCGCGATTGCAAGTATTGCCAATGTCTTTTTCATTCTATGTTTATTTTCTGGTTTTAAAAAATCTGCGTAAAAGTATAAAAATTAGTTGACGGGCAAAGGGTTGAAATAAAATTCAAGCCTTGCCACGACTATTGGTTTCGAATGACGTAAATAAGCGAAGAAAACTCGCCTGTTTTTCTAGCTTTCATATTGGATTTCAAGCCATTAAGAAACGCCGACACGGGTTTCATGCCGCCTTTTTTATATTTCTCCGACAAAAGACTCACGTAAAACGCGTCAAATGGCATCGGAAGCGTTTTTTCAAGTTTCAAACCGTTCTGTGCCGATAATTTTTCGATCGATGTCTTCGAGAAATGCCACAAGTGACGCGGAACGTCGAACGCCGCCCAATGTTCGCCATATGTTTTTGCGTCTTCAGATTTGAAATTCGGAACGGCGATCAAAATGACGCCATTGGGTTTTAGCAGACGTTTCAATTCGGCAAGTTGCTGCGACGGATTCGGAACATGTTCCAAAACGTGCCACATCGTTATCGCGTCGAAGGATTTGGCTGGATATGTCTCGGTCGCGTCTGAAAATGAAACACCTTTTGAAACTGCGATAGATTTCGCCTTTTCACTTGGTTCGATTCCCGATACCTTCCAACCATCGGATTTTGCAACCGCCAAAAAATCTCCGGTGCCAGCACCGATGTCGAGAAGATTTCCTTTCGAGGATTGAAGTGAATTGACAAGCTTCAACTTATTCTTAAGTGCAATTTTCTTTACAAAGTGATAAACTTTTTCAAAAACCGAACGCTTTCCATCCGTATGTGAAATATAATCGTCGCTTTCGTAGTACGATGCAAGTTTTTCGCCCTCAGGTTTTGGAAATGTATAGAGTAAATCCAAGTCGGTATCGTGATACAATTTGAATTGTTCGCCTGAAACCGAGTGGTCCTTGACTTCCAAAAATAGCTTGTCGTTGTTGGTGTTTGTCATATAAACTTAAAATAAAATCGCCCAATCATCGGCAATCCCTTTATTCATGGGCTTTCACCCAATTCGTTCCACGTGAAACTATCTTCCCATGTAAATCAAAAGCACCGAAATATCGCTTGGAGAAACGCCACTAATCCGCGACGCTTGAGAAATCGTAACGGGTTTTATTGCGCTCAGTTTCTGTTTTGCCTCAATTGACATCGATTTGATTTTGTGGTAATCGAAATCCTCAGGAATTTTCACATCTTCGAGTCGTGTAAGCTTGTCGGCGTTCGCACGTTCCTTTTCAATATATCCGGAATATTTGACCTGGATTTCGGCTTGCTCTATAATTTCCTGATCTAAATCATTTTGAGCGATATATTCTTTTACCTTTTCAAATTTTAGGATGTCATCGAGTTCAATCTGTGGTCGGGAAAATACTTTGAACATTTTATCCGACTGTGTGATCGGCGCGCTTTCTTTTTCCACGAGAATGGGATTCGTTTCTTCGACCGTCACACTCGTGTCTTTAAAGAATTTTACCATATTTTCGCTTTCGGTTAGCTTCTTCTCCATTCTTCTCAGACGCTTCTCAGACGCAAGACCAATCTCGAAAGATTTTGGCGTCAATCTGAAATCTGCGTTATCTTGGCGAAGCAACGTCCTGTATTCTGCTCTCGATGTAAACATGCGATACGGCTCCTCGGTTCCCTTCGTAATCAGATCATCGACAAGAACACCAATGTAAGCCTCATCGCGCTTCAAAATAAACGGATCTTTCTCCTGGACTTTCAACGCGGCGTTGATTCCCGCCATCAATCCTTGGGAAGCTGCTTCTTCGTAACCTGTCGTTCCGTTGATTTGCCCTGCAAAATACAAGCCTTCCACTAATTTCGTTTCAAGCGTGTGCTTGAGTTGCGTAGGCGGAAAGTAATCGTATTCGATCGCATATCCCGGACGGAAAAACTTTACTTTCTCGAATCCCGCGACTGATTTCAATGCTTTGTACTGAATATCTTCAGGCAATGACGTAGAAAATCCATTTACATAGACTTCGACGGTATTCCATCCTTCAGGTTCAACGAAAAGTTGATGGCGTTCCTTGTCGGCGAATCGATTGATCTTGTCTTCAATCGATGGACAATAACGCGGTCCCAAACTTTTGATTCGTCCATTGAACATCGGCGAACGATCGAATCCTTCGCGCAAAATGTTATGGACGTCGTTCGACGTATACGTCATATGACACGACCGCTGGTGTTTCAACGGCTGTGTTTCGTCAGAATATGAAAATTTCTGCGGGATTGCGTCGCCTTTCTCCTCGTTCATCTTGGAGTAATCGAGCGAACGTCCGTCTATGCGTGGAGGCGTTCCGGTTTTCATTCGCCCGGCTTCAAAACCGGCGTTGACCAAATCTTCGGTGATTCCGTACGCGGCACTCTCGCCTGCTCGTCCTCCACCGAATTGTTTTTCCCCGATATGGATCAATCCGTTCAAAAACGTCCCGTTTGTAAGCACGACGGTTTTCGATTTGATCTCGACACCGAGTGACGTCTTGATTCCTTTGATTTTTCCATCTTCGATGATGAGGCCGCGAACCATCTCTTGGTAGAAATCAAGATTCGGCGTCGCCTCAAGCATGAGTCGCCATTCTTCAGCAAAACGCATGCGGTCGCTTTGAACTCGGGGCGACCACATCGCGGGACCTTTCGACTTGTTCAACATTTTAAACTGGATCGCCGTCTTGTCGGACACAATTCCCGAATATCCGCCGAGCGCGTCGATTTCGCGCACGATTTGTCCTTTCGCGATACCGCCCATCGCTGGATTGCACGACATTTGGGCAATGTTTTGCAAACTCATCGTTACCAACAGCGTTTTGCAACCCATGTTGGCTGCGGCCGCTGCGGCTTCTGAACCTGCGTGGCCGGCGCCGACCACTATAACGTCATAACTTTCTCCAAACATAATGTTCCACGTGAAACACGCTTTTGATTTTTCTCATTCGGATGTTTAAGGTTCCACGTGGAACATTCGCATCTTTTCTTCTTCTTTGCTTCTCATTACAACTTCGTCGGCCTCCGATTTATCTTTGTATCCGCAATAATGCAATACGCCATGAGCCATTACCCGATTGAGTTCCGACTCGAAAGAAACCCCGAATTCGGCCGCATTTTCCTTCACTCGTTCGATTGAAATGAAAATATCACCATGTAATTCGTTTCCTACAGAGTAATCGAAGCTGATAATGTCGGTCAACGTGTCGTGATTGAGATATTTTTGATTGATTTCAAGCAGATATTCATCATCGCAAAAGATGTAATTGATATCGCCTTCTTTCTTTTGTTCCGATTCGATGATACGCGAAATCCAGCTCTCGTAAGCCGCCTCATCGGTAATCTCAAATTCGGTCTCGTAATTAAAACTTATCATTGTGCCTTGAAATATTCCTGAACCTTCTGGTTGTAATTGGAGCGCAAAGGTAAGCTTTGGCGGTTTAATATTTCAATACTGTTCAAATAATCCTGCAAAGCCGCCGGAAGCGCATTCGTTTGGTTGTTGAACTCTTTTTTGTTCGTTTCCGATTGACGCTTCTTCTCCTCGCCTTGTTGCTGCACCGCTTTTTCGAGTTTGAGCAATTCGTATTTGAGGTTCAGGATTTTTTGCATCGTTTCGTTGTTAAAGCCTTTGTTGAGCAATTGCTTCTCGATTTGCTTCATCTGGTCGATTGCGCTTTGGCCCGAACCGCCAAGACCTTGCTTGTTCAATTCATTCTGCAAGGCTTCACGCAATTGGCGTTGCTCTTTGTAGATTTCCATTATTGCGCGTGCGTCGCCTTCTCCGTCATCGCCTTCAGAACCTTCGCCCTGACCGTTTCCTTTTCCGCCGCCGCCTTCGCCTTTCGCGCCTTTTTCACCTTTGCCTTTTTGGCCATTCTGACCACTTTTTCCATTCTCGCCTTGCTTACCCGCTTCGCCTTGTCCGGGCTTCTCGCCTTCGCCGGGTTTGTCGCCGGGTTTCTTTCCGCCTTTCATCTTATCGCCGAGTTCGCCTTGTTTCTTGATGATGTCGGGCAATTGCATGCCGCCGCCCTGACCTTGTCCTGGCTTGGGTTTTCCGCCACCCGAACCTTGCATGTTCATCTCCATCTGCATGCTGTTCATGATCTCGCTAAGCATATCGGCCAATCGGTTCGCGGCTGAAATCGTGTACTGTTGGTGAGACGCACCTTTTGAAACCTGGGCTTCCACGAACGCTTCAAGCGACTTGTCGATGTTGTAATGTACGTTTCCGATTTCGGTCGTGACGTTCTCGGTCATCTTCGGGTTGCGCAACGACATCGCGAACAAACTGTCGTCGACGTGTTTGAATTGTTGTTTTAAATCCTGTTGTAGTTTCAAGTTCTTGTTGAACGAAGGCGCGTTGCGCTTCAGGTCTTTGAAATCGTTCATCAAGTCTTCTTCCGAGAATGAAAAAGCAAGCAAATTATCAAGGATCTGACGCAGCATTTTCACGTCTTCTTCCATTTGTTCCATTTCGCCTCCGCCCATCATCTGCATCATGTTCTGTCCCATTTCCTGCATCTTTTTTGAGGCGCTTTTTTGTTTGGGCTTCGCGGCTTTCTGGCTTTCCTTTTTGAGTTCGTCCGACGCTTTCTTCAAGTCGTCTTCGATGCTTTTCTCTTCGTTTTCAGTCTTCGGCAACTCCATCGGCTTCTTCAAATCCTGGTTATCCTTCTCGAGTTGATCAAGTTCTTCCTGGATCTTATCAAATTCCTTATTGATTTCTTCTTGTTTGTCTGACTTGTTTTCCTTGTCGTTTTCTGAAAGCTTATCCTGTTTCTCGGCTAGCTTTTCCAATTTGTCGGCAATCTGTTCGGCCTTTTTCTCGACGTAATATTTCTTGGTCAGTTCAACCAATTGCTCCAGATTCTTGGTTTGGTTTTTCGCATTCTGTTTGAACTTGTCCATTTTTTCGAACAGTTCTTCCTTGCTGATCTTGTCGTTGAGTTCTTTCAATTCATCGAGCAACTTTTGGTTTTTCTCAATATCTTTTTCCTGCTTTTCCAGTCGGCGTTGCAGTTCTTCCTTGAATTCATCCTTTTTTTCGCTCTTGAATTTGTCGAGGTTCTCGTCGAGCTTCTTCGTAAACTCCTTCATCATCTCGTCCTGCTGTTTCTGGCGTTTGATAAAATCGTTTACCTTTTGTTGATCCTTGAATTCGAGATTGTCTTTTTCCTTTCCGGCATTGCGCAATTTATCGAGTTCCGACAATTGCTTCTCCTGGTTCTTAAGTGATTTCTCGAGGCTATTGATGTTGCTGTTTTGCTCCTGCAACATTTCGTCCTGCTTCTCTTCCTCGGTCGAGATCCTGTCGCTGAATACCGACGATTTGCTCGCCTTAAAACCGTGAGGCGCGTCGTTGTCGAAAACCTCAAAATAATATTCGTAGGAAATTCCCTGCTCCACCGGAAGCGTTCCCGGAAACGAAAACACGAATTGGTCGAACACGTCTTTCTTCACTGCGATTGTTCCACGTTTGGCGGCCGCTGCGTTTCCTTTCGGATAATACACGACTTGCAGTTTCGACAAACCGTAGTCGTCTGAAACCTGTCCGAGGATGTAATCTTTGCCGACTTTCAAAGTATCGGGCGCATTGCCGACCGTAATCGTTGGATACTGATCCTTTATAACTGAAATTCTGTAGTTTAACTTCTCGTAATTCGCTACCTTGCTATTCGACGTAAGTATCTGATACTCGGTGTTTTGTGAAATTGATTTCGACAATGTGAACGCATTTTCATTTTTCACGAACGGAAACGAATTCGCCAAATCGCTCCAATCGACTTTTTGCGTCGCCTGCGTTTGCATGTTCCACGTGACGCGCGTGCCTTCAGGAATGACGGCGTTTCCGGTTCCTTTGATGGTTTCCGAACGCTTGCCGAGGTAATTCGGGAAGTTCAATACCATTTCGAAATTCGCGATAGACGGTACGGTAATCACGGCGAGTTCATAATCGTTCGAACGCACTGCATTTGCTTCGATATGGAATTCCATGTTCATCGCCGGTTTCGGGATTCGGAACTGGAACTCGCCCGCCTTCTCTGATTCCATGAAATAACTTTCATCGCCGATGTAGATCATGGCATTTTCAGGGACGATTCGGCCTTCTATTTTGACTCGGACGATAAAATCCTGGTTCTGCTCCGTCTGCAGCTTATCGTTGAGCACGACGAACTTAAACGGCGCCGGCGGAAGGAACTGCTGTTTGTAATTCACGACTCGGTTCAAACTCTGCGACAGGAAGTCGTCGTTGCCCGAGATGTAAAAAAACGCGACGAACAACAACGGCAGGATCGCGAGTGGCAAATACTTTCGGTTCTTCCTGAAATTTACGGCATTGCTGAACGGAACCGGTTGCAGCGAATTCGCCTTCTGCTCTATCGAGGCGAGCAACAATTCCGACTGATTTTTGTCGTCACGCAACTGCAAAAAATTCGTGAGTTTGTCACTGACTTCTGAGAAGTGGTTCCCGATGATATCCGACGCCTCGGCATATCCAATTCCCTTTTGCAACTTGAAAAGCTTCGAAATCGGGAACAAGATGAAACGCGTGAGCAGGAAAAGTTCCACGCCGATGAACGCCCAGAACAAAAAAGTGCGCGCTCCGGGTTTGAGCCAAAGGAAATATTCGACCGAAATCGTAAACAAAAAATACAAAACACCCAGCCCGACAAAGAAAATGCTGCCGCGTAAAAGTTCATTCGTATAATATTTCCTGATGAAAGCCTCGAGCTTTTCGTAGATGAGATGCGACTTTTCCAAAGTTGTTTGTTTACTTAACCGATAAAAGTAGTCATTTTGGAAAACAAAAAAAGTTAATTTATGGACGCGCTGCGCTTTGGACACGCGTTGCTTACGACACGCTGCGCTTTAGACACGCGTTGCTTTGGATACGCTGCGCTTTAGATACGCGTTGCTTCGGACTCGCTGCGCTTTGGACTCGCTACGCTTTAGACTGCAGGACTTGGTAGAGATTGGAAATCGGGAACATCTTTTATTGATTGTCGTTTACCACGTCCTGCAGTCCAAAGCCCGCAGGGCGCGTCCAAAGCGAAGCGCGTCTATAGCGAAGCGCGTCTATAGCGTAGCGCGTCCCATTTCCCTATCTTTGCAAAAATTTTCAACATGTCAAGACCAGTTCGCGTGCGTTTTGCACCAAGTCCGACGGGTCCGCTTCACATCGGCGGCGTCCGGACAGCACTTTTCAACTATTTGTTTGCCAAGAAACACGGCGGCGTTTTTTATCTAAGGATCGAAGATACTGACCAGAATCGTTTCGTCCCGGGAGCCGAAGCCTACATTTTCGAAGCGCTCGAATGGCTCGGAATCGCACCGTCAGAAACTGTCGCGAAGAATGAAAAGTTCGGACCGTACCGACAAAGCGAACGCAAACCGTTGTATAAGGAATATGCGGACCGACTGATCGCTTCAGGAAATGCATATGTCGCGTTCGACACGCCTGAAAGCCTTGACAGTCTTCGGAAAACGGCCGAAGCTGAAGGAAAAACATTCATCTACAATCATTCGGTTCGCGATGGATTGGACAATTCACTTTCGATTTCGGCCGAGAAAACCCTCGAAAGAATAGCGTCGGGCGAAGATTATGTCGTGCGTTTCAAAACGCCTGTGAACGAGATTTTGCATTTGACCGACATCATCCGAGGCGAAATAAAATTCGACACGAACCTGCTTGACGATAAAGTATTGTTCAAATCTGACGGCATGCCGACGTATCATTTGGCGAACATCGTCGACGATCATTTGATGGAAACCTCCCACGTGATCCGAGGCGAAGAATGGTTGCCATCTATGCCGCTGCACGTCTTGCTGTATCGCGCCTTCGAATGGGATGCGCCTGAATTCGCGCACTTGCCGTTGATTCTGAAACCTGTCGGAAATGGAAAATTATCGAAACGCGACGGCGACAAAATGGGCTTCCCGGTGTTTCCGCTCGAATGGAAAACTGAGGAAGGCGTTTCGTCGGGTTATCGTGAAAAAGGCTATTTCCCGGAAGCGGTCGTCAATTTCCTTGCACTTTTGGGCTGGAACGACGGATCTGAAAAAGAGATTTTCTCACTTGAGGAACTGGCCGAAAGTTTCGATTTGAACCGCGTGCACAAAGCCGGTGCGAAATTCGATCCCGAGAAAAACAAATGGTTCAACCACCAATATCTCGTCAACAAACCCGATTCGGAACTGGCGAAAGACTTCGCTCCTATCCTATCCGACAAAGGAATCGAGATTGATCAAACCAAATTAATCAGGATCGTTTCGTTGATTAAGGAACGCGCGCATTTTGTGTCGGAATTCTGGGAACTGAGCGACTACTTCTTCGTCGCGCCCGAATCGTACGACGAGAAAGCGTCCAAAAACTGGAAGGAAGAAACGCCGGCTTTGATGAGCGACGTATTCCAATTGATAGAAGACATCGGCGATTTTACGTCGGCCAACATCGAAACTATCGTAAAGGATTGGATGACGAAAAATGAAATCGGAATGGGGAAAGTCATGCAGCCGCTGCGTTTGAGTCTCGTCGGGGCATTGAAGGGCCCGCATCTTTTCGACATCATCGAACTTATCGGCAAAGAAGAAACCGTGTCGAGAATCAAAAAGGCGATCGCCAATTTATAAAAGAAAAGCTCCAATCACGGAGCTTTTTTTATTTGCAGTCGACGTAGTTCGTCATGTCGAAGAATCCCCAGATCTGCATTTTTTGGGTGTCGGATTCGTAATCGAAATTGTCGAAATATTCCACGAATTTCGCGCAGTCGCCAAAGTGTTTCCTGACCATGTCCTTTACGGCTATGCGTTTGTCGACTTTCTTTTTCGCGACGGTCATCACAACCGATTCCAGTATGTTTCCGTCGTTGTCGAGAACCGCAACGAGCATTTCAACGGCGTACGCACCTTGGTATTTCAAGGGAACGCTGGCGAGGATTTTCGTATCGGTTTCGGCCTTGATGTGATAACCGCGGTGTTTGTTGGGCGCGAAAATCTTGAATACGTTCATGCCGACATCGACTTGTGCGAGATCCTCGAATTTGATCACTTTCGCCTTCTCGCCTCTCATGATGTAGTTGACGCGCTTGCCGCCGTAATCCATTTGGAGCGCAGCGGGACTCAGGAGTTCGCCGTCGGCTTTCTCGATGGTGAGCATCGGTCCGTCAGGCGGTCCTTCGATTGGAGATTGAGCGAAAAGATTTAAACTTCCGAACAGTAAAACAACTAGGATTTTCTTCATTTTTTGCAGTAAAGACGTTCGGGATTATCGAGATAATTGAGTAAGATCAGGTTCGATTTATCTTCCTGATCGCCCAAAAGCGCTAATCTTTCCATGAACGAATTACAATCCATGAAATGTGTCGAAGCGATCTTGAAAACCTTTGCACGATCCTCGGCATCTGATTCCCTTGCGGTAAATTTCAACGTTTCGGTCGCCTTTCCGTTCTCGATGAGCACGATTTCATATTGTTTCACGACCGATTCGAAACCTCCGACATATCTGGAAACCATCTTGTTCGATGTCGCAAGCGTCTTGCCTTTCGACGAGGCGATCACGTACAACAATCGTTGTTTCTTCCCGATATCGAACCGCTTAAGCACTTTCTTATCGACGACCAACGAATCGACATCATTGAACAGGATTGCGCTATTTTGGCTGTTGGCTTTGTATTCCACGCGCTTTTTGGATTCGTTCACGTGAAACGAATGCATATCGATTTTCGTCCCGCCTTTCTTGACAAGATATTGCTGGGCGAACATATTCGAACAAACCAGCAGCGCAAACCAAAGCCCTTTTTTCATCATAAATACAGAATCAATGTTCCCGTGAACACGTGAAGATTTCCTTTGAAACTACTGCCTGTAGTATTGTTTTCGACCTTGTTCAAAAAGTTGTTGAAGCCGTATTGGTATTGGGCGTTCAAGCGAACATGCCTTACTCCTGCCGTGATTCCGACGGCGCCTAAAATATTGAACGTGCTTACATCTTCGATATCCTTGATCGTAATCGGGAGATCGTCCACGAAATTATCTTCGTAATCGGATTTGTATTTCAATTTACCGTTCACTTGCAAAACCGGCCCGGCTTCGATGCTCAAATGGTTTTCGACGATTTTATAACTCGGCATCAACGAGATTTTCACACCTTGGATCTTAAGATCGACATCTTCGATTGCGGGCGTCAATGCGTTTGTCGTCGGAACCGAGAATTTGCCTTCGAAGAACTCGATCGCGTACACCATATCGAAATCATTATAGAAATTTCCGCGGACTGAAAGACCGACATTCCAGCCCATTTCGGCTTTCGTATCGAAATTACTGGTCTTGAGATCCGTTTGGTTCAAACCTCCGATAATCCCGATCCGATTGGAATCGCGGTAGTTATACTGGGCAAACGACGCGGCCGACGTAAACAATACCGCGGCTAAAAGTGCTTTTTTCATGTGTGTTTATTAAAAGACAAACCTATGTTTTTTTTCGTAATTTACTTCCAACTAAACAATAATAACATCATGAATATCCCAACTATTGTGTTTCTGGTAATCGGCCTGTTTATTTTCTTGTCGTGTTTTTTCACGGTCAAGCAGCAATCGGCCGTCGTCATTGAGCGTTTCGGTAAATTTCAAAGCGTCCGAAATTCTGGCCTTCAGCTAAAAATTCCTATCATCGACCGCCTTGCGGGTCGCGTGAACCTCAAGATCCAACAGCTCGATGTCATCATCGAAACCAAAACGAAAGACAACGTGTTCGTGAAGATGAAGGTATCGGTTCAGTTCAAAGTGATTCAGGAAAAAGTGTACGATGCGTTCTATAAACTCGAATATCCGCACGACCAAATCACCGCCTATGTGTTCGACGTTGTGCGCGCCGAGGTTCCGAAGTTGATCCTCGACGACGTTTTCGAACGCAAAGACGACATCGCGATCGCCGTGAAACGAGAGCTTAACGAAGCCATGACGACCTACGGATACGACATCATCAATACGTTGGTGACCGACATCGATCCCGATATCCAGGTTAAAAATGCGATGAACCGAATCAACGCAGCCGACCGCGAAAAGACGGCAACCGAGTTCGAAGCCGAGTCAGCAAGGATCCGAATTGTCGCCAAAGCAAAGGCCGAAGCCGAATCGAAACGCCTTCAAGGTCAGGGAATTGCGGACCAACGACGCGAGATCGCAAGAGGTTTGGTCGAGTCGGTTGAAGTATTGAACAAGGTCGGGATCAATTCACAGGAAGCGTCGGCATTGATCGTCGTGACGCAGCATTACGATACGTTGCAGGCTATCGGCGCCGACACGAATTCGAACCTTATCTTACTCCCGAATTCGCCTCAGGCCGGAAGCGACATGCTCAACAACATGGTCGCCTCTTTCACCGCATCGAACCAGGTGGGCGAAGCGATGAAGAATTACAAACCCAAGCCGAAACCCAAAAGCGATTTCACGCACGACCAAAACAATCCCGACGAGGACGACAAATAAAAAAAGAGGCTCAAAACGAGCCTCTTTTTATTTGAATATCTTTTTGAGGATAAAGTTGATAGCCATTCCCTTTAAAGGTCCGGCGAATCCGCTTACCACATCGATCGCGACTTCAGGAATGCCGCCGAACATCTTTTTGGGATCGAAACTTTCTTTGGTGTCGTCGAAATTCTTGATAAGCTTTTGATAGTGGATTTCCTTTTCGAGTTTTAGGATTTCGAGGTCGCGCTCTATCTCGGCATACGACGCATATTTCTTGTTTTCCATGGTTATTCGTTGAAAAAGAATTCTGAAAATTTCTCAAGTATCGGGCCTTCGACGAACTTATCTTTTATACTGTAAATCAGCAGACTAAGCAAGATATAGACGCCTCCGATGATTAAAAATCCATAGGCGAAATTGTCAAGCGCATACCCGATCGCTATTGCCGCGGCCACCGAAATAAACACCAAAACGAGCATCAAAAATATCCCGATCAGGAAGATTTTGAGCAACATCGTCGTGGATTTCATCGCAACCTTGAACAGCCACAATTTGTAGTACGCGACGCTGCTGTCAATGTAACCTTTGGCGTTCTGCTGGAACTCGCCCGCGTTCTCCTTCAACTCTTCGAAAGCCATATCTATTTTTTAAAGGATGCGGCCGCTTGTTTCAAATCGGCGAGTTTCTTTTCAAGGGTCGCGATCACGTCATTGGTTTTTTCATCGACGTTGGCGGCAAGATCATCAAATTGTGATTCGATGTCCGATTTCGAGTTTTCGAGTTTCGACTTGAATTTTGAAGACAAATCGTCGAACTTGTTTTTAAGCTCGTCTTTTTTCTCGTCGAAACCCTCTTTTAATTTTTCACGCGTTTTCGAACCTTTTTCAGGTGCGAACAAAATTCCGAGTCCGGCGCCGATCGCTGCGCCGACCAAAAATGCCGCGGCGGCTTTTGAAGTATTTGACATGTTGTCTGTTTTAGATTTCCACTTAAAGATAGCCATTATTTAACATTTGCCCGTTAACAGGTCGTTAAAAGCGGCTAACTGAAGCAAAAATTAAAATAAAGCGTTTTGAGGGATTTTCTTTTTTAAAATGTCGGATTGGGTTAGTGATTTTTAAAAATGCGACAGCCGCAAAATATAAAAGCCGATTTTAATAGTGTCTATTTATAATTTTTACATTTTTAAAAGATTTTATATATAATTGAAAAACCGACTTTAATCAAGTCGGTCTTCATTTATAAAATCTATTATTGTTTTAAACTATTAAAATTTAGAAAGTGATTGTAAAACCAATTCACTTTTTTCAGACGATTTCAATTCTTCGATCTGATTTTTGAAATTTGACAACGCGTTGTCATTCTTCTTCAAATTTTCTAAAACTTCAAACCGCACGAAAGGCGACTCACTTTTCAACGACATTCCGTAAAATTTTTCCAGAACATCGTCTTCGACATCGGAGGCCGAAATCTTGTCGGAATATTTAAAAAGCCAATTCGCGAACAACAATGAACTCTTGTTATTCGTCACATTCTTGCGGAAAGCATTCTGGATCAAACTGAAATTCTCCAGAGACTTTATGTTTTCAGAGATCGCTTTTTCGATCACATTTCGCTCTTCATCGGAACCCGACTTGAAAAATCTATTGATTTCCTTAAGCGAATTATTGACGGCGTTCTCCTCTTTCTTGCCTTTTTCTTCCCAGGCATCTTTAAGGCCGACGGTTCTATTGAAAACCAAATTATCGGCCGTACTTTCCTTATCTACAGTAAAATAGCCTAGTCGTTGGAACTGGAATTTGTCCTCGATTTTCGCATCTTTCAAACTCGGTTCGACGAACGCCTGAACGACTTTCAACGACTCCGGATTCACGAATTCAAGAAAGTCTTTCCCTTTGTGGGCGTCGGGCGCTTCGTCGGTGAAAAGGCGGTCGTAGAGACGAACTTCGGCCGGAACCGCGTGTGCTGCCGAAACCCAGTGAAGCGTGCCGGAAACCTTGCGTTGGCTGGCTTCGGTGCCGCTTCCGGACAACGAATCGATATCGTAAGTCGCGTGGATTTCGGTGATATTCCCGTTTGAATCCTTGATTACTTTTTCACCTTTGATGATGTACGCGTTCTTCAATCGGACTTCTTTGTCGATTGAAAGCCTGAAGAATTTTGGCGGCGCGTCTTCCATAAAATCCTCACGTTCGATGTATAATTCGCGTGAAAACGGCACTTTTCTAAAACCGGCGTTATCATCTTCAGGATTGTTTTCAGCTTCAAGCCATTCTTCCTTACCTTCGGGATAATTGGTGATCACGAGTTTCACGGGATCGATAACGGCCATCACGCGAGGTGCGATCTTGTTCAGATCTTCGCGCACACAAAATTCCAAAAGCGACACGTCGATCAGATTGTCTCGTTTCGCAATCCCGATCGTGTTCGCGAAATTGCGCAGTGAAGTAGGAGTGAAGCCGCGTCGGCGCATGCCTGAAATCGTCGACATACGCGGATCGTCCCAACCGGAAACGAAATTCTCGTTGACCAACTTGAGTAGTTTTCTCTTACTTACAACCGTGTGGCTCAGATTTCTACGTGCAAATTCACGTTGTTTCGGACGTACTTTCTTGTCGTCGTAAATATTGTCGAGGAACCAGTCGTACAGTTCGCGATGCGGCAGAAATTCAAGCGTACAAAGCGAGTGCGATATCTGTTCGAGGTAATCGGATTCACCGTGCGCCCAATCGTACATCGGGTAAATGCACCAATCGTCTCCGGTCCTGTGATGGTGTTTGTGCATGATGCGGTACATCAACGGATCGCGCATCAGCATATTGGTCGATGCCATGTCGATTTTGGCGCGCACGATATGCGTTCCGTCAGCGAACTCACCGTTTTTCATGCGTTCGAAAAGGTCGAGATTTTCTTCGACCGAACGAATGCGGAACGGTCCGTCGACTCCAGGTTGGGTCGGTGTTCCTTTTTGTTCGGCGATTTCCTCGGACGTTTGGCTATCAACATACGCTTTTCCCTTCTTGATAAGCTCGACCGTCCAATCGTAAAGTTGTTGGAAATAGTCCGAAGCGAAACGTTCCTCGGCCCATTCGTAACCGAGCCATTCCACATCGCGCTTGATCGCATCCACGAATTCCTGCTCTTCCTTTTCAGGATTCGTATCGTCGAAACGCAGGTTCACGGGCGCACCATACGATTCACCAAGCCCGAAATTGAGCGCGATCGCACTCGCATGACCGATGTGCAGATAACCGTTAGGCTCTGGCGGAAAACGAAAACGCAACTTGTCATTGGGCAAGCCGTTCTTGAGATCTTCTTCTATGATTTGCTCAATGAAATTGAGGGATTTTTCTTCAGACATAATGTTATTTCGAAAGGTGCAAAGTTAGGAAAAGACGAATGACGAATGACGAAAGACGAACGAAAAAGAGTGTTTAATTTGACATGTTGTTTGACAAATTTGCTGATTTCATTACGATAGCTGAAAGTCCTTCGGTCATTTGTCTTTCGTCATTCGTCTAATTCGTAATTTTGACGTAAAATACAATCAAATGGGAATCATCAAACTCAAAAATATACGCACGTTTTCGTACCACGGTTGCTTGCCCGAAGAAACCAAAATCGGCTCCGAATACGCCGTTGATCTTGAAATCAAGACCGATCTGCGCAAGTCGGCCGAGAGCGACAAGCTTTCAGATACGGTCGATTACGTACTTCTAAACCGAATCGTAGTTGAGGAAATGGCAATCGCGTCCAAACTTTTGGAACACGTCGCACACCGTATTATCGTTCGGATTTTTGGGGAAATTCCGGAAGTTTCGAGGATTTTGCTGTCGGTGTCGAAATTAAATCCACCGATTGGCGGCGATGTCGAAAGCGTTACAATCGTGATGGAAGAATACAGAACCTGATAGGAATTAGTTTGCGCGAAGGATGGAAGCGGCATCCTTTTGGACAACCTGCAAGGTTTTTTTCAACCTTGTAGGTTTGTCCAAAAGATACAGCGGACAGCCTGACGGCGGCTAAAATTTACCTTAAAATCTATTGTTGATTCCGCCGGCGCGCCCAAATAAATCGAGATATATGAGCGTCACTATCGGCAAAAAAAAAAAGACCTGCAAGGTATGTAAACCATGCAGGTCAGGTTGAGGCATCGTGCGGATTCGAACCGCAGTAGGAGCTTTTGCAGAGCCCAGCCTAGCCACTCGGCCACGACGCCATTAGGACGGCAAATGTAACCAAATCTTTTAAAGTTTGAAAGTTTCGGTTTAAAAAATCAATGTCCGGTTTTGTTGATCTTGTTTTTTTGATTTTCCTTGAAAACGATTTCTATCTTCGCCTGTGTCGTAAGGTCGACTTGCGTTTTGAATTTCAGCAGTTTACCGTTTTTCACCGCAAGACAGACCAATTCCGCTTCCTGCTCGATGGGAATTTTCTCGAATTTCATTTTGTCTTTTCCGTTGAAATAAGTAGACAATTGAAGCGTGCTGTTCGTCTTTTTGAAGATCAGATACGTTTCGGCATACGTCAATTTCTTATCGGCAAATGAAATCTCGAAATCGCCCGGAGTTTCCGTCCTGTTGAACGCACCGCAAGCGATCCATCCGATGTAATCGAGTTGCATCGGCGCATATTTGTCGGCCAAAGCGTCATTGTCATACGTATTCACGATGTTGCCGTTCATGTCGAAAAGAAGATTTTCGGTGCCGTCCTGTTTCTTGAATTTCTGATTCGCGGGCGACCAGTTCAATCGGTTCAGACTGTCGCGATCGGCAGTGAAAAGCTCCATGCGTTTGGTAGAGATCCGAGGGAATTCCACCTCGATCGTTTTACCTCGTTTGACGCGAAGCACGTTTCCGTTTGATGTCATTCCGATGAAATATTCACCGCCCGAAAGGAGCATTTTCCCGTTTGAAATTGACGGAGCGTTCGCCCTGAAAAAATCGTCGGACGTGAATAATTCTTTTAGCTCGACGTGGATTTCAGATCCGATGGGTTTGCCATTTTCGGTTTCCAAATTCTCAGGAACAACGTGGATTATCGTTCCTTTTTCACCTTTTACGAGCGATGGCTTGTCGAACGAAATTTCGAATTTTTGAGTGGAATTGTCGAGGCTCGAAAAGTGTTCCGACAACAATCCGGATTGCTTTTTAAAATCGGTCGTCTCGCTTTTTTCAGCACACGAAATCGCTAGTGTCGATACAAAAAATAGTAGTAAAAACCGTCTCATCAATCGTTTTGGTGTTCGAATTTCTCGATGACTTTATTGACGCGTTCGCGCTCCTTAGGGAACAATCCCTGAACTGACAATACGAGTCCCGAAATGATCAAAATGATACTGATTCCCTTCTTGATCATCAAGATGTTGTGCGGGTTCAGATAACGTCGTAACTGTTTGGCAAGCAATATCTTGAAAATATCAACGACGAAATAACTCAGGATTACCGAAGTGAAAAACGTGAACATTCTGGACGGTTGCAACTGCAGTTTCGGACCGACTGAAATGATCAGCAACAACCAAAATCCCAACACACCGACGTTGATGAAATTGAGGAAAAAGCCTTTTATCGCAAGCGTGAAATAGTTGTTTTTCGCGAGCTCGGCGGGATCTTCAGGATCGATATTCTTCTTGGGTTTCTTGTTTTTGACCAAACTGATGATGCCGTAAGTAAGCATGACCAGACCCCCGAAAATAAACAACGCGGGATCGTCCTTGATCGCGGTGATCAACCGGTAACTCGAAAAATATGCGATGATTATGAAAACGATGTCGGCCAAAATCACTCCGACGTCAAACGACAAAGCAGCGCGAAAACCTTTGACAACGCTGGTTTCCAGCAAAACGAAAAAAACCGGGCCGATAATAAAACTCAAAACGAATCCGACCGGAATCGCTGCCAAAATATCTTCGATCATCAAAAAGGCTTATAACTGTGGAAACACAAATATAACTGAAAATTCAAAAGATGTTAATAAACGTGGGCTTAATCTCCTGCTTCGACAATCGTTCCGCCCAAAATTGATTTTTTGTCAACATTCTCCGGATTTCCATAAATCGTGATCTCGCCACCGGCTTTGGTTCTCGCTTTCACGTATTTGGAAGCGTTCACGTCAGCTTCTCCGCCTGCATTGATGCTCACGTCGGTTCGGTCGGTGATCAAATCCTTGGCTTCGACGATTCCGCCTGTTCCGATAGAAACTTCCTGGTCGCCGGCTTTTCCTTCCAAACGCACGATCGCTCCCGTAACTGATTTCACTTTCAAAATCTCGACGTCGAGCTGCAACTTGATTTCGGCACCTTCTTTCGCGGTCACTTCCAATCTCGGGGAGTTCACGGCTTGTTGGCTAGAAATATATCCGCCTTCGCTCGCATCGACGCTTTTCAATTCCTGATAGTAGATCTTGGCTTCGATTTCTTCGCCTTTGAGTAATTTCGATGGCGGCATCGCGAGTTTTAGTTCGCCATTCTGGTTGGCGACGATCACGTCCTTACAGCGTTTTCCTGAGATTTCGACTTTGTTTTCGTTTGACGGAATCAATTCGGCCGAAATCTGGTCGTACACTTTAACCTTGTTGAAATCTCCTGGATCTTTCGTAATGGTCTGACTGAATGCGGCTTGTATCGAAAATAATACGGTAAGCACAAATCCTAACGTTCTCATTTCTTCTTGTTTTTCTGTTGTTCCTGATTCTGATTCTTCGCGGCTTCATATTCCTCTTTTTTCCCGAGGTAATGGAAGTCGAGTTGTTTCTTGACCAAATCGGCGCTTTTAACCTTCACGTAGACTTCATCACCGAGTTGGATCTTGTTGTGGGAAACCTGTCCGACGAGCGCGTATTGCTTGTCGTCAAACGTGTAATAATCGTCTTTTATCTCGCGGATACGGCACATTCCTTCGCATTTGTTGTCGACGATCTCGACATAGATTCCCCATTCGGTAACACCTGAAATCACACCGAGGAAATCCTCATCCTTGTGATCCTGCATGTATTTAACCTGCATGTATTTCACCGAATCGCGTTCGGCCTGGGTCGCTGAATATTCCATGTTCGACGAATGCACGCATTTTTCCTCATAGACTTCTTCGCTCACCGATTTGCCTCCGTCGATGTAATACTGCAACAATCGGTGCGCCATCACATCGGGATAACGACGGATAGGCGAGGTGAAGTGCGAATAGTAATCGAACGCCAAACCGTAATGCCCGACATTGTGCACCGAATATTTGGCCTTGCTCATTGTTCGGATGGCCAACGTATCGACCATATTCTGTTCTTTTTTTCCCTGAACGTCGGTGAGTAATTTATTGAGCGATTGGGAAATATGCTGTTTGCTCCTGAAGTCGATGCTGTAACCGAATTTCGAGATGATGCCTTGAAGTCCGATGAGCTTATCCTCATTCGGTTCGTCGTGGATTCGGTACACGAACGTCTTCTTTTGCTTCCCGATGAATTCCGCGACTTTCTTGTTGGCCAAAAGCATGAATTCCTCGATCAGGTGGTTCGAATCCTTAGCTTCCTTGAAATACACGCCGACAGGTTCGTCATTCTCGTTGAGTTTGAATTTGACTTCGACCTTATCGAAAGAGATCGCGCCGTCGGCAAGACGTTTACGACGCATAATCTTGGCGAGTTCGTCGAGTTTCAACGTCGCTTCCACGATTTCGGCGGGCGCTTCGTACGATTCTCCGGTCAACGAAATCTCCTGGGGAATTACCGCCGATTTCGTTTCGATGATATGTTGCGCTTCCTCATAAGCGAATCTCTGGTCTGAATAGATTACCGTGCGTCCGAACCATTGATTGATTACGTTTGCTTTGCTATCGACCTCGAAAACGGCCGAGAACGTATATTTTTCCTCATGCGGACGAAGCGAACACGCGAAATTCGACAAAACCTCAGGCAACATTGGAACAACGCGATCCACGAGATAGACTGAAGTTGCGCGGTTATAGGCTTCATCGTCGAGGATCGTTCCTTCCTGCACGTAATGCGAAACATCGGCGATATGGATCCCGATTTCGAAGTTGCCGTTGTCGAGTTTCTTGAAAGACAAAGCGTCGTCAAAATCCTTGGCATCTTTAGGGTCGATCGTGAACGTAAGCGTTTTTCTCATGTCGCGACGCTTGTCGATTTCGTCCTGATGGATCGACGTATCAAGCTTTTGGGCGTAGACTTCGACATCGACAGGAAAATCATATGGCAATCCGTATTCCGCTAGAATCGCATGGATCTCGGTGTCGTGTTCTCCGGGTTTTCCGAGGACTTTCGTTACGATTCCAAACGGTGAATCGGCTTTCTTAGGCCAATCTTCGATCGTTACGAGCACGACGTCTCCGTTTTCAGCGTCTCCGATCTTGTCTTTCGGAATGAAAATATCGGTGTACATTTTCGGGTTTGCCGTCGATACGAACGCGAAGTTTTTCTGGATGTCGATCACGCCGACGAAATCGGTCTTGTGGCGTTCCAGGATTTCTACGACTTCGCCCTCAGGACGCTTCCCTTTTCGTCGGTTATAGACATAAACCTGGACTCTGTCCTTGTCAAGGGCGCGGTTCAGGTTATTGTTCGGAATGAAGACATCTTCTTCGAACTCTTCGCAGATGAAATACGCGGTCTTGCGGCTCGTCATGTCGATCTTACCTTCGTAATAATCCTTGCTGACAGCCTTGACCAGATATTTTCCGGGTTCGCTTTCGATGATTTTCTTTTGGGCCGCGAGTAGTTTCAAGTCGCGGATGATCTCGTTTCGGCTTTTGGTATCGTCCACTTCGAGAATGGCCGCGATTTGCTTATGGTTGAACCCTTTATTGGAATTTCGGGCGAGTATCTTGAGTATTTTTCCCGTAAAGTCTTTTGGTTTGCTTCCGGGTCTTGGTGCTTTTTTGCTCATTTTTCAGTTAAAATAATCCTGAAAATTACAAAATAACCGACTGTTAAAACTTGAAGCGTCAGAGTTTTAAATAAAATATAACTTTTTGGCATAAAAGCTGGGAAATCCAAAACATTCGTACCTTTAAGGAAACAGCAATTTCACACATGGTAAATTTCATCACGATCGCCATTTTCCAATATACTCACGAAATCGAAATCCTTAAGCACAGGCTCGAACAGGAAGGCATCAATTACTTTTTTGAAAATGAAGCCACGGCGTCGGTTGCGCCCATGTATTCGCTCGCACTCGGCGGCATCAAACTCAAGATCCATCCGAACGACGCCGATTCGGTAAACATGATCCTCGACGAACTCAAAGGCGGACACGACCTTCGCATCGTCTAAACTGAAAGGTTGTCAACATTCATTAAAAACAAAAAAAGAAAAGGGAATTTTAAATTTTAAAAATGGTGGTTATTATAGCGTGTGAATAGCTACAATAATTTTACGAATTGTAATCTTGTGCTTTCGTTTTACTTTCTTATAACGATTTATTAACATTGGAATCGACATGCAAACTGCTGGATTTTAGACTTTTTTATGATTTGATTAACAACTGTTGACAATCCAAATGTAACTGATCTTGTCGAAAATTCACCTTGCCGAAAACTGTTGATATCTGCAATTTCGTTATTGAAAACTTTTCCAAAATTAGACCGAACTCAATTAGGATTTTACGTCTGGATTTTTGATTGGAAATTTTTTCCTTACATCGATGATAATTTTCTAAAATCTTGTCCGATGTTTTCAACAATCAATGTTAACTTAACGTTATCTGGAAATCAACCACTTACAAATCGTTATAAACATACTCAAAAATTGATCTGTTCCGCGAAATGTAGTCACCGATAAAATAAACACCCGAGGCCAAGCCGAACTGATGGAGCGTAAATAAACGATTCACCTATTAGACAACAAAAGACAAAAAACTACCTTTGCAAAAACACAACCATGAAAATATCGATAGGAAACGACCACGCCGGTCCCGACTACAAAAAAGCGATACTCGAAAAACTTACATCGCTCGGGCATGAAGTCACCAATTATGGAACCGATTCGACCGACAGTGTCGATTATCCCGATTTCGGACATCCTGTAGCCGAAGACGTAAGTTCAGGAAAATCCGAATTCGGAATTCTGATCTGCGGCACCGGAAACGGAATAGCCATGAGCGCCAATCAACATAAAAACGTACGCGCAGGCGTTTGCTGGACAAAGGAAATCGCCGATTTATGCCGACGTCACAACGATGCGAATATCATCGCGATCCCGGCGCGTTTCACGTCGGTTCCGCAAGCCGTAGATATGGTCGAACACTTTCTCGCTACCGAATTCGAAGGCGGACGACATGCGACACGCGTCAATAAAATAGCCTGTAGCTAAGACCGAAAAATTTTTTTAGCCGCGAATTCGCGAATCTGTACTCTTAAAAACGTGCAAAATTCGCGAATTCGCGGCTCACTTTTTTCCGATATTTACGCCTTTAAATTCGGAGTTCATCAAAACGAAATCGTCTATCATCTTTCCGTCTATCATCTATCCGTCTATTATCTATCATCTCAATGACCAACATCCAATACATTTCCCAACACGTTTCCGCTCCCGCAAAAAGCATCCAGAATACGGTGCAATTGTTACTCGAAGACTGTACGATTCCCTTCATTTCGCGCTATCGGAAAGACATGACCGGAAATCTCGACGAGGTTGTGATTGAGCAGATTGCAAAGTTGATGCTATCATTTGATACTATCACCAAGCGCAAGGAAAGCATCATGAAATCGATCGACGAACAAAATGCGCTCACGCCCGAACTCGCCAAAAAAATCGAAGCTTCATTCGATTTGAGCGAACTCGAGGATTTGTATTTACCGTATAAGAAAAAGAAGAAAACCAAGGCCGACACTGCTCGTGAAAATGGTTTGGAACCGCTGGCCAAGATCATCATGGCGCAAAATTCGGACGATGTCGATTACATAGCGTCGAAATACCTGAATAAAAACGTCGTTAACGAAGACGAAGCCTTGCAAGGCGCCCGAGACATCATCGCCGAATGGATCAGCGAGAACATTTACATAAGGGAAACGCTGCGTCGGATCTTCCAGCGCAAAGCCGCGATCACGACCAAAGTCGTAAAGACCAAAAAAGATGATGAAGCCGCCCAAAAATTCAATCAGTATTTCGATTGGAGCGAAAACCTGTCGCGCACGCCGTCTCACCGTCTGCTCGCGATGTTACGCGCCGAGAACGAAGGTTTCGTGAAATTAAACGTCGACATCGAAAAGGAAGAAGCTCTCGAGATGATGGAAAATTCGGTGATAAAAAACAACCGAGATACTTCAAGTCATCTAAAAAAAGCGATTTCCGACAGTTACAAACGACTGCTCGAACCCGCAATCTCGAACGAAGCATTATCTGAGGCCAAAGCCAAAGCCGACGCGAATTCGATCAATGTTTTCGCCACGAACTTGAGCCAACTATTGCTCGCGCCGCCTTTAGGTGAAAAACGAATTTTGGCGATCGATCCCGGATTTCGAAGCGGCTGCAAGATCGTCTGCCTCGATGAAAAAGGTGATCTGCTGTATAATGAAACAATATTCCCTCACGCGCCCCAAAAAGAAGACGCAATCGCTATGAAAAAGATCCGATCGATGGTAAACGCGTACAAGATCGATGCGATCTCAATCGGAAACGGAACGGCTTCAAGGGAAACCGAATTCTTCATCAAGAAAATAGCGTTCGATAAACCGATCCAGGTTTTTGTGGTCAGCGAAGCCGGAGCGTCGGTATACTCGGCGTCGAAAATCGCGCGTGAGGAATTCCCGAAGTATGACGTAACGGTGAGAGGCGCGGTTTCCATCGGACGAAGACTGTCGGATCCGTTAGCTGAACTCGTCAAGATCGACCCGAAAGCCATCGGCGTCGGACAATACCAACACGATGTCGACCAGACCAAATTAAAGGAAGAACTCGATACGGTCGTGGTGCGCTGCGTGAATTCGGTCGGTATCAACATCAATACGGCGAGTAAATCGTTGCTATCGTACGTGAGTGGAATCGGGGAGAAGCTTGCCGAGAATATCGTCGCGTATCGTTCTGAAAACGGGCCGTTCACTGAAAGAAAAGAACTCAAAAAAGTCCCGCGTTTGGGCGATAAGGCGTTTCAGCAAGGCGCGGCGTTTATCAGGATCTCAAATGCTAAAAATCCGCTCGACAATTCGGCCGTGCATCCTGAAAGCTATCCGATCGTCGAAAAAATGGCGAAAGACCTGAAATTATCGGTGCAGGAACTCGTCGCGAACAAGGAAAAAACGGCGCTCATAAAACCGGAGAATTACGTGACGGAAACCGTCGGTATCCTGGGTTTGAAAGACATAATAAAGGAATTGGAAAAACCTGGGCTCGATCCGAGGAAATCGGCCAAAATTTTCGAGTTCGACAGTTCAGTCAAATCGATTAAAGACTTGCGATCGGGAATGGTGTTGCCCGGAATCGTCAATAATATCACGAATTTCGGCTGTTTCGTCGACGTCGGAATCAAAGAGAGCGGATTGGTCCACATTTCCCAACTCAAGGAAGGTTTCGTGTCGGACGTGAACGAAGTCGTGAAATTACACCAACATGTCCAGGTAAAAGTCGTTGAAGTCGACGAAGACCGCAAACGCGTCCAATTGACGATGATATTATAAAAAAGAAAGCCACGAAATTTACGAACAGGCGCTAATTTCCTAGCAAATATTCGTGAATTTCGTGGCCAAAAATCTTTTGACGGATTTTTATATTACGTCTTTCGGTTCTTCTTTTTTCTTCTCGGCAGCGTTTTCGTCTTTTGCCGCGTTTTTGAATTCCTTAACTCCAGAACCCAAACCTTTCATTAGTTCCGGAATCTTTTTACCTCCGAAGAGCAACAAGATTACGGCGATGATCAAGATCCATTCAGTCATTCCAAATTTTCCCATGGTACATAATTTTAGCCGAAGCAATTGAAAAATATCAAGCAAATATAACGCAAAATTGCGTCGGGTTATTTAAAGGATTAGCAAATATTTATGATTGCCACCTAAGTCATTTACGGAATCAACCCGCGTTTGGATTTCCTATATTTGTAGGATAACGCGAAACCATGTGCGCAAAACGACTCAAACGAAAAAAAATCGCCAAGAAACTCTTCACGAAAAACCGTCTGGTTATTTTGAATGAAGACACGTTCGAGGAAATTTTTTCGCTTCGGTTGACGCTTATGAACGTGTTCGTCGTGGCAACTGTAGGCGCGGTGCTGATCATTTTCGTGACGACGTACATCATTGCGTTTACGCCTTTGCGCGAGTATATTCCGGGGTATGCGTCGTCGAAATTGAAAAGGGATGCGACCGAATTGGCGCTCAAATCCGATTCCCTGCAAACCGCGTTGCGCAACAACGAAGCCTATATCCGATCGATAAAGCGAATCCTTACCGGCGATCTCGATTTCGCCAAACTCAGCAAGGATTCCATAATCGCGGCCGGATTGGAAGTGCCCGACGGGAAATTGACGGCGTCTGACGAGGAAACCGAACTCCGAAACGAAGTCGCCAAAGAAGACAAATACAACCTGTTCGAAAAAGCGACCCCGAAAACAGGAATCGTGCTTTTCGCGCCCGTAAAAGGCAGCGTGACCGACAAATTCAACGCGCGCCAGAAACACTACGCGGTCGATGTCGCGGTGCCGAAAAACACGCCGATCAAATCCATTTTGGGCGGAAACGTGATTTTCGCCGACTGGACGCCGACCAACGGAAACTGCATCATCGTGCGCCATAACAATGGATTCATTTCGGCCTATAAGCACGCGGCCGAACTCACCAAATCTGAAGGCGACGTCGTGAAAACGGGCGAAGTCATTGCGCTCGCGGGAACGTCGGGTCAGGAATCCACGGGCGTGCATCTGCATTTTGAATTATGGAAAGACGGCTATCCGATCGATCCCGAACAATTTATATCGTTTGAATGATGAAAGACATGTCTATTGAAACCACGGCTTTACTCGTCGGATTGATCTTCGTGATCGTCTCGATAATTATGTTGGCTTTTCCACCGAAAAAGATCAACGGATTGTATGGTTACCGAACGTCGGCGTCGATGAAATCACAAAAGCATTGGGATTTCGCGCAGCGTTTCTCGTCGTTCCGCATGATCGAGGCAGGCATTTTCCTGTTGGGTTTTTCGTTCGCGAGCAATTATTTTGGAATCAATCCCGTGAAATCGGCAGTCGGCACGATCGTCTTGTTGCTCGCCAGCACGCTTTATTTGATTTTGCGAACTGAAATCGCGCTCAAAAAGAAATTCCCGAATTAATATGTCGTTCAAATCGTTCGCCGCAAAAATCTTCGCCGATTACATCTACGCCAAAACCCAAAAATGGGCACAAAATCCTGTGGAAACCCAGCAGAAGGTTTTTCGCGGGTTGATCGCGGCCGCGAAAGACACGCAATTCGGGCGCGACCATGACTTTTCGGAAATAAAAAACCACGCTGATTTTTCGCAAAAAGTTCCCATCCGCGATTACGAAGGCCTCAAAACCTACGTCGATGCGGTCGTACACGGTAAAGAAAATGTGCTTTGGCCCGGAAAACCGTTGTACTTCGCCAAAACATCGGGCACGACATCGGGCGCGAAATACATTCCGCTCACCAGAGAATCGATGCCGTTCCATATCGAAGCCGCGCGCGACGCGATCCTGCATTACATCCATGAAACCCGAAACGCCGATTTCGTAAACGGAAAAATGATTTTCCTGCAGGGAAGTCCCGAACTTGAGGAAAAACACGGCATCAAATTCGGGCGATTATCGGGAATCGTCGCGCACTTCGTCCCGAAATATCTGCAAAGAAACCGCATGCCGAGTTGGGAAACGAACATCATCGACGACTGGGAAACCAAAGTTGACGCGATCGTGGCCGAAACCATAAACGAAGACATGACCGTGATTTCAGGCATCCCGAGTTGGGTGCAGATGTATTTTGAAAAGCTGCGGCAAAAAGGAGGAAAGCCCGTCGGGGAAATCTTCAAAAACTTCAACCTGTTTATTTACGGAGGCGTGAATTACGAGCCGTACCGCGCGAAATTCGAAAATCTGATCGGCCGAAAAGTGGACAGCATCGAACTGTTTCCCGCGTCCGAAGGATTTTTCGCGTACCAGGATTCCCAAAAAGAAAAGGGAATGTTGCTGTTGCTCAACTCCGGAATTTTCTACGAGTTCGTCAAAGCCGACGAATTTTTTACCGAAAACCCCAAACGTCTCACGATCGGGGAAGTCGAAATCGGCGTGAACTACGTGTTGATCTTATCGTCGAATGCCGGCCTTTGGGCGTATAACATCGGCGATACCGTACAATTTACGTCGACAAAACCGTACCGCGTGATCGTGTCGGGCCGCATAAAACATTACATTTCGGCGTTTGGCGAACACGTGATCGGCAAGGAAGTCGAGGAAGCGCTCAAGGAAGCCATGCAAGGAACCAACGTTCGCGTAAATGAATTCACTGTCGCGCCCCAAATCAATCCTACCGAGGGTTTGCCGTATCACGAATGGTTCATCGAATTTGAAAACGAACCAGCGGAAATCGCATCTTTCTCGCAAAAAATCGACGACGCGATGCGCAAACAAAATGTGTATTATGACGACTTGATTGCGGGGAATGTGCTTCGAAAGATCGTCATCACAAGAGTTCGAAAAGGCGGATTCGACGAATATATGAAGTCGATCGGGAAACTCGGCGGACAGAATAAATTGCCGAGATTGGCCAACGACCGTAAAATCGCCGACGCACTCGATGTCTAAAATGCTACTGTATTTCGTGCTTTTCCCAACGCTGATCGCCGCCCAGATCAAAGGCCGCGTAATCGACGAACACGGAGATCCGATCGCTTACGTGAACATTTTCCCCGAATCGGGCAACGACGGTTTTTCAGCCGAAGCCGACGGAACGTTTTCAATCCCGAACCATAAACCAGACGAAAAATTCACGTTTTCGGCAGTCGGTTTCAAGACGATCACGCTTCAGGGAATTGACGTGAACGAAGTTGTGATGTGGGACGAAACCGTCAAATTACGGGAAATCGTCGTCGGGAAAGCCAAACGGAAACGCAGCAAACAAATCGACAAATTCGGGACAAGCGGCATTCGGGTTTACATCAACCAAACTGCGGGTAAGGTTTTCAATCCCGACGAAAAGTCGGAATATCCTTTCTTGACCGAAGTCACGTTCAATTCCAAAAGCGAGATTTCAGGCGCGAAGGTCAACATCCGAATCATGAGCGTCAACGAAAATGGAGAACCGGATCTCGATCTGGTCGCGAAAAATATAATCGCGTCGGTTCCGAAAGGCGACAGGAAAACGACCGTAAACATTGCCGAATTCAACATCGAAATACCCCAAAACGGCATCTTCGTCGCGATCGAGCCGTTGAAAATAAAGGAAAATCTGTATACGACCGTGGTTGTCTATGAAAGCATTTCGGGCGATAAGAAGACGCGAGAAGTCTCGGTCCAACAACCGTATTTCGGGTTTTTACCATCGGACGAGAACAACACTTGGTATCTAACGTCGAAATGGAGCAAGCGGTCGCGACACAAAGTCGACGATTCGGGTAGCCTTTCGAACGTCATGATGCGGAAATATCACGATAAATTTCTCGAATCGACGATTTCAATCACTATCTCGAATTGATGAAAACAATATTTCTTTTACTTCTTCCGACGTTGCTCGTCGCCCAAATCCAAGGTTCGGTCAAGGATAGCATTTCCGGCGAACCGATTCCGTACGCAACAATCTGGATCGAAAATACTGAAGTCGGAACCAACGCCGACGAAGCCGGACAATTTTCGATATCGGCTGAAACCGACAAGAATTTGCTTTTTTCGGCCATCGGATACGCGACGAAAAAACTGCGCGCGAATGCGGCATCGAACGTCGTCCTGCAACCCGCCCCGATTTTGCTCGATGCGGTTTCCGTGCAAAAACCCAAACGCACGAAATCGAATGTCGTCGGTGAATTCCAAATGAAAAATGTCGAAACGACCTACGGTTGCAATGGAAGGCCGTTTCGCGTGGCGCGATATTTCAATGTGGCGCAGATTCCGTCGGAAACACCGTATTTAAAGACGATTTCAGTCGCGACGGTTTCCAAGATAAAAGGCGCGAAGTTCAATTTTTACCTGATCGAAGCCAACGCTGACGGAACTCCGGGAAGCGAAATGCTCGCAAAACCGATCTTGGCGTCGGCAAAAAAAGGACGAAACAAAACGATAATCGATGTTTCCGAATTCAAGATAAAATGCTCTGAAACCGGTTTTTTCGTTGCGTTGGAATGGCTCGTGATTCCCGAGAATCGGTACGAATTCACGTATGAATCCAAAACGGGGACGATCACACAAACCAGTTACCAGCCCACGTTCGGCACACAGTACAAAGCCGAGAATTCGTCCTGGGGTTTCGACTGGAAAATCGCGACCTGGAAGCCGTTCCGCAAAGACCTGGCGAGATACGATGCTTTCGAAAATGAAATCCGCCTTATGAATCCCGCCGATAGCCATCAATTCAAGCAAATGATGGAACACGCCAAAAAAATCCGTACGTATTGGGAAGAATTCGCGGTAGAAATCACGTTGTCGAATTAGTAAAATTAACGTCGGAATTATCAGCCGAACCCGCAATTAACCTTACCCTAACCAACTAAAGTGCAAAAACCCTACATTTGCACAGTGAGAATTTTATTGAATGAAAGAACTTAAAAATATCGTTCGCTCACGCGCGCAGGAATCTTCGAGCGCGGTCGAACGGCTTTATATTACGATGCGCCACCTGTTCAACAGGGGTTTTTATAAACCGATGGGCGTTTCCGGAGAAACTTTACGCGAGGCGCTTTTGGCGTTGCGACCTGAAATTTACGGCAGTATCGCCGGCGAGAAAGTAGAACTTAACGGATTGTTGTATGTGATCGAGCGCCTTCCCGTAGGGATCGAGGAATGCCGGTTCATCAATTTGACGTCCGACGAAGGTTACTCGAAATCCCATTTCAAGGCGATCATCCCGCCAAAGAGAAAACGCAATTGTTACCGCATCGACGACGAACAGATGAACGTCGAAATCACGCGCGGCCGCTCGGATATCTATGATATTTTGACGCACCTCACGTTCCTTTTCATCGAATCGCACAAGATTAAGAACCGCGCGCTTTTGGATGAAAATACCGGCGAGGTTTCACGCGATTGGCAAAAGCTCGGCGAGGTTGTTGAGAACGGCGAGCCGCTTGAATTGGCCGAACGCGAACAGGCGATGTCGCACGCGGCGAATCTATTGGGCCGATCATTCTCAGAAATCATCGAGATTTACGACGGTTTCGGGACAACTGAAAAACCCGATCGTTTTATCCATGTTATCTATTGGCTTGGAAAACTCGCGATCGAGGAACTCATAGAAAACAACAAACGCACGATCTCGTTCAGCCCGATCCTGCGCGAACGCCTCGGGCATCACATTCACGGTGAAATCTGGGCGAACAACATCAAGACCATTTTGCGCGACAACAATTTGTTGAACCGCCCGATCCATATCATCAGCGCGAACATGCACAGTGTGATGAATTCGCTTTTCGCGACGCATCTGCTCAAGACCAAGTTCAAGGACAAAAGCGATTTCGTGATCTATGAAGAACTCAGTAGATCAGGCGCCGACGCATTGCGCAAACCCGTTGAGAAATTCGCGACGGAACACGGCATGATCTCGCTTCCCGATACGTCGGGCACGAACATCGACGTGCAGATCTTCGACACTGAAAAGATCGACTGGAAAAATTCAAGCTTCCCGAACGCGAACGTTTCGGGCGAAAATCCCGTTATCATCGTCATGGATTACGCATTCGGTGAGCAAGCTTATGAAACGATCGACGAACTTTTGAAACCGTTCCAGGAATCGAAAAACCAGCGCACGTTGTTGAACGTCGTGTCGGTTTCGATCATGGGAAAAGCGGGAATCTTGGAAGGCGGAAAAGGCGATATCATGATTCCGTCGGCACACATAAACGAAGGAACGGGCGATAATTATCCGTTCGAAAACGAGTTGACGCTCGACATGTTCGAAGGCAACGATATTCCGGTTTACGCAGGCCCGATGGTTACCGTTTTGGGAACTTCACTCCAAAACCGTGATCTTTTGACGTTCTTCAACAAGTCGACCTGGGGCGTGATCGGCCTTGAGATGGAAGGCGCGTATTACCAAAAGGCGATACAGTCGGCGTCGAAAATCCGAAAGAGCATCAACCCTGACGTGAAAGTGCGATATGCGTATTACGCTTCCGACAATCCGCTGGAAACGGGCAGCACGCTCGCATCGGGAGGTTTGGGAACCACAGGCGTGAAACCGACCTATTTGATTACGATTAAAATACTTGAACAGATATTAAATTCGAAATAGAAATGAGTAAACAACCAAAAAATTCAGACGAAAACGAAATCGACTTGGCCGAACTCAGAAAAAAAATGGGCAACGCCGCAAGTAATTTCAACGCTCGATTGTTCCAATTGTTGAGGTTCGGGATTAAGAATGCGATTATTTTGATAGTGCTTCTGATCGTTGGCGTCGGGCTTGGATTTTACCTTGACAAAACCCAAAAAACCTACGATCACTTATTGGTCGTTTCCCCGAATTTCGGAAGTGTCGATTATCTGTATGAAAAAGTAGATCTGATCGAATCCAAGATCAAGGAGAACGATACGGTTTTCCTCAAAGGACTCGGCATTCAGAACGCCAAGAAATTGGCTAAGATCGAAATCGAACCGATCGTGGACATTTACCAATTCGCGAACCGCAACGAAACGTATTTGGAGATGCTCAAGGTAATGGCTGAAAACAGCGATATAAGGAAGATTGTCGAAGAACCGCTTACGAGCAAGAACTATCCGCAACACCTGATCACGTTCTCTACAAAAGACGCGACCGACACCAAAAAGACAGTCGAGCCTTTGTTGAAATATCTCAACGACAGCGATTTTTACAGGAAAATCCAAACAGAATACGTGAAGAACGTCGCTTATAAAATGAGCGCCAACGATTCCACGATCAAACGAATCGACAAACTTCTCGACGCGCTTGCCTCGAAGAATTCCGGGTCGGGACAGGTCTATATCAACCAGAATACGCAGCTCAACGATGTACTCGAAACCAAAGACAGGCTCGTTCGCGAACAAGGCGATCACCGCATCGACATGGTCAGCATCGATAAAATCGTAAAAGACAACAATACGATATTGAACATTGAAAACACGAAAGCGGTAAACGGTAAACTTAAAATCGTACTTCCGTTATTGTTCATTTTCCTGTTCATCGCCATAAAATTGTTCTTGTCTTTTTATAGGAAACAATCTGCAAAGATGAACCAAGCGTAAGGCAATGAAAGGAATTATTTTAGCCGGAGGATCCGGAACGCGCCTTCACCCGTTGACGCTCGCCGTGAGTAAGCAACTCATGCCGATTTACGACAAGCCGATGATCTATTATCCGCTTTCGACGCTTTTGTGGTCGGGAATCCGCGAGATCCTGATCATTTCGACTCCCCACGATTTGCCGCTTTTCAGGCAATTGCTTGGCGACGGAACGAGCCTCGGTTGCCGATTCGAATACGCCGTCCAGGAAAACCCGAATGGTTTGGCCGAAGCGTTCATCATCGGTAAGGAATTCATCGGGAACGACAAGGTCGCGCTCGTCTTGGGCGACAACATTTTCTACGGAACAGGGCTTTCAGGTTTGCTGAAATCGAACAACAATCCTGACGGAGGCGTAATTTATGCGTACCATGTCCACGATCCCGAACGTTACGGTGTCGTTGATTTCGACGCAAGCGGAAACGTACTTTCGATCGAAGAAAAACCAGCCGAACCAAAATCGAACTACGCCGTTCCCGGAATTTATTTCTACGACAACGACGTGGTCGACATCGCGGCCAACATACAACCAAGCCACCGCGGCGAGCTTGAAATCACCGACATCAACAAAGAATACCTCAAACGTGGAAAACTCAAGGTCAGCATTCTCGACCGAGGAACCGCTTGGCTCGACACCGGAACGTTCAATTCGCTGATGCAGGCGTCACAATTCGTCCAGGTAATCGAAGAACGCCAAGGATTGAAAATCGGATCGATCGAGGAAGCCGCTTATGTAATGGGCTACATCTCGTCCGACCAACTAAAAAAACTCGCCGAGCCGTTGCTTAAAAGCGGTTATGGCAAACATTTGCTAGGATTAATCCAATAAAAATGACGTTTACCGAAACCAAACTAAAAGGCTGTTTTATCATCGAACCCAAGATAATCGGGGACGAGCGCGGCTCTTTCATGGAAAGCTTCAACGAGCGCACGTTCGCGAACGGAACGGGTTATGAGGCGCATTTCGTGCAGGACAACCAATCGGTTTCGTCACGAGGCGTCTTGCGCGGGCTTCATTACCAGACTGGCCAGCATGCGCAGGCGAAATTGGTCCGGGTTTTAAGGGGCGAAGTGCTCGACGTCGCGGTCGATTTGCGTCCCGGATCGGAAACCTTCGGGCAATATGAATCGATCCTGCTTTCGGGCGACAACCAAAAACAATTCTTCGTACCTCGCGGATTCGCACACGGTTTTTTAGTGCTCAGCGAAACGGCGGTTTTCTTTTACAAGTGCGACAATTTCTATAATAAAGAATCAGAGGGCGGATTGATGTTCAACGATCCATCGGTCGGCATAAACTGGAATTTCCCTGAAAATGAAATGATCATTTCCGAGAAAGACCAAATCCTTCCCACGTTAAACGACGCAAAAAAAGTATGGTAGTTCTTGTCACGGGCGCATCGGGACAATTGGGCCAAGCGTTGAGGTCGGTCAAGAATCAATACGGTTCGATCGATTTTTACTTCGCCGATTCGACCGAAGGCGACCTCACGAATCCGGAATCATTAAAAACGCTTTTCGAAAAGACAAAACCCGATTTCTGCATTAACGCCGCGGCGTATACGGCTGTCGACAAATCTGAAAGCGAACCCGAGAAAGCGCACGCGATCAACGTCGACGGCGTCAAAAACCTCGCGAAAACCTGCCTCGACTACAATTGCACGTTGCTTCACGTTTCAACCGATTTCGTGTTCAACGGAAACGGTTCGGTTCCCTACATCGAAGATTTCCCGACCGATCCGCAAGGCGTGTACGGACGCACAAAACGGGACGGCGAACTTGAAGTGATGAACATCCTTGAGCGCTATTTCATCGTCAGGACGTCTTGGGTTTATTCGGAATTCGGAAACAACTTCATGAAAACCATGTTGCGATTGGCGTCGGAACGCGACGAGATAAGCGTTGTGAGCGACCAGATCGGAACGCCGACATACGCGGTTGATTTGGCGCACGCGTTGCTCAAAATCATCACATCCGGAAAAACAACGTACGGAATCTACAACTACAGCAACGAAGGAATCGCGAGCTGGCACGATTTCGCCAAAGAGATTTTCAGCTTGGCAAAGAGCAATGTGAAACTCCATGCGATCCCCACGAGCAGCTTCCCGACTCCGGCAAAACGTCCGGCGTACAGCGTGCTCGATAAGTCGAGGATCAAATCAATTTTCGGTTTGGAAATCCGCGATTGGAAACTCGCGCTCGCCGACGCTTTCAAGGCGAATTCGTAAATATTTTCACGTTACCGCATAAAAAAAGGAGGTCATTCCTGAACCTCCTTTTTTGATTTTTATGTGCGATTAGTTTCGGACAATCTTCTTGATTCCCATACGACCTTCGCTTTCCAGACGCAACGTGTAAATGCCTTGCGCAAGCTCTCCGAATCGGATGGTTTCGTTCTCGACGCGTCCCGATTGCACGAGTTTTCCGTCGATCGAATACAACGAATATGTCGTGTCGCCTTCCAGTCCTTTGATCGAAATCGAATCGCGGAACGGGTTCGGGAACACAATGAATTGCATCGCGCGTGGATCACCGACGCTAAGTTCTGGCGTGATCGTGATGATGACGTCGAACGAGACGCTTCCGCCCGAATTCGTCGCCGTAACCGTATAAGTTGCGATCGGCGTTGTCGTTGTCGGAGTTCCTGAGATGATTCCCGTCGCAGGATCGATCGACAATCCGGCTGGCAACGATGGCGAAACCGAATACGTGATGCCGGAACCTGTAACTGTCGGGATCAACGGCGTGATTGCAGCATTGGCCGAATATGTGTTCGGCGATGTATAACTCAATGCGGTCGGCGCGATGTCGTTCACGGTAATGATGACGTCGAACGAGACGCTTCCACCCGAATTCGTCGCGGTAACCGTATAAGTCGCAGTCGCGGTAACAGCCGTCGGAGTTCCTGAAATGACTCCGGTTGTCGTATTCAAACTCAATCCCGCAGGAAGCGCAGGAGAAACGCTGTACGACGTCACTGTTCCCGTCACGGTCGGATTTAGATTCGCGATCGCAGTTCCGACGGTAAACGTATTTGGAGACGTATAACTCAAAGCTGTAGGCGCTGCCGGGGTAATCGTGATGATGACGTCGAACGAGATGCTTCCGCCCGAATTCGTAGCCGTAACCGTATACGCGGCAATCGGCGTAACCGTTGTCGGAACTCCTGAAATGATGCCCGTTATGAAATCCATGGAAAGTCCGGCCGGCAACGAAGGTGAAACAGAATAAACGACGTCCGATCCCGTAATTGTCGGCGTCAACGGTATGATGTTCGACCCTACAGGATATGTATTCGGCGAAGTATAACTCAACGCGCTCGGCGCAATTCCGTTCACGGTGATGATCACGCCGAATGAAACGCTTCCGCCCGAATTCGTCGCGGTCACCGTGTAAGTCGCAGTCGCGGTCACAGCCGTCGGAGTTCCTGAAATGACTCCGGTCGTCGTGTTCAGATTTAATCCCGCAGGAAGCGCCGGAGAAACGCTGTACAATGTCACGGTTCCGAATACGGTCGGGTTCAAATTCCCGATCGCAGTTCCAACGGTAAATGTGTTTGGCGAGTTGTAACTCAAAGCGTCAGGCGCCATCGGATTAACGGTGATCACAACCCCGAATGACGCGTTTCCGCTTACATTCGTCGCCGTCACGGTGTAAGTTGCGGTCGCAGCCACAGCCGACGGTGTTCCTGAAATGACTCCCGTAGCCGCGTTCAACGACAAACCTGCAGGAAGCGCAGGAGAAACGCTGTATGAGGAAACCGTTCCTGTTACGGTCGGGTTCAAATTAGTGATCGTATTTCCGACGGTGAATGTGTTCGGAGAATTGTAACTCAAAGCGGTCGGAGCGGCCGCGTTCACTGTGATCACGACGTCGAATGTCGTGCTTCCGCCCAAATTCGTAGCCGTAACCGTATAACTTGCAAGTGCTGTAGCAACTGATGGCGTTCCTGAAATGACGCCCGTCGATGTATTCAAACTCAATCCCGCAGGCAATGAAGGAGAAACGCTGTATGATGAAACCGAGCCGGTCACGGTCGGCGTCAACGCGGTAATCGTAGTTCCCGCGGTAAACACGTTCGGAGTCGTATAACTCAACGCGCTTGGCGCCGGAGCGGTCACGGTGATTACAACCCCGAATGAGGTCGATCCACCCGAATTCGTAGCCGTTACGGTATATGTCGCAGTCGCGGTCGCAGCCGATGGCGTTCCTGAAATGACTCCGGTCGTGGTATTCAAACTCAATCCCGCAGGAAGTCCCGGCGAAACCGAATAGGAAACGACATTTCCAGTCACCGACGGCGTCAGTTGCGCAATTGCGTTCCCGACGGCAAAAGTGTTCGGAGAGGTATAACTCAACGCCGATGGCGCGATGTCGTTGATCGTGATTGAAATCCCGAACGAAGTCGATCCGCCTGAATTCGTCGCCGTTACCGTGTAAATCGCAGTTGGTGTTACCGTTGTAGGGTTTCCGGTGATAATTCCGAAGAGCGGGTTCAACGTTAGTCCGTCAGGTAGAGCAGGCGAAACCGAGAATCCGGTAATCGACCCGATGATTGACGGGAACAAGAACACGTTCGCACCGATCGTATAAACGTTCGGTGTCGTATAGCTCAAATTGCCGGGCGCGGCAGCATTCACCGTGATCACGACTCCAAACGAAGTCGATCCGGTTGCATTCGTCGCGGTAACCGTATAAGTTGAGGTCGCGGTCGCACTCGCAGGTGTTCCTGAAATTACTCCTGTCGTCGTGTTGATCGACAATCCGTTCGGAAGCGCAGGCACGACGCTGTAAGAGGTAACGGTTCCGGTTACGGTCGGCGTCAAAGCGGTAATTGTGGTTCCGACGGTAAACGTATTCGGTGAACTGTAGCTCAATGCAGTCGGAGCGGCCATATTCACTGTAACCACGACGCCAAACGAAACGCTTCCGCCCGAATTTGTAGCGGTAACAGTATAAGTCGCGGTTGCAGAAACAGCAGTCGGCGTTCCTGAAATTACTCCTGTCGTCGTATCGAAAGACAAACCGGCTGGCAATGTCGGAGAAATGCTGTACGAATCAACGGTTCCTGTAACTGTCGGGCTTAAAGCCGTGATCGCAGTTCCGACGGTAAACGTGTTCGGAGTCGTGTAACTCAAAGCGGTCGGAGCGGCGGCATTCACTGTGATTTCAACATCGAACGTTACGCTTCCGCCCGAATTTGTAGCGGTAACAGTATAAGTCGCGGTTGCAGAAACAGCAGTCGGCGTTCCTGAAATTACTCCTGTCGTCGTGTCAAAAGACAATCCCGCAGGCAATGTCGCAGAAACGCCGTACGAATCGACCGTTCCGGTAATTGTCGGGCTTAAAGCCGTGATCGCAGTTCCGACGGTAAACGTGTTCGGAGTTGTGTAACTCAAAGCGGTCGGAGCTGCGGCATTTACTGTGATTTCAACATCAAATGTTGTGCTTCCGCCCGAATTCGTAGCTGTAACGGTATAAGTCGCGGTTGCAGAAACAGCAGTCGGTGTTCCTGAAATTATTCCTGTCGTCGTATCGAAAGACAATCCCGCAGGCAATGTCGCAGAAACGCTGTACGAATCGACCGTTCCTGTAATTGTCGGGCTCAAGGCCGTAATCGCAGTTCCGACGGTAAACGTGTTCGGAGTCGAATAACTCAAAGCGGTCGGAGCGGCGGCGTTGACTGTGATTTCAACATCGAACGTTACGCTTCCGCCCGAATTTGTAGCGGTAACAGTATAAATCGCGGTTGCAGAAACAGCAGTCGGTGTTCCTGAAATTACCCCTGTCGTCGTATCGAAAGACAATCCCGCCGGCAATGCAGAAGAAACGCTGTATGAATCGACCGTTCCTGTAATTGTCGGGCTTAAAGCCGTAATTGCAGTTCCGACGGTAAACGTGTTTGGAGTCGAATAACTCAAAGCGGTCGGAGCGGCGGCATTCACTGTAATCTCAACATCGAACGTTACGCTTCCGCCAGAATTCGTAGCGGTAACAGTATAAGTTGTAGTCGCGGTTACGGCAGTCGGCGTTCCTGAAATTATTCCTGTCGTCGTATCGAAAGACAATCCGGCAGGCAATGTCGCAGAAACGCTGTACGAATCGACCGTTCCTGTAACTGTCGGGCTTAAAGCCGTAATCGCAGTTCCGACGGTAAATGTGTTCGGAGTCGAATAACTCAAAGCGGTCGGAGCTGCGGCATTCACTGTAATCTCAACATCGAACGTTACGCTTCCGCCCGAATTCGTAGCGGTAACAGTATAAGTCGCGGTTGCAGAAACAGCAGTCGGCGTTCCTGAAATTACTCCTGTCGTAGTATCGAAAGACAATCCGGCAGGCAATGTCGGAGAAACGCTATACGAATCGACCGTTCCAGTAATTGTCGGGCTTAAAGCCGTGATCGCAGTTCCGACTGTAAACGTGTTCGGAGTCGTGTAACTCAAAGCGGTCGGAGCGGCGGCGTTGACTGTGATTTCAACATCAAATGTTGTGCTTCCGCCCGAATTCGTAGCGGTAACGGTATAAGTCGCGGTTGCAGAAACAGCAGTCGGCGTTCCCAAGATTACTCCTGTCGTCGTATCGAAAGACAATCCCGCCGGCAATGTCGCAGAAACGCTGTATGAATCGACCGTTCCTGTAACTGTCGGACTCAAGGCCATAATCGCAGTTCCGACGGTAAATGTGTTCGGAGTCGAATAACTCAAAGCGGTCGGAGCGGCGGCATTCACTGTAATCTCAACATCGAACGTTACGCTTCCGCCCGAATTCGTAGCTGTAACGGTATAAGTCGCGATTGCTGAAACAGCAGTCGGCGTTCCTGAAATTACCCCTGTTGCCGTATCGAAAGACAATCCCGCAGGCAATGTCGCAGAAACGCTGTATGAATCAACCGTTCCTGTAACTGTCGGGCTTAAAGCCGTGATCGCAGTTCCGACTGTAAATGTATTTGGTGTCGTATAACTCAAAGCGGTCGGAGCGACAATGGCAGGATTCACCGTAATAATTACGTCGAAAGTCGTGCTTCCGCCAGCGTTTGTCGCAGTTACGGTGTAAGTAGCGGTTGCGGCAGTTGTTGTCGGCGTTCCTGAAATGATTCCCGTAGTCGTGTCGAAAGACAATCCCGCAGGAAGCGGTGTTGAAATGCTATAGCTTGTCGCGGTTGCGGTCGTGGCTGGAACCAGTGGCGCGATAACCGTTCCGACCGTAAACGTATTCGGGCTTGTATAGGTGAGCGGCATTTGGACGCCGTCCATCGCGATGTTGTTGAACGTGACGCGAGCGCCGGTATCGGCTGTCATGTTCGGGCCGGTGAATCGCAAACGAACCTTGAAATTCTCGTTGTCGTTCACCGATGCCAAAGCCGAGAAATCGGTTTCAAACAATTGATACGTTCCCGTTGTAAGCGCCAATGAAGACGAAGCCAATCCTGTCGTGATCCAAACCGGAGTGCCCGCGTTTACTGAATAATCCAAAGTAATTCCGGTCGCGGCACCTTCGTCCATCGCGGCGAATGAGAACTTGATTTCCTTGTAACCTTTCGTCGGCAAATTGAACACCATCGTATTCTCAAGACCGTTGTTCTGGAACGGCTGGGTGATCTGCAGGCCGCGCATGATGCCCGGAGCGTATGGTAAATTCGAGTTGGCTTCGGTGCGATAGTTCAACGGCGTCGGGCTGTTGCGGCGCTCCATCGAACCGTGTCTCCACAAAGGATCGGTCGACGTGAACGGATAACCAGCAAGCGAAGACGAATATGAAATCGTCGTGTTCGGAAGCACTTCGTACGAGGAATTCAAGAAGGTAAGCGGCGTATCGTTCGGGATGGCGGTGTTCATCATCCAGAAATACACCGGCTCGCTTTCTTCGACGGCAAAACCTTCAGGAATGAAAACGGCGTTCACGTTGAAACTTGTAGCCGACGTTACCGTAATTTCAGCGGTCGTAGCCGATGATGCGCCCGTCCAATGGCTGAACACGTAACCCGGTTTTGCGATTGCCGTAAGCGTTACGGGAATGTTCGAGAAATACGTTCCGCTCCATGGAAACGGAGTCGCGTTTACCCCGGCCAAGGCTGGCGTGATCTCGATCGTATTTATTTTGATGTAACCATGGTCGACGTTCGAGACGTTCAATGTCGCGGTGATGTTGTTCGCGATCGAGAATTTGTTGCGGATGTGATTTCTCTGGAAGCCCGGACGTTGGTTCGCGAATCCCGTCTGATAATTCATATACCAATCGAAATCGCCCATGTCAAAAGCACTCCAACGTTGCGTGTGCTCAGGAAGTTCAGGGAAAATGACATCCTTCATCGCGTTCATTTTTCCAGTGACGACAGCCGGTAAATAATAACTGTTCATCATGTCGGCAAAACGGTTGACGAAGTAATTTTTAAAACCTTCGTTCTGGATCATCCGGCGCAACCAAAGCGTGGACCAAGCCGGATTTATGTTTTCAGATCCGACCGAGGTCGCGATTTGCAGATTGTTGTGGTTATAATCGTCGGTTCCGAATGAAAACGTATCGTCCATATCGTGGAAAACCCAACGCCAGCGACCGTCAGCGCCATAACTGGCCGTCGGTTCGTATTGTGCGGTTTTCTTTCTCCAGAACTGTTGGTTGTTTCCGGGCCAGTCAGAGTTGTCGAAATAAATATTCGCGATGTAATAATCGGCGAAACTCTCAGGATCAAGCTGCGTCACGACGTAATCGAAATCGGCCTGATTGGAAAGATTATGGCTTTGCATGTAGGCCGACAGCGCATCGTAATGATCATCGTCACCTTCTTCCACATCGCCATCGTTTTCCAAAAGATCGACATCCTCGAAACCATATACCTGTTTGAAGTAGTTGTTGTCGTAACGCTCGCGCAGGTTCATGATTCCCCAATATTCCCCATTTATAAATGTAATCGTGGGCTGGTAATCCTCGTTTTCGCATTGCATCTCATAACAGATGTTGTGACAAAGCGCATCGCGGAACATCGTGTTTCGGAAATCACTTCCCGATGTCGACAACGTCAGGCGTTCGTAATCCTGATACGGCAAATCTGAAAAGAACGGGTAGCTCAGGTTTTCGTCCCCAAATTCGGAACGCGCATAGATCGTAAGCGATTTGTTCTCGTATTTGCGGGTCGAAGCACCTCGTACCCGAATTCCGACATCCTGGCTGATTACCTGGTTTCCGTTTACGTAATAGGACATGTTGGCTTTTTGCTCGGTAGTTTCGCCACTTCGGTAATAATTCCCGACGCGAAGGCTTCCCGGATGAATACCCGGATTTTCAGCTCTCCAGTCTTCGAAGTCTTTTCCGGCGACGAAAATTCCATCCTCGTAATCGTAAAAACTGGTTTCAGTGAAAGAAAGGGAAACCACAGGCAATTCAAAACGGCTCGTGCCTTCAGGCGTTACGAAATACGTTTGGGAAATCGTCGGACTCGCGAGTGCTCCGGGTTTTACGACCTTCGAGCGAACGACCGTGCCTTTGAAAAGCGGATTGTCGGGAATGTAGAACGACGGATCGAAATGATAGGTCGATGAGATCGCGGCCAACTTATTGGGTAAAGGCGAACGATCGACGATGTTTATCGGAGTGTTGTAAGTAAGCGTTTCATAGCTGTTGGTGAGCATCGGGCCCGGCGTTTGCGAACCTGTCTCGTTATAGGAATTGCGATAGGTATAGGTTTGTCCGCCGATATTCGCTTCACTTGGTTCCGACCCGTCGAGCGTGTACAGAATCGTCGCGCCCGGTTCATTTGTGGAAAGCGTCAGGTCAAACGCCGATGTCGAAAATCCGCCTTGCTGCGAGAAAACAGGAGCCGACAAAAGGCCCGTGTAGCCAACCGCGGCGTTCATGGCCGACGGCGTCACATCCTGGAAAAACATGAAAGGTCCGGTTCCGTTCGGGAAACGTCCGAACGAGAAATTCTGCATGATAACCGTTGACGGGACTTGATTTACGGTAACGGCCTCGGCGTTCGTAAGTGTGATCGTTTCGCCCGACGAGCTGATTTTCCAATTCGTGTGCAAGGGCTGTCCGACGACGGTTCGGTTCTTGTCGGAACAATAGATGAGCAGGTATTGGCCTGAGCCTAAATTCACGTTCGGGAAAACCCATTTGAACGGCAACGTCGGATCGTCGGTAAGACCGTAACCGTTGAGGTTCACAGCACTCGGCCCGTTGTTGTACAGCTCTACCCAATCTTGATAATCTCCGTCTTCATCGGTGTTCAACGTCGTATTCGAAGTCACGATCTCGTTGATCACGACTTGTGAAAACGCGGGTGAGACAAATGTAAAAAGTGCCGATGCAAGCAGCCAGAACGTAATTTTTTTCATGTTTTTTACCTGTTTTGTTGTGTAAAGTAAAGCGGGATTTTAAGGCAGTTGATTTTTAATCGATACAAAACTATGTTTTTCGACGAACTACGAACAACTGCAAATCTGCCAAAAATGTAAAAAAGGAGACAGCGAAAAGCCATCTCCTTTGTAATCAATATCTTATCAAATTATCTTTTGATAATTTTCTTTGTTTCATTCGTTCCTTCAGATTGTAACTGTAACAAATAAATTCCTGAAGTCAATCCGTCGAGGCCGATTTGAGCGGAAGTCCCTAATTTTCCTGCCTTCACCAAGCGTCCGTCGATTGCGTAAAGCGAATAATCGGCATCGGCGTTCGCACCTGAAACGTTTACGATCGAGCTTGTCGGGTTCGGATACACCGAGATTTTCGATGCGACCGGAGTCGTCGGCAATCCCAATGTCGAAGTTCCGTGGACCGCGATGTTGTTGAACGTGATGCGGTTTCCGGCATCGACCGTCATGTCGCCCGAACCTGTAAAACGCACGCGTATCTTGAAGTTCACGTTGTTGTCGGCCGCCGTGATAGACGAGAAGTCAACAGTGAACAAGGCGAAATCAGCGGTCAGCGGCAATGTCGATGAAGCCAAACCTGTCGTGATCCAGTTCGGAGTTCCGGCAACGGTCGAGTAATCCACGACGATGTTCTGCGCGTTCGTCAATTCGTTTTTGGCGGCGAACGAGAAAATAATGTTCTCGTAATTCACGGTCGTGAACGCGAAAACCATTGTGTTTTCAGCACCTGCGCTCTGCAACGGTTCCTTGATCTGGATGCCGCGCATCGCACTTGCAGCGTAAGCCGCGCCTCCGTTTGCCTCGGCGATGTAGTTGATCGGAGTCGGTGAATTTCTTCTTTCCATCGACGCGTGTTGGAACAACGGGTTTCCGGCTGCATACGGATATCCTGGCAAGCAAGACGTGTAGTTGATTACCGCGTCGGTTGCCGGAACTTCGAACGAAGAGTTCAAGGTCAAAAGTGGCGTGTCGTTCGCGATCGCAGTTCCCATGTACCAGAAATAGATCGGTTGGCTTGCGTTGGTATTCGTCGGAACAAAAACCGCTTTCACTGAAAACGCCGCGGTTTGCGTTAGCGTAATTTGATCAGTTGTCGCAGTTGAGGCGCCTTCCCAGTGATCGAATACGAAACCTGCGTTCGGGATCGCTTTCAACGTAACCGGAATTCCTGAAAAGTAAACGCCTGTCCAAGGATATGGATTCGCGGCGATATTATCGGTTGTCGATTTAAGGTCGATCGTGTTCATTTTCACATAGCCGTGCGCCACGTTTGAAACGTCGACGGTCGCGTTGATGTTCGCTGCGATCGTGAATTTGCTGCGGATGTGGTTTCTCTGGATCGCCGGACGTTGTGTCGCGAAGCTCTGTTGAAAACCGTAATAGAAATTGAAATCGCCCATGTCGACCGGAGCCGTCCAACGCTCGATCTGTTCTTCGAGTTCAGGAAGGATCACGTTTTTCATTTCTTCCATCGTCGTATTTACGAAAGCCGACGAATACGTCGTGTTGATCTTGTCGGCGAAACGGTTGATGAAGTAATTCTTGAACGTCGTATTTTCGAGCATCTTGCGCAACAGGAACGTACTCCATTCCGGGTTTGGCCATTCCGGGCCGCCGGTTGCAGTGGCGATCGCCAATGAATTGCGGTTGATGTTCTCAGATGTGGTTGCGAAAGTCGCATCCATGTCGTGACCGATCCATCTCCAACGTCCGTCGTGCGGAGCGGTTGCATTTGGGGCGTCGACCTTTTCTCTCCAGAATACGATGTTGTTTCCAGGCCAGTCGAGGTTGTCGAAGAAAATGTTGTGGATGAAATAATCGGCGAAGTTCTCGTAATCGAGTTGCGTCAGAACGTAATCGTAGTTCGCTTGCACCGACAATGGATTTGCAGTGATATAGTCGATCATCGCGTTGTAATCATCGGCGTCGCCTTCTTCGATCTGCGCCTCGCTCTCCAAAATATCGACTTCTTCAATGTCGTATACGCGCTTGAAGTAATTGTCATCGAACTTGTCGCTTAAACTCAGGATTCCCCAATATTCACCGTTCATGAACGTAACGGTCGGTTGGTAACCTTTTGCCAGTACGTGAGATTGCTTGAGCAAACGCATGTTGAGCGCGTCGCGGAAATGAGTCTCGTAGAAATCGGCACCTGAATTACGCAGGATCAAGCGTTCGAAATCGATCGGTTGGTTCGGGAAGAATGCGTAGTCCATGGTCGCGTCCCCATAATCGGAACGTCCGTAGATGTTGAACGACTTGTTCTGCCAGTCGCGCGACGAACCTCCGTGAAGGCGCAAACCTACGTTCTGGTTGATCACTTGCGTGCCGTTTACGAAATACGTCATGTTGGCTTCGCGTTCCCATTCGAGGCCGCGTCGGTAATAGTTAGCCAAATCTTCCTGGCCTTCAGGCTCGAGATCGGGGTTGTCGATTCTCCAGTTGTCGAAATCGACTCCGGGAACGTAAATTCCGTCGTTGTAGTCGAAAAGTGTTTTCTCGGTGATCGCCAATGAAACGACCGGCAACGAAAAACGGCTGCTGCCTTCAGGCGTCACAAAGTACGTGTTGCTCGCCGTTTTACTCGGCAAAGCGCCCGGTTTCACTACTTTCGCGCGAACGACCGTTCCTTTGAAGATGTTGTTTTCAGGCAAATAGAACGCATCGAAATACGTCGTTGAAATCATCGATATGTCGTTGGGTTGTGACGTACGGTCAACGATCGCGATCGGAGCCGTGTAGGTCAAACTGTTGAAGCTCTTCGTCAAAAGCGGACCTGTCGCATCGCCCGGATGGTGCGGATATACGTTCTTGTATTGATATGTCGTTCCCGCCAAGTTTGCCGGATCGGGCTCGCTTCCATCAAGCGTGTAAATAATCGTTGCGCCCGAGGTTGCAGTCGCGAGGCTCAAGTTGAAAGCCGTCGTGAAAAATCCGCCGCCTTGTGAAAATGTCGGAGGCGTCAAAATTTCGTTGTAACCGACAGTCCCGTTTTGCGCAGCCGGCGTTACGGCCGAGAAGAACACGAACGGTCCGGTTCCATTGGGAAGACGTCCGTACGAAACATCGCTCGGGATCGCAGTCGCTGGAACCTGGTTTACGGTAACGCTTGCCGCGTTCGTCAATGTAACGGTTTCGCCGCCCGAACTGATCTTGAAATTAGTATGCAACGGCTGGTTTACGACCGTGCGGTTTTTGTCGGAACAATAAATGATCAGGTACGAACCCGGCGCCATGGTTTGTGCTGGGAAAGTCCATTTGAAAGGCAACGTCGGATCGTCGCTTAGTCCGTAACCGTTGAGGTTTACGGTAGCGGCCGTTCCGTTGTAAAGTTCAACCCAGTCTTGATAATCGCCGTCCTCATCGGTGTTTGTCAAGGTATTCGAGGTTAAGATTTCGTTGATGACGAGATTTTGTGCGAACGATGCAACGCTCATCAGCAAAAACACACCAACGAAAAATGGGGTAATTTTTTTCATGACTTTTTAACAGTTTGATTTTTAAGGGAGTGAAATTAGATAACTAATTGGTAACGTTTTCTTTTTGTCGATATATAGCTTATTTATACCCGTGAATTACATTTTTTAAGACAATCCCGATGTAATCGGACGATCAACCTCGATGTTTGGGATGATTCGGTGCGATTATGGGAATGGGTTACCGCTACGTGAAATACGCGTTTCTGAGTTGAAAGAAGCTCGACAGCCGCCGCGTAATTGGGATCGGGCATTGCGATATCCGATGCTCAAACTCTTGTAAAATCTACTTTTTACTTCAGAAAATTCGCAAAAATGAATAGCTTTACGCCCGATTAACTAATTGTTTTACCGTGACCGACATCTCTATTGTAGTCCCGCTATATAACGAGGAAGCCGTATTCGATCAACTCATCGCAAGGTTGCAAAGCGTGATGGACTCGACACCGTTCGAGTGCGAAACGATTTTGGTCAACGACGGCAGTTGTGACGACACGGCCTCGCTCATCGAGCGGATTTGCACGATCGACAAACGTTTCGTTGGCGTGTTGCTTTCTAGAAACCACGGGCATCAACTCGCTGTGACCGCCGGACTGGCGAACGTCACGGGCCGAAAGGGAGCGATGATCATCGATGGCGATTTGCAGGATCCGCCTGAACTGGTCGTCGATTTTTACAAATTGCTCAACAACGGTTACGACGTGATCTACGCGATCCGCAAGAATCGCAAGGAGAGTTTCTTCAAGAAACTTGCGTATTCTGCCTATTATAGATTGCAAAAGAAGATTTCCAATTTCAACGTCCCGATCGACAGCGGCGACTTCTCGATGTTGAGCAGGCGAGTCGTGGACCGCATGAACGAAATGCCTGAGAACAGTCGTTACCTGAGAGGCATGCGCGCTTGGGTCGGATTCAAGCAGATCGGCTTCGAATACGACCGTGACGAACGTCAGGCCGGAGAGACCAAATACAGCTGGAGCAAATTGTTTGAGTTGGCGTTTAACGGAATTTTTAATTTCAGCGATTTCCCGGTACGCATCATCACGCGATTGGGTTTCATCACGATCATGTTCTCGTTGGCATACTTCGCCTATAATTTATACCGAAGATTTTTTTATAACGACGTCCCGCCAGGATTCACAGCTACAATTTTGGCGATCATACTTTTCAGCGGCGTGCAATTGATCTCGTTGGGACTTATCGGCGAATACGTACTCAGGATTTACAACCAAGTGCGAAACAGGCCGTTGTTCATCATCGACAAAGTAATCCGAACCAACCAAAGTCCGGAAATAGAAAAACCACAATAACATGCAACAGGAATACTACAGGGAATACTATGAACTTGAGCGCTACCATTGGTGGTTTACGGCGCGCGAAGCGATAATTTCAGGTTATATTTCATCGATGCAAAAGAAAGGACAATTGCCACAAGGCGCGTTGAAGATATTGAACGTCGGATGCGGTCCGGGCAGGAGTTCTGAATATTTATCGAAATTCGGTGAAGTTACCTCGATTGAATACGACGCCGAATGTTGCGTTTTCGCCTCAGAACTTACCGGATTGAACATTCAACACGGCTCAATCACCGAACTTCAATTTCCTGAAAATACATTCGATTTGGTGTGCGCCTTTGACGTAATCGAACACGTTGAAGACGATCAACTCGCAGTCTCGGAATTGATTCGCGTCGCGAAAAACGGGGCCAACGTCTTCATCACGATCCCGACGTTCATGAGTTTGTGGAGCCATCACGATGTGATCAACCATCATTTCAGGCGTTATCGCAAGACGCAGATCCAGGCACTTTTCGCGAAGTTCCAGGGCCGACAATTGTTTTCGTCCTATTTCAATTTTTTCCTGTTTCCGCCGATTTACGCGTTCCGAGCGATCAGCAACATGCTCAAGTCGGGCGAGAAAAGAACCGGTTCGGGCAGCGATTTCGAAGCGTTCAAACCCGGATTGCTCAATAAGATCCTGTTTTGGGTGATGCGACCTGAGGGTTGGTTTATGAATGTTGGGCTGAAGTTTCCGTTTGGAGTTTCGATATTACATTCCTGGAAAAAAGGAGAATGAGTTAGTCGCGAGGTAATTTAACCGCGCACGTTGCGTCATGCCAAAAAAATAGAATAGTTTTACGACTACTTTTTTCGCCTTCGGGCTAACAGTAAAAATAGAATCGATGTTAAGAATATTGGTAACAGGAGGCGCAGGTTTCGTAGGCTCGTCGCTTTGCTTGCAACTAAAACAACGCTATCCCAATTATGCGATAACCGCTTTCGACAACTTAAAAAGGCGCGGTTCTGAATTCAATTTGTCCGACCTTCAAAAAGCCGAAATCCCGTTTATTCATGGTGATATCCGCAATGCTGAAGATCTCGCGGGCGTCGGCGCTTTCGACGTTCTGATCGAAGCTTCAGCCGAACCGTCGGTAATGGCAGGTTTGGATTCTGACCCGACATACGTGATCAACAACAATCTTTACGGATCGATCAATTGTTTCAACGCGTGCCTCAAAAACAAGGCGAAGGTTATTTTCCTGTCGACGAGCCGCGTATATCCGATCGAGAAAATCGAAACGGCGAATTTCGTCGAAGCCGACACACGATTCGACTTTAGTTCCGACCAAACACAGATCGGAATCTCTGAGAAAGGAATCTCGGAACAACTTTCACTTGAAGGCGCACGCTCGTTTTATGGAACGACGAAACTGGCATCGGAACTTTTCATCCAGGAATACGCCGCATTTTACGGGCTTCAAGCCGCCATTACGCGTTTCGGAGTTATCGCCGGGCCTCGCCAAATGGGTAAAACCGACCAAGGCGTCGTCACACTTTGGATGGCGAAACACTACTGGAATCAATCGTTGAAATACATCGGATACGGCGGAACCGGAAAGCAAGTGCGCGACATTTTGCATGTGGACGATCTCGTTGACCTCGTCGATTTGCAAATTCACGAGACCGAAAAATTCACGGGCAAGATTTTCAACGTCGGTGGCGGACTCGAAAACAGTGCGTCGCTATTGGAAATGACGAACATTTGCGAGAAAATCACGGGGAATACGATTACCATCGGATCCGAAACTGAAACACGTCCTGCCGATTTGCGCAGCTATGTCACGGACAATTCCCTTATCGAAAAGGAAACGGGCTGGAAACCGACGCGATCGGTGGAAACTATTTTCAAGGATATTTTTGAGTGGATTAAGGAGAATGAGAAGCAACTTGAACCGATACTGAAATAAATGAAATTCGAAATTAAAAATACCTATCTCAACGCTGTCTCGTTCGTACTGATTGTAGGTCTGATCGGCTATTTTTATTTTGAGTTTTTCACGTACACGAGTAACATTCCCGTAAACGACGATTACAAAGCGATCCTGGAATTCTTAAATAATTTTAAGGCCGACGAATCGTTTTCATCGCGCATGTCATTGCTGTTCGCGCAATTCAACGAACACCGAATCGTATACGACAGGATTTGGACGTTGGTGAGTTACAAACTTTTCGGGAAAGTCGATTTTAATTTTCTGGCGTTGATCGGGAACTTGAGCTACCTCGGCATTTTTTTATTGCTTGCTTTGCCGTTGCGAAAAAGAGGCTGGTTTTATGTGCTTCCGGTCGCGATCCTGATTTTCAATTTTGCGTTCCACGAAAACATGACGTTCCCGATGGCGACATTGTCGAATAATACCGGCGTACTGTTTTCGTTGCTAAGTATTTACTTTGCCGTGAAAAGTGAAAAACATGCATATTTAAGCATTGTGTTCTTTGTTTTGGCGGTGCTTACGGTTGGTTCAGGGTTGTTCCTGATATTTTTGTTGCCCGCAATTTTTTGGTATAGAGGCAAGAAGAAACTTTTTTGGGCATTCATTGGTGTGGCAGTCGCGACGCTTGCTTTGTATTTCATCGGATACCAAAAACCACCGCAAACGCCTGATGTTTTCGAAACGATTTTATATTTCAAACTAAAAGCGACTACGTTCTTCTTTTCGTTCATTGGAAGTATTTTTTCATACAACCTCATTTTTACGAACGACCTGACCGATTCGGTCGTGTTCTCCGCGATGTTCGGATTGGTCATGGTAATTTTTTACGGCTATCTCATCAGGAAAAGATACTACAAGGACAATTTGTTGGCTTTCGCAATGATTTCATTCGTCATTTTGGTTGCGGGCATTACGAGCGTGACGCGCGCCCAGTTCGGGATTGAAACGGCGATTGCCTCGCGTTATAAATTATATAGCGCGATCATGTTGGTATATTGTTACTATTATTTTCTCGAAAAGGTCGAGTTGCGTCAAAGTTGGCGAGACGGTATTGTCGCGTTATTTTCGCTTGTATATTTTTTTGGGATCAGCAACAAGCAAACCGAATATCTCGCGTACAGGCAGCATTTGAATTATCTTGGCGTGGTCAATTTCTATTCTGGCAACCATAAAATGCTCAACGGTTTCGAGCAGGATTTGTACAAGGAAATTCTGGAAAAGGCCAAAAATTATAAAATTTACACGTTGCCCGACGAATCGGAAGTAAATGCGCTGTACCCGTTTTCGCAAAAAGTGTCGAATCTCACGCAAAACACGAACACTGACGCTTGGTTTACGCACGACGTCGAACAGATCTACGAATTAAAAGACAGCTTCCTAATTTTCGGGAAAGGCTTTCTGGACAGGCAATCGTCATACGAACAAAATATTTATTTGGAGTTGCAGGACAGCGCTTCGGGAGAAAAACGCACCTTTGCCACGCAAAGAATGAAACGTTACGACACGAATCCGTATTTCAAGAAAGGCAACCTCGATTACGCAGGTTTCGTATGCCGAATCAAGAAGGAAGATTTGGGTTCGGCCGAATATTCAGTCATCACAAGTATTTCAAACGACGGATTGTTCAGAAGAGAACCGACCGACAAAAAAATCAAAAAGACATTTTAATGAAAATTTGCATAATCACAGGTTCATCAGGACTTATCGGAAGCGAATCGGTAAACTTTTTCGCCGACAAATTCGACAAGGTCGTAGGTATCGACAACAACTTGCGCCAGGCATTCTTTGGAGCCGACGCGTCGACCGAATGGAACACGAAGAAACTCATCGACACGATTCCGAATTTCGAGCACCACGCCGCCGACATCCGCGATGAAGCAGCGATCGATGAGATTTTTGCAAAATACGGCACCGACATAAAGTTAGTCGTCCACACCGCTGCGCAACCAAGCCACGATTGGGCGGCATCAGCTCCGTTTACTGATTTTACGGTGAACGCAAATGGTACGCTGAATTTGTTGGAAGCGACGCGGAAGCATTGTGAACAAGCGGTTTTTATCTTTACATCGACCAACAAAGTCTATGGCGACACGCCGAATTACTTGCCGCTTATCGAACTCGAACACCGTTGGGAAATCAACGAATCGCATCCGTATTTCGAAAAAGGAATCGATGAGAAAATGAGCATCGACCAAACCAAACACTCGCTTTTCGGGGCTTCAAAAGTGGCCGCCGATATATTGGTTCAGGAATACGGGAAATATTTCGGCATGAACACCGGAGTTTTCCGCGGCGGATGCTTGACGGGTCCGAACCATTCGGGAACAAAATTGCACGGCTTCTTGTCATATTTGATGAAATGCGCGATCACGGGCGACAAGTACACGGTGTTCGGATATCACGGCAAACAGGTTCGCGACAACATTCATAGTTGGGATTTGGTGAACATGTTTTGGCATTTCTATCAAAATCCGAAGCAAGGCGAAGTCTACAATGCCGGCGGCGGACGTTTCTCGAATTGCTCCATGGCCGAAGCGATCGCGATGTGCCAGGAGATTACGGGCAAACCGATGAATTACGAATATACTGAAGCGAACCGCATCGGTGACCACATTTGGTGGATCAGCGACGTTTCAAAGTTTCAGTCGCATTATCCTGAGTGGACTTGGAAGTATAACATCAATGACATCCTTACCCAGATTTATGCGGCTACGTCTGCAAAAAATTAAAATGAACTTATCAGGTTTATCGTTTTGATATTCTTGCGGCAGAAATATACAACCCAGTGAAGTTAAGTATTGTCATTCCGGCCTACAACGAAGAAGAATCGATCATCGAAACCATCGACCAGATCGAAGATGCTTTTTCAAAGGTCAATATCGATCACGAAATTTTTATCGTCAACGACAATTCGAAAGACGGCACGCTCGCGGTCCTGGAACAGTTGGCGGCCAAATATCCGTCGGTGAAATACGAAACCAATTTGGGGCCGAATGGTTTCGGATACGCCGTACGTTACGGTTTGGAGCGATTTTCAGGCGATTGCGTGGCGGTCATGATGGCCGATTTGTCGGATTCTCCGTATGATCTGATCCGCTACTACACGACAATGGTCGAAGGCAATTACGATTGCGTTTTCGGAAGTCGATTCATTAAAGGCGGGAAAGTAATCGATTATCCGTGGATCAAGAAAGTCATAAACCGGATCGCGAATTTCATTATTCGAATGACGATGAGCATCCGCTACAATGACACGACGAATGCATTCAAATTATACAAACGCGAAGTGATCGACGGCGTAAAACCGATTTTGTCTCCACATTTCAATCTCACGATAGAACTTCCGTTAAAGGCAATCATCCGCGGTTTCTCGTACACGGTCGTCCCGAATTCGTGGACCAATAGGAAATACGGCGTTTCAAAATTGAAGATTAAAGAAATGGGAAGCCGCTATTTCTTTATTTTAGTGTATTGCTTCGTGGAGAAATATTTTTCGAGGGGTGATTTCAATAAAAAGTAAATTCATGAGGGTAATCAATCGGATCAGACAAAATAAATGGCTACTCGTAATTTTGGTTGTAGGAGCATGTCTTCGTTTTTTTCGTCCCGACCAACAAAGTTTTTGGCTCGATGAGGTACTGACGATGATGAGCAGCGACCCTAGTTTTACTTTCGGTCAAACTTATAAAAGCGTCCTGTTCTGGGAAGCGCTCCCGCATTTGTACTTTTTGGGATTAAAATATTTTATGTTGGTGTTTGGGTATTCGACATTGAACGCAAGGATTTTTTCAGCCATCATTGGTTTGTTTGGTGTTTATGCCATGTATCTTTTAGGCAAGGCCATTTATAATAGGCGCTCGGGGTTGATTGCCGCCGCGATTACGTGTGTTAGCGTGTTTCACATAACGTATTCGCAAGAAGCAAGACCTTACGGGATGTTGTTCCTTTTCACCGTTTTATCGTATTACAGGTTGATCTTGTTTGTCAGAAATCCGACGATGAGAACGGCATTGATTTATGGTGTATTCTCTGGTTTGATTATCAACTCGCATTTTTTCGGAATATTGACGATCGGCGCGCAAGCGTTATTGCTGTTGTTGATTTTGTTTAAACAGGATGCGTCAGACCGAATGAAATTTCTGCGTTTGTGTTTCGCGTCTGCAGGCGTAATTTTAATATTGGCGCTTCCGAATATTGAAGCTTTGCTGCACGTGGCTCAAATCAAGTCGTTTTGGATATTGCAGCCAGGTCCTGAGGCTTTTACCAACATGTTCAAGGAGTTTTTTGGAAACGCCGAATTGCTCATGTTTGTAATCAATGTGCTCATCATCTATTACCTGTTTTCAGTCTTCCGACAAAAACTTGTCCCTGGAATCAAAAACTTTAACGGCAATCGACTGATTCTAAGTTTTTTCGTTTTGTGTTCTTGGCTCGTCGTTTCGCTCGTTATTTCGATGCTCAAATCGTATCTCGACGTGTCGATGATCCTTTCGCGCTACTTCATTAATATTCTACCGGTTTTTATTATTGCAACCGCTATCGGTGCGGCTCGCATTCGAAATGCAATGGTGCGCAATACCATAGTTGGCTGTCTTGTGGTTTTTAGTTTAATTGATTTGGTTGTCGTTCGAGATTATTACAACAGGCCGTCGAAATGCCAAATGCGCGAGATGACCACAGCTCTTAAAGCGGCCAATACCAATAACGCGAAAATTGTGACCTTCTACTCGTGGATTTATCCTTTTTGGTTCAAGGATCAACCCGAGACAAAATTCGAGAGCAAATCTTTTGACGATTACGTAACGGCCATGCGCGCGAACGAAATTGGACATGAGCCTTTTTGGTATAGCAATATCAATCCATATGCGCTTAGTGAGGTAAATGAAAAATACCTTAAAGAGCATTTTATCCGAACCAAAAAACTGGAATATTTCGACTGTTGGGCCTACTATTACAAACCGAAAAAAAATTCGACGCAGGATGGCGAAGGAGAAATAAGCCTAAAAATTTTCAAGACGGCAAAGTTTTCTGATAAGGGAATTACGTTCAACCAAAGCGGAAGCTACATTTCACCACCTCTGGACTTCAAGAACGGGCAATACGAAATGATTCTCTCAGGCAGCAGCGCTGAAAAAACCCATTTTAAGATTAAAGCCAACGGCAATGAGATCGCCGATTTCTTTTGGGAAGGTGAAAATCAGCAGCAAAAAATTACATTTGATAATTTGAAACAAAATAAAGTCCGTTTTCAGATTATTTTTGACAACGGCGCAACGCAACGAACTGCGGTTATAAGCGACATGAAACTGAACATGAAATAATTCGGTAAATAAAAAAATAGAAAACACGCATCGAAAAAGTTAAACTATTATTTTTGCAAAAATTTAAAATAAAAAAACATGAAGAATATTGTTATCGTCGCCATGCTTGCTTTGGCGTTTGTAGGCTGTAAAGACGAGAAAAAAGCAGAAGATGCCGCCCAACCGGTTCCTGAGGTAGTCAAAAACGACTTTTTCCAAGTAACACTCGATGTTACCGTAAAGAAAGACGATCATTTCCATGTTTACTACACTGAAGACGGAAGTATTGACTTTGTAGATGATAATTCAGTTTGGGCCGACGTCAAAGGAAGCGACGCGCCGCAAAAAGTCACATTCAATTTGCCAAAAGACGTCTTGGCTACCCAGTTGCGTATCGACTTCGGTTGGGCAAAAGATCAAGGAGAAATTGTCATCAACAACTTGGAAATTTCATATTTAGGGAAAACAAGATCTATAGCAGGAGCTGATTTCTTCAAATATTTTAGACCTAATGAAGGTTATACGATCGTAAATATGCAGAATCATTCTGTAAAGTCAATCCAAAACGACGGCAAAGTCGGACCATCAGTTTATCCGTTAGCGCCGATTGCTGAGGAGTTGGAAAAGTTGGTTAGCCAATAATCTATTGGCAATTAAACTTGCTTAATCTTTATCAACGTCCCCGGACAATTTGAGTCGGATTGGATTTGTCCAGTAAAAGCAAGCCGTAAAGTTCAATTTACGGCTTTTGTTTTTTCACACACCGACTTTTTCTCGACGTCAACCCTGCATTTACGAAATTGCTACTTACCTTGGTACGCCAGTTTATGTGTACAAAATAGTCCAAAATGAACTGCAAAATCTGCGCAAGCCCATCCCAAAAAATTTTCACCAAAAAAGTACTCTACAAATACGACGTAGCCTACTTTCAATGCCCGTCCTGTGATTTCGGACAGACTGAAGAACCGTACTGGCTCGACGAAGCCTACATAAGTTCCATGAATTTGTCAGACACGGGCGTGATGCTGCGCAGCGAACGTATGTCGAAAATTACGACGTCGCTTATTTGCCTTTTCTTTAAAACCAGGGGACAATTTTTGGATTATGCGGGCGGATTCGGCGCTTATGTCAGGACGATGCGCGACATCGGGTTCGATTTTTATTGGGCCGATCCTTATACTAAGAACGAACTCGCACGCGGATTCGACGGTAGCCTCGACCGCAAATACGACATCGTCACGACGTTTGAAAGCTTCGAACATTTCAAGGATCCGTTGCCCGAAATCGAAAAAATACTCGCGCTTACCGATACCATAATTTTCACGACCGATCCGGTTCCGGCCAACCCAATTCCAAAAGATTGGTGGTACATCGCGCCTGAACACGGCCAACACGTCGCCTTCCATTCCCGGAAATCGCTCGCCTTCACGGCAAAGAAATACGGCATGCGTTATTACTACACGGCGAACGTTCACATACTCACGAAAAAGAAACTCAATCCGCTGGGTGCCTTGTTTCTGAAACTTCCGTTTTCGAAGCACATGTTGTACGCGGCTTACTTTATCTTTACGCCGTTCCTGAAATCAAAATCGGTTTCAGATATGAACAGTTTCTACATCAAGGACAATCGATCGTAAGACATAGCCGCAAAGCATGGCAAAAACAGACGGGATTTACAACAAGAAAAAACTCAGCGACCTTTTGGTTTACGGTTTTGGACAAGGCTTTAATCTTTTGGGGCCATTGCTTGTCATTCCGCACCTTATCTCGATTTGCGGTCAGGACGGTTTGGGCCGAATTGGTGTCGGGTTTGCAATGGCGCTGACACTGAACGGCATTATCGATTACGGTTCCTACATAAACGGAGTGCGCGATATTTCGATAAACCGCGAAGATCCGAATTACGTGAGGCGCAAATTCCACGCGATCTATTTCTCGAAATTCCTGTTGTTGCTTGCGGTCACGGCCGTAATGACCGTCCTGATTTTCACGGTTCCGTATTTCTCCAAAGACAAACCGTTGTTTTTCTTGAGTTTTGCCGTCGTGCTCGGGCAATTCATCAGTCCGGCTTGGTTTTTTCAGGGAATCGAAAACTTCGCGGCTATTTCATTTGCGAACATCCTTTCAAAAATCCTGTATATCGCAGGCGTTTTCCTGTTTGTATTAAAACCCGATGATTACATTTATGCGAACCTGTTTTTCGGCATCGGAACCATCGTCGCCAACCTCTTGATCTTTCTTTTCGCGGTCAGGAAAGTCGGTATGATTTGGGGAAAGACTGATATCGTGCCCGCGCTCGAAATCCTCAAAGGCGAATTCTCTTTCAGCTTTTCGCAGTTTTTCCTGTCGATTTACCAGTTTTTCCCAATTATGGTTATCAGCTATTTGGGCGGAGATTTCATGGCGGGCGAATATCGCGTGATCGACCAGGTCGTGTCGATCTTCAAATCCTATCTTACGCTGTTCTTCTATTTTTCGTACTCGGGCGTGTGTTTCGCGATCAATGCCGACTTGAGAAAAGGAATAAAAGTGTGGTTCCAATATCATGGCGCGAATTTGTTCGCCGTGCTTGTGCTGCTCGCGATTTTCTACCTCAAGGCCGAACTGTTGTTCACGTTTTTCAAGATCGACGCGGCATCGATTCCTGAAATCTCACATTATTTCAGGATCGCGTTGTGCATTCCGCTGATCATCGCATTCTCGCTTCCGTTGCGACAGCTCATGTTCGCGTTCGAGAAAAACAGGATCTACATCACCATGACCATCGCAGCTACCGTTTTTAATGTCGGTTTGTTGTTCGCGTTGACGAAATGGGCGGGACTTCAAGGCGCCCTGTTTTCAATTGCCGTAACCGAATTTATCGTCGTAACTTTGTACCTTGTCATCCTGAACCGATATTTTACAAAAGCGCTTAAAATCCAGTAATGTCTCGCACAGTCTCTAAAAATTTGCCGTATCAGATACTCTTCGCGCTTTGTGTATCGGTTACGTACCTCAATAATTACGAGCTTACGTTCGCTGTCTGGTCACTGTCGATCCTGGCGACGCTAAAAAAGCGGTATTCGATGACGCTCGTGCATCTCCTGGCGTGCTTCGCCGGAATTTTCGCGGTCGCATTCGTGGTCGCGTTCTTCAAGGAATTCCCGTTTTATGTCTATGTGCGCGATGTCACGTATCTGCTCAAACCGATTTTGGGCATTCTACTGGGTTATCAATTGTGCCGAAATTACGAGGTCAAACCTTTCGAAACGATCATCTACACGAGCCTTTTCATCGGTGTGATCCATATCGGGATCATCTTTTACAGCGCGATGTATTACAAGATCCTCAACATACACGAGCTGCGTTTCTACGGCGGTTACTTTGGGGATTTCGAGTTCTTCGCGTTGATATTCCTTTTTTTCAGCAAGGAGTTCCAGCTCGATATCAGCCAAAAGCGAAAATGGTTGCTGTTGTTGGTTATCGGATTTTCAGCATTTCTATACGTTTCCCGAATCAACTTCATCCAGTTTTTCATTATCCTGCTCGCGCTCAAAGGCTATTTCAGGTTGACCAAGCGTGCGATCATCATCATGACGACGTTCATCGTGGTCGTCGGGACCAGTTACACGATCATCTACAACATGCACTTGTCGCGCAACGGAAACGGCATGGAGGCATTTCTCTTCAAGATAAAAAACGCCCCGATCGAAGCCTTCAAGACCAAAGTCGATAAAGACGATTGGCAGGATTTCAATGACAATTATCGCTCGTTTGAGAACATTATTACGGTAAAGCAAGTCAGTTATGACGGCACGGTGACGACACTTTTCGGGAAAGGAATGGGATCTCGGATCGACCTTGGGCGCAAGCTTTGGACAAACGATCAGGAATTTATCCGATATATCCCGATGCTGCACAACGCGTTCATGACCATATTTCTAAAATCAGGACTCGTCGGGATAATCCTGTGCCTGATTTTCTTATATCTCCTGGGGCGCCGGAAAGCCTCGACCGATCCCGTCGTACACCAATTGAACCTGTTCTTTCTGGGCATGGCTATTTTCATGCTGTTCGCGCACTGGGTGTTGATGGGCTTTTACCTCAAGACCGACAACAAGGCGCTCGTAGTCGGGTTCCTATTGTGTTACCGCGAAATCCTGATCAAACGAACGCGAGAATTGCCGCAGCATGAATGATTTGAAACGCACGAGGATTTTTGTCGATTGCCACGTATTCGATGGCGGGTTCCAAGGCACGCGGACTTATATCAAGGGATTGTATTCCGTTTTGGTGCAGGACCGATCGCGCGACTTTTTCCTCGCGGCCTGCAACGTCGAAAAACTCAAAGCCGAATTCGGCGAACAACCGAACATCACCTACATACAATATCCCGGAGAGAGCAAAATCAAACGGTTGCTTTTTGATTTGCCGCGCCTGTTAAAGAAACACAAGATCGATTACGCGCATTTTCAATATCGCGTGCCGCCCGTCAAAGTGTGCAAATACATCGTGACGACGCATGACGTGCTGTTCGAGGATTTCCCTGAATTTTTCCCGAAGTTGAATAGACTCCAAAGCCGCATCACGTACAAGTACAGCGCGCGAATGTCGGATATCGTCTTCACGGTTTCATCGTATTCCAAGAACGAGATCTCGCAGTATCTTGGCGTGACCGACGCGATTGTGATGCCCAACGGCGTTGACGACATATTCTTTGAAACGTACGATAAAACCCAGATTAAACAAGAAGTCGCCCAATCGTATGGACTCGGCGATTATTTGATTTACATCAGCAGGCTCGAACCAAGAAAGAACCAGCATTTAGTATTGCAGCATTTCATCGACCTCGAGCTATACAAGACCAGGCAATTGGTATTCGTCGGGCATGAAACGTTTTACATTCCCGAGTTGCACAAGATTCTCGACGGGTTGTCGTCCGACATAAAAAAGCGCATCATTTTCATCGAACATCTCGCATATCCTGAAATGATCAAATTATTGCGCGGTTCAAGTGCGTTCATTTATCCGTCGATTGCCGAAGGTTTCGGAATTCCGCCATTGGAAGCCGCGGCTGCAGGAATTCCGGTTTTGTGTTCGAACCAAACCGCGATGTCGGACTTTACGTTTTTCGGGAATAATTTATTTGATCCGTCGAATGAAAAAGAATTCAAGGAAAAGTTATTGCGCATCGCTACGTCGGCTCCAAATGAAACGCAACTCAATTCGCTGCAGCAAACCGTAAAGGAAAACTACAATTGGGAGAATGCCGCGCGAATCTTCAATTCGTCGATAAAAGAAAGATAATTATTGGTTTTTGGCCGTCGCGCTTCCAAAGAATTTGTTCTTGGTCTGAACCAGGAAATTGTAATTCTTGGCCAATTGTTTTTTGAGGAAAGACGAATCTTCGCTCGGGAACCAATCGGTAGTGCGTGGCGTCTCGATTAATCGTTCGTGCAATTGATACGCATATGTCGCGATCGACGTACGATATCGGCCTTCAGGAAAACTCGTCATGTCGTAACCGTGCAACGAATACGGCGCGCATTGCTGGATAATCATACGATTGAACGGAACGGCAAGTTCAGCCTCGTCGTTCGTGCGCAAATCCTTGATCTTCAAATGACCTTTGTATTCAGGTTTCCAATCTTTGTTGAGGTACAAAAGCAGGTTGAGTTCGCGGTACCAGTTCTTGTGCAACGGATGGTAATTGAAATCCAGGTGCATGTCAAGGAAGCTGTTTTTCTTGCCTTGGTGAAGCCCGCCTCCAAAGTTTTTGGGATCTACGAAAGTCTTTTTCGCGGTTATGAAACTCAATATTATGTTGAACCGCTCTGATGAAAGATCATCGTAAAATTCCTTGAGTTCCGGACAGATTTCCTTGTAATTTGATTTTTCGAACTTGTTGTTGGCAAAGGCGTAATCGCGGCTCTTATTGTTGAGTTCCGGAATTTGATCGTACGCGCGCCCAAGTTTTTCGGAATCGCAAAAATCATCGATTATCAAATGCGGGAACGGTTGGGCGGTTAGATATTTTATGCGCAGGTCTTCAAGATTTTGTTCAAGGAAATCAAATCGGATCATGAGTCGTATAAATTGCAGATTACCTCACAAAAGTAGCAATTAATCGACAACGCAATCATGATGGATATCATTTAACACTATAGTTGCATTGCGTATTTTGGCAGATCGAGTCGCTTTGATTTTAATTTACGTATAAGAAATCGCTGTTTTTTAATAAATAGGTCGCGCCCGATTTTTGAAAACCCCAAAAGATGCTATTTTTGCAACAGATTTTAAATGCCTGTATGAAAGTAGCGATTCTCGGAACCCGTGGAATACCCAATCACTATGGTGGTTTTGAGCAATTTGCCGAATTTTTCTCAGTGTATCTCGTCGAGAAAGGGCATGAGGTCTATGTGTATAATTCGCACAACCATCCGCATCAGGAAAAGACGTTCCGCGGCGTGCACATCCTGCATTGCAACGATCCCGAACACAAAATGGGAACATTCGGGCAGTTCATCTACGACTACAATTGCATCATGGACGCGAGGAAGCGCGACTTCGACATCATTCTACAATTGGGTTATACGAGCAATTCGGTTTGGTTTTTCCTGCTCCCGAAAACCCCGCTCATCATCACCAACATGGACGGCTTGGAATGGAAACGTACCAAATATTCGCGCCCGGTTCGCCAGTTCCTGAAATTCGCCGAACGTTTGGCGGCCGTCAGCAGCGATTATCTCGTGGCCGATTCGCCGGGAATCAAGTCGTATCTCAAGAACCGATATGGAAAAGAATCGACGTTCATCGCTTACGGCGCACATCCGTTTAACGAACCGAATCTTCAAATTACGGAACAATACGACGTAACGCCCGGAGGTTACAATATGATCATGGCACGTTTCGAACCCGAGAACAACCTCGACATGGTGCTCGAGGGCGTCGCCAAGAATCCTCATAATCCCGTTATTCTCGTCGTCGGAAACCACAAGACCAAATACGGCGAATATCTCAAGTCGAAATTTTCGGCCAAAACCAACATCAGGTTCATGGGCGGGATTTACAACATCGAACACCTGAACAGCCTGCGTTATTACTCGAACCTTTATTTCCACGGACATACCGTAGGCGGAACCAATCCGTCGCTGTTGGAGGCGATGGCGTCCCAGGCATTCGTGGTCGCGCACGATAACGAATTCAACAAAGGAATTCTAGGTGACAACGGGATCTATTTTTCGTCGGCCGATGATGTCGATCACATTCTTTCCTCTGTCAAAAAAAGTGATAACTTGCACCGCGTGCGCAACAATTACGACGCCATAGTTAACAAGTACAACTGGAACAAGATCAATGGCGAATATCTCCAATTATTTGAGACGACTCTGGCAAAAGGCGCTTGAACTCGGTAAAAATCACCCCGTTTCTCTTTTTGTGCTTTTCTTGCTGTCGAGCATTCCGCTGTCGTTGGCTCTGGGCAATATCGCACTCATGTTATTTGCCGCAGCCAGTCTGTATTTTTTCTCGAAACACAAGTTTTTCAGGGTTGAATGGCAGTTGTTGTTGCCTGTGGCGCTTTTCATCTCAATGGCTTTGTCAATTGCCCGGTCGATAAATCCATCGCGATCGGCCAACGCCTTACCCAAGGAAATCGTGCTGTTCGCCGTGCCGGTTTGTTTCATGATGTTTCCGGTTTTTTCGAGGACGCAAAAAAGCGCACTGCTTCAGAACTACGCGTATGTGATGACGGCATTGGGCGTTCTTTACGTACTTAAATCACTTTTCAGGTTCTTTCAAAGCGGCGATAAAAACGTGTTTTTTTACCACGAATTGGTCACCAAGGAAGTCAATGCCATACACGTTTCGATTTATATGGCAGTCGCGTTTTTCGCATTGCTGCCTAAAGTCGGGAAACAGAGATATGATTGGTGTTGTCTCGGATTCTTGGGCGTGCTGATGGTACTGCTTTCGTCTAAAAACGTGATTGCGATATTTTTGCTTCTGCTTACGGCGTACGCGTTTTTCTTTTCCGGTTTTTCTACTAAAAAGAAAGTCATCGCGCTTACCTTATTAATTGCGATGATCGCGCTTCCAATCCTGGTTTTCGATAAAATCACTGACCGATTCCAAATCGAATATCAAACGGCTTTCACCGCGGGAACCGTGAATGAAGAATTAAGCAATGGAGAAGACAAAGTGTACAATGTAAGTGTTCCCCAGGCTTGGCAACAGGAAATGTTCAAACAAAACGATTTTTTTCCCGGAACGGCTTTTCGCGTCTATCAGGCTCGGATTTTCTTCGAGATGTTAAGCGAAGACAACGTTTTCTTTACGGGTTACGGGCTTAACGCATCGAATATCAAGATCCGCGAAAAGTCGATTGAACACAACTTATGGGCAGGCGATGCGAACGATGCCGGTTACAAAGCCAAAAACTTCCACAACCAATACATCCAGAACTTCGCCGACCTTGGAATTTTCGGGTTGATCCTGCTCGTTGCGATGCTCGTCGTAACCCTAAAAAATGGTCTCAAGATGAAAGATTTTACACATATTTCTTTCGCAGTTCTTATGATAAGTTTATTTTTGACCGAGTCCTTCTTGTGGAGACAACGCGGCGCCGTGTTTTTCGTTGCGATGTACTGTCTTTTCAATTCGGGCGTGGTTGCTGTTGCTGCCCCAAAAAAAGAATAAGTCTATGAAAAGAATATTGATTACCGGCGCTGCGGGCTTTTTGGGTTCGCACTTATGCGACCGTTTTATAGCCGAAGGATATTTCGTTATCGGCATGGACAACCTGATCACAGGCGACCTTAAAAACATCGAGCATCTTTTCAGCCATAAGAATTTCGAATTTTACCACCACGACATCACCAAGTTCGTGCACATTCCCGGCAATCTCGATTATATTTTGCACTTCGCTTCACCGGCAAGCCCTATCGACTATCTCAAAATTCCGATCCAAACCTTGAAAGTAGGCTCGCTCGGAACGCACAATCTCTTGGGGTTGGCACGCGTGAAGAAGGCGAGAATCCTTATCGCATCGACATCTGAAGTATATGGCGATCCGCTTGTACATCCGCAAACCGAGGAATATTACGGGAACGTAAACACCATCGGGCCGCGCGGCGTGTATGACGAAGCCAAGCGTTTCCAGGAGTCGATCACGATGGCGTATCACACTTTTCATGGCGTCGAAACCCGTATCGTTCGGATTTTCAACACCTACGGACCAAGAATGCGCCTCAACGACGGACGCGTAATTCCCGCTTTCATCGGGCAAGCTTTGCGCGGCGAGGATTTGACGATTTTTGGCGACGGCATGCAAACGCGTTCGTTCTGCTACGTCGACGATCAGGTCGAAGGTATTTTCCGACTGTTGCATTCTGATTACGAACAGCCGGTCAACATCGGAAACCCTGATGAGATCACGATCAAAGACTTCGCCGACGAAATCATAAAACTCACGGGCACGAACCAAAAAGTGGTGTTCAGGGATCTTCCCGTAAACGATCCGTTGCAACGCCAACCTGATATTACCAAGGCGAAAGCGCTTTTAGGCTGGGAGCCGAAAGTTTCGCGTTCCGAAGGCATGAAAATCACGTACGATTATTTCAAATCCCTTTCAACTGAAGAGCTTCTCAAGGAAGAGCACAAAGATTTTACAGGATACATCCACTAGTATATGACGGCAGCGCAAAGCGGTAGATATTCCAAATTCATCAGGCCTATTAGTATTGTGCTTGATTTGTTGGTTATCAACGTATTGTCGTTGTTTTTTTTCCGTGACTTAAATCTCAATCTCGAATATTATTTACCGTATCAAAACGCGGTCTGGATTTCGGTCGCATTCCTCATAAAATTCTATGGCGTGTACCGTTTTACGACGCCTGTCGAGATTCTGTCGAAACTCGTCCGCCAGGGAATTTTATTCCTTTTGCTCGTCATCGCATTTTTCCCGTTCGCCAAGGAGACCATTTTCAGCGGGCGGGCGATCGCACTTTTCATGTGTTCGTCGATGGCATTGATCACGGTTTTCAAATGGTTGCTGTTTTATTACCTCAAGAAATACCGCATCATCACGGGAAGCAATTTCAGGAATGCGGTCATCATCGGTTATACGCCCGAAGCCATCCGCCTGAAGCAACTCTTCGAGAACAGGAACGATTACGGATATCGTTTCATGGGATTCTTTTCAGACAAGAAATCGAACGAAAACATCAAGGGAAAACTCGATTCACTTAAATCATTCGTGCTCGAAAACCGCGTCGATGAGATTTATTGCTCACTGAATGAAATTACGAACGACCAGCTCAAGGACTTGGTCGAATTCGCCGACGACAACAACCGTACGATAAAATTCATTCCCGACACGAAAGAGATTTTCGCCAAGAACCTAAAAATTGATTACTACGGATTTTTCCCCGTGCTTTCGCTTCAACGCACCTTATTGCACGAACCGATCGTAAAAGCATTCAAGCGCGCGTTCGATATCGCGTTCTCGCTTTTCATCATCATTTTCGTGCTTTCGTGGCTCGTTCCAGTCTTGTCGGTCCTGATAAAACTTGAGTCGAAAGGTCCTGTATTTTTCAAACAAGGACGTCCCGGGCTCGATGAGGAAGAATTTTACTGCTACAAGTTCCGATCGATGCGCATGAATAAAACCACCGAGAAGGAAGCGTCAAAAAACGACCCGCGCGTCACGAAACTCGGCCGAATTTTACGCAAGACGAGCATGGACGAACTGCCGCAATTCATCAACGTCTTGGCTGGCGACATGTCGGTTGTCGGGCCGCGTCCGCACTTGTGGTCGCAGAACAAAGCCTACGGATCGAAGATCAAGAAATACATGGTCAGGCATTATGTAAAACCTGGAATCACAGGATTGGCGCAGGTTCGCGGCTTCCGGGGTGAAATCGAAACTGACGAGGACATGATCAACCGCATCAAGTTCGACGTGTTCTACATCGAAAATTGGTCGCTGCTGCTCGATTTGAAGATCATCCTGCAAACCATCATCAACATATTTAAGGGAGAAGCGAAAGCGTACTAGAAAACGCCTTGCGAGATCAGTTCCGACATTTGGTTGTCGAGGTTGAAATTGCGTTTCGCCGTTTCCAGAATTTCAACTTTCATAGGCTGTAGTTCCGTTTTTCCGAGGTTCGAAATGTCGGACAATACGGTATTCAATTGCGCGAAATCTTCCACTCGGGCAACCCAGCCCAATTTATTTTCACGCACGATATCTTCGCCTTCGCCTCCGCCAAAATACAGGATCGGCATGCCGAGCGCGCCGTATTCAAAAATTTTTGAAGGCACCGAACCGTAAATCCTCGTAGCAAGCGGAACATACGCGATGTCGAATTCCTCGAGTTTCGAATGCAGTACTTTGCGATCCACCATGCCGTGAAACACGATGTTTTTTTGAGGATGCGATTTGATGTACGATTCGATTTGCGTTTTCTCGGCTCCGTCGCCAAAAATGTGGAATTCGAAGTTGGCGGGAATCTGCATTTTCTCGCACGATTCCAAAACGCCTTGCGCCACGCCCAGCAATCCGGCGTAAAACATTTTTATGTTGCCCGAATCCGACGGTCGGAAATTAAAAACCTCTTTGTGGTCGGGGAAATTACGATACAAAAAGCGTTTTTTGTCGGGAAACATTTGTCCGACATGCGCCAGAATCTCATCGGACTGACCCAAAACCAACGACGCGTTTTTGTAGATGAATTTCTCGAAAAACAGCGCGAATTTATGCGAAAAACAACCGTATTCCATCACCTTGAGCTCGAGCGCGGCCATCGGCCATAAGTCGGAAACATTCAGGATGATTTTCCTGCTTCGGAATTTCAGTGCCAGAACCGCGATGAACGATAGCAGCAACGGCGGCGATTGCACGATGACTTTTTGCGGCAATTTCCCGAACAGCAACCTAAAGAACAAAACCGTCGAAAACGAAAGTATCGACAACAGACGTTTCGCGATATTCTTGCTGTTGCTCGGATAAATCCAAAGCCGGTTTACCGTAATATTTTGACGATTTTCAACGACCGAGAACTTGCCTCTGTATTCTGAAAAAAGTTTTCCTTCGGGATAATTCCCAAGCGGGCAAATCACCGAAACCGCAAAATCGTGCTGCGACAATTTAAGCGCCAATTGCTCGATGCGATTGGCCGCGGCACCTTTTTCAGGCGGATAATAATTTGATACGATTAGGATTTCTTCCATCCTGAAAGTAAAATTTCGATGATTCTTTCTGACGCTTTCCCGTCCCAAAGTTCAGGAATGCCACTTTCGCGTTTGCCATTTTGAAGGAATTCGGTGAAGTGTTTTTCGAGTTTTTCGATTGAAATTCCCACAAGCGTATTAGTGCCGATCGTTTGCGTTTCTGGACGTTCCGTATTTTCTCGCATCGTGAAACACGGGATGCCCAAAACGGTGGTTTCCTCTGAAATTCCGCCCGAATCGGTAATCACCGCAAAGCTGTTTTTGATCAGGTACATGAACGCGAGATAACCTTGAGGTTCGGCATACACGATGTTCTTGAAGTCGAGTTCCGCGTCGCCCAAGATCGCTTTCGTGCGCGGATGGATCGGGAATACGACTTTTTTATCTCCTGCTAATTTATCGATGCCGAGCAGTAAATGCTGAAGCGATTTCTCTTCATCGACGTTCGACGGCCGGTGCAAAGTCAAAACGATGTAATTGTCTTTTTCAAGCCCGAATTCATCCCAGAAATCAGGTTTTTTGATGCGAGGCAAATTCTGCGTGAGCGTATCGATCATCACGTTCCCTACGAAATGCACGTTGTTCTTATCGGCTCCGAATTTCAAGAGGTTTTCGTTTGCCGTAGTCGATGTCGTAAAGAAATAGTCGGTGATCGAATCGGTGACGATGCGGTTGATTTCCTCGGGCATCGTCCAGTCGCCCGATCGGATCCCGGCCTCGACATGCGCGACTTTCACATTGAGTTTCTTGGCGACGATCGCACACGCCATCGTGGAATTTACGTCGCCCACGACCAGAACCAAATCGGTCGGATTCGCAAGCAATTCCTGTTCGAATGCAACCATGATCGCCGCTGTTTGGACGGCCTGGGAACCGCTTTTGACTTCGAGATTGGCGTCAGGATGCGGAATATTGAGTTCCTCGAAAAACGTATCGCTGAGGTTCTTGTCGTAGTGTTGGCCCGTGTGCACGAGTCGGAAATCGACATCGGCGCCGGAATCGCGTTTGTCTTGTATCGCCTTGATGATCGGGGCGATCTTGATGAAATTGGGCCGTGCGCCGGCGACTATTGTGATTTTCATTTTGTGAGTGCCTGAGTGCCTGAATACCTGAGTACCTGAGACGCTACGGTTTGAGATTACTGACTTTTATTTATGATGGAGGCGAATTGTTTCAGTTTCCCCGAAGCAGTGCGTTCCAAAAAAGGTTTGTGATTGAAAACGAACGTCAGGCCGGGTTCGAGATAATCTTCCATGATGTTTCCCATTCGGATTTTCTCGTCGCCATTAAGCGGTCTTTCGCTCGTATAATCGATTTCAAAAGTATCTAATTTTGTTTGTTTTATCACAAATTCCTTGACGTTTCCGTCGTCTTCGAACAGTTTTTTCGTGATGGAGTAGAACGTCATTCCGGCCGGTTTTTTACCGCTCGGAAGAATCGCAAAATCATTTGTGCGTCCGACCAATTTCTTGAGCAACGGTTTCTTGGCCGTGCTTTTCTCGTCGAGAATCCCGTAATCGCCCACATCGTATCGAATGAACGGGTGCGCCTTGTTGAACAAACTCGTCACGACGATTCGGCCTTTATTCCCATTCGGAACAGGTTTGTCGTGCTCGTTTAAAATTTCCACGAAAATCGTTTCGGCGTTGACTTGCCATTCGTCGTCCAAGTTTTGAAAGGCGATGACTTCGAGTTCCGACGCGCCATATTCGTTCACGACAGGAACGCCGAGCCAGGTTTCGAGCAACTTCTTATCGTCGGCAAAAAGCATTTCCGATGTGACGACGCACACTTTCAACGTCGGACAAATTCGGTTCAAAACAGTATTTTCCTTGCGCAGAAATTTTGCGAGCTGTACGATATTGCTCGTGTAACCGTTTATGTAATCGAAGCGTTTCGACCTGAATTTTGCTACGACTTTTTCGAGCGATTCGTCACTCAAATCGAAAATGTCAAACCGATGCCGCTTGCTCAAATAATCCTTGACTTTGAGTTTGATATTGGCGATCGAATCGAGTGACCGACCGTAAAAACGCGCTTGCCACGAACGATTGAAGTCGATTCCGTACCATGCGAAACGTCGGATAATATTGGCCCAAACAAGCGCATGACACGGTTTGTCTTTGGCGAACGTCATCGGGTTTCCGCTCGAGCCCGAAGTTTTGTTGATGAAGACATTGGATTCGGAATAACCATTGGAAAGCCGCTGCGAAAGCGGTCGCTGGAAATCGCTTTTGCGCATGACGGGCAAATCGTTCCAGTTTTTGGATCCCGATGCTTTGGCAAGTTCTTGATAGAACGGATTATTCGCGAGATGGAATTCGACGATCTCGGATTTTTTGCGTTCGATGAAATCTGCGTAATCGGTTTCCGGAACGGCCAAAATCGCCTCGAGTTCACGCTTCGCCGCGTTGATCGGGAATCCGTTTAGTTGAAGCGATAAGTCGAAAATTCCGGGCACGCGAGTAAATTTTTACCAAAAATAGCACTAAACGCAGCGACCCGCAAATAATTAAAATATATTGCCATTCCCACCAAAAGCGAGTATTTTTGACAATCTAAAACACACGACTCAACATGACCATTTTACTGCTCGGATCCGGTGGCCGCGAACACGCTTTGGCCTGGAAGCTTCTCAAAAGCCCGCTTTGTACCAACCTTTTAGTCGCGCCCGGAAATGCGGGTACGGCCAAAATCGCAACGAACGTCGACATTTCACCTGTTGATTTTGCGGCGGTCAAGGAATTGGTTATTGAGAAAAATGTGGAAATGGTCGTCGTCGGGCCTGAAGATCCGCTCGTTGCCGGGATTTACGATTTTTTCAAATCCGACGAGGCGCTTTCGGGAATTCCGCTTATCGGGCCATCGAAACTCGGTGCGACGCTCGAAGGCAGCAAGGAATTCGCGAAAGAGTTTTTGATCAAACACAAAATTCCGACGGCGGCCTACGATAGTTTCACGGCCGAAACCGTCGAGAAAGGCTGCAAGTTTCTGGAAACCCTAAAACCGCCTTACGTTCTCAAAGCCGACGGATTGGCTGCCGGGAAAGGCGTTTTGATCATCCAGGATATTGAAGAGGCGAAAGCTGAATTGCGAAATATGCTCGTCGGGCAAAAGTTCGGAGCGGCGTCGGCGAAAGTCGTGATCGAGGAATTCTTGGACGGCATCGAACTTTCCTGTTTCGTTTTGACCGACGGGAAAAGCTATAAAATTCTTCCGACGGCCAAAGATTACAAGCGCATCGGGGAAGGCGATACCGGTTTGAACACGGGCGGAATGGGCGCGGTTTCACCGGTTCCGTTTGCCGACGCCGAATTCCTCGAGAAAATCGAAGAACGCATCGTGAAACCGACTGTCGACGGCCTGCACAAGGACGGTATCGAATACAAAGGTTTCGTGTTCATCGGATTGATCAAAGTAGGCGACGATCCGATGGTCATAGAATACAACGTGCGATTGGGCGATCCTGAAACCGAGGTCGTGATCCCGCGTTTAAAGTCGGATCTCGTCGAATTGTTTTTCGCGGTCTGGAACGAACGCCTCGATGAAGTCGCACTCGAAATCGACCACCGCGCGGCAACGACCGTCATGGTTGTCTCGGGCGGATATCCCGAAGATTATGAAAAGGGAAAATTGATTACAGGATTGGACGCGATTTCAGATTCTCTGGTATTCCACGCGGGAACGAAATTGGACGCTTTCGGAAATGTCGTTTCGAACGGAGGCCGCGTGATTGCCGTGACATCGTACGGTGACGATTACCAATCGGCCATAAAAAAATCGTATCAAAATATAGAAAAGCTACATTTTGATACGATGTATTATCGTAAGGATATCGGTTTCGACTTAGCCTAAGAACGAATGCGCGGTCGTATCCTGTTCGTCAGCGTCTTTGGTGATGTTGATTTGCTTGATCCAATAGTATGTGAATCCGGCGCAGATGAACATGAAAACCCAGTTGATCAGGTTGGCTCCAAACCATGTTTCCAATTCCAAAGCTCTCAACCAGTCAAGCGGTTTGAAAAGGAAATCTACGAAAAGCCACTGTATCGCTTCAAAAAATGCTCTCATTTTTGGACAAGTATTAAATTTGGTCTCACAAAAGTATAAAATATTGGCATGATAGCAAGCCTTTTCCGAAAATCTACGCCATTTAATTACGCGGTCCTCATCGGGGCAGTCGCGGTATTTTATGTGATCTATCAAATCAGCGTTCCGGGTGAAGGACCGACCGTGGCCTCGATCCTGGAAAAATTGCTGTTGTTCGGAGTGGTGTTCGGGTCGTTGTTCGTGCTCAATTTCATCGTCAAGAAAAACGGTTTGAGTCGGGACAATTCGTATACGATACTGTTTTACTTTTTGTTTTTGCTGTTCTTCCCGTCGGTGTTCGACAATTTCAACCTCGTGATCTCGAATTTCTTTATCTTATTGTCGATCAGGAGATTGGTGTCGTTACATTCGTTGAAAACGCCCAAGGAAAAGATTTTCGACGCCTCGGTTTGGGTTTTCGTCGCCACGCTTTTCCACTTTTGGAGCATCCTTTTCATCGTGCTCGTTTTCATCTCGATCCTGTTCCACGTGTCTCGCGATTTCAGGAATTGGCTGTTGCCGTTCATCGCTTTCGTTGCCGTTACGACCACATTTTTCCTTTTCGCGTTGTTGCTCGATGATGCGTGGATCGACTTCGTATTACAAAATATTCCGATCGATCTGACGATTGATTATTTCACCGACACCAAACAAAACATCGCCTTGTCGCTTTTTTCTCCGGTCGTGGCGTATTTCGTGGTCGTGACGTTCCTCACGTTGTCGAATCGTCCGTTGATTATCCAGGCGACCTACAAGAAAATAATTTCGGCGTTCTTTATCGCGGTTGCCATCTTCATTATCTCGCCACACAAAAGCAACGACACGCTGATTTACGCGTTCGCACCTTTGGCCATCATGGCTTCGACGATCTTAGAAACGTCGCAAAGCCAGTTGAATCGCGAGTTGATTGCGGGAATTACCGCGGCGTTGGCGATCGTTTGTTTTTTCCTTCAGCTATAATTTCTGGCCATACGCCAAGTCGCCCGCATCACCCAATCCCGGGACGATGTAATTTTTTTCGTTGAGTTTTTCATCAAGCGCGGCAACCCATAAATGGCAATTCTGGGGCAATTGTTTTTCGAGAAATTCGACACCTTCGGGCGCGGCGATCACGACCGCGATGTGGATTTCTTTCGGTTGTTCAAAAGCGAGCAACGTATCCAAAACCGCGACGATCGATTGTCCTGTCGCGAGCATCGGATCGACCAAAAGCAACGTTTTGTTTTCGACCGACGGCATCGCGCGGTATTCGACTTTTATGTCAAAATCGTCGTCGTCGTTGTAGTGATGTCGGTATGCCGAAATAAAACCGTTCTCGGCCGCATCGAAGTAATTCAAAAACCCCAAATGCAAAGGCAAACCCGCTCGTAAAATCGAACACAGGACCAATTGTTCGTCGATTTCCGTCGTCGGTTTTTGGCCCAAAGGCGTGTTTACTGAAATCGTTTTGTACTGCAATCGCTTGCTGATCTCGTATGACATGATTTCGCCGATCCGCTCGATATTCCTGCGAAAACGAAGGCTGTCTTTCTGCACGTCGACATCGCGGATCTGCGCCAGAAAATGGTTGAGGATGCTGTTGTTTTCAGATAAATAGCGAGTGAGCATAAGTAAGTATGTTTACGGTAAAAGTATAAAAAGTATCTTTGCATTTTAAATCAACAACATGTTCGCAAAATTAGCCTATTCCGTTTTTGAGCAAAGCATCAACGACTACCACAAGTTCGACAACGTCGACCAGCCGATCAACAATCCGTACGACAAAAGCGAATTCGAGCATTTGCTGTATTTCAAGAATTGGATCGACACCGTGCAATGGCATTTTGAGGACATTATCCGCGACCCGAATATCGATCCGGTTGCCGCTTTGACATTGAAGCGACGCATCGACGCATCGAATCAGGAACGCACGGACATGGTGGAATTCATCGACAGTTATTTCCTAAAAAAATATTCGGATGTGCGCGTGAAACTGCATGCGAAAATCAACTCCGAAAGTCCTGCCTGGGCGTTCGATCGCCTTTCGATTTTGGCGCTCAAGATCTATCACATGAACGAGGAAGCGACACGAATTGATGCTCCGCAAGCGCACCGCGACGCCTGTCAGCTTAAATTAAATATTTTGCTCGAGCAACGCAGCGATTTGTCGACCGCGATCGACGATCTGCTTCACGACATCGAAAACGGCGACAAATTCATGAAAGTCTACAAACAAATGAAAATGTACAACGACGAGGAATTGAACCCTGTTTTGTACAAAAAATAAACGGTTTGCCCAAGCCGATTTCACATATAGCCGTCATCCGATTGAGCGCCATGGGCGACGTCGCGATGACGGTTCCTGTTTTGCGCGCATTCGTGAAACAACATCCCGCGATAAAAATCACAATGGTTTCTCGCGCGTTTTTCAAGCCGTTTTTTGAAGGAATTCCGAACGTTGAATTCTTCGCGGTCGATCTGAACCAGCGTCACAAAGGAATTTTGGGATTGTATCGATTGTACTCCGATTTGAAAAAGTCGGACGTCGACGCGGTTGCCGATCTGCACAACGTGCTGCGCTCAAAAATCGTTCGGGCTTTCTTTACGATCGTCGGGCGAAAAATCGCGCACATCGACAAAGGCCGCGACGAGAAGAAAGCGTTGACAAGAGCCGAGAATAAAATCTTCAAACCGCTGAAATCGACGTTCGAGCGTTACGCCGACGTATTTCGCGAACTCGGATTTCAAATCGATTTATCGAATCCGGAATTTCCGACGAAGCAACGTCTGTCAGCTGAAGTCAGCGCGATTTCGGGCGACAAAAACCAGAAATGGATCGGGATCGCGCCATTTGCAAAGCATGCGGGGAAACAATATCCGTTTGATTTGATGCGCGAAGTCATTTCGGAATTGGCAAAAAACGAGTCCAACAAAATCCTCCTTTTCGGAGCTGGTTTCGATGAGATAAAACTACTCGAATCTTTCGTCGCACAGCAACCGAACGTCATCGTCGTCGCCGGAAAACTTAACCTCGGACAGGAACTCAACCTGATCCAAAACCTCGATCTGATGCTCAGCATGGATTCGGGAAATGCGCATTTGGCCGCGATGTTCGGCGTGAAAACCGTAACGCTTTGGGGCGCCACGCATCCGTTTGCGGGATTTTATCCGTTCGCGCAATCGGAGTCGAACGCTTTGTTGTCAGATCGCGAGAAATTTCCATTGTTGCCGACGTCGGTTTACGGAAACAAAATCGTCTCGGGTTACGAAGACGCGATGCGCACGATTTCGCCCGAAACGGTTGTCCAAAAAATCAATTCGTTATCGCAAACGCCATGAAGAAATCGATCGCCAATGCCGAACACTATTCTTGGGGAGAAAATTGCGACGGCTGGCATTTGCTGAAATCCGACGATTTGAGCGTGATCAGCGAGAAAATGCCATCGGGAACATCAGAAATTTTGCATTATCACGTAAACAGCCAGCAGGTTTTTTATGTGCTTTCAGGCGAAGCGACGTTTGAGATTTCGGAAGAGGAAATAATCGTCGGTGCAAACGAAAGCGTTCACATTGCGCCCAAGACGTTGCATCGGATTTCGAACCGAACCGATCGCGATTTGACGTTTCTCGTTATTTCCCAACCAAAATCCCAAGGCGATCGCATCGAGATCATCGATTATTCGGACGAATACAAAGACGACATCAAAATCCTGAATTACGAATGGCTCGAGAAATATTTCAAGGTCGAGCAAGGCGATGCGCGTTCGCTGTCAGACCCGAAAGGTAAAATTCTCGACAAAGGCGGTTGTATTTTCTACGCGAGGAAAAACGGCGAAATCGTGGGAACGGCGTCGTTGCTTAAAAAAACGAACGGAGATTTCGAACTTGGAAAGATGGCGGTTTCTCACGCATTCCAAGGTTTCGGCATCGGGAATATGTTGATGAAACACTGCTTCAACGAATCGAGAAAACGCGGCATCAGGAAATTGATTTTGTATTCCAACACGAAATTGGAGAACGCGATCCATTTGTACCGCAAGTTCGGGTTCGTCGAAATCCCGCTCGAATCGGGTCTTTACGAACGTGCCGACATCAAGATGGAAAAAGTCTTCGAATAAAAAACGCCGTCGGTCAGGACAGCGTTTTCATTTATATTTTTGGCGGTTTAGACATCGTCGTAATCCACGAAAATTTCGTCTGAAGTCGGATGCGCCTGACACGTCAGGATCAAACCTTGCGCGATTTCGCCGTCGGTCAAAATTGCATTTTTCGCCATTTCGGCCGAACCTTTGGTGACGCGCGCCAGACAGCTGCTGCAGATTCCGCCCTGGCAAGAATACGGAGCGTCGATGCCTTGTTTCAAAGCCGCTTCGAGAACGGTTTGCTTTTTCGACATCTCGAACGTGGTTTCCTCGTCGTCGACCATTACCGTTATTTTGGTATGTCCTTCCATGGTTTTTTCTTCGAGTTGTTTCTCAGTCTTTGGCGGCACGAAAAGTTCAAAACGGATGTCTTTTTCCTTGACGTTGTGCTCTTTTAAAACCGTACTTACGGTCATGATCATTTCTTCAGGACCGCACAGCCAGAACTTGTCGAATTCCACTTCCTTGAACTTGTTGTTGAGGATGAAATTCACCGTCGAACGCTCGATGCGACCAAAAAGCTGGTTCTCGACCTTCGCTTGGCTGAATACGAAATGTACGAAAAATCTACCCGTATATTGTTGTTCGAGTTCGTGAATCTTTTGATAAAATATGGTATGCTCGGGCGTTTTGTTGCCGTAAACCAATACGAAAGTACTGCTTGGTTCGCTCGCCAAAACGCTTTGCACGATAGCCATTACGGGCGTGATTCCGCTTCCTGCGGCGAAGGCTGCGTAGTTTTTGCGGCGTCCGGCTTCAGGCGTGAACGTGAACGTTCCTTCAGGCAATCCGACTTCCATCGTATCGCCGGCCTTCAATTGGTTGTTCGCGAAATTCGAGAACGCGCCCGGTTTGATGGCTTTGATCGCGATGCGCAGTTCGTCGCTTCCGGGAGCGGAGCAGATCGAATACGCGCGGCGCAATTCTTCTCCGTCAAGCGTGAATTTAAGCGTGATGTATTGACCGGCCGTAAATTTATAGTAATCCTTTAGTTGGTCGGGAATGCGGAACGAAACTGAAATCGCTTCAGGTGTTTCGCGTCTTACTTCCTGTATGTTGAGTTTGTAGAACGTTGACATGTTCGAAAATTTTTGCAAAAGTACGAAAACGTGAGGTGTTTTTTGGCTTTGGTTATCGATTTCAATCCTAAAACGATTTTAACGTAACATTTCCGTACTTTTATGAACCAATACACAAACAACGAAAACTGATATGTTCAAACACTTTTTCATGCTCGAATGGAAGGCTTTTTTCCGTTCATCGGCATTCGGCGCGAATCTCGTCATGAAGATTTTCATGGGATTGTTCGCCGCTTACTTCGCGTTCATGTTCGTCATAGCGGGAATTTTCATGTATCCGGGTCTCGAAAAAGCAGGGTTAAAACCGCTTGAGGTGATCAATCAGTACATTATTTTTTATCTCGTCGGCGACTTGATCATCAGGTATTTCATGCAGAAAATGCCAGTGATGAACATCAAGCCGCTGCTCATCACGCCCATAAAACGCAGCACGATCGTGCATTTCGCGATGGGAAAAAGCGTGATTTCGTTCTTCAATTTCGCGCATGCGTTCGTGTTGATCCCGTTCACGATTTCGCTACTGATCTACGAGCCCGACAAATTGCACATGATCTTGTGGCATTTCTCAATCGTCGCGTTGATCTTGGCGAACAATTTCATCAACTTGATGGTCAACAATAAGAACAGCGTTTTCTATCCGGTGCTCATCGTCGTGTTGGCGTTCGTTTTCGCTACGTATTACGGATGGTTCGACGTCACGGTCTACACAAAATCAATCTTTCAATTGTTATCGTCGACGTATTATGGCTTTTTGATCCCGATGCTTTTCCTTGGCGGTTTATACTGGGGCGCGTTCAGATATTTCGACAAAAGATTGTCGCTTGATACTGGCCTGGCAAAGAAGACCGACATCGCCAAAAGCGAGGATTTCAACTGGCTCAACCAATTCGGGAGCATGGGCGTTTTCCTAAAGAACGACATTCGGCTGTTGAAACGAAACAAGCGTTCGCGCACCACGGTTATCATGAGTTTCCTGTTTATTTTTTATGGACTGATCTTCATGACGGGCGCCATCGAAACCTATCGCGGTCCGTTTTGGCAAGTGTTCGCGGGCATTTTCGTCTCGGGCGGATTCATGTTCACGTTCGGCCAGTTCGTGCCGAGTTGGGACAGCGCCTATTATCAATTGATGATGAGCCAGAACATAAAATACAAGGAATATCTCGCCTCGAAATGGTGGCTGATCTCAATCGCGACGGTTATTTCCACGATAATCGCATCGTTTTATCTGATGTTCGGATGGAAAGTCTATTTGCTGATCTGCGTCGGCGCGATCTACAACATCGGTGTGAATTCCTACCTCGTCTTATTTGCGGGCGCTTACGTGAAAACGCCTATCGATTTGAGCTCGAGCAAGCAGGCGTTCGGAGACAAGCAAGCGTTCAACGTAAAGACGCTGTTGATCACGTTGCCCAAAATGCTGCTTCCGATCGCGATCTACGGTATCGGATATTATACCGTAAACGAAATGTTCGGATGCGCGTTGCTCGCCATTTTCGGGATTGCAGGACTGGCGTTCCGAAACAAGATGTTCTCAGTCATCGAACGCATCTACAAACGCGAAAAGTACAAGACGATTCAAGCCTACAAACAAAAATCATAATCATCAATCATGATACACGTTTCACAACTCACAAAACAATACAACGGCACGACGGTTCTCAACATTTCGAATCTCGATATTCCGAAAGGACAAAGTTTCGGGCTTGTCGGGAACAACGGCGCCGGCAAGACCACGTTCTTCAGTTTATTGCTCGACTTGATTGAACCGACGACAGGTAAAATCGTAAACAACAACGTCCAGGTCGACGCGAGCGAAGGTTGGAAACCGTTCACTGCCGCGTTCATCGACGAGAGTTTCCTGATCGGATATTTGACGGCCGAGGAATATTTTTACTTCATCGGCGACATCCGAAACCGTAACAAGGCCGACGTCGACGCATTGCTCGCCAAACACGAGGAATTCTTTAACGGCGAGATTTTGAACAGCAAGAAATACCTGCGCGATCTCTCGAAAGGGAATATGAAAAAAGTCGGGATCATCGCGGCGCTTATCGGAAATCCTGAGGTCGTGATCCTCGACGAACCGTTCGCCAATCTGGATCCGACGACCGTAAACCGCCTCAAGAAAATCATCACCGAACTCGCCGAGGACGACAATGTGACCGTTCTGGTTTCCAGCCACGATCTGTCGCACACGGTCGAAGTCTGCAACCGAATCGTCGCGCTCCAGAAAGGCGAAATCGTGAAAGACATCCAGACATCGCCCGAAACATTGAAAGAGCTCGAGGAATTCTTCGCGGTTTAATTTTTTGGGCGTGCCGGCGGTCAAACGATCCGCGCCTGCCGTTCACGAGTAAAAACCGCCGTCGTGCTGACCCGCTTCAATCTTTTTTGGATTCGTCTCCACTGCGCTTCACCGAATCTTTTCGATTTGACTCCACTGCGTTTCGCCGAATCTTTTTGAATTTGTCTCCACTGCGTTTCGTCGAATCTTTTTGAATTTGTCTCCACTGCGTTTCGCCGAATCTTTTCGATTTGACTCCACTGCGTTTCGCCGAATCTTTTTGAATTTGTCTCCACTGCGTTTCGCCGAATCTTTTCGATTTGACTCCACTGCGTTTCGTCGAATCTTTTTGAATTTGTCTCCACTGCGTTTCGCCGAATCCAAAAAAGGATTTACGCTTGCATCACTCACGCAAACCGTTGTCTGCCGCTTTGGTGTTAATTCTAATTGACGAATCGGCAATATTCAACCCAAAAATTTTCCCATATCCAAAAGAAACGTATTTTTACCCGTTATAGAAAGTTTGCACGAATCATACTAAAAACGGCTTTTAGCAGTTAAAGCATAAAACGGTGACCACCTTGAAAACCAACATATTCCGAATCATAACGATTTTCGGCCTCATTGCCTTGCTGGTAGCCTGTTCTACGCGGCGGGATACTTGGCTCGCGCGCAACTCGCATGCGATGAGTACCAAATACAACATTCTCTACAATGGCGACATCGCGCTCGAAGACGGCGTGAACGAACTCAAAACGACGTACGGAGACAATTTCTGGGAAATCCTTCCCGTGGAGCGCATGCAGCCAGAAGCCGAAAAACCGGTCGAGCCAGTTGCAAGCGCACCCGTTCCGACGGGAGGAAAAGAGCCACAGATTCCACAACAATCGAAAAACGCAAACTTCCAACGCGCCGAGGAAAAAGCCACGAAAGCCATCCAAAAACACTCGATGAACATCGGCGGGACCGAAGTCAACTCTCAGATGGACGAGGCGCATTTGCTTCTCGGGAAAGCGCGTTATTACGACAAGCGTTACCTTCCGGCACTCGAGGCGTTTAACTACGTTTTGTACAAATACCCGAAAAGCAGCCGTATCTACGAAGTCAAAGTGTGGCGCGAAAAAACCAACATGCGTCTAGAGAACGACGGTCTCGCGATCACGAATCTTCAAAAATTGTTGGGCGACGAGAAAGTGAAACTCAACGACCAGGTTTACGCCGACGCAAATGCAGCTTTGGCTCAGGCATTTTTGAACACCGAGGAAAAAGACAGCGCCATCGCACGTCTTAAAGTCGCGATAGACAAAACAAAAGCCGACGAGGAGAAAGCGCGTTACCGTTTTATCGTCGCACAAATCTTCGAACAGAAAAAAGAGAAAGACAGCGCCTACAAATATTACGATGAGGTCATCGACATGAATAGGAGTTCGCCCCGCATGTACGTAATCCAGGCGCACGGCCGCCAATCGTTGCAATTCGATTACGAAAAAGGCGACACCGTCGTATTCCTTGAAAAGTATAGAAAATTACTAAAGGATCGCGACAACCGCGCGTATCTCGATGCGATCAACTACCAGATGGCATTGTTCTACGACAAGCGCAAACAGCCGGACATGGCCGTGAAATACTACAATAAGTCGCTCGATGCACAGCCTCAGGACGCGTATCTGAACGCTTCGAACTATCGCAATATTGCTGAGATTTACTTCAACAAAGCCAAATACGTTACGGCCGGAATGTATTACGACAGCACGCTCGTGCACCTGAAACCGCGCACTCGTGAATTCAGGATGATCGAGAAAAAGCGGATGAATCTCGAGGATGTGATCAAATACGAAGGTATCGCGACCAGGAACGACAGTATCATCAAAGTATGGTCGATGCCTGAAGCCGCTCGCGTAGCCTATTATCAGGAATACATCGACAAGCTCAAGATCGAGGACGAGAAAAAACGAATAGCCGAAGAAAAAGCGCGTGAGAGAGCTGAAAATGCCCAAAACGCATCGGCGAACGACGTGGCTTCGAACAGCACAGGCGCAAAGTCGGCGATCAGTAGAAGCGACGCGAAATCAGCCGCCGATGCCGCAACCGGAGCAACGCCAATTACAAAACCTGCCAAACCAGGAGAATTTTATTTCTACAACGCGGCGACCGTCGCTTACGGAAAATCGGAATTCCGAAAGAATTGGGGCACTCGAAAATATCAGGAGAACTGGCGTTTTGCCAAATCGTCTTCGAGCGACACGCCAGTCGAGGAAGATCGGGAACTGACCGAAGAAGAAATCAAAGCCAAAGCCGACGCGGCCCAAATCGCCGAGGCCAAATACACGCCGGATTTCTACATCAGCCAATTGCCGACATCCAAAGTCGTGATCGACAGTTTGGCCAAGGAACGCAATTTTGCGTATTACCAACTCGGCGTCATCTACAAGGAGAAATTCCGCGAGTACCAACGTTCGGCCGACAAGCTCGAAGCTTTGCTCATGAATAACCCCGAGGAACGATTGATCCTTCCGGCACAGTACAATCTGTACAAAGTTTATGAAATCCTCGACAAGCAAAAAGCCGCCGTCGTAAAGAACGATATCATTACGCAATATCCCGATTCGCGTTACGCGCAGATCCTGAAGAACGAGACCTTGACGGGCGACGCGGCACTTACTCCGGTCGCGGCCTTCAACAAATTGTTTAAGGAATATGAAGCCGGCGATTACAAAGGCGTGCTCATAAAAGTAGAGGATGCGATCGACCAATACACTGGCGAGGAAATGTTGCCGAAGTTCGAGATATTGAAAGCGCGCACCGTCGGAAAATTGAGAGGACTCGAGGAATATAAAAAGGCGCTAAATTACGTGGCGCTTACGTATCCGAACGTCGAAGAAGGAAAAGAAGCCGAAAAAATGCTCGGGCGCGACATCGTGATGATGGAGGCCATGCAGTTCAACGACACCGATCCGAAAAGCTGGAAGTTGTTGTATTACGCTCCGAATCCCGACGCCAAGAACATCAAGGTGCTTCAGGAGAAACTCAAGAAATTCATATCGGAACGCACGGCCGACCAGTTGTCGCAATCGCTCGACATTTATACGATGGACATGAATTTCGTCGTCGTCCATGGCATCCGAACTGAAAACGGAGCCGAAGGAATCGCGTCGGTCCTAAAGGAATTCAAGGAATACAAAGTCGTCGAGAAACCCATCGTGATCTCGAACGACAATTACGCTATCGTCCAGATCAAGAAAAACCTTGAGGAATATTTGGCCGATCCGCACAAAAAATCACCGAAACGCGCCGCTCCTGCATTAAAATCGGTCGATAACGGGCCTAAGAACCAAACGCCTCGAGGCGCGCGAATCCCGAAACAGCGTCCGGCTCAAACGGCGACACCATCGGGCGCACAACCCGGCGTAGGCCGTCCGCCACAAGACAGCGATGACCCGATGCAGAGCGCCCAGCCGCCAACAATGGGAGGTTCGGGTAAAACGCAAACCACGACAACTCCGCCAAGAAAATAATGTTCGAGAAAAGCCCAAAATCCTATACTGACCTGTTGGGTAAGACCAATCGGATTGTCGAGGGAACGGCGATCAAAGGCGATATTATTTCCCAAGCTGATTTTCGCCTCGACGGAACGCTCATCGGCAATATGCAATGCAGCGGCAAGATCGTGATCGGCCCGATGGGAAGCGTCACGGGCGACATCATTTGCAAGAACGCCGACATCGAAGGCAAATTCAACGGTAAAATCCAAGTGGCCGAACTGCTCAACGTCAAATCGAAAGCGAGCATCAACGGGCATGTGATCTGCGCCAAGCTCGCCGTGGAACCCGGAGCGGCTTTCAGCGCATCATGCGAAATGCGTCCGACACAAAAAAACCTCCCGCCTCATGAGCAACGACCAGAACAAAAAAGGGAATAAGTGGTTGGCTCTGATCAACATTCCGATACAAATGGGCGTGATTATTTTCGCGTTTGTCTACGCGGGAAAATGGCTTGATGAAAAATATCCCAACGAAAATAACCTTTATGTAAAAATTTTGGTGATTGTCGGCGTCGCGATCGCGATCTATAACGTGAACCGACAAGTTCAGGAAATCAACAAATCCGATGAGTAATAAGTTTGGGCGTTGGCGTCCGATTTTTGAGATTCTTGGAATTTCGATCGTCTTTGGCGCGCTTCACGTTTTGTTTTTTCGATTGCTTCAAGTCGACACCAGAATATTCGTGTATTCTAATCTGGAACTGTACGCGTACTTTCTTGTCGCGTCGATTTTGATTTTGGCGGTTCTGATCATAGCACAACGAAAGAATCAGGATTATGTAGGGTATACTTTTTTGATTGCGACATCGGCGAAAATGGTCGGCGCCTACATATTGCTACGACCCGTTTTGGAACAGAACATTAAAGCCGAGAAAATCAATTTCTTCGTGGTTTTCGCATTGTTCCTGGCTTTCGAAACCGTAACGGCGAGCAGGATGTTGAACAGGCAATGACATTTTTTTGACGGAAATTTTCGTGAGTCGGCCCAAATTTCTGAAATCGATTTCGCAAGAATATGTGAATTGCGTAAAATTTAGCAATCTACAGTCTTTTACTTTCCGATTTTAAATGTACCTTTGCGCCAAATTTAAAAACAGCTTTTAAGCTTCTTTATATTATGGTGTTTTCACGTAAATCGCTCACAATCATTGCCAGTTTGTTCATCACAGCCTTTTCGTTTGCAGGAATTGTCCAGCACGAGGAGCATAGCGCCCCTGTTTCTACTACTGAAGCGCATGCCGAAGCTGTTGAGGCCGAAGGTCACGAAGGCCACGCTGAACCAACCGGAATCAAAGGTCAAATCGACGCTTATAAAAAGCATCACGTGCTTGATTCGCATGACTTCACTTTATTTTCGGATAATAAAGAAGGAAAGCACTTTGGATTTCCTTTGCCTGTCATTTTGGTCGATGAAGGTTTCCACGTTTTCTCATCTTCAAAATTCAACCACGGAGAATCGGTTGCAGAGTCAAATGGAAAATTCTATGTGATCAATCACCACGACGGAAAAATCTACCGAACTGACGCTCAAGGGACCATTACTGAAGATGCGAATGGTCATCCGACAAACGTCCACCCGCTCGACCTTTCCATTACGAAAAGCGTATTTTCGATTTTGCTTGCCGCACTATTGATGTTTTGGTTGTTTACGAGTTTGGCCAAATCATACAAAAAGAACAACGGAATCGCGGTTGGAATCGGGCGTTACTTTGAGCCGCTTGTCGTGTTCATCCGTGATGAGATCGCTATCCCGAACATCGGCGTAAAACACCACAGAAGATACATGGGTTATTTGCTCACGATTTTCTTCTTTATCCTTTTCCTGAATCTTTTCGGATTGACGCCGCTGGGAATCAACGTTACCGGTAACATTGCCATTACGTTCGCTTTAGCGATCATGACATTCTTTATTACAACATTCACAGCCAATAAAAATTATTGGATGCACATTTTTTGGATGCCCGGCGTTCCCAAACTGATGCGTATCGTTTTGGCGCCGATCGAGTTACTCGGAATCATCATCAAACCGTTCTCGTTGATGATCCGTCTCTATGCTAACATTTTTGCGGGACACATCGTATTGATGAGTATCATCGGGCTAATGTTCATATTTAAAAGCTGGTTAGGAAGTTCGCTTTCTTTTGGATTGGCATTCGTGCTTTCGATCCTCGAGATTTTGGTGGCTTTCCTTCAGGCGTATATTTTCACGATGCTTTCGGCCTTGTACTTCGGTGCGGCAGTCGAAGAACATCATCACGAGGAACACCATTAATTAGTAATACTGTTTAATCTTAAATATAATTATCATGCAAATTCCAACTATTGTAGGTGCTGGTCTGATCGTAATCGGAGCCGGTCTTGGTATCGGTAAAATCGGTGGTTCAGCGATGGACGCGATTTCTCGTCAGCCAGAAGCTTCTGGAAAAATCCAGACAGCTATGTTGATCGCTGCCGCACTTATCGAAGGTATTGGTTTCGCCGCTCTTTTCGCTGCGTAATGAAAAAAGAAGTCAGTCGCAACGGTTGGTTGTGACTGGCTTTCTATTCAAAGATTAAAATTTAAACACAATATATTTTCCACATGGATAAATTAATAAATCAGTTCGAATTAGGTTTGTTCTTTTGGCAAGTGCTGATTTTTGTCGGCCTTATCATTTTGTTGCGCAAGTTTGCATGGAAGCCGATCCTTGGCGCCGTAAACGACCGTGAAGAAGGTATCAAAAACGCTTTGTCATCGGCTGAAGCGGCTCGCAACGAGATGAAAAATCTTCAAGCCGACAACCAACGCATCCTTCAGGAAGCACGTGCCGAGCGCGATTTGCTTTTGAAAGAAGCGCGTGAAATGAAAGAGAAAATGATTTCGGACGCCAAGAATGAAGCCGCCCAAGCCGGTCAGCAAATGATCGCCCAGGCGAAAAATGCTATCGACGCCGAGAAAAACGCTGCGATGGCCGAAATGAAAGCTCAGGTTTCTAACCTATCTTTGGAAATCGCCGAAAAGTTGCTCAGAAGCGAACTTTCGAACAAAGAATCACAAGTGAAATTGGTCGACACGATGTTGGCCGACGCTAAACTCAACTAATATGTCAAGAGCAGCTATCCGTTACGCGAAAGCGATCTTAGATATGGCGCACTCGAGTGGTGTTGCAGCCGACGTGAACAACGACATGGCGCACATCAGCGAGAACATCGCCTCGAATGCCGAGCTCAACGAATTCATCCTCAGCCCGACGACGACGAACGAGGTCAAGGAAAGCGCTTTGCTTGAGATTTTCGACGCTGCGGGTAACATCACGAAAGGGTTGTTCCGACTGTTGAAGGAAAACAAGCGTTTCGAGATTTTGGGCGCTATCGCAACCGAATACAACAAGCAATACGAGATCATGAACGGTGTCGAAGTCGCTACGGTGACCACGGCGATTGAGATGGACGCCGAATTGCAGTCACGCGTGATGTCGAAAATCCTTGAGTTTTCAAACAAGAAAATCGCGATCGAGAACATCGTGGATCCGTCGATCATCGGAGGATTCATTTTGCGCATCGGCGACAAACAATACAACGCGTCGGTAGCGAATCGTTTGCAGACATTGAAACGCGAACTTTCAAATTAATGAAAAGCGCGATCTATATTTTAGCAATGTTTATCTCGGTGGCGGGATTTAGCCAGACCGTGCGTCTTAAGAAAGGCAATATCACCGTAGACGACAAACTGTGGTTAAAATATGATGGTTGCGGCGGATGGGATCGCGTTTGCTCGGTAATGAGTCTGGAAGGCGAAGAGATCATCTACATGACGCTTGAAACGGTCAAGTATTCGGAGGATAAATATTGGAAAGTAAAATTTTTGGGCTTGAACCAAACGCTTGAAATCCCATATGCGATGAACGGCGGGCTGCTTAAAAAGTTCTATGTGGCGAATGTTGTCAACGCGGACGGAACACTAAACCCGGACAAGGTTTCACGTATGGTCGAAAAGTACGGAAATCCGAATGCTGAAGCTCCTGAAACGAGCAACACGCAAACAATAATTATAAAAGATGAAACCCCGAAACCGGGTGTTCAAATTAATATAGGTAGATAAAAATAAAGTTATGGCGGAAATTAAACCGGCTGAAATTTCAGCAATATTGAAGAAACAGCTTTCGGCATTCGAATCCGGAGCTACGCTTGAAGAAGTAGGAACAGTCCTTAACGTTGGTGACGGTATCGCTCGCGTTTACGGATTGTCAAACGTACAATACGGTGAACTTGTCGAGTTTGACAACGGTATGCAAGGTATCGTTTTGAACTTGGAAGAAGACAACGTTGGTGTCGTATTGCTCGGCCCTTCAACAGGAATCAGCGAAGGTTCTACCGCAAAACGCACAAAGCGCATCGCCTCGCTTAAAGTAGGTGAGCAAATGGTCGGTCGTGTCGTGAACACGCTTGGTTTGCCAATCGACGGTAAAGGCCCGATCGGCGGTGATCTTTACGAGATGCCATTGGAACGCAAAGCTCCTGGGGTTATCTTCCGTCAGCCGGTAACTGAGCCGCTTCAGACAGGTATCAAAGCGATCGATGCGATGATCCCGGTTGGACGTGGACAACGTGAGCTTGTGATCGGTGACCGTCAAACTGGTAAATCATCGGTTTGTTTGGATACCATCCTGAACCAAAAGGAATTCTACGATGCCGGCAAACCGGTATTCTGTATATATGTTGCGATCGGGCAAAAAGCGTCGACCGTAGCAGGAATCGCAAAGACATTGGAAGAAAAAGGCGCGATGGCTTATACGGTTATCGTTGCGGCTAACGCTTCTGATCCAGCTCCGATGCAGGTTTACGCTCCGTTCGCGGGTGCTGCTATCGGTGAGTACTTCCGTGACACGGGTCGTCCGGCACTTATTGTGTATGATGACTTGTCGAAACAAGCGGTAGCATATCGTGAAGTATCGTTGTTGCTTCGTCGTCCACCGGGTCGTGAAGCTTATCCTGGAGACGTTTTCTACCTTCACAGCCGTCTTTTGGAAAGAGCTGCGAAAGTGATCGCCGATGACGATATCGCAAAAAACATGAACGACCTTCCGGATTCGTTGAAGCCAATCGTAAAAGGTGGCGGATCGTTGACGGCATTGCCGATTATCGAAACACAAGCGGGCGACGTTTCGGCATACATCCCGACAAACGTAATCTCGATCACCGATGGCCAAATCTTCCTTGACGGGGATTTGTTCAACTCGGGTGTACGTCCTGCGATCAACGTCGGTATCTCGGTATCACGTGTCGGAGGTAACGCCCAAATCAAATCGATGAAGAAAGTTGCAGGAACGCTTAAGCTTGACCAGGCGCAATTCCGTGAATTGGAAGCGTTCGCGAAATTCGGATCCGATCTTGACGCGGTTACCTTGAACGTAATCGAAAAAGGAAAACGCAACGTTGAAATCCTGAAACAAGGTTTGAACGATCCGTATACTGTCGAAGATCAGGTCGCTATCATCTACGCAGGTTCAAAGAACTTGCTTAGAAATGTTCCCGTGAACAAAGTAAGAGAATTCGAGAAAGATTTCCTTGAATTCCTAAACAACAAGCACCGCGACACTCTTGACGCTTTGAAAGCCGGTAAATTCAGCGACGAGCTTACAGACGTGATTGAGAACGTGGCGAAAGAAGTTTCAGCGAAATATAATTAATTGAATTAGTCTTGAGTATTGAGAGTTTAGATACGAGTTTCCCCGATCTGACCTCTCAATACTCATCACTCATATCTCAAAACTAAAATGGCAAACCTAAAGGAAATACGTAACCGGATTACCTCCGTTTCCTCAACGATGCAAATCACATCGGCGATGAAAATGGTTTCTGCGGCTAAATTGAAAAAAGCCCAGGATGCCATCACGGCTATGCGTCCGTATTCTGAAAAGCTCACGCAATTGCTACAAAACTTGTCGTCTACGCTCGATTCTGACGCAGGTGGCGAATTCACGGCCCAACGCGAAATAAGAAACGTGCTCATCATCACCGTGACTTCAAACCGTGGTTTGGCGGGAGCGTTCAACTCGAACGTCCTCAAAGAAGTGAAACGTTTGGGCGAGACGATCTACGCGGGCAAAAACGTCGACTTTTTGACCATCGGTAAAAAAGGAAACGATTTGCTCAAGAAAACCGGGAAAGTCGTATCGAACAACAACGGTATTTTCGACACATTGAATTTTGAAAACGTTTCCATCATAAGCGACGAAATCGTAAAATTGTTCCTCGACGGAAAATACGACCGCGTTGTTTTGGTCTACAACCAATTCAAGAACGCCGCGACCCAAATCATCAAAGAAGAGCAATTCCTGCCTTTGGTACCAGCGGTTTCGACAAGCAACAAGCAAGTCGTGGATTACATCTTCGAACCATCGAAAGAGGAAATCGTGATGACGTTGATCCCGAAAATGCTCAAAACGCAATTGTACAAAGCCATTCGCGATTCCTTCGCATCAGAACACGGCGCGCGTATGACGGCGATGCACAAAGCGACCGACAACGCGACGGCTTTGCGCAACCAATTGAAACTGACGTACAACAAAGCGCGTCAGGCAGCCATTACCAACGAAATCCTCGAGATCGTTGGCGGTGCCGAAGCTTTGAACGGATAAGCAAAAATCAAACATACAAAAGAGCCGGACATTTGTTCGGCTTTTTTATTTCCAAAATGTTGATTAAAATGGTGATAACGCCCATTTAACCTACTTTCAATCCCATTATAAATGGTTATTTTTGTTTACAATCCAAGTTGACGCGTGTACAAAAGCCTTTTCAAACAAACTGCCATTTACGGACTTGCCACGGTTTTGCCGCGCATGCTCAGTTTTTTGCTCGTGAGGTTGTACACGAAGGAACTTCCGCAGGGCGAATACGGCGAAGTCACGATCGTCATGGCGTGGATGGTTTTCCTGAACGTGTTCTTGTCGTACGGCTTCGAAACCGGTTTTTTCCGCTTTTACAACTCCGAAACCAATAAGGAAAATGTCGTCTCAACCTCAATGATTTCAATCTTCTGGTCGTCGATGCTGTTCCTCGGGATCGCATTGCTTTTCCGCAACACGATTGCTGAAATGGTCAACGTCGACACGTCCTACATAACCTACGCGATCTGGATTCTGGTGCTCGACGCGCTCGTCATCATCCCGTTTTCAAAACTGCGAGCCTTGCAACGCCCGATGGTTTATGCCGCGATCAAGATCGGGAACGTAATGGTAAACCTGGGCTTGAACCTGATCTGTTTGCTTTGGTTGCCGTATTTCGCACAGAATAATCCCGACAGTTTCATCAGCAGCCTGTACATCGAAAACTTCGAAGTCGGCTATATTTTCCTCGCGAATCTGATTGCAAGCTTCCTCACGTTCATCATTTTAAGTCCCGATTACTTCAAAATAAACTGGCACATCGACGCCGAACTCTGGAAACGCATGATGAAATACGGCCTCCCGATCTTGTTCGCCGGAATCGCCTTCGCCATCAACGAACATTTCGACAAAATCCTGCTCGAGAAATTATTACCGCCAAATATTGCGAAGTCTGAAGTCGGCGTGTATTCGGCTTGTTACAAATTAGCGCTGTTCATGACGTTGTACGCGACGGCGTTCCGTTTGGGAATAGAACCGTTTTTCTTCAGTCATTCGGGCAGCGAGAACGCCAAGCAAACCTACGCCGTGATCACCAAATATTTCGTGATTTTCGGATCGTTCATCCTGTTGTCGGTCATCGTTTTCGCCGACGTTCTAAAAGTGCTGCTACTCGACAATCCCGTGTATTGGGCCGCGATGCCAGTCGTTCCGCTGATTATTCTGGCGAATTTCTGCCTCGGGATTTACACGAATCTGTCGGTTTGGTATAAGCTCATAGACAAGACGTACATCGGCGCGTATATTTCGCTTGTCGGCGCATTTCTCACGCTGGCGCTCAACTTTTTGCTGATCCCGAAATTCGGATATTACGGTTCGGCAATCGCTACGATCGTCGCTTATGGCAGCATGATGCTGATCTCGTGGTGGCTCGGCAACAAACATTACCCAATCCCGTACGACATGAAAAAAATCCTGGGTTACATGGGCGTTTCCATCGTATTCTCGGGCGTGTCGTTTTACGGTTTCCGCGAAAATTATCTCATCGGGTTCGCGCTGCTCGTGCTGTTCCTGTATTTTATATATCACAACGAAAAAGAGGCTTTGCTTAGGATCGTCAAACGCAAGCCCAAGAATATTTAAATGATTTGAAGCTAATTCCGGCTGTCCGCTTTTAGCTTTCTCGAACAATGCAATTTTTGCAACGCGCCGCAACGGGCTTCCTTTGGTCGCCGTCGCAGCCCGGCAAAAAAAAGCATTCTTCCAAGAAAGGCTAACCGCTTCCATCCGGGCTAAACGTCCAGATAAAAAAGAAAAAATACTTCCGGGAACGCGAACCGTAAAAAAACTTCGCAGCGTCGGATCAAAAATAAAAGTAAACAAAACCGCAAGAAACTTCGAGCCTCCGTGCCTTCGTGTCTTCGTGGCAAAAAAAAATTAAAAACTAAAAAAAGAAAACTTAGTGTCCTCAAGACTTCGTGTCTTCGTGTCAAAAAAACATAAATCAAAAACAAGAAAACTTAGTCTCTCCTAACCTTCGTGTCTTCAAGTCAAAAAAAGTCGACTCTTTCAAATGAAAATAAACATCATAAACAAATCAGGTCACGCGCTTCCCAACTACGAAACCATCGCTTCAGCAGGAATGGATCTGCGCGCCGTACTCGAATCATCAATTACGCTGAATCCGCTTGAGCGCACGATCGTAAAAACGGGCTTGTTCATAGAACTTCCCATCGGATACGAAGCACAAGTCCGTCCGCGTTCCGGCTTGGCCGCCAAAAAAGGCATAACCGTCCTGAATTCACCCGGAACCGTCGATGCCGATTATCGCGGGGAAATCGGTGTGATTTTAGTAAATTTATCAAACGAGCCGTTCACGGTCGAAAACGGCGAACGCGTCGCCCAGCTCATCATCGCCAAACACGAACGCGCGGAATGGGTTGAGGTGAGCGAATTGAACGAAACATCTCGCGGCGCGGGTGGTTTTGGTTCGACTGGGGTAAAGTAGACGAAAGACAAATGATGAAAGACGAAGGACTGGCGTTTTCGTAAAAAAGCAACAGTTGGTCGGACATCGCGTCATTGAAAGCCGATACTGGTTTTAGCAGGATCGAAAGTCCTTAATGATTAGTCTTTCGTCATTCGTCAAACAAAAATTCGCCCTCGGCAGGCAAGCATCAAAAAACAAATAAACGCATCAACGCATAAACAAATGAAAATAATAGTCCCAATGGCCGGTCGCGGTTCACGTCTCCGTCCTCACACGCTAACCGTCCCGAAACCGCTTATCCCAATCGCAGGCAAACCGATCGTGCACCGTCTCGTTGAAGACATCGCAGGCGTGATCAACCAGGATATAGAAGAGATCGCATTCATCATCCACAAAGATTTCGGGCCTCAGGTCGAGAAAGACCTGATCGCGATCGCTGAAAAACTCGGTTCGAAAGGCACGATCTACTACCAGGAACAACCACTTGGAACGGCTCACGCGATTATGTCGGCGAAAGAATCCATGAGCGGCCCGATTGTTGTGGCCTACGCCGACACACTATTCCGCGCCGATTTTACGTTAGATACAAGCGCCGACAGCGTGATCTGGGTCAAGCAAGTCGACGATCCGAGCGCGTTCGGAGTCGTGAAACTCGAAGGCGATCGCATCACCGATTTCGTCGAGAAACCAAAAGAATACGTTTCAGATCTGGCGATCATCGGGATCTACTATTTCAAGTCTGGAGAAACGCTTCGTGCGGAACTGCAGTATTTATTGGACAACGACATCGTCAAAGGTGGCGAATACCAACTCACTGACGGTCTCGAGAACATGAAGCAAAAAGGCCTCAAGTTCGTTCCCGGTAAGGTTGATGAATGGATGGATTGCGGCAACAAGAACGTAACGGTCGAAACCAATTCGCGTTTGCTCGGATTTTTGCATTCCGACGGTGAAAACCTCGTCGACGAAAGTGCGAAACTCGAGAACTCGACGGTCATTCCGCCGTGTTTCATCGATAAAGACGTAGTGCTGATCAACGCAACGGTCGGCCCCAACGTATCACTCGGACGCGGCACGCACGTATCCGACAGTACGATAAAAAACAGCCTGGTGCAAACCCACGCTCATATCAAGAACGCGAATCTCGACAACGCCATGATTGGCAACCACGCGAGTTTCGACGGGAAATTTACAAGTATCAGCATCGGAGATTATTCGGTGCTCGAATAAAAAGCATGAAGAAACTTGCCCTGATTTTCGCCTTTGGCGTCCTGATTCAAACCTTCGGCCTGGCCCAAATCCAGGAACCCGAAGATATTGCCATGGAAGCGAACGAATTCCGAAACGAATTCTACGAATCACTCAAGCAAAAGGGAATCGAGAATTATGACAAAGCGGTCGCGGCGTTGTTGCGTTGCCAAAAGTTGCAGCCCAATAATTCGGTCGTATATTACGAATTGGGCAAGAATTACCTGTCGCAAAAAGACTACAAGAAAGCCTACGAGAATTTTGAGAAGACCACGCAACTCGATCCGCAGAACAAATGGGCCTGGGTCGGTTTGTACGACGTTTGTTACGAAACGCGCGATTATGAACAGGCGATCGTGATCGTCAAGAAACTCATCGAATTCAAGTCGGACTATAAGGAAGATCTGACGTCTTTGTACATGAACACGCAGCAATTCGACAAGGCGCTCGAACTCATAAACGAGCTCAACGAGTCGGTCGGGACGAGTGATTTGCGCGACAATTACAAGGCGAGCATCATGAAAGACACCAAATATCAAGGTTCTGAACGTTCGCTTCTGCTTGACAAGATCAAGAAAGATCCCAAAGACGAATCGAACTACGTGTCGCTTATGTTCATGTATTGGGACAGCAATCAGGACGACAAGGCGCTTGAGATCGCTCAGAAACTCGAGAAGGAAATCCCGGGTTCCGATTGGGCGCAGATCAGCCTTTTCAAATACCATTTGACCAAAAGCGAAGGTACGAAAGCCGTAAAAGCGATGAACCAGATCCTGGCGAGCAAGAAAATCGACGACAAGATCCGTCATCGCGTGCTCAACGAATTCTTGATTTTCGCGAAAGACAAACCGGAATTCGACGCCGATCTCCAAAAGGCGATCTCGTATTTTGAGAACGACCGAGAAGTAAAAGTGGCCAAAGAAATCGGAAAATTTTATCACAACAAGAAAAACTGGGAGCAGGCGATCCGTTATTACGAGAATCACCTGAAGACGAATCCTGACGATATGGAAGCTATTTTCCTCGTGCTTCAGGCATATACCGAGAAACAGGATTATCCGAATCTGGCTAAGCGAGCCGAAGGAATGATAGAATCGTATCCGTTGCAACCGCAATTTTATTTTTACGCGGGATTGGCCAACAACCAGCAAAAGAATTTCAAGAAAGCCAAGGATTTGCTCGAAGTAGGGCTCGATTACGTGGTCGATGACAAGCAACTCGAAACCAATTTCTACATCCAACTCGGAGAAGCGTGGAACGGTTTGGGCGACACCAAGAAAAAAGAATTTTATTTCCTAAAAGCCGAAAAATTGTTAGACAAGAAGAAATGAAAATGAAAAGGAATTTAATTTTAGTTGCAGTGGCAGTCGCAGTGGCAGCGTGCAAGTCCGCACAGCCCGCAGCGGCAGTCGAGAAACCTGTGGCCGAAGAGACGAGCGCATCGAAAATCATAACCGGACATTACGCGAACCTTAAGGATTTCAAGACGCTCAGCATCAAGGCGTCGGCGAAATACAAGGACGACAACCAAAGCCAAAGCATCACGGCCGACATTCGCGTGAGGAAAGACGAGACGATTTTCATAAGCATCCGATTCCTCGGCATCACGATGGCCAAAGCACTCATAACGCCAACTGAAGTCAAGTATTACGAGAAACTCAACAGCACGTATTTTGAAGGCGATTACGCAAAGTTGAGCCAATGGTTGGGAACGGAGCTCGATTTCAAGAAAGTGCAGAATTTGCTCATCGGGCAAGCGCTCGACGATTTAAGAAAAGGAAAATACGCCGAATCGGTCGAAAACAACCTGCAGAAACTCGAAGAAACTACCGACAGGACTACGAAAAAGATTTTCTATTTCGAGCCTGAAACGTTTTTCGTGAATAAGGAAGAAGTAAGCCAACCCTCGCAACGCCGCAGCCTTGAAGTCAATTATCCAGGCTATACGAAGCACGCCACGATGTCGTTGCCGTCAAAAATATTGCTCGAAGCCGTGCAGCCAAAGGGCAAAACCAATATCAGCATTGAATACAACTCGGTTTCCTTTAACGAAGAAATCTCGTTTCCGTACAGCGTTCCTGAAGGTTACGAACGCGTCGAAATCGAGTAAATGCAAAACCAAACACCATGAACAAACATTTAGCGAGCCTGATTTTACTGTTGATTTCCGTAACGACGTTTGCGCAGATCGACCAGCAAAAACTCGAAAGACGAAAGGCGCAGATTCAACGTGAGATCCAGGAAAGCCAGGAAAAACTCAACGCGATGAAGTCGCAGGAGAAATCCGTCAAAAGCCTCATCGAGGAACAGAACAACAAGATCAAGCTCAAGCAGAAACTCATCAGCACGACTGAAAAACAAACGCGTCTGCTCAACGACGATCTGTACACGACGCAGTTGAAAATCAACAAACTCAAACGCGATCTCGTCGTGCTCAAGGAAGATTACGCCGAAATGATCCGCAAATCCTACAAGAGCCGTTCGGAGCAAAGCCGTGCGATGTTTTTATTGTCGTCCGAAAATTTCCTGCAAGCCTACAAGCGCGCCCAATACATGAAGCAATACGCGAGTTACAGGCGTTCGCAGGGTGAGGAAATCAAGACGAAGACCGATCAGCTTACGCAGTATAACGACCGGATCGTCGTCCAAAAAACAGCCAAACAAAAGCTGCTCGTCGAGAACGAAAAGGAACGCTCCGAACTCTTAAAAGAGAAGGCCGAACAGGAAGTCCTGGTCAGTTCCATCAAAAAGGACAAGAAGAAAATCGCGGCCGAAATCAAGAAAAAGCAACAGGAAAGCCGCAACATCGACCGTCAAATCGACCGTTTGATCCAAAAAGCGATCGACGAGGCGAATAGGAAAGCAGCACTTGCCGCGGCGAAAGCGAGTCCCGCGAAAGCAACGGAGGTAAAAGCCAAGGTCGCCGAATCGCCAAGCAAAATCGTCTTGACGCCCGAAGCGAAAGTCGTCGCCGATAATTTCCGGGCGAACAAAGGTAGTTTGCCGTGGCCTGTCGAACGAGGCGCAGTTACGTTAGGTTATGGAGATCAGGCGCACCCGGTTCACAAATCTTTGGTCGTTCACAATTCCGGCGTCGAAATCACGACCGAGGAAGGTTCGAACGCACGTGCCGTCTTTGGCGGAGAAGTAATCAGCGTGATCGTACTTTCGCCCGTGAACAAAGCGGTAATCATCCAACATGGGGATTTCTTTACGATTTACCAAAACTTAGGTTCGGTTAGCGTCAGTAAAGGTGATAAAGTCCGCATCAAGCAAAATCTCGGACGCATCAGGACGAACGGCGATACCGGAAAAACGGTCTTGAAGTTCTTGATCAAGCAGAATACGGTTTATAACAATCCGCAGGCTTGGTTGTCGGGAATGTAGTTGTTGTTGATTCGTTTATGCGTTGATTTGTTTAATTGGTGCTTGCCTGCCGAGAACGAATCTTTGTTTGACGAATGACGAAAGACGAATGATGAAGGACTTTCGATTCCGCTTAGAATCATGATTGAACTTTGATTGACGTGATGTCGAAGCAACGATTACTATTGCTTTTTGCCGAAAGCGTCTGTCCTTTGTCTTTCGTCATTCGTCATTCGTCATTCGTCTTTTCCGACTATTCAATAAACAACGCCTTCAACTCAGTCGCTTCCGACGGTTTCAATTTTCCCGCAAGTACCAAACTCAACTGTTTTCTTCGCAACGCAGCGTCGTATCTTTCTATTTCAAGCTCGGTTTCGGGAACGATAGGTGCGACTTCAACGGGACGGCCAGTATCGTCGACGGCTACGAACGTGTAGATTGCTTCGTTCGCTTTTGTCCGAACGCCTGATTCGCGATCCTCGATCCAAACGTCGATAAAGATTTCCATCGAACTTTTAAAACTGCGCGACACCTTCGATTCGATCGTCACGACACTGCCGAGTGGAATCGAACGGTTGAACGCCACGTGATTTACCGATGCCGTAACGCAAACCCTGCGCGAATGACGACGCGCGGTGATACTCGCGGCCCTATCCATGCGCGCAAGCAATTCTCCACCAAAAAGGTTGTTAAGCGGATTGGTCTCGCTTGGCAAAACCAAGTCGGTTAGCGTAGTCAAAGACTCTGAAGGATGTTTTGGCAGCATGTGTGGATTTTTTGGCAAAGGTAACTCTTGCGCATAAAAAATCCCGGAAAACCGGGATAAATGTTAAAGCTTCTTGATTAGGATCCAAGCGTGCATGTCGCGCGATTCGTGGATTTTTATCATTTCTTCGCGTGCTTCCTGCTTCGAGGCGAAACTGCCATAGACAACAGGGAACAAGCCGCGGCGATCTTGAGGAATGCGACGTGATTTGTAGCCGAGGCCTTTTAGTTCGGCGCAGGCTTTGTTCGCGTTTTCTTCGCTTCGGAACACGCCGGCCACGATGTGATACGGCAATTTATCCTCGGCGACGGTAAGCGTCACGGTCGGTAGCGGCGTATCGATGAAGAATGTCGCTTCCTGTATTTTATCTTGAACTTGTTTCTGTACTTCGGTCTCCACGGCGAGCGTTTCGCGTTGGATCTGGCTTTGGAAAAGTTGGAAACCTCCGGCTCCGCCAGCCCCGATTGCCAATAAGAATACGGCCGCGTACTTCAAATACGGGCGGCTCTTGCGCGCTTCAGGCGTGAACGCGATCGGTGCTTTTTCCTCGAGCGCTTCGACTTCCTGTTTGTAAACCTCGCGTTGTATCGGAGGCGAGACGAAAGAACTCAATCCGAAAGCTTCGGTCAAATAATTACTGCTCTCGGTCGGTTGGAACACGATGTTGTTCTCGGCATTCAGCGAAAGCTCGCCAATGTTCTTCAACGTGAAGCGTCGGTTGACTTCAAGAATGTTTTTCCAGATGGAAACTTCGTTCTGTATGGCGTCGACAGCCTGCTCGTACGTCGATTTCTCAGCCTGCGCGATATGGTTGGCCAAAAGGCCGTCGTTGTTCTTAAGATACGTGTTGAACGAGATCAGCTTTTTAGGCGGATAAAAGGCGCTCGACGACTCGTGAAGTTGAGCCGACTGGAATTCCGTGAGGAAAGCGCCGAAGCCAGGAACCGTAACGCACTGGTAACGATACAAAAGCTGTGAAATATGGTGTTCGATCTTCATAGAAACAAAATTATGCAATGCGTTCGACGGGCAAAATTTTATCCACAATTTTTATTAACAATCCGCGCGAAATTTTATACTTTTCATTTTCAATCATTTACTATGCGCCACGAAGAATTATTTTACCTGTTAGCCTTGCAAAACGTAGAAGGAGTGGGCGATGTCAACGCCAAGAAACTACTTTCAGAGTTCGGTTCGGCCCGAGAAATCTTTAACGCCGACGACGCGAAACTGCGCACGATCGGCTTTTCCGAAAAAATCATCGGACATCTCAAAAGTACGTCGGTTTTGAAACAAGCCGAAGCCGAAATGAACTTTATCGAATCCTCAAAAATCAAGGTCGCGACCTATCTCGACGACGATTACCCGAAACGGCTCAAACATTGTCCCGATGCGCCGACCGTGTTGTTTTCGTCGGGCAATATCGATTTGTCGAACCGACGCATCATCTCGGTGGTCGGAACACGGCAGGTTACGGGTTACGGCGCGGATTTCTGCAAAAAATTAATGTCCGATTTGTCGCCGCTGAATCCGATTATCGTAAGCGGTTATGCGCTCGGCGTCGACATCACGGCGCA
>NZ_SEBS01000039.1 GCF_004211145.1 Flavobacterium sp. | reverse complement strand
CGCTTCTTGGGAACGATGTCGTGAGTTTTCCCGATGGATTTACCGATCCGAAAAGCACGTCGGCGATTGCGAAACCGGCTTCCGATCCCGAGAACCAAACGTCGAGGATCGCAGGAACCGACTTTTCCTCGTCGACCAGAACCAAAGGACGGCCGTTGAAAAGTACGAGCACGACAGGTTTGCCCGTTTTGAGCAACGCCTGAAGCAAATCTTGTTGTGCTTGTGGGATTTCGAGTTCGGTGCGGCTTGAACATTCTCCGCTCATCTCGGCCGATTCTCCGATCGCGGCGACGATGACGTCGGCGTTTTTGGCGACTTCGAGCGCTTCTTTCAATAGTTCTTCAGACGAGCGGTTGTCGCGGTGCAACGTCTTTCCGAACATCGTCGCTTTCTCCTCGAATGCCGCGTCGTAATCGAGATTGCTTCCTTTCGCGTACGTTACTTTCGCGCTTGTTCCGACGACCGATTTTATCCCCGTAAGCAGCGATGTGGCGTTTTCCATTTTGGCTGCGACGCTCCAGGTTCCGCCCATGTTTTCCTTGTTGTCGGCCAATGGCCCGATCACGGCGATCGTTCCTGTCTTTTTTAGCGGAAGGATTTGCTTGTCGTTCTTTAGCAAAACCATCGATTCGGAGGCGATCTTGCGAGCGGTCGCGCGGTTCGATTGGTTGAATACGTCTTTTGCGGGACGCTTCAAGTCGCAATACTTGTACGGATCCTGAAAGAGTCCGAGGTCGTATTTCGCTTCAAGAATCAGACGGCAGGCGTTGTCGATCTGGGCTTGGGTAACTTTTCCTTCGGCAAGTGATTTTTTCAATGTGCCGAGGAAACCTTCGCCTACCATGTCCATTTCCACGCCTGCGTTCAACGCGAGTGCCGAAACGGTTTGCAGATCGCCCATTCCGTGTTCGATCATTTCAGGAATTCCCGTGAAATCGGTGACGACGAAACCTTTCCAACCCCATTGTTTGCGAAGCACGTCGGTCAAAAGCCATTTGTTTCCGGTCGCGGGAATTCCGTCGATCTCGTTGAACGATACCATCGCTGAACCGGCTCCGGCGTCGAAAGCCGCTTTATATGGCGGGAAATATTCGTTATACATGCGGATGCGGCTCATGTCGGTGGTGTTGTAATCGCGACCTGCTTCGGCGGCTCCGTACAATGCAAAATGTTTCACGCACGACATCATGTTCTTGCCCGATGAATAATCTTTTCCCTGATAACCGCGCACCATGGCTTCGGCGATGCGGCTGCCCAGATAGACGTCTTCACCTGAACCTTCGGCGATTCGTCCCCAGCGTGCGTCGCGACAGATGTCGACCATCGGTGAGAATGTCCAGTTGATTCCGTCGGCCGTGGCTTCAATCGATGCGACTTGTGCGCTTTTCTCGATCGCGTCCATATCCCAACTGCACGAAAGACCGAGCGGGATCGGGAATACGGTTTCGTATCCGTGGATGACGTCCATGCCGAAGATCATCGGAATACCAAGACGGCTTTTCTCGACGGCGATCTTTTGCACGTCGCGTATTTTGGTGACGGTTTTAATGTTGAACAGGCCTCCGACTTCTCCTTCAGCGATTTTGGTCGCGATATCCCAGCTGCCGGACGAACCCGTCGTGATGTCGCCTGAGGTCGGCAAGTTAAGTTGTCCTATTTTTTCGTCGAGCGTCATTTTGGACATCAGTTCCGAAACGAACTCGGCTTTTGGTTTTAGTGTGGTCGCCTTTTTCTTTTGCGCGAAACCCGAAACGGCGATGAGCAGCGAAAGGGCGATGAGTTGTTTTCTCATTGTGTGTGTTTTATGTGTGTTGAATTGTTGATGCGTTGATTTGTTGATTTGTTGATTTGAGTCATTGTCTTCCGGTGATTAAGTCTTTGGACTTTCGACTTTCGACTTTTGACTTTCGACTTTCCTCTAAAAGCACTGTTTTCGGAGTTTCTTCCGTGCACAACGAAAGAAACCCGTGAAAACAGCAAATCAATAAAACTAACCCAAAAAAAATTGTCGCGACGGGAAAGCCCGATCGCTTAAAAATTGTATTTCTTCGAATGGAATCCCAGGCTGAGCAAACCGCTTTGTACCTCGGGCGCATTCATGAACAGTTTCCACAACAAACCGCTGCGGTGGTTTTCGATCATGACGACCATCGGGCCTTGATCGATTGCCAAATATTGTTTCGCCGAGGCTTTGTACTGGCAGCTTATCGCGTCATAAAAGCCCGCGACACCCCAAGATTCCTCGTTGTAGTTTTCGTAAAAGTTGCGCATGGCGGCAAGCGATTCCTTGGGCATGTACACGATCGAGCTCACTGCCGCCGTCGGAGAGACGATGCCGTGGTCGTTGTTGGGTTGATGTGCGTTGTAGCCGACGCGTTTCTTTGAATCGTAACCGATCGTGCCTTCGGCGTTGATCGAGTACGAAGCCGTCAATCCCCAATAATCGGGGCCGTAACATTTGAATTTCTTGGGATTTTTGACGCAGTATTCGTAGTTGATCTTGGTCTGGTTGTAGTTCACATCCCAATAGTTCGCGTACTTGTCCGACAGTTCGGCGGGATCGAGCCCGACATAACTGTAATGCGCCCAAAACAGCGACCCGCCCCAGTCTTCGGCGTAATTGTGCTTAAGGATCAACGGAATTCCGTATTGTTTTTTGTCGGTTACGATATCGCCTTTTCTCGCCCAGCAATCGTGATATACTGATGGATTGATCGGATATTTCGGTGACGAGGCGCCCAAAACATACGTGATCATCGTTTCGTTGTACCCTTCGAGCGGAAAGTCCATCTCCCATTTGTAATCGGGTGACCAATGCCAATACAGTTTTTGCTCCTTGTTCGTGTACCAATTGTATTCGACGCCTTTCCAAAGTGCATCGAATTTGGCGGCAAGTTCTTTCTCACGCTGGTTTCCATCCTTGAAGAATTCGCGCACACAGATGATGCCTTCGCACAAGAACGATGTTTCGACCAAATCGCCGCCATTGTCTTTAAGACCGAACGGCACGACTTTGCCCGTGTTCCCATTTAGCCAATGCGGCCATGCGCCGTGGAAACGATCGGCTTTTTCCAGGAAATTCGCTATTTTTTCAAGTCGCGTCACGGCCTGTTCGCGCGTCACGTATTTCTGGTTGATCGCCGCCAAAATCGACATGAGCCCGAAGCCTGAACCTCCGACGGCGATTACGTGCGCATCATCCTCGGGATAATATCCGTCAGGGAAGAAACGCTCGCGTGCCAAGCCTGAATTGGGTTCGGCGTAATCCCAGAAGTACTTGAAGGTTTGTTTTTCGACAAGGTCAAGCAATTGCTCGTCGGAAAGTTTATGTTCGGTTGGATTCGCGGTTACGATATCGGTTTTGCTCGCGTCGGACTTACAACCGGCGAACAACACAAATAGCGCGTATAGTACAATCGTTTTTTTCATTTTTGATGTCAGAACCCGTGCTTGGTCGAATGAAACCCAAGGTTCAAAAGACCTTGCTTTACTTCGGGTGCGTTCATGAATAGGTTCCACAGCAATCCCGTGCGATAGTTTTCGATCATCGGCACGATCGTTCCCTGGTCGATGGCGAGATAACGCTGCGTGACCCAATTCTGCTGTGGTGCGAAAGCGTCGTACGGACCGGCCATACCGACGTATTGGTTCGCTTTTTCTTCGTAAAGGAATCTCAGAAATCGCATGGATTCCTGCGGCGTGTAAGGGAATGATGACAATGCTGCCGTGGGCGAGATCACGCCACGGTCGTTGGTCGGCATATGAGCCGAATAGCCTGTCGTCCCATCGTCATTCCTCGTATAGCTTGCGGTAAGTCCCCAAATCTTGTTGGAATAACCTCGTTGCGGATTGGCGACACAGTGTTCGTAAATGATTTTAGAGTGATTTTTGGTCACGTCCCAATAATTCGCATATTGATCGGTAAGTCCTGTGGGATCCATTCCCAGGTAAGAGTAATGAGCCCAGAATAACGGGCCGACATTTCCTGTCGCGCCGTTGTAATTGAAAATAACGGGCATCCCGTATTGAGTTCCCGGATGTACGATGTTTCCGCTCCTCGCCCATGCCGTATGATACGCTGCGGGTTGGATCGGATGTGTTGTCGATGCAGCGCCCATGATATACGTGACGAGACATTCGTTATAACCTTCGAGTTTGAAGTTGAGCTGCCAGCCGACCGTAGGCGACCAATGCCAGTACAGCGCGTCTTCTCCTTTTGTGTACCAATCCCACTCCACGCCTTTCCAAAGCACGTCGGCTTTTTGGGATAAGGCTTGTTCCTGGGCATTTCCATTTTTAAAGTATTCCCTTACGCAAATGAGTCCTTGGCAAAGAAAGGCGGTTTCTACAAGATCGCCTCCGTTGTCGGGCGCGCCGAACGGGATTACCGCTCCGCTGTTGCCGTTCATCCAGTGTGGCCATGCGCCGTGGAAACGGTCGGCGTTTTCGAGGAAAGTCAACGCAGTCGTCAATCGCGTTACCGCTTCGGCTCTTGGGACGAATCCGCGTTCGATTCCTACGATCAACGTCATCAATCCGAAACCTGAACCTCCTGTGGTGACGATGTTTTCGTCGGTGCTTGGGTTATCGATGTGATAACGCTCGCGCGCCAATTTAGATGTCGGATGTGCCAAATCCCAAAAATATACGATGGCGTCTTTTTGGACTTTGTCGAGGAGCTGGTCGTCAGTGAGCTGAGTGGGTTCTTCAGTGCCTTTTTGGTTGTCGTTGCTGCAATTGAGCAAGAAAACCAGTGGTATAGTGAGGATGTACTTAAAAAACTTCATTCCTTTTTTTATAATAAAGCCTGTCGCAACTCGAAAGCTGCGACAGGCGTTATGCAATAGTTTAATTACTTGTTGTTTACGAAAAGATCGGTTACTTCAGCTTGTGAAAGCGCGATGTTGTACAGCCTGAATTGATCGAGGCTACCTTTCCAGTTTGAATACAGCCAGTTGTCTCCGCCTGCATTTTGAGTCTGTGGACCGTTACCGATGCGGAATCCTGTGACTTTCGAATCGTCAAGGTTTACACCGCCGTGGGTTCCCCAGGTCTTGGTTCCGTAAACCGCTCCGTCAATGTACAATGTCATCGTTGAAGAAGCCGCGTCATACGAAAATGCGAAATGGTGCCATTGGTTGTCGAGCAAACCCTCAATAGAATCGGCGTTTTCCCATGTCATCCAAGTGTCGCCCATGTCGGCATCGACCATCACGAATTTTACGGCTGCCGCTGTCGACGAACCTCCGTAAGCATCGAACAATAGCATCATCGTGCCTCCTGACCAGTGACCGTTTGACGACGGAACGCTGAAAATGTGCTCAGCTCCCGGGTTCGCTCCGTTTTTGGTTTGGCCGTCGTGCTTTTCCCAGAACGCTACCGTGAAACTGTCGGCCGTAGCTGCCCAGTCGTTTGGTTTCGCGTAGTTGATCATCGCGTCGTTGACACCTTGCACACCGTTTTCATTCACTCCTGTTGTGGTAGTGAAGTTATTTTCAGTAGGAAACTTCGCTTTGATCTGGTCAACAGCCACCATCAAAGGGTTTTCGCTGTCCTGATCGAACGGTACATAGAATTTCAATGGACCTCCAGGAGGGTTTTCGTCCTCAGGATAATTTCCCAATTCGGGTCTGTCCATATCCTGACAGCCCACAACGCCAGCAGCAGCAAGCAACACACAACTCATTCGAGTCAGGTAAAATTTAATGTTTTTCATAATTTGAAATTTTAAAAATTGTATGGAATTTCGGTAAATCAATAGTCCGGGTTTTGTACAAGTACGCCACCAAATTGGTCGATCGCCGTTTGCGGGATCGGATAATACCTGTTTTTTGGCTGATAGCCCAATCCGCCCAGTACTGACGGAGCGTCGCCCCAACGTACAAGGTCGTAGAAACGTTCCCCTTCAAGAGCGAACTCGATTCTTCTTTCCTGCTTGATCGCAGCGCGGACCGTTGCCTGATCGCCTGAAGTCACGTCGGGCAAGATAGCGTTGTTACCGCCACGGGCACGGGCGCGAACCTGGTTCAGATAGCCTGTCGCTACGGCTGTTTGTCCAAGCTCATTCGCGGCTTCGGCTGCCATTAGCAATACGTCGGCGTAACGATATAGCTTGATATTTGACCAATGGTTTTTGTTTTCCCCGAAGTTTGCTCGTTCTGATGGAACCGTATACGCTTTTCTATTCCAATATGGCTGAGCCAAAGGCGGCGCTCCCGGAAGGATGTTGCCGTAACCGTCATCGCCACCTGAATAAAGGATCGTCGCGTCTTTGCGCGGATCTCCGGCTTCATAAGCATCGACGAGCCCTTGTGTCGGAACGTTGAATCCCCAACCTAAATCCCAAGTACTCGTACCGCGGACGCCTTGCGACTCCCAATAGTTGTTCGAGTAGTTTTGGTTAGCCGTCGTTCTCGCGAACTGGATTTCGAAGATAGATTCCGTCGAATTGTCGCCCGCTTGAAGGAAAATATCCTTGTAAACAGGGTACAAACTGTAGCCAAGCGCCATTACTTCGTCGAACTGGGCCAACGCCTGCGCATAGTTCTGTTGGTACAGATACAATTTGCCCAGCATCGTATGTGCGAATCCTTTTGTGACGCGGCCTAATTGACCCGGCCAGCTCGGAGGCAGATGCTCGATTGCGAATGTCAGGTCGGCGACGATTTGCGCATCGACTTCGGCAACGGTACTTTTTGGTTTGATACCGTCTTCAGGAGTTTCCACGCGGTTCAAGACAATCGGGACTTCGCCGTAATCCCTGCGAAGATCGAAATAGGCGAAAGCGCGGATCGTAGATGCTTCGGCTTTGTTGATAAGCGTCGCCTCGTCCGGTGTTTCCATTTCGTTGACGGTCTCGATTACGTCGTTGCAATCGTAGATCAAACGGTAGTGGCCGTTCCAGTTTGAAGCGGCGAAACCTTCGGCAGCCGAATACTGGTATGAATCGAAAATAGTTCCGTAAGCGGCGGCATCGGTTACGGTACTGCCTTTTGCGGCATCGTCCGATCGGATACTTTGGAACCAATAGCGTTGCCATGTGGTGATACCGTCCTCAGTTCTCATTCGGCCAAGTAACCCAAATACTTGCGCTTCGAGACCTCCGGCGGGATATTCGTCACCCGTGGCATAACCTTCAGGTTTTTTGTCAAGGAATTCTTTGTCGTCACAACCTGTCATTAATGCAATAACTGCGCAGGCGATAACGGGGATTTTTAAAAATTTCGTTCTTTTCATTTTCATTTTTTTTTAGAATGTAGCATTAAGTCCGATAGAATAAACAGCTGGAACCGGATAACCGCCGGTATCTACTCCAAAACGCGTAGGTGAACCTCCGAATTCAGGCGTGAAACCTGAATTTTTACTCCAAGTTACGGCATTCTGTACGTTTACGTACAAACGAAGGCTTTGGAAGTACGCTTTGCTGATCCAGTCGGGTTTGAAATCGTAACCCAATTGGATATTTCGTAGACGCGCGTAACTTCCGTCTTCGATCATATATGTAGAAAAGTTGTTGTTGGAGTTGTATCCAGACGCATCGTTCAGACGTGGTTCCCAGTTCGATGTTCCGGCCCCATTCCATGCGTTCAAACGCGCGGTTCTGTAGTTAAATTGTGCGAATGTTGATCCGTTGCCCCAATCGCGTTGGATTTCATTTCCATAAACACCCTGAAGATCCACTCCCAAGGAAAGCCCTTTCCATGCGATGTTCAATGATGCACCGTAAGTGAAGTCAGGCGTTGGGTTTCCAATTGCGCCACGGTCATCCTGATTTACCACACCGTCTCCGTTTCTATCCTTGTACTTTAAATCCCCGACGTCATAGCTTCCCAATGAACTTGGCGGAGACGCAAGGATATCGGCGTACGATTGATAGACGCCTTCCACTTGATATCCGTAAAAAGATCCGATCGGCAAACCGGCCGTTGTGATCGACTGTCCGTCGAAGATTTGGAAACCGTCAGTGAATACTGAACTTACCTCGTTGTCGATCGTCGTGATGTTTCCGGATAGAGAGTATGTGAAATCTCCTACTTTATCTTTCCAACTAGCTGAAAATTCCCATCCTTTATTGATGATTTCCCCAGCATTGACAAAGAAACTTTCAGATCCCAAAGTCACGAAACTCAAAAGGTCTTTCGTGGTCTTGTGATAATAATTCGCTTCGAACGAAAATCTGTTTCTGAAGCTCGCCAATTCGAGGCCGACTTCATACGACTGTACTTTTTCCCAACGCAAATTAGGATTCTCGCTGAATGCGTCGACGAATGACGGCACCGCAAGTTGACCTGGACCAGGCTCGGTACCCAATACCGCTTCAGCACCCGGAACGAATCCAGGATAGGTAGGATATCTGATCGGCGTAAACGCATTCGCCAACTCGCCTATCGAACCTTTGATCTTCAAGAAATCAAATGCTTTTTGGTTGCTCATGAATTTTTCCTTCGAGATTTCCCATGCGCCTCCCACAGACCACATCGTTTGCCACTCGCGCAATTCTGAAGAACCGTCCCGGCGGATCGAACCATTCAAAAGGTATTTTCCGTCGTAGTTATAAAGCATACGGGCAAGATAAGAAACTGTTCCGCTTACGTATTCGTCTGAATCAGAAACACGTGACAATGGATCGCCGTATGGAGAAACGTCGATGTACCAAAAGCGTGGATCGTTCGGAATCGCGACCGCACCGGCGTTCGTATATTGGTTTACACGTCCGTTCATCGAGCTGTACGTCAATTCGTTTCTTGTGTAACCGAACAACGTTTTGAATTCGTGCTTTCCGAAAGTCTTGTCGTACGTCAACAACAATTCTTGCTGTAATTGCTGGAAATCACTCTTGTATTGCGTAACCGATGTAATTTGGTTACCTCCATATGGAGTCGCCTCATCGCTTTCAGCCGAATACACGTTGAAAACTGGCGTATAACCGCGTCCTTTTGAAAAATTGAAATCGGCAAGATAGGTTCCGCGAAGTTTCAATCCGTCGAGGATCGTGATCTCGGCGAATGCATTCCCTACGAAACGCGTCGTGCGGTTAAGTTGCGTATCTCTTTTTTCTTCGAGATCAGCTACGGGGTTTCCGATCTGAGCACCGCCCAGTTCGCTCGGCAACTGATTGTACAGGCCTTGCTCGGCGTTGAATGGCGCCACCAATGGAGTCGCGTTCAATGCTGAAATAAAATTGTGCAATTGCGGTAAACGCGCATCGTAACCGTTCAATCCGGCACCGACTTTAATTCGGTTGCTTACTTTGAGTTCGTCATTTACGTTGAACGTAAACTTCTTGAGTTTCTCGTATTTGATCAGACCTTCTTCCTCAGTATAACCCGCACCGAAATAAATTCTGTTCTTATCGTTGGCATTAGAGATAGACAAGTTGTAGATCGTAATCATAGGTGATGATTCCTTGATCTCATCGACCCAATTCGTATTGGCGTTGTACAGATTGTAATAAGGATATGGATCTGCGCCCTGATTGATACGTTGCTGGTCGTAAAGCGCGCGGAATTGCGGGCCGTTCGTCACGTCAGGCGTATCGGTTATGGTCTTGACGCCTGTAGATGTAGCGAAATTGACGATCGTTTTTCCCATTACTCCTTTTTTAGTCGTAACGATGATTACACCGTTCGCTCCCCTGACCCCAAAAATCGCCAACGACGAAGGATCTTTTAGGACTTCCATCGATTCGATATCGTTAGGGTTTACGTAATCCATGTTGTCGTTGAAGATTCCGTCGATCACGAACAAAGGTTGCGTCTTGTAACGGCTGATCGTACCGCGAATCCTAATGTCAGGCTGTTGACCTGGTGCGCCACTGTTCACTACGGTAAGTCCCGCAACTTTTCCTTGCAGCGATGCTACGGGATTTGTGTTCGGCTTGTCGGCGACTTCCTTACCGCTTACTTTGACGATCGATCCCGTCAAATCGCGTTTGCTGGCCGTTCCGTAACCGATGCTTACCACAACTTCCTGCAGTTCAGTGCTCGAAACCTGCATTTTCACGTTCATTTCAGCCGCAGCCGGAACCGATTGATCCAAGTAGCCGACGAACGAGAAGTTCAGCTTGTCGCCAGCGTTTGCAGCGATGGAGAAATTACCGTCAATATCGGTAATCGTGTTTGCGCCCGAAGCAATATTCGCGATACTTACTCCAGGTAAGGGCAGGCCGGCCTCATCCAGCACCTTCCCCTTAATCGTTTGCGCCATCGCAAATGCCGGAAGCATAAGCAACGCGAAACAACAAAAGATAAAATTTCTCATGTAATTAATTTGTTAAAAAGTTAGCAACGGCAAGTTAAAAAATTCAAACGTTATAGTTGTTAACGATGCGCTACTACGCCACTACATCATTTAACAACTATAAATTTACAAATAATTGATTTACAGAATGTTTAACAAGATATTATGATAAGGTAAAGCAATATGAATGATGTAGTGTTGATGTATTCGAAAAACGCAATAAAATGTGTTTCAAAATACGATATGAACAATTTCGATGTGGATTAAATCCCAAGCATGTATTTGGAAATGTTCACGTCGGCGGTAATGCCAAGTTTTTTACGCAAACGATAGCGGTGCAATTCGACGCCGCGAAAAGAGATATTCATCAGTGGCGCTATCTCTTTTGAAGACAGATTCATGCGTAGGTAAATGCATAAACGTATGTCTTTTGAGGTAAGTTGTGGAAACCGACGCGACAAGCTCTTGATAAATTCGTTGTGGATTTGGCTCAGGTTAGACTCGAATGATTCCCACTCGTGCTTATTCAAGGAATTGAACTTGATGACTTTTTTGATCTCGCTTTTTAATTTTCCGATGTTGACTTCGCTGTCAAGTATTTTCTCAATATTCTCAATCATCTCGCTCTGCTTGGCGATCGATAGTGACTTACCGGCGACTTCCGACGATTTCGTCTGTACCTCAAGCTCGAGAATGTGCTTTTCGTACTCCTGCATGTTGAGTTCGTTCTGCCTCGACAATTCGATTTCTATGATCTCGCGCTGATGCTTGAGTTCCTCTTCTTTCAATTCCAGTTTTTGATTGGTGCGGAAGCGGTTCCATCGGTAATAAAAGAAGAAGATTGCCGCGATGACCGCGATGTAGATCAACACCATCCAAATTGAAAAATACCACGGGACGTTCACGTAAAATTTGTAATCGGTGACTTTGACGTACCGCTTCCCATCGAACGAGTAAATGCTTACATTCTGCGTGCCGCCGCTCAAGTTATTCAGGATCAGGTGGCCGCGGTTTACCCTGAGATAGTCGCCCGATTCGTTGAGCCGATAATACAGATTAGGCCGATTAAAGCCGAAATATTGCGAAATCACGTGCAACTCCACGGGTTGATTGTATTTGATCGAGGTGTCGTCGGTAATCAAATCGCCGTTGTAAAAACCTTCAACTGAAATGCGCTGTTTTGCCGCGTTCCCTTTGGGTTTGTACGAGATGAAGCCGTCGTCGAGGTTCAAATAGATCACATCGCCTGACTTGTACGCTTTCGTATTTTCAAAGATGACTTTGCCCTGGTAATATTTCTCGGGAATCAACTCCCACTTGAATTGGTTGCCCGACTGCGTGATCACGTACAACAGCTCGTCGTTCTGGACTATGAAACTCTCGTCGTCCACGGGAATGATGTCTGAAATATTCTTGAATGCCGCATTGAAAACCGGATCCTTGACAAGCTTGCCTGAAATCGAATTATACGTATACCAGGTTTTGTTGATCAGGAAAAGCAGCTCATTCCTGTACTTTAGGATTTTCACGCCGTAATCGTTCTCGATCCCATTAAGACGAGAGATATTCTCGATTTTCCTGACGTTGAAATCCGCGTCGAACGTGATTCTGTAAAAGCTTCGGTAATAATCGGCTGCCCATAATTCCAGCGGTTTGTTTTGGGCGATGTTGCGGACCGGCTTCGTAAATCCGGGCAAAATCTGATATTTAGAAAGATCGTTTATGTCCTTGTAGCGCGCGATTCCCGAATAATTCGATTGATAGTAAACGCCATCGACGTCGCTTTTCAGGAATTTCCAACCTCCGTTCACGGTATTGATTTTACGCAATTCGGTTCCGTCGAAAACATAGGTTCCGTCGTTGTGGCCGATCACGAACCTGTCGTCGTGTTTGTAGATGTCCCAAACCTGGCCTTGCGAATTCGGGATCGGCTGCAACTGATTGTCGCGATACGTGAAAATCCCGTGGTTGGTCACGAAAATGAATCCGTTACCCATCGTATACAGCGCGTAGACCGAACCCACGATTCCCGAATTGTCTGAAAATACTTCCACCGGCGAATTGATCTCAACATGCGCGATACCGTTATCGAGACCCAGCCACAGATCGTTTTCCTTATCTACGGCGAGCGACAGGATCGCGTTGTTCTTTATCGCGTTTTCACGATTGATGTTCCGATACGTATTGTTCTTCAAGTTAAGGAGATACAATCCCTGCAAGCCCGTTCCGATCGCGAGCACATCGCTGCCGACGAATTTCGCCGATATAACGATATCGTTCTTCAATCTATTGTTTACCGGATTATTCCACGCGATCAATTCACCCGATTCTTCAACGAAAATTCCTTTGTTTTTCGTAAAGACATAAATCTTTCCCTTGAACGATTCAATGTTGTGGATTACATCGCCTTCAATGGCAAGCCAGCGTTCTTTCTTGATGAATTTGGTGTCGCGCATCACGTAAATGCCGTGGCGCACCGTGGCTACGTAGACTTCATTCCCCGCGACGTAACAATACGAAATCTGATACGGAAACTTGACCTTTTCTACGTCATTCGTCTTCTTGTCGAGGATGAAAACCTCGTTGAAGGTTTGGAAATACAGCTTGTTTCCGAAGCTGAAAATTTTCCAGATCTCTTCGTTGTCCGACTCGCTGAAATATTTTTTGTCGACGGCGAGCGATGTGTAGACCATCTTGCCTGCCACGCGCTTCCAGTACCCAAAATCATTGTATGAACCCGTGTAAACCTTGTCGCCGTCCACGAATACGGACCGAATGATCGTATTGTTCGACAGCGCATACCGTTCCCAATTCACGCCGTCGTAACGCAAGAAATAATGATTGTTCGCAAAATACATGGCATTGTCGTCGCCCTGGGCAATGCTCCAAACCTGATTGTCGCCGTTGTATTGTGACTTGGTGAAGTTCTCCACGAACGGCAACAATTCCTGCGCACGCGCTCCGAAAGCGATGAAAAGTAGGAACAGGAATTTAAGACGAGTTTTCAACTGCCGCAGGTTTTGTCCAAATATAAGAATTTACGACTTGAAGAAACCGATTCGGTCAATTGCCGCCGGCGTAGTCCTGTAAATACGAGAAACGCTCGGTCAAGTGGCCGTTTTCGGTAATTTTGGCGCGCTCAAGCAAACCGTCCTTGTCGCCGTTGAAAAACGCAGGAATCACGTGCTCGAGGAACATTTCCCCGAAACCTTCGCTCGCGTCTTTGGGCAATTCGCACGGCAAATTGTCGACCGCCATGACGACGATCGCGCCCGGATGGAAGAAATCGACTTCCTTATTTTCAACGGGATAATATCCGTACAGCGGCTCGGCTATCGTCGAGGAACGCAACGTGGATTCTATCGGGCCTGCGACATCGCACGAGATATCGGCGACTACCTTGATCTTGTTGTCAGGTTTCGACAGCATTTCGCGCGACAGGATAACAGGTGCGCCGTTTCCGTAAAAATGCCCCGCCAGAAAGATTTCGGACACTTTCGTGAACCGCTCGAAATTGGATACATATTCCTCAGGATGAGCGTAAAAATCTTCTTTGCCCAAATCTTTTCCGTCGATGCGGATGTTATAATCCAGTACGTCGATATGCGTGTAAACAGCGTCGGAATATTTCTTATTGAGGAAATCATCGACCGAAACTTCCTTTATTTTCACGGCATCCAAGATGTGCTTCGCGCCGCTTCCTACTTTTCCGAAACCCGTAAGCACGATTTTCACGGGCGGCAACGTGATGCGTTTTAGACGTTGCACCATTTCGTCCATGCCGCGAAGTGTTTCGGCTTTGGGCAAGTCGAAAAGCTCGAATTTCAGGCCGAACGCGCGGATTCCGTTGTAAGCGCCTACGATTCCCGCATAACGCCCGAAGCCGATAAGTCTTGTATGATCAGGCTTAACGATGGTTTCGTGATCGTACAAATCGATTTTCTTGTCGAGGATCGCCCGGAGTAATTTTTGGTTGTGCGGCTGTTTCTTGATCGTGTGCGAGAAGAAGAAGTATTTTTTGTTCGGGATGAGTTCGTCGACGGGAACTTCCTTGACGCCGATCAGGACATCGCAATCGGAGACATCGTCCGTAACTTCAAAACCCTTGTCGGTATATTCCTGATCCCCGAAGATGCGGATCGGCGAAGATTCGACTTTTATCTGGGCTTCAGGCCATTGTTCTTGCAGTTTTTCAAGCGCTTCGGGGCTAAAAACCACGCGGCGGTCGGGCGGGTTCTTGCGTTCCCTTATGATTCCGAATTTCATGTTCGTTGTAATTTCGGTGCCAAAAGTACGGTTTACGAAATCGTTGTCAAAACTTTTTTTATCCACAATAAAACTTGGATTTTTTTGTTGAATTACAACGTATTGCGGCGTGTTTGTTACAAAGTTTAAAAAATCATTAACAACTACCGTCTTTTCGAAACAACCCGTTTGGTTATATTTGCTTTATATGTTTTTGAGAATGAATTCCAGGATTGCCTGCTCCCTATATAGTCTTTTGTTTGTTGCTTTGCTGCTCGGCGGATGTAAAAAAGAAACGCCCGTCGAAGGTAAGACGACCGTGCAAAAAAACAACGACACGCTGCCACACATGGACGCCTACAAGATCACGGGGCCGAAACTTACGCCCGAGTACAAAGGGAAAAAGCGCGAAGCCATCGAGAGATTCGTGGACAAGAACTGGAAAAGCGATAAGGAAAATTTAAGTTTCATCGTGGTCAAGAACGGCCAGATCGTGTACGAAAAGTATCAGGGAATCGCCGACAAGAACCGCGACATCGCTATGACGGCCTCCACGCCTTTACACATCGCGTCGGTCACGAAAGTGCTCACCGCGACCGCGATCCTGGTATTGATCGACGCAGGACGCATCGAGCTCGACCAAAAGGTCAACACTATCCTACCCGACTTTCCGTACCCCGCGATCACCGTTCGCATGTTACTGAACCATCGCAGCGGCCTTACGAATTACGCGTATTACGCTGACCGAAAGGAAATCTGGAACAAGAAGGACATCTTGACCAACCGTGATATTTTGGACCTGTTCATCAAGTTCAACACTCCTTTGGATCGCCCGGCCGACAAGAGTTTCGCGTATTGCAACACGAATTATGCGATGCTCGCGCTGATCATCGAAAAGGAAACCGGCTTGAAATATCCCGCGGCGATGAAGCGCATGATTTTCGATCCGCTTGGCATGAAAGATACATTCGTGATGGATTACGAAAAGGATCGCAAGAAAGTCATTCCTTCGTACAAAGGAAACGGCGTCGAGATCGGCATGGATTTCCTCGATGCGGTTTACGGCGACAAAAACATTTATTCGACACCGCGCGATTTGATGAAGTTCGACATGGCGCGCTATTCTCCTGATTTTTTAAATCCGAAACTCATCGAGCAGGCGTACGTCGGATACAGCTATGAGCACAAAGGCGAGAAGAACTACGGCCTCGGGATTCGCATGATCGAATGGGTTACGGGCCAGCATTTTTACTTTCACAACGGTTGGTGGCACGGCAATACGTCGGCGTACGTGAATTTGAAGAAGGAAAAAGTGATGTTCGTGGCGCTTTCGAATAAGTTTTCGCGCAAACCGTATATGGTTAGGAAGTTGGCGCCATTGTTTGGGGATTACCCGTTTAAGAAGGATAAGGATGATGTTTTGGAATAGACACGCTATGCTTTAGACACGCTTCGCTTTAGACACGCTTCGCTTTAGACACGCTGCGCTTTAGACACGAGTTGCTTTAGACGCGCTTCGCTTTAGACACGCTTCGCTATCGACACGCGTCGCTTTAGACATGCTGCGCTGTGGAATTTGGAAACGCTGCGCTGGGAAAGCTTTTCGCTTGGTATATTCGACTGGAAAACTCAGTTTGTGAATATAGTGTGGAGGTTTGTCTTCAAAAATTTCTTTCACACTTCTTGTGAGTGTTTTTCAAATTAGAATTTTCCCTCACATTTTTCGTGAGTGTTTTTAAAACCTAAATCTTTTCTCACGCTTTTTTTCCGCATCGATTTGATACTGAAATAATAGACAGGTTGACTTTTGCGTTATATTTGAGAACCTAAAAAACTTCACCATGAAAAACATTGTACTTGCTTTTGTTTTTGTAATCGGATTTGCGAATGCGCAGACTTCGGCGAAACGCGATCCCCAGTTTCAGGTCGATTTTGAGATGGAACTCGAAAAACCCTTAAGTTCGATCATGATTTCCACTTTCAAATCGCCTGCGGAACAGGATAAAAAATTGGTTTTCCGCACTTCGACTCCGGCTTGCAACGGCCTTAAAGGATTAAGGCTACGACTCGTGAATGGTGAGATCCTGACATTCTCAGACGCCGTGATCGAATGCGGCGCTTTCAATCCCGCGATTGCAAATATGGTAGCACGAATTCCGTTGACTGCGAAACTTGAAGAGATTCTTGAAGGAAAGGAAATCCTGGAATTCACTATCGGAAATGTAAAGACGCCCGTGAAATTCAAAGAGCAGAACGAAAATTTCGTGTTGTTGCAGAAATTGGTCAGGGACGAGCGCGGATTTTGAGGGAGCGCAAAGTGCAAAGTGCAGAGGAAATTCGTTTTAAGAACGAATGGCTACAGCGAACAGCGGGAATTGCTCCTGAAAATTCACTTTTGTTTTAATAGTATCCGTACATGAAAAAACTACTTTTTGTGCTCCTTATCTCGGCAAGTTGTTTCGGCCAGACGCCGTTCTGGAAACTCAACGGTTTGAATTTGGAGGAGATTTACCTCAATATAAAAGCCCAGGGTTCGATAGGCGTTTCATTTTACCGAACGCCCGATGAAAACCAAAACAATTTCGTGCTGCGCGTGGCTTCAAAACCGTGTGAGCGCACAAAAGGCGTCGTGCTTTTGTTCACCGACGGAAGTGTACTGCGCTTTCCCGAGATTGAAGTTTTTTGCATGCAAGGATCTGAAAATCTCGAACTCACGGCCGCAATTCCCATGACCGACGCGCTGCGCGAGAAAATGGCATCGGGTGAATTGACGTCGTTTACTTTAGGGAAGACCGAAGTGCCGGTCAAATATTCCGACAAATTCGACAAGCTTTCGGATTTGGCGCAACTGTACAAACTCCATCTCGAGAACGAATCGAAACGTTGAAGGATCTTTTGGTTTTGAGGAAGTGCAGAGTGCAAGGTGCAAAGTGCAGCGAAGATTCGTCCAAATGGTATTGACCTAGCCCCGATGGAAGCGGCAGCCCTTGCGATTGGAATTTGAGATTTTGCCGCGTTTTAAGGGCGACCGCAGGAAGCCACTTACAATGCGGGCAAAAACCAAATTGCAACGCAAGGCTACAGCAAACAGCGGGAACAGCTCCCCAATAATTATTAATTATTAATTGTTAATTATCAATTGTCAATTGTCCATTCTCAATTACCTTTGCAAAACAATTGGGGTCGACTGGTTTTGACAGCAAGACCAATTGATCGGTAAGCACGTCGTGAAGGCAGCAATTCACGTTAATCCCAAGCTGCAACACTTTTACACGGCGAGAATAACTACGCTTTGGCTGCTTAATCTGAATAAAGTAAGATTAATCCACGTTCCTACCAGGTAGGAAGGCTGAATTCTCCTGGAAAGCCCTGGTTTGTGGCGTTCCGTCAAGGAGAACCGTAAAAATAAACCTAGATTGTTCTTTGCTCCGCGGGACTTTCGAAATTTAAGGAGATAAGTGTTTCGTGGCTGTTTCCTGGCCAAGCGTGACATCGAAAATCCAATCGGGAAATAAGCGTGTAGAAAGCCCATTAGTTGCTTGTTTGGACCCGGGTTCGATTCCCGGCGATTCCACTGGACGGGAGAAACTTAGATTTTGAAAAGTTTCTCCCGTTTTTTATTGCATTACACTTCTTTGCCGGCAAATCCACAGATTGAAATAAATTACTATTTTTACCGAAGTGAAAACAGCAAGCATCATATTGTCGTTTATTCTCCTGATCCTTTCAGGTATGCCTTGCGCAGATTCGAACGTCACGAAAAATGATGCCCATGCTGTGCGGATTCTCACCGATCACGAGAATCACGACCAATCCCACGCTGACCAATGCTCTCCCTTTTGCGTATGCAATTGCTGCGGCGCCCAAATTTTGACTTTTGAAAACATCCAAACATTTCAGGCCGCGATCATCTTAGAAATTGCGATCAGGCAGGAAATCCATTACACTTCGCCTTTCGCCTCTTCCTTCTCAGGTAGCATCTGGCAACCGCCACAGATAGCATAATGACGCCCGTGTAATTACGGGTAAACAAGTCGCGACCTTACGCGAACAGGAATCTTTTCGATTTTACTCATTCATTATGTAGTCATGCTAGACCGAATTATACAATTCAGTATAAAGAATAAACTTGTTATACTGTTGCTGACCCTGATCCTGGTCGGTTGGGGAAGCTATTCATTGAAAACATTGCCGCTCGATGCGCTGCCCGACGTCACGAACAACCAAGTCCAGGTAATCACGACCGCTCCAACATTGGCGAGCCAGGAAGTCGAACAACTCATCACCTATCCCGTCGAACAATCGCTGAAGACAATTCCGAACGTCATTGAACTGCGCAGTATTTCGCGTTTCGGATTATCGGTAGTCACGGTCGTTTTTAAAGAGGAAACCGATATCTATTGGGCGCGTCAACAAGTATTTCAGCGACTCAAGGACGCCGAGGAAAACATCCCCGAATACGCCGGTTCTCCTGAACTTTCACCGATCACGACAGGTTTGGGAGAAATTTACCAATACGACGTCTACGCCCAAAAAGGATACGAGACAAAATACGATGCGACACAACTGCGCACCATCCAGGATTGGATCATCATCCCGCAATTACAGGGAATCGAAGGCGTGGCCGAAATTTCAACCTGGGGCGGCTACCTCAAGCAATACGAAATCTCGGTCAACCCGAACCGACTCAACAGTTCGGGCGTCACGATCTCTGAAATATTCGACGCGCTTGAAAAGAACAACCAGAATACGGGAGGCGCGTACATCGAAAAAGACCAATACGCCTATTTCATCCGAGGCGTGGGAATGGCGGCGGGAATCAGCGATCTTGGCAACATCGTGGTCAAGAACAGGAATGGTTCGCCCGTTCTGATACGCGACGTAGCGCAAGTGAGCGAGGGAACTTCGATTCGATACGGTGCGACTACCAAAGACGGCAAGGGCGAAATCGTGGGCGGACTCGTGCTTATGCTCAAAGGCGCGAATTCAAGCGAGGTCGTGGAGCGCGTCAAGGATCGCATGGTACAGATCAACAAGACATTGCCCAAAGGCGTCACGGCCGAAGCGTTCATCGATCGCGGAAAGCTCATCGACCATGCCGTGGGAACCGTTACGAAAAATCTCATTGAAGGTGCGCTGATCGTAATCCTCGTGCTGATTCTGTTCCTGGGCAATTTGCGCGCGGGCTTAATCGTCGCATCGGTGATTCCGTTGGCGATGCTGTTTGCGGTAATCCTGATGAACGCATTCGGCATAAGCGGTAATCTCATGAGCCTGGGCGCGATCGACTTTGGAATCATCGTGGACGGAGCCGTTATTATCGTCGAAGCTACGATGCATCATCTGCTCAAACTTAGGCGCACAGGCCGGTTGACACAATCGGAAATGGATTCCGAAGTGTTCGAATCGGCGTCGAAAATCCGGAATAGCGCGGCTTTTGGGGAAATCATAATCCTCATCGTTTATGTTCCGATCTTAGCTTTGGTCGGCACCGAGGGAAAAATGTTCAAACCGATGGCGCTCACGGTCGGTTTCGCTGTAATCGGCGCATTCCTGCTTTCACTCACCTACGTCCCGATGATGAGCGCTCTGTTCCTCTCCAAGAAAACCGAGCACAAAACAAATTTCAGCGACCGCATGATGGCGCGTTTTGAACGCCTCTATTCGCCTTTGCTCCAAAAAGCATTGGCGCTCAAGAAAACCGTGCTCGCCGTTTCGCTTGCCCTGTTCGTGGTCGCGGCGTTGCTTTTTGACCGAATGGGAGGCGAATTCATCCCGACGATCGAAGAAGGCGACCTCGCCATAAACGCGACGATCATGACGGGAAGTTCCTTGTCGCAGATGGTGAAAACCACTACAGCGTACGAGAAAATGCTCAAGGCTAAATTCCCTGAAATAAAAACCATCGTGACCAAGATCGGAAGCGGCGAAATCCCAACCGACCCGATGCCTATCGAAAGCGGCGACCTCATCATCGTACTCAAGGAGAAAAGCGAATGGACGAGTGCCGACAATTGGGAAGAACTTGCCGAGCTGATCAAACGGGAAATGGAAAAGATTCCGGGCGCGTCGATAGAGATTTCCCAACCCATCCAAATGCGTTTCAATGAGCTCATGACGGGAAGCCGAAGCGACATCGCGATAAAGATTTTCGGGGACGACCTCGAAGTGCTCGACGGCAAGGCCAAAGAAATGATCCTCAAAATCGGGAAAATCGACGGCATAGGCGACTTGAAGGCCGACAAAGTAACGGGCTTGCCTCAGATCACGATCAAGTACGACTACAACAAAATTGCGCTCTACGGATTGAATATCGCCGACATCAACGAAATAATCCGCTCGTCGTTCGCGGGTGAAATCGCGGGCAAAATCTATGAGGACAACAAACGTTTCGACGTCGTCGTGCGAATGGAAAAGGAAAACCGCACCGATCTTTCGGACGTCAGCAACCTGTTCATCCCGTTGCCCAACGGCCAACAGGTTCCACTCTCGCAAGTCGCGACGATCGAATATGAACAAGGTCCCGTTCAGGTCGTTCGTGAGAACGGCAAACGAAGGATCACTGTCGGTCTCAATGTACGAGGACGCGACGTGAAAAGCGTCGTGGAGGAAATCCAGCAAAAACTCGAATCGGGCTACGAGCTTCCCGCAGGTTACTACATCACGTACGGCGGGCAATTCGAAAACCTCATCGAAGCCAACAAACGTTTGTCGGTCGCGTTGCCTATCGCGCTCGGGCTTATCCTGATATTGTTGTATTTCACATTCCGCAGTTTCAGGCAGGCCGCGCTTATTTTCACGGCGATTCCATTGTCGGCCATTGGCGGTGTTTTCGCGCTTTCGTTGCGCGGGATGCCGTTCAGTATCTCGGCGGGAATCGGATTCATCGCGTTGTTCGGTATTGCGGTTCTGAACGGGATCGTACTAATCTCGTATTTCAACCAATTAAAGGCTGAAGGCATGGATGATGCGCTGGAACGCGTCATCACGGGAACGAAAGTGCGTTTGCGCCCGGTGCTCATGACTGCCGCGGTCGCATCGCTGGGTTTCCTGCCGATGGCACTTTCCACAAGCGGAGGCGCCGAAGTCCAGAAACCGTTGGCCACCGTGGTGATCGGCGGATTGTTGTCGGCAACATTACTGACCTTGATCGTATTGCCGATCTTATATCTATTATCTGAAAACGGAATGAAAATGAAAACGAAATTTTCAAAAAAGGCTTTGACCGCTTTGCTGCTGGTCGCGACGGGCGCGTCATTTGCTCAAACCAGGCAGGTTTCCTTGCCCGAAGCCATTTCTATCGCCAGGCAAAACAACAGTGAATTGAAGGTCGCGACCAAGGAAATCGAGAAACAGACGGTACTTAAAAAAACGGCTTTCCAATCAGAGCCGCTGCAGGTCCAATATCAGGGCGGACAGTTCAACAGCGCCGATTACGACCACAATATCTCAATTCAGCAATATTTTCCTGTCGGAACCATTGGACCGAACCGTCGGCTTCAACAGGAACTGGTGAAGCTCGCCGAAAAGCGCAAGGCAATATCGGAATACGAGATCGAGAAGGCCGTTTCCCTCGCCTATTACCAATATTTGTACGGCGTCTCGGTTAAAAAACTCAATGCCGAACTGGCCGTCATCTACACGAAGTTTCTCAAAAATGCCGAACTGCGGTTCGAGACGGGCGAAAGCGGAAAAATCGAAGTCATCAGCGCCAAAGCCAAGATGAAGGAAATCGAGACGCGCGAGGCCCAACTCGTCTATGACCTCGACATCTACGCAAAGCAGTTGCAGTATTTCCTTCAGACCGACGAAAATATCGTTCCGATCGAAACGCAATCGCCCGAATATCAAATGACTGACGCAATCGACAATACAAAACCCGATGGATTGCTTTACGGTTTATATCAACAGCAAATCTCGGTATATCAAAATGAAGCCAAGGCATTTCAGGCGATGCGATTGCCAAAAGTCGGAATGGGCTATTTCGCCCAAAGCATTGATACGCAGTTCTATTATCAGGGAATCTTCGCGGGCGTGCAATTGCCGTTGTTCGGTGGAGCCAACAAAGCGCGTGCAAAGGCGTCGACCATCGGTGCCGAACAAACGCAGTTTGAGCTCGAAAGAAGCAAGATCGCAATGAGGTTAAAGCGCGAGGAATTGCAAAACGAATTCGAAAAACAGAAAAAAGGACTCGAATACTACAAGAATGAAGGCACGCAATACGCCGAACAAATCATCGCGACGGCACAAAAAAGCTATGCCAACGGCGACATGGGTTATTGGGTTTACATCGGATTTTTGAACCAGGCGATCGACATCAAAAAACAATACGCCGAAACCCTGAACCTGTACAACCAGAGTGCGATCAATCTCCAATTCCCATCAGTTTCCAACGAATAAGACATGAAACGACATATGAAAACCATCCAGAAAATAAAACTCGCAATCGTTACGACCTCGCTGTTGTTCGCATTTGCGTCTTGCAATGACAAAAAAACAGAAGCCGAAGAAAGTCATGATGAAACCCCGGAAAATGAGGTCACGCTTACGGAAGACCAATTCAAGACCATCGGCATAGAAACGGGAATCGTGGAAAACCGCAACCTCAACGCGGTGATCAAGGCGAACGGCTACACGACAGTTCCGCCCCAAAACGCCGCGAACGTGTCGGCGCTCATGAGTGGTGTCGTGAAAGATATTTTCGTACTTGAAGGCACGTTCATCAACAAGGGAAAAGTGCTCGCGACCATACAAAATCTTGAAGTTGTCGAAATCCGCGAGGAATATAATTCGGCCATGGCGAACATCGAATACCTGCAATTGGAGTTCAACCGACAAAAAACCCTGAGCGACGAGAACGTGAATCCCCGCAAAACCTTTCAGGAAGTCAAGTCGAAATTGGCTGTCGAGAAATCGCGCGCCCAGTCGGCCAAATCGAAACTACAGGCGTTGAACGTGAGCGTTGGCGGCAATAGCTCGGTGTTTCCGTTGGTTTCTCCGATCAGCGGTTATGTAGGCAAGATAAACATCTCGAAAGGTGCGTTCGCTGAAACGGGAATTCCGCTTATCGAAATCGTCGACAACAGCCAAATGCATCTGGACTTGAACGTGTACGAGAAAGATTTGGGCAGCATCTCGATCGGACAGGAAGTCGATTTCGTCTTGACCAACCAATCGAATAAAGCGATCAAAGGCAAGATTTTCGGCATCAACAAATCGTTTTCGAACGAGAGCAAGACGGTTGCGGTACATGCGAAAATCAATGAGGAAAACGCTAAAGGCTTGATTTCAGGCATGTATGTGTCGGCCAACATCAACATTAAAAATTCGACGCTGCCGGCGCTCCCGAAAGATGCCGTGGTTCGTAACGCCGAAAAATATTTCGTTTTTGTGCTTGACGAAAACCACGTCGACGAAAAACAACATGCAACGACGCATAAAGAGGTGCATTTCATGGCTGTCGAGGTCGTCCCGGGAACTACTGATCTGGGTTACACGGCTATCAAATTCCTCGAGAATATCCCAGCCGATGCGAGAATCGTGACGAAAGGCGCGTTTTATCTGTTGTCGGCGATGAAAGGCGGAGGCGAACACGAACATTGATGAATTTTTATTTGGAAACGGCTTTTTTGAAGTCGGTCGGACAAGTAAAACTTAACATTGGCGCGTTTTATTTAGCCGTACTTTTACGAAAACCAAAATCAATAGCCATATGGCAGTAAGAAGAAAACCGGCCACGACATCAGCGGCGCAAAAGGACGAAGAAACGAATCAGGCGTCAACTCCTGAAGTTCAACCTGCGGTCGCGGAAACGTCGGCCGAAGAGCATACTGAAATGATTCCTGAAACCGAAACAATTGAGCAAAAAACTCCGTCTACTGACAACGTTACTCTAATTGCACAAGTCGAAGCAAAGCCGAAGAAAAAGAAAAAAACGAAGAAAATGGATAAGGACAAAGAGAAGAAGGCGAAAGCGAAGGCGGCCGAAAAGGAAAAAGCCAAAAAGGAAAAGGAAAAGGAAAAGGAAAAAGCCCGCGAAAAAGAAAAGGCCAAGAAGAAGAAAGAAAAGGCAAAGGAAAAGGCAAAAAAAGAGAAGGCTAAAAAGAAAGAAAAAGCGAAAAGCAAGAAGAAGAAAAAATAATGTAAGAAACCGATGATACGACTCATCGGTTTTTTTATGCTCGGATATCGACAAATTACACAAAAGCGTCGCCTAAGTGCATGTTTACAATTCGTTAACGATAGTATAATTTCAACTGTTTGGGTAGGAGTTGACAGCTTGTATACATTTACCTCGCAAACAAACTGAGGCATAATGGGACAATCTTTACGATCAACGTATTTTTCGATACTTCTGTCAATTTTTTTATTACTGTTAGGCGTAACTTCCAGCGCGCAAATTGCGTCGTGGACTTACGAACCTCAACTGGGAAGCATCACGAATCCTACGCCCAACATCGGAACGGGAACCTCGGCCATCATAAATAATGGAGGCGGCACGATAACACCGTTGATCCAAACAGGAATGACGGGCACGGGTTGCGGGGCGCAGGTTTCAGGACAATCGGCCTGGGCATTCAACCCGTTTAATCCGGGAAGTGTGAACGAAAGCAACGGAGCACAGTTTTCAGCTTCGACCGCAGGCTATCAAAACATCTACTTCACTTGGGACCAACGTTGGTCTAACACGGCTCCGAATACGGTCCGACTTCAATATACGCTCAACGGATCGACGTGGATAAACTTCGCGATGAACGGCGTCAATACAGGCAATTGCGACGGCTCGTTCAACGGCGGACGTTTCCAAACCAATACGCAGGGCGACCGTTTCCGTAGGCTTACCGTAAACCTGTCATCGATCACCGGAGCGAATAACAATCCGAATTTCGGAGTGCGGATCGTGGCGGCGTTCTACAATGGAACCACCGAATTCAGAAGCGTCGAGGATCCCGCGGTAGCCGCAAGTACGGTCGGAACCTGGAGATTTGATAACGTCGCATTCACGGGAACGTTGCTTCCTGGTCCGACGGCATCGGTCATGAGCGGAACGACGGCAATCTGCACAGGCGGATCGGCCAGCATCAAGGCTGTGATCACGGGCGGAACCGGCCCATTTACGCTCGTATATTCGAACGGCAGCACGACTTTCACGATCAATAATTATGTAAGCAATACCAATATTCCGGTTTCTCCGACAACCAATACGACATATTCTATCGTGTCGGTTACGAACGCGAACAGCGTAGTGGGAACGGGAAATTCAGGTTCGGCTGTGATCACCGTAAATCCATTGCCGACCGTTTCGGCCACCAATATCGCGACCTGCTCAACCGGAGCCGTGACGATGACGGGCGGATCTCCCGCGGGCGGAATCTATAGCATCGGAAGCTCATATTCGGGTCCATCGACGACTTTTACATATTCGTACACGAACGGGAACGGTTGCACGAAAGTCGCCGGACCGTACACATTTACACGGAACACGGCTCCGGCAATCGGCGGCCAGCCCGGCACGGCTTTACAGACGACTTGTCAGGGAACGGCATTTTCGCCTGTTTCGGTGACGGCGACGGGAACGAACGCTACGTATCAATGGTACAGCAATGCGACAGCTTCCAATTCGGGCGGAACGCAACTCGCTTCGGCTTCTGAAATTGCAAATGGTTCGACAAGTTCTTCTTACACGCCATCGTCGGCTACCGTCGGGACTTTATATTATTATGTGATCGTGAGCGGCGCCTGTACGCCGGCGGTCAAGAGCTCGGTCTCAGGCGCGTTTACCGTTTTGCCCGCGACGGTTGCGGGAACGATTTCTGCCGACCAAATCATTTGTGGCGGATCGCTTGCCGCAGGCCTGAACCTCATCGGACAAACGGGAAACATCGTCAAATGGCAAAGAGCCGACGATTTCGCGTTTACCGTGAACGTGAGCGATATTGCCGTTACTGCTTCGACATTGACATCGGCCAACATCGGAACTATTTCCCAAACCACTTATTTCAGGGCAGTCGTGCAATATCCGGGCTGTTCGGTGGCGTTTTCGAACGTGGTGACGATCGCCTTGAATTCGACGACCTGGAACGGATCTAGCTGGAGCAACGGCGCGCCCGACGGTACAAAGACCATCGTCTTTGAAGGCGACTATATCTCAAACGGTGATTTGATCGGATGCGCGTCCATCGTGAATTCGGGCAACGTGAATTTCCAGCCCGACGATTCGCTCGTATTGCTCAACTCGTTGACGATCAACGCAGGTACACTGACGTTCGAGAACAATGCTTCGCTGGTACAGACGAATAACGTCGCGAACATCGGAAACATCCAGTACAAGCGCGACACGACGCCGATCCGCAAATTCGATTACACCTATTGGGCGTCGCCTGTGCAAAACCAGTTGCTCATCAATGTTTCTCCGTTGACGCGCCAGGATAAGTTCTATTGGTTCAACGCCACGACCTATGCCTGGGTGAATGCGAATCCGAATACGACCACGATGGATCCGGGCAAAGGCTATATTTTTAGAGGTCCCGATGATTATGACCAGTTCATGCCCGTCGTCTATCACGCGAATTTCAACGGCGTACCGAATAACGGCGAATTCACGGTTCCGATCATCGTGAACGGCGCGCACGATTTCAATCTCGTCGGAAATCCATATCCGAGCGCGATCGATGCCGACCTGTTGATGTCCGACAGCGAAAATGCGGCCGCACTTGGAACCGGAACCACGATCTACTTGTGGACGCACAACACGGCGGTCACGAACCTGCAATACATCTTCAGCGATTACGCGACGTACAATTACACCGGCGGAACGGGAACGGCTCCTTCAAACGGTGCGAACAACAGCGTTCCGAACGGCTACATCGCGGCCGGCCAATCGTTTTTCATAAAGGGAATCGCGACAGGTACGGCCAAACTCAAAAATTCGATGCGCGTCGTGGGCAACAACGACCAATTCTTCAGGAGCGCATCCACGCAGAAAGATCGCTTTTGGCTCGAGTTCAAAAACGCCGACGGCTTTTACAAGCAAGCGCTTCTGGGTTACATAGACGGGGCGACGAACGGTTTCGACAACGGTTATGACGGACAGCTTTTCGAGAGTTCGGTGTCGGCGAATTTCTATTCGATCCTCGAGGCGCAAAAACTTTCGATACAAGGTCGCGCTTTGCCGTTTTCCCCTTCCGATGTCGTTCCGATGGGATTCCGATCGAACGCGGCGGGAACATACGAGATCAATCTGATGCAAACCCAAGGCTTGTTCGATGACGAGGATATTTTCCTCGAAGACAAATTGCTGGGCGTTATCCACAACCTCAAAGATTCGTCGTATAGCTTTGAAACCGAGGCGGGAACTTTTGACGATCGGTTCGTGATCCACTATGAAAACGGATTGCTTGGGAATCCAAATTTCGGTGTTGGCGAAAATGACATCATCGTATATCGCGATTCGCAGAATGCCGTCGTACGATCGAATGGCGTGATCTTGACCGATGTTACGGTTTACGATTTGAACGGGAAGAAACTCGTCGGATTCAACAACATCGCGAGCGACCGTATCGCATTTCCGTTCGAAGCCAGGCAACAAATGTTTGTGGTGCAAGTCACGACCGATGCAGGAAAAATCGTCACCAAAAAAGTGATCCTATAAATTCCGCAACCAAAAAATATCGACAAAATGCCCAGAAAAACGCTGACCTGCCACATCGTTTTTTATTAACGAAGCGATAACATTCAGGTTCGGGCATTGTGTCTCCAACGATATAATTTAGCGACTCAAAACAAATAATTAAACAATCAATAAATGAAATCAACTTTACCCGATTCTGATTTGAATCAAACTTTTGGGAAGGCTGGCGTCGGGAGAAAAAATCTCGCGACACTGCCGGAAAGGCGCTTCATGGGCCTTTTCACATTGCTAGTTGCGCTTCTGGTTTTATCGACCGGTAACGCACAGATTTCGTATTCTTCGGCGGCGTCCGACTACACACAGAATTTCAACGATCTCCTGTCTCCGGTTCCGTCCAACGGCACGCTTATCGCTCCTTCAGTTTTACCGGGCGGTTGGCAGTTCGTCGAAGCTGGTGCAAATGCTAATGGCAGCGCCAACTTACGCGTCGACAATGGAACGTCAAGTACGGGCGACACGTTTTTTTACGGGGCGACGTCAAGTAATGAGCGAGCACTCGGTTCGTACGCATCGGGCAGCCTGACTTCTCAATACGGAGCCGTTTTTACGAATGACACCGGGGCGCCGCTCACACAATTCACGTTGACCTACACGGGCGAACAGTGGAGAGATGGTGGAAACGCAAGCGCTGTTTTCAACAAGTTGACGTTTGCCTATGCGATCAATTCATCATCGGTCACGTCAGGTACGTTCACGAATGTATCGAACCTTGACTTTACGGCACCTGTAAACAACACTACCGCTGATGCCGCGAAAGACGGAAACGCAGCGGGTTTCAGGACGACATTGACGTATACGGTAACGGGAATCAACTGGCCCGCAGGTCAAAATCTTGTGATACGCTGGACCGACATAAACGACGCGGGTAACGACGACGGCCTCGCCATAGACGACATAACGTTTTCAGCCACGGGAGCTTCAGTTCCGGCCATCGCGACGATCGGAACTTTGTCAGCAGTGAACACCACGTACGGTACGGCATCGCCTACTCCAACGTCATATACGGTTTCAGGTTCCAACCTCGGAACTACCGACATCACGATCACGGCTCCTGCGGGATTCGAGATTTCCAAAAATGGGGCAACTGGAACGTACGCAACGTCGCAAACATTGACGCCAGCAAGTGGATCGGTTGCGACTACGACCATCTATGTGCGTTTGGCCGCCACGACTCCTGCGGGAACGTATTCGGGAAATATCACGCACATATCGGGAACAGCAACGTCTGATAAGGCGACGGCTTCAAGTACGGTTGCCCAAAAAGGCTTGACGGTTTCAGGTGCGACTGCGCAAAACAAGACGTACGACAGGACTATCGCGGCGACCATCACAGGCGCGACTCCCGTCGGAACAGTCAACGGCGACGCGATCACGCTTACAGGCGGCGGAACTTTCGGGGACTTCTTGGTTGAAAACGGGAAGGCCGTGACTTCAAACCTCGTGGTTTCAGGTACGAACGCATCGAGCTACGCGCTTGCGCAACCGACGGGTTTGACGGCCGACATCACGCCGAAAGACCTCACGCTTTCTTCGGTTTCAGCAAGTGACAAGACATACGACGGATCGAACGAAGCCATTCTGACAGCGACCTTGAACGGCGTGATTTCTCCCGATGAAGTAGTTTTGAACGCCTCGGCATCATTTGCGAATTCGTTTGTGGCGAACAACATTCCGGTGACGTCGTTCTCGACAATCTTCGGCGCCGATGCAGCGAACTACAACCTGATCCAGCCATCAGGACTTACTGCCGACATCACGGCAAAAGCACTCACGATCCTAAACGCGACGGCCCAGAACAAAGTATACGACGGAAACACTACGGCCGTAATCACGGGAACTTTGGACGGCGTGATCGCGCCTGACGACGTCGTGCTGACATTGCAGGGAACGTTCGCGTCGCCTGAAGTCGGGCTTGGCATCGCGGTGACTTCGACGAGTTTCATCACGGGCGACATTTCGAACTATACATTGACGCAGCCGACCGGCCTGACGGCAAATATTTCAGCCGGCGAATTGCTCGATCAAACCATTACGTTCGCGGCTTTGGCCGACGTAACTTACGGAACTGCGGCTTTCAACCTTACGGCTTCGGCAAGTTCCAACCTGACTGTTTCTTATAGCAGTTCAAACGAAAACGTTGCGACGGTTTCAGGAAATGTCGTGACGGTTTTGAACGCAGGTTCGACAACCATAACGGCTACGCAAACGGGCGATCTGACGTACGATTCGGCTGAACCGGTCGCGCAGGCGTTGATGGTTCTTCCTAAAGAATTGACGATCACATCGGCTACCGCACAAAATAAAGAATACGATGGGAATGACGACGCGGTGATCACGGGAACGCTTTCAGGCGTCATCAATTCAGACGATGTCACGGTAACTCTTTCAGCGGATTTCGCGACTGCATTCGTCGGAACAGACATCGAAGTCACATCGACATCGACGCTTGGCGGAACTGAAGTTTCAAACTATACGCTTTCGCAACCAACGGGTTTGAACGCCGACATCACCGCAAAAACATTGACGGTTGAGAATGCGGTTGCGAGCGACAAACCGTACGACGGAAATCCTATCGCGACGATTATCGGCGGTGATTTGATCGGAATCGTAAACAATGACGACGTTTCGCTTTCTAACGCCGACGGGCTTTTCGCTACATCGGACGCAGCAATCAACATCGAAGTAACGACTGCTTTCACGTTGACCGGAAGCGCCGCTACGAACTACGCGCTTACACAGCCGACAGGTCTTTTTGCCGACATCACGCCTTTGCAGGTTACGGTTTTCGGAGTAACGGCTCAAAATAAAGTCTACGACGGAAACGCGAACGCTACGGTTTCAGGAACTCCTGAATTGGACGGCGTACTTGCGGGCGACACGGTAACGGTTTCGGGAACACCGACAGGACTTTTCGACAACAAAAACGTTGGGACGTCAAAACCTATCACTGTTTCAGGTTATACGCTTTCAGGCGCCCAGGCAGGAAACTACACGGCGATCCAACCGACCGATGTTTCGGCCGACATCACTCCTGCTTCATTGACAATCCTAAATGCTCAAGCCGTCGACAAATCATTCGACGGAACTACCGCGGCCACGATCACGGGAACGCTACAAGGCGTGATTTCACCCGATGTCGCGACGCTCGTGGGAACGGGAACATTCGCACAGTCGGCAATCGGGACTGACATCGCTGTCACTTCTACGTCGACCGTCGGTGGCGCTGCAGGACTGAATTATATCATCAACCCACAACCGACAGGATTGACCGCCGATATCGTGGCAGGACCAAGCATTTTGGCGATCGGCGACTTGTCTATCCTCGGGTTCCAATACAACGCGCCTGATACGTTCGCATTCGTGACTTGGGTTGACCTTGCTGAGAATACGATCATCAAATTTACCGATAACGCCTTCCTTTCATCAGGTTCTGCAAACGCGACGAACAACGCGCGCGGCGGTGAGAATTTCGTTATCTGGAGAAACAACGG
>NZ_SEBS01000004.1 GCF_004211145.1 Flavobacterium sp. | reverse complement strand
ACGCTCACGGTGAGCGTCTCGGGCTGCAGCGGCGATGAGCCTTTCGTGGCCACGACCACGAGCTGCACGATCCAGAAGGGTATCTCTGCCAACGGTGACGGCGCCAACGACTACTTCGACCTTGACGGCTTCAACGTTCGCAAGCTCCAGATCTTCAACCGTTACGGCGGCAAGGTCTACGAGCGCACCAACTACACCAACCAGTGGAAGGGGCAGAGCGACAAGGGCGATGAGCTTCCGGACGGCACGTACTACTACGTGATCGAGCGCAACGACGGGGAGCCTACCAAGACGGGCTGGATCTACATCAACAGGAAAAACTAGAAAAGGGAAGGCCCGCGGCATCCCGCGGGCCATCACAAAAAATACACACAAATGAAGAAATTACTTATCACGGCGATCGTCGCGACCCTGGGACTCACGGCCCATGCGCAGCAGGACCCGCACTACACGCAGTACATGTACAACATGAACGTGATGAACCCTGCCTACGCGGGCAGCAAGGAGAGCCTCTCCGGGGGTATCCTCTACCGCAAGCAGTGGGTGGACATCGAGGACGCCCCGACCACGGGAACGTTCTTCATCCACTCCCCGGTGGGCAAGAACGTGGGCCTCGGGCTCTCGGCCATCAACGACAAGATCGGCCCGGTGGAGGAGACCAACGTATACGCGGACTTCTCCTACACGCTCGAGCTTGGCGGGGAGCACCGCCTGGCCTTCGGGATCAAGGGTGGCGCCACCTTTCACAAGGTGGACTTCCAGACGATCTATCCGACGCTTCCCGACGTGGGTGACGGCGTCTTCGGCGGGGCCAACCCGAACGAGACGATCTTCAACGTGGGGGCCGGCCTTTTCTACTACACCGAGGACTACTACGTGGCCTTCTCGGTTCCGAACATGCTGAAAGGCAAGTACCTGGACTTCAACGGCACGAGCTACGGCTCGGAGGCGCTGCACTACTTCCTCACGGGAGGTTACGTGTTCAGGCTCAGCGAGGACTTCAAGCTCAAGCCCTCGGCTATGGTCAAGAGCAGCTTCGATGCCCCGACGAGCTACGACATCTCCCTCAACGGGCTGTACCTGGACCGCTTCGAGCTGGGCGCGACCTACCGCCTGGAGGATTCGTGGGGCGTGATGGCCAACATAGGTATCATCCCCAACGTGCTGCGCATCGGCTACGCCTACGACCACATCGTCTCGGACCTGAAGGTGAGCACGCCGGCCTCGCACGAGATCATCCTGCTCTTCGATATCCCGTATGCCAAGAAGGTATCCCGTTCACCACGTTATTTCTAACCTAAAGCGACACTCAAGAATGAAAAGAATACACATACTACTATTGGGGCTGGCGCTTACGGGGACATCCCTTACGGCCCAGAACAAGGACACGGCCGATGCCGACAAGCTCTACAACCGCCTGGAATACGTGGACGCGGCCGAGGCCTACCTGAAGCTCACCGAGAAGGACAAGGGCGACGCCTACGTCTACCGCCAGCTTGCCGAGAGCTACTACAACGTCTTCAACAGCAAGGAGGCGGTGCGCTGGTACGCCAGGGCTACCGAGACCCAGCAGGACGCCGAGACGTATTTCCACTACGCCCAGATGCTCAAGGCGGAAGGCCAGTACGAGAAGGCCAACGCGCAGATGTCAAAGTTCGCCGGCCTTGCCCCGAACGACAAGCGCGCCCAGGAGTTCAGGGCGGACCCGAACTACCTTCCCAGACTAAGGGCGCAGGCCAAACTCTTCGATGACAGGATACTGGCCATCAACAGCGACAAGAGCGACTTCGGTGCGGTGCTTACCAACGACAACCACCTGTACTTCGCCTCGGCGCGCAACAAGGCGCGCAAGACCTACGGCTGGAACGAGGAGCCGTTTTTGGACCTGTACGTGGCGGTGATGAACGCCGACGGCACCTTCGCCGAGCCCACGCCGGTATCGGGGGTGAACAGCCGTTTCCACGAGGGCCCGGCCACGGTCTCGGCCGACGGCAACACGATATACTTCTCCAGCGAGAGCTTCAAGGAGAAGGAGTTCGAGAAGGACAAGAAGAACAAACTGAAGATGGGCCAGGTCTACCTCTACAAGGCCACCAAAAGCGGCGAGAGCTGGGGCGATCTCAAGGAACTGCCTTTCAACGGCAAGGAGCACTCGGCCAGCAACCCGAGCCTCTCCAAGGACGGCAAGACTTTGTACTTCTCCTCGAACATGGCGGGCACCACGGGCGGCTACGACATCTGGAAGGTGGCGGTCAACGCCGACGGCAGCTACGGCACGCCCGAGAACATGGGCGCCAGGATCAACACCGAGGGCAACGAGGGCTTCCCGAGCGTTACCGAATCGGAGAAGCTGTACTTCTCCTCGGACGCCCGCAACGGCTTCGGGGGACTTGACGTGTTCGTGATCGACCTCAAAGGGAACGGGGAGGCCACCAACGTGGGCGCCCCGGTGAACACGGCCAAGGACGACTTCGCCTTTTCCTACAACGACACGAAAAAGACGGGCTTCTTCTCAAGCAACCGCGACGGCAACGACAACATCTACCAGGCCAACCCCGTGTGCTCGACCGAGATCGTGACCACGGTAAAGGACGCCAAGACGGGTAATGTGCTGTCGGATGCCAAGGTATCGATACTGGATGAGAAGAAGAACGTGATCGAGACCAAGACATCGGCATCGAACGGGCAGGTGACCTACACGACCGACTGCGGCAAGACCTTCACCATGCAGGTGACCCGGGACGGCTACGAGAGCGCGAGCTTCCCTGTGGCCAAGACCGCGGGCACGCGCATCGATGTGGCGGCCGATCTGCAGCCTATCGAGACGATCATCCAGCCTGACCAGGTGACGCTCAACGAGATCTACTTCGAGTACGACCGCTCGAACATCACCAAAGAGGGCGCCTTCGAGCTGGACAAGCTGGTACAGGCGATGAACCTGCACCCGGAACTGGTGATCATGGTCAAGGCCCACACCGACAACCGCGGCACGGACGCCTACAATATGGCACTCTCCGAGCGTCGCGCAAGGTCCACGGTCCAGTACATCCTGTCCAAGGGCATCGCCAAGGCGCGCATCCAGGGCAAGGGCTACGGGGAATCGGAGCCGAAGGTGGACTGCGGCACGGGCTGCACCGAGGAACAGCACGCGCAGAATCGCCGAAGCGAGTTCCTGATCGTCAAGCAGTAACCCAAGGAAATACCAACCAACATACCAAAGCCGGACATCACGTCCGGCTTTTTTTATTTGTATATTGCTGATTACAAATCGGAAATCATGAAAAAATTACTTTTATTGCTTTCGATATTGTTTTTGATTTCGTGCAATCGGAATCATGAAAAACCGGATATGTCTGTTGGACAAGCAACATCTTATCCGACCGAAATACGAATCCACCTTGTCGATTACGACGCGAAAAAACACAAGAATTACATCAAGCTGACGATCGAAAACGGCGTGCTTCCGATTGAGGAACAACTTAGGATTTCAGACGATGGAACCGTTGAATATGTTTTCCTGAACAACAAGAAGCGCGAAATTAAATTGAAGCATGAGCATTTTCCGATAAGTTTGATCGTATCTCCAAATGAAAAACTTGCCGTCGACTTGAAGATATCGGAGTGGAATGATTTCTATAAATTCAAAGATTTCGCCATAGCCGGCACGAACAAGCATACGAATAGGCTGATTGTGGAAAATGGATTTTTTGTTGACAGCCTTGCGCAAATTGAAGTCGCTGCATCAGATTATGACATGTCATCAATCGAATATAAAAAGACAAGATTGGATCGCTTAAAACGTCATCTCGGCATATTGGCGCGTTACGTCGAACGAGAGAAAATCGAAGACAAAACCTTCATAAATTGGGCAAACGCACAACTCAAATATCGCGCGGGTTACGAGTTGAGTAATCACCCTTCAGATTCGGGGTCGAACCGACAAATGTCGGCCGACGATGCGTACTTCGACTTCGTTAAGCAAATTGAACATGAAAGTTCCGACGAGTTATCATATCTATCCTATTTCATTTATAAAGAAGCTCTCTCTTACAGTTATGAAATCCTGTGCAACGTTTCGGACAAATACAAAAGCGAAAGGGCCAAACAGAAGAAAGGCTACAACCCGAATTTTCCAATTTTCTTCGATGTCATGGAACATTTGCCAAATGAAGAAGAACGAAACTTGCTCATGGCGTTCAACTACAAAAGAACCAAAAACATTCCCAAACCGTATCTCGATAAAATCTCGGACCAAATCGGAGAGAAGCTATTCTCACAAATCACGGCCTCGAAACAAGAAACTAAAGCCGAAACCGTTGCTTCTCTGATAAAGCGATTTGGCATGAGCGACGTCGAAAAAAAGCAGTTGCTCGACATCTATAAAGCAGCCGAAGGGAAAACCGTCTTCCACGATTTCTGGTTTGCCAAATGCGCGCCTTGCATGGGTGAGATGCCAAAGTACAACGACATAATTTCTGCAGTCGGAGATGACGCGATTTTCGTCTTTTACGGCGTGAACATGTCCAAAGAAGAATGGATGAAGACGCGCGCTAAATTCAATGTGAATGGGCAGCACTATCTGTTGTCAAAAAATCAGCTTGCTTTTTTTGAAAGGTATTTCGGCGTGAGAAATTTTCCGTCGCACAAATTCATCAATTCCAAGGGTATTTTTGTCGATTACAATGCGAGAAACGTTACCGTTCAGAATATAAAGTGGACGATCGCCGACGTCGAAAAGCCGGAGTTGTAGCCATCACGCCGTAACGCCACGTTGCAAATCACACCATAAGAAAGCCAGACATCACACGTCCGGCTTTTAATTTTATGTAAAATTTCGATTTGCGATATGGCAATGTTCACGTGGTATTTTAGGTGCCGATTTGAAAATCAATTAAATCGGCAAAGAAGATCCGTCGGAACAAACTGTTATTACGGGATCAGTTTTTCTTTTCTAAGTTGTTCAAACAGTTCAAAAAAAGAGTCTTTAGTACTGACGTAATTCGTAAAGCCCAACTTCCTGCTGTTGGTCATATCGGTCATGACTTCTATCGGACGGCCTAAGTCTAGATCAGTATGCCATGCCGTTGAAATTCGGTTCAAATCATGTTCTTTTAAATCATGACGTTCGGCTAACTTTTTCCAAACCGCCGCTTTTTTAGACAATCGCTCGTCAAGCGGTCGAATCTCACCGTCGAATCCGATTGCTTCCAATTTGAAGAAGTCGGCAATTTTTTGCCACAGCCACTTCCAACGAAACGTATCGCCGTTCGTTATATTGAACGCTAGATTTTGCGCTTCGGGAGTTGTCGCTGCCCATATCAGTTGATCAGCAAGGATATTTGCATCGGTTACATCGGACAAACCACTCCATTGCGCCTCGGAACCTGGCCATACGAAAGGTAGGTTTTCTTCCTTACAAAGGCTCGCGTAAATAGCTAACGTCGTTCCCATATTCATTTGGTTTCCGACGGCATATCCAATAAGCGTATGCGGACGATGGATACTCCAAGTAAAGCCATCACGATTTGCCGCGGCATACACCTCGTCTTCCTGCGCATAATAGAAATTTTTTAGATCGAGACGCGGCTGCTCTTCGCGCAACGGAGTTTCAGGTAAAACACCTTCTTTCGCGTACGACTCGAATGGTCCGAGATAATGTTTCAGTCCCGTTACCAAAGCGACGTGCTTCACGGATTTTTTCACTGAAAGTACATCGAGCACGTTTCGGACCAAGGCGCTATTTACTCGGATATTTTCATCTTCATTATCGTTGCGCATCCAAGTCGTGAAAAACACGTGTGTAGGTTCGATATTTTTGAGCGCTTCCGATAATTGTTCCTTGTTCAGCAAGTCAGCGGAGACAATTTTTACCGCTCGATTGCTGTTCGTTTGCGATCGGGCGAGGCCGTAAACGTTCCAATTTTGTTCAATTAATTTAGCGGCGAGATTGCTGCCGGCCATTCCTGTGGCACCCACGACAAGTGCGACTTTATAGGGATTTGTAGTTTGTGTTTCGACCATGTCTCAAGTTTTTTACAAAGTTACCTGCGGCTCCGCACCAAAAAAATGACGTAGAGCAAGTAATTCGCTTGACGTATGTCAATTATGAAAATCAGGAATTGATATTCTTTTTTAACCGACTGATTGTTTCAGACGACAATCCCAAGAAAGAAGCGAGTAAGTTTTGAGGTATCCGATTTACCAGACCGGGATTGTGTTCGATCATTTGTTTATACTTTTCGTCGGCCGACAGCATCTGAAAATTTGCCAATCGGCGTTCTTTTGTGATCAGGCTGTTTTGGAATAGTAGACGAAAGTATCGGTCCATTTTTGGCACTTGCACCGTCAAATTTTCGAAATCTTCGACAGTGATCAGTAGAAGTTCTGAATCCTCAATCGCTTCTATGGTGTAACTCGCGGGTTGTTTGCTGAAAAAGCTGTCCATGTCTGACGTCCACCAACCTTCGGGCGTAAACTGATTGATATATTCTTTGCCCTTTTCATCGATGTTATAGGCTTTCAACAGGCCATTCGTGACAAAAGCCATGTACTTGCAAACATTGCCTTCCTGCAGCAACAGCTTTTTTTTCTTAAGTTGTTTGGGTACGAAAAATGTTTTTAGGATTTCCTTTTCGGATTCTAAAAGCGGGATTTTTTCCTGAAGGTGTTTAAAAAGGGTCTCGTACATAATCAACTTCGTATGTAAAGGGCAAATGTAACGCTTATAATATGCGCCCAGCGTCCTGCCAAGTTTTCAGATAACAGACTTTTTTATCGGGCGATTGTCAACAGTTAGCAGAGACGATCGAAAAGCCGTTTTTTGTCGCGTCTAAAGAATGAAAAGCCAATGACGAACCTCGAGTTTATTTCAATAAAAAAGCGGCCCTAAAGCCGCTTTTTGCATGTATTACTGTTTCGTGTACTTGTGGAAAACAAGTTCCCCGCTTTCAGCATCGGTGTACGAGAACTCGAGCACTTCGAACGTAAGCGTGATCACGCCCAATGTCGTTGTGTCTTCACCCGACGTCAACGTGACGTCACGTCCGTTAAGGGAGTATGTTCCGCTTGTGGTGACCAGGTCGCACTCCGTTCCGTTGGTCGTGTAATCGTTACCCGTGAATGTCGAGTTGAGCGCTTCACCAAAAGTAATGTCATCGCCTTCGTCACATGTTCCCGCTACGTCAGTATAGTCTACGATCGCACCGTCAGGAACTGATGTGAGTTCTCCGACTTGTGTCAATTTCCATTGCCCCGCAAGGTAATTGGGTGACACGTAGTTGGGTTTATCGTCATCTTCGCATGAAGCCAGGAACAACAACGCTCCGGCAAATGCTAACAAACTTAATTTTTTCATTTATCGTTTTTATGGATGATTATGGTTGTCCGTAAGCTTTAAGATCGTCAACTTGGAACGCACCGTCATAGGCAGTGTTCGTTCCCGATCCGACGAATTTGAATGCAACGTGGACAGTTCCGCTGTATGCTGACAAATCGACAACCGAGTTCAGGAATGCGTACCAAGCCGTTTGTGTCGTAGGAAGGTTCGCGGGAACTTCAGTCCAAGTCGCGGCAAGCACGTTCGTTCCGTCGAAATCCGTCGAAACCATTACGTGAAGCGCGTTTTGAGGACCGTCTACGTCAAGGTGGTGTTGCGCAACTTTGAACGTTAGGGTTTTTGTCGTGAATCCTGTGAAATCGATAGCCGGCGAAACCAACCACGCGATGTTCGAAGCGTTTCCGCTACCGAATGAACTCAATTCAGCGTATCCGTTTCCTGAGAACGCTTCTTCTTTCCAAAGTTTAGTTCCGGCTTCGGCGAAATTTACCCATCCTGCGATGTTCAAATTCGTATTGTCGACCGCTTCCTGGAAATCTTCAGTGTAAAAAGCTCCGGCCAAACGTGGATTTGTCAATTTGACGTCGGCAGTCGTACGTGCCATGAATTGGTAATCGCTACCGTATCTCGTCATGATTCCACGGATTTTTCCGCTTCCTTCAGGAACGATTTGACCTTTATAAGTTGCGTAAGCGCTCGTACGGAAAATAACGGTGTTTCCAAAAGCATCTTCAACCAAATGGTTCGTAGCGCTACCGATATCGTTGGTCGCTTCGTAGTAGTGATCGCCAACGGCAGCCATCGTAAACTGGACATTGTCAAGTTCGATAAGTTTGTTGATGTAGAAATCGCTTTTCGCTTGCTCCAAAGTCGGGTGCAAAACAAGTGGTTCTTCAGAAACCGGCGTAGGTGAACAAGCGCGGTTTACCATTCCTTTGATCTGCGCAACCGGAACGCGTCCAACTGCCGCTTCACCGCCGCTAACGTAAATCGATCCGATTCGGACGCCACCGTTGTACACATCAGTATATGCATCTTTAAGTTTGATCAATACTCGTGATCCCGGAGGATAGCTCACGAAGCTTGACTGCAGTTCGGTGGGAACGCTGAATGCGCGTGATCCGTCAAGTGTCTGGAATGAAATCGATTTGAAGAAGTTTCCACCCTGGTCGCTTGATACGACGTAAGCTTCGATTACATCATCCTGTGTGTATTGCGTAACTTCAGCTGAAGCGGGAACGTCAGCAACTTCGATGGTTTTTACCAAATTCGTCTCAGTACAGTCGGCTACCGGAACGCCGTAATCGTCGTCCTTCACGCATGAAGACAGTATACCTGCGGCGATCGCTGCAAATACAACCGGTTTTAAGAATTGTGTTTTCATAGTATATTATTTTTTTATTTTAAAGATTGAAGTAAACGTTCACAAAATAGGTTCTTCCGTAACCATAGAAATATTTAGGTCCGAAAGATGGGTTGCCGCTCGACGCATCCTGGTTGAGTTCGCGGTAGCTGGCGTTACGTGCCTGCTCGAAACCACCGGTTTTGTATGTGATGTCGAACAAGTTGTTGATGCTCGCAAAGAAACCAACCGTCTTTCCTGAAATTCTCCATGATTTTCCTCCTGTAAGATTCACGAGGTTGAAGCTATCGAATTTTTCCTGCTTCAACAATTCACGTGTACGTGCTTCCGTGACTTCAGGGTAAGGCAAACCGTTAAGGTCGGCTGTGTTGGTGATGAATTGCTGCGTACGTAATATCGGAGAAACGTCCAAATAATTGTCCGCAAGATAGTTAAAGTTTGCACCTATCCACCAGAAATGCGGGTCGCGGTACTCGATACCGGCTGAATACGCTTGTTGCGGCGTACCAGGCAAACGGTAATCTTTCAACTTCGCCGTTCCGTAGTCGATGATTGGATTCGAGTTCGTCGCAGTAGCCAAAGCATCCTGGTTCAAGAATACATGCGGATTGTTTGCATACGTGTATTGTCCGTAAGCGGCGCTACCCGTAAGCTTGATTGTAGATGTAAGTTGCCACTCGATTCCAAGTTCGGCACCGATGTGTTTCTTGTCAAGATCGGTAACCGTTTCCGCTACGAAAGCATCGCTGTCTCCGTTGGCTTCGGCGTCTTCGAAAACACCTTCGGCGAAGAAGAACGACGTTTCGGTCGCGTCCTTGATTCGGGCGTAGAAACCTGTAAGACGAACTTTCAATTTAGGCAAACGCATGATGTAGCTCGCATCGGCACTTGAAATGTTCTCGCTGTCAGCCTCGAGGATGTTGTTGCTCAAACGTGCATTCGGGAATACGTTGCGCAATGTCGGCGCTTTCGTAAGGTGAGCCGCGTTGACGCTTAGGTAGTGCTGGCCTGTAAGTTTGTAAGTAAGACCTCCTTTGAATCCGAAATTCTCGTAAACGATCTTGTCGCTTTTTCCGAAAGAGTTGTTCGGATAATATCCGTTGCGGTACAAACCGTCACGTTGGTATTCTGAACGTGAGAATGATTGACCCAAGTAGAAGTCGATTTTCTTGTAACCGAATTTGAACTGCGTAAACGCGTCGATCACATTTGCATACAAGTTATAATTGTAACCGAAAGTATCGCCCACTTCCACCCGGCGGTTCGGGTTGTTCAAGTCAGTCTGGACCTGCTCGCCTTCACCAAACGTGTCGATATCATTGTAATAACCACCGCCCAAAAGATCCAAAAGGTTCTGGAAGTTGTGCGATTTCAAGTGACGGTACGTCGCACCGGCGTTCATCGCGATGTTCTCTGACAATTGAGAGTTGAAGATCGAGTTCGCCGTGAATTGGGTATCATCGGTACGGTCTTCATATAATATGTATGAGCTGCTTCCATCGCCCGACGTTTGGTTGGCCGTGTACATGGCCGTCCAGTCGATTTGCTTCTGCGTAAGGAAAGGAGCAGTCATCGCGCCGATCAAGTCAGGTGTGTAAAGACCTCCAAGTCCGCCTGGTTGGTAAGCCGATGCCGGAACCAAAGTCGCGTCATTTTCATACAACGACAAATAGTAGCTTGGCAAGTTTCTATAATAGGTAGGATCCGGGTTTTGTCCGCCTTGGAAATCCAAACGGCTGTTTCCGATCGATCCTGTCTGCCAAGACGCATTGGTCTGCAACGACGTTTTGTCGTTCATTTTCCAATAGTGGCTCAACATGAGGATAGGTTCTTCTACGTCCTTGTCACGGGAATTTCTTTTCTCACCTTCGTACCAACCCCAGTATGAGTTGTATTTTTCACCTCCGAGACGCGTCACCTCAGCTGTGTTCGGAGAGTTTTTGCCGCGGCTGTTCTGGGCGTAGATGCTTGTGAAGTTCAATGAGTGATGTTCGTTGAAACGCTTTTCGACGCTCGCGAATACTGAGTTCGCGCTGTAGTCGGTTCCGTCGAAATACCCTTCGGTAGCCCAACGGCGTGATGCTGAAATCACGTAAGCCCAACCATTTTTGTTCAAACCTGAAGCGTGGGTTCCCATCATTCTCCAGCTGTAGTTCGTATTCGCTCCTGAGAATGAGATACGAGTTCCAGGTCGGTAAATAGAAGCGCGGGTGTTGATTTCCTGCGTTCCGAGGATATTTCCGAACGTGTAGTCGCTCGGAGCCGTTCCCATCGTGAATTCCTGGTTACGGGTCGCGTCGTTCAAACCACCCCAGTTACTCCATTGCGGGCGACCGTCGTAGATTTTGTTCATCGGGATTCCGTTGATCATCGTCATACCATACTCGTTGTCAAGACCACGGATACGGAAACGCGCCTGACCCCAGTTGAACGCCGCCGATTGTTGGAACGCATCACGCGTCGCCTGCAAAAGTCCGGCAGTGGTTTCAGAACCGCTGTTGTCGTCCCCAAGGTCATTCTCAGTAATCGTGATGAGACTAAGCTGTTGTTCTGAAGTGATGTCTTCCTCTAACACCACGGTGCCTACATCTATCGTCTTACCTTCAGTAATCACGATCGGAATAAGCTGTTCTTTAAAACCTGTGCTTTTTACCTGTAGCATCTGCTCTCCAACCGCAACGTCTTTGAAGATGAAGACCCCGTTAAGGTCAGTCACCACAGTTAGGTTGGTGTTGAGCACGCTGGCCACGGCATTAAGCATCGGCTTTTGTGTTTTTGCGTCCACGACCTTTCCGGTAATTGCGCCGGGAGCCTGGGCCATTGTAATAAGCGACTGCAGGGATAACAGTGCGCAAATGACGAGTTTTCTCATATAAATGTTTAAAAATTAATTCAGTGCCAGTCTCTTAATAAAAACTTAAAGCGCGCAAATGTACTGCTTTTAATAATATTATCTACTTTTGGCGCAAGTTTTGTGTGAAACTTGACCTTAAATTAATATTGGATTTATGAGAATTAAAAACCTAGTTGCCGTTTTAGTTGTATTATTCGCAATCACATCGGCGAAATCGCAGGAAAAAAAGTATAAAGTGCATACCGTTGCGTTCTATAACCTGGAAAACCTGTTCGATACCATCAACGGCCCTAACAATGACGAAGAATACCTGCCGTCACGCGGTTGGACGTTGAAAAAGTACCGCAAAAAGCTTGACAATCTGGGACGTGTGTTGCCAAACATCGGAATCAACGACCAGCAAAAGGAATCGCCCGCCATTATCGGAGTTTCTGAGATTGAAAACCGACGCGTTCTGGAAGACCTCGTCAAGAATTACCAAATGGCAGGCAAAGACTACGGCGTCGTACATTTCGATTCGCCTGACAAACGCGGAATCGACGTCGGACTTCTATATCAGAAGAAATATTTCAAGCCGACGAGTTTCATCAACATTCCTTTGATGATCACGACCGACGAAGGCAAAAAAGATAAGAACGACAAAGAAGACAAAGAAGAGAAAACCGATGACGTTGCCGAGGTAAGCACAGTCGACAAGCGCGTCTACACACGCGACCAACTCCTTGTAACTGGATTGCTCGACGGAGAAGAAGTACACGTGATCGTAAACCACTGGCCATCGCGTTCAGGAGGCGAGAAGAAATCAAGTCCGTTCCGTGAAGCGGCCGGCCGTTTGAACCGACGCATCATCGACTCGCTTATCAAGATCAACCCGAACGCCAAGATCATTACGATGGGCGATTTGAACGATGGTCCTTATAATAAGAGCGTCAAGCAAGGCATCGGAGCCAAACTCAAGAAGACCGAGCTCAAACAAGGCGACATCTACAACCCGTTCGAACAAATGCAGAAAAACGGTGATGCGACATTGTTCTACCGCGACGCCGGCGACATTTTTGACCAGATCATGGTTTCTGAAGGATTTTGTAAGGAAGCAGATTATTCGTCACTCCACTATTGGAAAGCAGGAATTTTCAACAAGCAGTTCCTGATTCAGACAACAGGTCAATACAAAGGATACCCGTTGCGGAATTCAAGCGCCGAACCGGGATTCAGCGATCACTTTCCGGTTTATATTTATTTGATTAAGCAGATTAAATAGTCTTGAGTTTTTAGTCTTGAGTCTTGAGAAAACGGGTAGGTGCATTTCATCTATCCGTTTCTTTTTGATGATTAGTTCGCCCAAATAAAGATTAATCGCTAAATTTATCCAAACGGTCTGTTATCTATCCGTCTATCATCTATTTTCTCAAAAATGATCACACCACCATTCAACCTAAACAAATGGATAGACGAAAACCGTCATCTGTTGAAGCCGCCCGTCGGGAATAAGAATATCTACCCGTTGTCGCAAGATTATATCGTAATGGTCGTGGCCGGCCCGAATGCGCGAAAAGACTATCACTACAACGAAACCGAGGAACTTTTCTACCAACTCGAAGGCTCGATAAAAGTCATCGTGCAGGACGAAGGCGAGCGCAAAGAACTCGAATTGCACGCGGGCGATATGTACTTGCACGCCGCAAAAACACCGCATTCGCCGGTTCGCTCCGAGGGTTCGATCGGGCTCGTAATCGAAAGGATACGCGCGGGCAAAGGTTTCACTGACGGACTTTTATGGTTCTGTGAAAACTGCAACCACAAACTCTATGAGGTTTATTTTGAACTGCACGACATTGAAAACGACTTTCTGCCGCACTTCAAACATTTTTACAACTCCAAGGAATTGCGCACCTGCGATAAGTGCGGAACGGAACTCGAAGCCGACAAACGATTTGTTTCAGAATAATCAGGAGCCATTCCCGCTATCCACTACTAGCTTTCCCGAAAAAATAAAGAGTTGCACAAAAACCCGCGAGCTTCCTTTGGTCGCTGCGGCTTTTAGGCAACTCTTTTTTATTTTTTAGGGAAAGGCTATTCGTTGCTATCGGGGCTAGGGATTGGGATTGGGTTTTGGGTTTAGGGTTTAGGGTTAGGGCGATTCATTATTATAGGTCAACGGGACAAACAATTTGCAAAAACTTCGTGCCTTTTTGTCAAAACCATTCGCGTTTCAAAAGTAATTTCCGGTTTCTTTTTAAAAGGCAAATTCTTAAAAAACCTTAGTGACTTTGCCTCTTCTTGCCTTCGTGTCAAAACCATTTATATTCCAAGTTATTCGCAACTCACAATCAAAAAACAAATACTTAAAAAACCTTAGTGACTTTGCAGCTTCGTGCCTTCAAGTCAAATCCCATCATATTCCAAAGTTATCCGCAACTCACAATCAAAAAACAAATTCTTAAAAAACCTTAGTGACTTTGCATCTTTGTGCCTTCGTATCAAATCCCATCATATACCAAAGTGATTCGCAACTCTCAACCAAAAAACAAATACTTAAAAAACCTTAGTGACTTTGCGTCTTCGTGCCTTCGTGTCCAACTGATAACGGCCAATTTAAAGTAGAGGCCAATCAATATCGAGAAACGAATGTCGAATAACGAATAACGAAGTTTTGGGAGGATTAACGAATTACGAATGTCGAACACAAACGAAAACGATATATTTGCAAAAATTTATTCAAAATGGAAACAGCCATCGATAACTTCGGCATCAAACAAGCCTTGGAACAACTCGGAATCAAAGACATAAACGAAGGAACATCAACCGGAAATCAACATTTTTCTTCAGGTGAAATCCTCGAAAGTTATTCGCCTGTAGACGGGCAACTCATCGCAAAAGTGCGTCAAACGACTCCGGACGATTACGAAAAAGCGATGAAGTCGGCACAGGAAGCCTTCAAGACATTCCGATTGATGCCGTCGCCTCAACGCGGTGAAATCGTGCGCCAGTTCGGGCAAAAACTACGCGAGAAAAAAGAAGCGCTCGGAAAACTCGTTTCGTATGAGATGGGAAAATCGTTGCAGGAAGGTTACGGAGAAGTCCAGGAAATGATCGACATCTGTGATTTCGCGGTCGGTTTGTCGCGTCAGTTGAACGGATCGACGCTTCATTCGGAACGCCCGGGCCATAGAATGTACGACCAATATCACGCATTGGGAATCGTCGGCATCATCTCGGCATTCAATTTCCCGGTCGCGGTTTGGTCTTGGAATACGGCTTTGGCCTGGATCTGCGGGGACGTCTGTATCTGGAAACCGTCAGAGAAAACACCGATCTGCGGTATCGCATGTCAAAATATCATCGCCGAAGTCTTGAAGGAAAACAACCTTCCCGAAGGAATTTCATGTTTGATCAACGGCGATTACACAATCGGGGAACTCATGTCGAAAGACACTCGAATCCCATTGGTTTCGGCTACGGGATCGACAAGAATGGGGAAAATCGTCGCGAAAACAGTTGCCGAAAGACTTGGGAAATCGCTTCTCGAACTCGGTGGAAACAACGCCATCATCGTAACGCCTGACGCCGACATCAAGATGACCGTGATCGGAGCCGTATTCGGAGCCGTCGGAACTGCAGGGCAACGTTGTACGTCGACACGCCGATTGATCATCCACGAAAGCATTTACGACAAGGTGAAAGACGCGATCGTTGCGGCGTACGGCCAGCTTCGAATCGGGAATCCATTGGACCAGAACAACCATGTCGGCCCGCTGATCGATACGACTGCGGTGAGAATGTATTCGGAAGCACTTGAAAAAGTCAAGGAACAAGGCGGAAACCTGCTCATCGAAGGCGGCGTTTTGTCGGGCGAAGGTTACGAAAGCGGTTGCTACGTGAAACCTGCGATCGCCGAGGCCGACAATTCATTCCCGATCGTGCAGCACGAAACGTTTGCGCCGATCTTGTATTTCATCAAATATTCGGGCGACGTCGAGAACGCGATCGACATCCAAAACGGTGTCGCGCAAGGTTTGTCGTCGTCGATCATGACCAATAATTTGCGTGAAGCCGAGCGTTTTCTTTCGGTCGCGGGTTCTGATTGCGGCATCGCGAACGTGAACATCGGGACGTCGGGCGCTGAAATCGGCGGAGCTTTCGGTGGCGAAAAAGAAACCGGCGGCGGACGTGAATCAGGTTCCGACGCTTGGAAAATCTACATGCGACGCCAAACCAACACGATCAATTACACGACGAATTTGCCGCTCGCGCAAGGAATTAAATTTGACCTATAATCGTTATCTTTGGTGAAAACCGAACCGTTATGAGAAAATTGCTTTTGATTTTGTGCTGTTTCCCATTATTGATGGCCGCGACCTGCGAGGACGACGACGATACGATCATCCCTATCGACAATTGCACCGAGGAAGCCGTCGCGGGGTTGAATATCGTCGTGAAAGACGAGGTAACCGGCGAAGTGCTGTCTGACGGCGTAGTTCTGACCGCCCAAGATGACGACTACAGTGAGATACTCGAACTTGTTCCGGGTAGCAATCCCGCGACATTTGCGGGCGCTTGGGAAAGACCGGGAACCTATATAATCACAGTACAAAAAAGCGGATACCAAACGTTTATTTCGAATGGTTTTCTCGTCACGGCGAATGTTTGTCACGTGATTCCGCAAAATCGGACGCTTGAGATTATTCCTCAATAGAAAATTGAATAGAAAGAAAATCCCGGTCCAAAGCCGGGATTTTTTTGTTTACATTATTTGTTACGACCGATTTCATCAGGATACAATTCGGGAAGCGTGTCGCTTTGCCAGAACTCTTTGGTGTCGACATCCAAAACCGACAGTTTTCCCTTGAAAGCCGCGCCTGTATCTACGTTCCAGATGTTCGCGCGATTCTGTGGTGTCATCTCATCGATACGCGTGACCGGCGTGTGCCCGATGTAAACTTCGTTATAAATAGTAAATCGCTTTGGATAAAAAGGACTTTTGACGCTCATCGTCGGATCCAGCGCCAAAGCGGTCTCCCAAAGCGTTCGTTCCCAAAACAGCAACCTCGGAAAATATTCGTGGGTCACGCCGTGAAGATTCGTGAAACCTGCGTGGACAAACAATCGGTTATTGGTATCGATGTAATAATTTTCAAGTTTTTCGAGGAAGATGATGTGGTCGGCTTTAGCATCATCGGGCAATTTCGAATACGCGAGGATCGTTGCCTCGCCTCCGTGTTGGTGCCACAATTTATTTTCCTTGCCGCGCAGCCATTCCAACAATAGGTCATCGTGGTTGCCGCGCAGCATCACACACTCCTGCTTTTTACTTAAGTCGATCAGGAAATCCAGCACTTGTGGCGATTGGCTCCAACCGTCGACATAATCTCCCAGAAAAATAAGTTTGTCGTTGGTCGTGACGTTCGCTCTCTCGAAAACCTGCTCGAGTGCGCGAAGACCGCCGTGGATGTCGCCAATGGCAAGGGTGCGTTTCATGATGCAAAAATACGTTCTATTTAAATTTATGGCGTATCGGGCCGAAATCTAATTATTTTAACACTTCTTACAGAAAACATGGAATGTGTAACCGATTGAAAGTTGGAGTTTTACAAAACTAATCCGCGCGGAATTTTTTTTAATTATTAATCAATCTTAATTTTATTCACCATGAAAACTATTTTCTTTAGTATCGTAGCCACGTTATTTTTAATTGCTCCAATGGAGGCACAAAAATCGTCCGAATTCGGCACCCAAAAAATCCACTTGAGGTTCGGACGCGTTTCAATGAATTGCGGCGGTTTTGGAATTTGTTTGTTTGACATCGATTTGGAAATTGAAGATGTGATCAACATTGTTCAAGCGTTTGGAAAAAACGGAAAAGTCAATGTCGCTTTTTCAGCCGAAACTTTTAATTTGAATAAGTCAAAATTTCCGAACAACAATTTTCTCGTGGAAGAAGATTTCGTGGTTAGTCCGGCGGCAGCCAGGGCTTTGGGATTTTCGAAGTACGTAGTCAAAAAAGGGAGTTATCCGGTAGTTCTTGATCCAAAGACAAATACGTATAATTGTACTTTTTAAACAAACAAATAGGGCTTGTGAAATTCAAGCCCTTTTCCAATCAAATGAAAAAAATACTGCTTTATTGCCTTGTCGTATTTGTTTTAGCTTGTTGTACAGCCGCACTAAAAACATCTTATGGTATTAAAAAACCTGAACTAGAAACAAGACAATCCATCAGTTTGTATTTGCAACAGCACGATGTAGACACGAGCAAAACGTACGTATTTAAAGATTTAATGTCGTTTGGAAAAGCATCTCAAAGGAAATTTTTGAGTTTCCCCAATGCCTATTTTTTTAATGAAAAAGGATTTGCGGTCAGCTACCCCAAAACGACCGAAAACTGTAACGCTAAAGTTGGGGATTTTATATCGGATATGACGTCGCTCGCAACTTTGCCGGCAGACAGCACAAGAAAACTTTCCGATTTTAAAGAATTGCTTCAGCCTAAAATCGATGATTCCATCGCATCTGTAAACGTGTTCCTGACTTTTACGACTTACAGTGGAAAATTAAACGACGAAAAAGCTTTTGAGTGGATAAAGCTTTTGGAAAAACTCAAAAGGGAAGGCATTTCGGTTAATTACTATCTTGTGAGTGGGGATTATTTAAAATCTTGGAACATCCCGCCCAGCTTACAGGAAAAATGGGGCATAAAAAAGTAATCACTGCACATCATATTTCATCTTCCTCAAAACCCGCATCGCTTCCTTGAACGACAAGTAAACACTGGGATTCGGCTGGGATTTGAGCAAGGATTTTGTATCAATAAGTTTTTGTTTGGCATCGTCGAAACCGTTCAGATAGCAGATCATAAACGTCGAGGCCAAATTTTCCAAATCGCGTTTTTCCCTCGTGGAGAGCGCGATTTCTTTTTTCATCTTGTCGATCAGCGAAAGGTTGGAATTGTAGATGTGATGCAGCATTTTCCGATTGAACTGAGGCGGCTCGAACAAAAAATGTCGGTCAATCTTGTAATAACCGTTATCGTAAAATTTTATTGTCTGGGTTTCGAGCGGATAATAACTCGTCTTGTCGTTCAAGCCAAGTGGCACATATTCGGTGATCGTGAACGAATCGTCATCGTACTCGATCGTAACGTCGTCGAGTGCCGAATAAAACAATTTCACCTGTTCGTTTATGAGTTCGATATCGACGCGCGAAAAAAAAGTCTGCTCGCGCACGCGGCGTTTGTTTCCGGCCCAGCAAATCACGAAAAGTTCCTTGAAGACTTTGTATTTCGGCCCGATGTCGGGATGTCGGTTGTTCATGAAATCAATTACGCCGTCGAGCGTGTAGCCGATACTGTTGCGTGAATTATTCTCGATGTCGATTACGATCTGCGTGTTCTGGTAATTCTTTTCGGCCACATTTTCAACGGGCATCGAATTGCTGCCTACGCGGATGAACACCGAATTCATCGGGATTGTATGGATGTTTTTCTTGAAGAAGGACGTTTTTGTCTTCGGCCTGATCGTGACTAAACCAACGACGCGATCTTTGGGCAAATTTGGAAAAGGCACATTCTCGTATTGGATTCTCGGTGGATTTTCGAGAAATGCGTTCACCAGATTCTGGATTCGGCTGTCGTCAAAAAAGTCATCGCCCACAATCGCATTGTCCTGATCTTCAACGCCGACAACGATATACGAATTGTTCGCGGGATTCGAATTTGAAAGCGCGCAAATGTGTTTTAGGAACTTGGCTTTGCCTTCTTTCGTGTGCAGGTTCAGTTGCCGCTTCTTGTCATAAAAACTGCTTTCGTCGTTATGCGCGAGCAGGTTTTTGATTAGAAGGCGTTTGTTTATCATTTTGCAACTTAGTGAATCTTACGTTTTTATAGCGTTAAATTTTTTTGGTAATGAATAAAAAGATTATTTCGCTGCGCTGGCAGACACGAAGACACGAAGGCACGAAGGCACGAAGTTTTTTTATGTAAAGCATGCACGTCCTTTGTGACTTCGCGGCTTTGTGTCTTCGTGTCGAAAAAAGAATAATATGCAGTAATTAGTCGCGCTTTACGACTGTCGCCGAAGCCTGAGCCGTCGGTAAAATCACCAAATCCGAAATATTGATATGATACGGCCGCGACACCACAAAATGAATCGTATCGGCGACGTCATCAGGCGAAAGCGGCGTCAAACCCTTATAAACATTGGCGGCGCGATCGGCATCGCCCTTGAATCGCACTTCGCTGAATTCGGTTTCGACCATTCCAGGATGAACCGCCCCGACTTTTATTCCGAATGGATTCAAGTCGATGAGCATGGATTTCGTCAACGCATCGACGGCGTGTTTCGTCGCGCAGTACACGTTGCCGTTCGCATAGACTTCTTTTCCTGCGATCGATCCGATGTTGATGATATGGCCTTTTCGCCTGTCGACCATTCCCGGAATTATCGCTTTCGAAACATAGAGCAATCCATTGACGTTTATGTCGATCATCGCATCCCAATCGTCAAGGTCGCCATTTTGGATCGGGTCGAGGCCGTGAGCGTTTCCGGCATTATTGATCAAAACGTCGATCGCGGCAAAGTTTTCGGGCAAGGATGCGATCGCTTCGAGCACTGATTTTTTCTTTGAAACATCGAACAGCAACGTGTGGACTTCGGTGCGTTGTGAAAGTTCGTCCTGCAGTTCGGCGAGTCGGTCCTCGCGTCGTCCGCAGATGATTACCTTGTAGCTGTTTTTTGCGAAAATTCGGGCGGTGGCGCGGCCTATTCCGCTGGTGGCGCCGGTTATGAGGACTGTTTTCATTGTTTTTAGCTTTAGGCTTTAGGCTTTAAGCTGTAAGCTTTAGGCTTTTTTCGGGGTAAGATGACATTCTTTCTTCGATTGTAAAGTTGGATTCGGCAGCGAATATTTTTGCTTACAGCTTACAGCTTACAGCTTACAGCTTACAGCTTACAGCTTACAGCATCACGGCACTTTATCGCCCATACTTTCCGTCCAGATCGCAAACCAATCCTCGAGTTCCATCTCGATCTTGGTCGCTTTCATGAGTTGTTGGATGCGCGCGACGTTAACCGTTCCCGCAATCGGGATGATGTTCGCGGGATGTTTTAGAATCCAGGCGAGCAGTAAGACATCGGCTCCGACTTCGTATTTCGTGACCAACGAGGCGAGCAATCTTTTGAGCCAGCGCGTCTGTTCCGAATCTTCGCGGAATACATTTCCGAGCGGATTCCAAGCCATCGGACGGATGCCATGAACCTGCATGTGGTCGAGGCTTCCGTCGATCATCGGCTCGAAATTCGTCGCCGAGAATTGGATCTGGTTGTAGTCGACTTTAATTTTTTGCTGGATCAAATCGGTTTGCGAAGGCGTGAAATTCGACAGACCGAAGTCGACGATTTTCCCTTCCGATTGCAGTTTCGTGATCGCTTCGGCAATTTCGTCGGCGACCATCAAAGGACTCGGTCGGTGCAACAACAATACGTCGAGAAATTCTGTCTGCAGATTCTTGAGCGAATTCTCGACCGACCAAATGATATATTCCTTGCTGTAATCGTAATGTTTGATGCGATTGCTGCGATTTCCGGTGATGTGCTGGATGCCGCACTTTGAAATAAGTTGGATTTTTTCACGGTTCACGCGGCTTTTTTTGAATCCGTGACCGAACTCTTCCTCGGTCGTGTAACCGCCGTAAATATCGGCGTGGTCAAAAGTGGTGATTCCGTTTTCGAGGCAAATGTCGATGGTGTTTGCCATCTCGTCGGCGCTGAGCTTTTTGTCCCAGGCGCCCCAATTCATGGTACCCGAAATTACGGGCGATAATGTTGTTTTCAAGAGGTGTTTATTAGCGGTCTTAAAATTATAAAAACAAAATCACAAATCATCCTTAAATACAGGGGTTTCAAAGATTTTTTAACGGAGCGTTAACATTTGAAAACCAATTAAATTTCCAATTTGCGCTGTTCATTTCGACCAAACATTTATTTAACTAAATAATCTCAGAATGGAAGACACCAGTGCCGCTTTAGACATAAGGGCAATCAATGAAAAAATAGAGAGAGAAAGTGCTTTTATCGACCTGCTTAACCTTGAAATCGGAAAGGTAATCGTCGGGCAAAAACACATGACGGAGCGATTGCTTATCGGACTTCTGGGACAAGGTCACATTTTGCTTGAAGGTGTTCCCGGACTTGCAAAGACGCTTGCGATCAATACGTTGTCTCAGGCCGTTCACGGTTCGTTCAGCCGCATACAGTTTACCCCCGATTTGCTTCCCGCCGACGTCGTGGGAACGATGATCTACAACATAAAAGCCAACGAATTCTCGATCAAGAAAGGGCCGATCTTCGCGAATTTCGTACTTGCCGACGAGATCAACCGTGCGCCTGCCAAAGTGCAATCGGCGTTGCTCGAGGCGATGCAGGAAAAACAAGTCACGATCGGCGATACGACGTTCAAATTGGACAAGCCGTTTTTGGTTCTCGCGACCCAGAACCCGATCGAACAGGAAGGAACGTATCCGTTGCCTGAAGCCCAGGTCGACCGTTTCATGCTCAAGACCGTCATCGATTACCCCAAGATGGAAGACGAGCGACTCGTAATCCGCCAGAATTTGAAAGGTGCGTTCGAAAAAATAAACCAAGTCATCTCAATCGACCAGATCTTGCGCGCCCAAGCCGCTGTCCGTGAAGTGTATATGGACGAGAAAATCGAGAAATACATCCTCGACATCATTTTCGCCACGCGTTACCCCGAAAAATATAGACTCGAAAGCCTGAAACCATTGATCAGTTTCGGATCGTCGCCACGCGGAAGCATCAATTTGGCCACTGCCGCCAAGTGTTATGCGTTCATCAAGCGTCGCGGTTACGTGATTCCTGAAGATGTCCGCGCCGTCGTCCATGACGTGTTGCGCCACAGGATCGGGGTTACGTATGAGGCTGAGGCGGAGAACATCACGTCGGTCGACATCATCAACAAGATCGTCAACGAAGTCGAAGTGCCTTAATAGATATGAGTCATGAGTATTGAGTCTTGAGATTGTCGCTGATTGACGTCTCGTCTCAATACGATTATCTCAATACTCAAATCTAAAAAAAATGGATACCAAGGATCTTCTCAAAAAAGTCCGTAAAATCGAGATCAAGACCCGACGATTGAGCGATCACATCTTCTCGGGCGAATATCACACGTCTTTCAAAGGCCGAGGCATGACCTTCAGCGAAGTGCGCCAATACCAGTTCGGGGACGATATCCGTTCGATCGACTGGAACGTGACGGCGCGCTACAACGAACCGTATGTCAAGGTTTTCGAGGAAGAACGCGAACTTACGATGATGCTCATGGTCGACGTTTCGGGCTCCGAAAGTTTCGGCTCGAAAAGCCAATCCAAGGATGAAATCGTGACCGAAATTGCCGCGACGATGGCATTTTCAGCGACGCAGAACAACGACAAGATCGGATTGGTCTTGTTTTCAGACCAGATCGAACTGTACATTCCGCCCAAGAAAGGGAAATCGCACGTGTTGCGCATCATTCGCGAGCTTATCGAATTCAAGCCGAAAAGCCGTAAAACAGATGTCGCACAAGCGTTGAAATTCCTGTCGTCGGTGCAAAAAAAGAAAGCGATCGTGTTCTTGATTTCCGATTTCATGTCGCCCGATTACGAACACGTCCTGAAAATCGCATCCAAAAAGCACGACATCACGGGCATCCGCGTCTATGATCCGAGAGAGGAAAAACTCCCGAACCTCGGAATCGTCCCGATGCTCGATGCCGAAACAGGCGAACAACGATTGGTGAATACGAGCGCGAAATCAGTGCGGCTCGATTACGAAAAATACTATCACGAAAAAATCAAATATTTCAAGGAAACTTTCAGCAAATGTGGCGCGGGCACTGTAAATACGCGCGTCGATGAAAGTTACGTGACCAAATTACTGGGCTATTTCAAATCCAGGACGTAAATGAAAAAAATTCTGTATCTCGCATTGTTGTTGGTTTCGGCGTTCGGGTTTGCCCAGAAACGCGTCGAGACGAGCATCGATACGACCAAAAACAAAATAGGCGCGCAATTCAATTTGACGTTGCGTACGAACGTCGATACATTGTCGAACGTAACGTTCCCGAGCGGAACGAATTTCGGGAATCTTGAGGTTATTCGAAATTACGTCATCGACACCGTCAAGAAAGGCGATCGCTACGAACTCGTCAAGAAATACGGATTGACACAATTCGATTCGGGGCGTTACACGGTTCCGCAACTCAAAGTCATCATCAACGACAAACCATATTTCTCCGACAGTTTGACCGTTGAGGTTTCAAATGTCGTTGTCGATACGCTCAAGCAAAAGTTGTACGACATCAAACCGATCATGGAAGCGCCGAGCGTCGGTTGGGGAATTTGGGGCTACTTGCTCGGATTGGTTTTGCTCGCGGCCATCGGATATGGCGTTTATCTTCTGGTCAAAAAACTTCAGAAGAAGAAAACCGACGAAATCATCTACAAATCGCCCATAGAGAAAGCGAACGCATTGCTGTCGAACCTCGAGAAGAAGCAGCTCGTTCAGCGAGGCGAAGTCAAGGATTATTATTCGGAATTGACCGACATCGCACGAACATACATCGAAGAAGTCGTACATATTCCGGCCATGGAAAGCACGACGTCGGAACTCATCGTCGCCTTGAGAAACGCGGCTTCGAACAAGAAAATGCCCGTGAACCAGGAAACGTTCGAAAATCTCGAGCGCGTCTTGAAAACCGCCGATTTGGTGAAGTTTGCGAAATCGCGTCCGATGGATTTCGAAATCGTCGGCGACCGCGAAAAAATCGAAAAGGTAATCGTCGTGATCGACAAATCGGTTCCGAAAGAGGAAGAAGACGAAGAAACCGAATTGTTCCACGAACTGCAACGACAAAAGATGCTCAAACGCCAAAAGCGCAACCGGATTTTTGCGGGCGTCGGGGTTTTCGCATTGCTTTTGTTGGGGACTTTTGTGTTTTTCGTGGCGACAAAAGGCTTCGATTACGTGAAAGACAATCTCATCGGGCATCCGACGAAGGATTTGCTCGACGGCGAATGGGTGTATAGCGAATACGGAAATCCGGCCATCGCGATCGAAACGCCCAAAGTCCTGAAGCGAGACGACAAGCAGCGCCTGCCCAAAGATGCCGCGGCGCTCATCAAGGACATGCAAATGTTCACGTACGGCTCGCTCACCGACAATTTCTACATCATCGCCGGAACGATCAACTACAAAGGTGAAACCCAGATCGATCTCGAGAAAGGCGTCGAAGGCTATCTGCATGCGATGGAGTCACAAGGCGCGAGCAACATGCTCATCAAGCAGGAAGAATTCAACACCGATAAGGGAATTTCGGGCCGAAAAGCCTACGGAACCATGACCTTGAAAAGCCCGACGACAGGCCACAGCGAAAAAATGTATTACGAATTGCTGGCTTTCGGGCAACAGAACGGCTTGCAGGTCTTGTTGATCGCGCACCGCGAAGACGACGAATATGCCAAACAGATCCGCGAACGCGTGATCAATTCGGCCGAACTTAAAATCGCAGCGCAATGATGGACGGAATAACATTCATGAACCCGGGTTTCTTCTGGCTGTTCCTCGCATTGCCGGTGCTGATCACATATCATATCTGGAAACGCAAGGAGCAAACGCCTACATTGAAAATGAGTTCACTCGCGGGTTTCAAAGGCAAGAGTTCGATTTTAGCCAAACTCAAACCGATACTTTTCGTGTTCCGATTGCTCGCCTTGAGTGCGATGATCGTGGCGTTGGCGCGTCCGAGAACGGTCGACATCAGCAGCAAGACCAAGACGACTAAAGGAATCGACATCGTGATTTCGGTCGACGTTTCGGCCAGTATGCTTGCGCGAGATCTACGCCCGAACCGAATGGAAGCGTTGAAGGAAGTCGCGAAGAAATTCGTCGAAGCGCGCCCGAACGACCGCATCGGTTTGGTGGTTTATGCCGCCGAGGCGTACACGAAAACGCCCGTCACGAGCGACAAAGCCATCGTCGAAGCAGCGATCGAATCGGTCAAATACGACAACGTTCTAAAAGACGGAACGGGAATCGGAATGGGATTGGCGACGGCCGTGAACCGACTCAAGGAAAGCAAGGCCAAGAGTAAAGTCATCATTTTGCTCACCGACGGCGTGAACAATACCGGTTTTATCGAACCTGAAACGGCGTCGGACATTGCGAAAGAATTCGGCATCAAAGTGTATACGATTGGAATCGGTACGAAAGGCCGCGCCGAATTTCCCGTCGGATATGCTCCGAACGGCGGTTTCGTGTTTAAGATGATGCCCGTCGAAATAGACGAACAGCTCCTGAAAAGCATCGCCGACAAGACCGGAGGAAAATATTTCCGCGCCACGAGCAACAACAGTCTCGAGAAGATTTACGACGAGATAAACAAACTCGAAACGACCGAGATCGAGGAACTTAAATTTTACGATTACGACGAACAATTCCGTCCGTTCGCTATTTTGGCCGCGCTTTTCTTGCTCGCCGAAATCGGGTTGCGAACAACGGTTTACAGAAGTTTCATATAGACAATGTACGAGTTAGACGATAAAAAATATTTGTATTTGCTGATCGCGATTCCCGTGCTCGCTGCGATTTTCCTGTTCAATTTGTACTGGAAACGCAAAAAGCAGAAGGAATTCGGCGATCTTGAAATGGTGCGCAAACTTTCGCCCGAGAAATCGACGTTCAAGGCGACGCTCAAATTCTCGATTTTCATGCTCGCGCTAGCGTGCCTGATCATTGGATTGGTGAATCCGAAAATCGGTACGAAGACTGAAACCGTCAAGCGCGAAGGCATCGACATCGTGTTCGCGGTCGACGTTTCCAAGAGTATGCTTGCCGAAGATGTCGCACCGAACAGGCTCGAGAAATCGAAGCAAGTCATTTCGCAGCTGATCAACCAGATGGCCGGCGACCGCATTGGAATCGTAGCGTATGCGGGAAGCGCTTTTCCTGTTTTGCCGATCACGACCGATTACGCGTCGGCGAAAATGTTTTTGCAAGGCGCCGACACCGACATCGTCTCGAGCCAGGGAACCGCGCTCGGAGAAGCGATCACGTTGGCCTCGACGTATTTCGACGACGACAAGCAGACGAGTAAACTCATTATTTTGGTTTCAGACGGCGAAGATCACGGAGACGGAGCGCAAGATGCGGCCGAGGAAGCGAAGAAACTCGGAATCAAGATTATCACGATCGGCATCGGAACCGAGAAAGGCGGCCCGATTCCGCTAAAGGAAGGGAATCGCGTCCTGGGTTTCAAGCGCGACAAGAACGATGAGGTTGTCGTGACCAAACGCAACGCCGAAAGCCTGAAAATGCTTTCCAAGAACAGCAAGGGTTACGTCGACGGAAATATCACGAAAGACGTGGTCGATTATGTTAAGAAATCACTCGACACGATAGAACGCAGCGAACTCGAGACGCAACAATTCACCGATTTCAATTCGCAGTTCCAATGGTTTATCGGGATTGCGTTCGTATTGCTCGCGATCGATGTGTTTTTGCTCGAGAAGAAAACGAAATGGATCCGAAAAATGAACCTTTTTAACGAGAAAGAATCATGAAAAACGCTATAACATTCGCTTTGATCTTGTGCTGCGCGATCGTCTCGGCCCAAGAAGAAGTGAAAGAGGAAAAGGATAAATTCCTGCCCGAGGGAAATAACGCGTTCGAGAAAAAAGATTATCTCGAAGCCGAAGCCGATTACCGCGTTTCCCAATCGAAATTCCGGAAGAAAGCAATTTCTTCTTATAATTTGGGGAATAGTATTTACGCGATGAAGCATCCGTCAGAGGCGAAATATGCTTACGGGAACGCGATAAAAAACGCCACGACGCGACCTGAGAAACACAAGGCGTATCACAATTTGGGCAACGCGCTGATGCAGGAAAAGGATTATCAGAATGCAGTCCAGGCGTTTAAGAATGCGCTCATCAACAATCCGAGTGATGAGGAAACGCGCTACAATTACGCGCTTGCAAAGCAAAAGCTCAAGGAAAATCCGCCGCCGCCGCCAAAGAAAAACGACAAGGACAAGAACAAGGACAAGCAGGATAAAAAAGACGACAAGGGCGGCGACAAGGACAAAAAACAGAACGACAAACAGGACGAGAAAGAAAAGGACAACAAAGATAAAGGCCAGAACAAACAAGACGGAGGCGACCAAAAACAGCCAGAGCAGAAACCGCAGCCAAAACCCGGAAGCGGAATTTCAGGCCAGCGCATGGACAACTTGCTCGACGCCGTAAACAACGAGGAAAAGAAAGTTCAGGATAAGGTGAAAGCGCGTCAGGTGAAAGGTAAACCCGTGCAAACTGAGAAGGATTGGTAATGAAAAGGATCGCGCTCGTCATATTATCGCTGTTTTGTATGCACGGTTTGCGTTCGCAGGACGTCGTGTTCACGGCGAAAACGAGTAAGGCCCAAATGTCGGTGAGCGATACGATATCAGTAGAATTTACGACGAATGTGGACGGTGAGAATTTCACGCAACCTGAATTCGTCAATTTTGATGTCGTCGCCGGACCGAGCCAACGGGTTTCTCAGAGTTGGTTGAAAGGCGAGAAAAGTTATTCGAAGCATTTCAGATATGTGTTGAAGGCGCGAAATGTAGGGAAAGCTGAAATCGGGAAGGCGTCAATGGATTATGACAGGAAAACGTATTCGACATCGCCGATATTCATCGATGTCAAGGAAAAGATCGAAGGTTTCGAGGTGAAGAAACGCTCCGACAGCGTGTATTTCAAGATCGAAATTTCTAAAACCGCCATCCGCTTGGACGAAACCGCCGAAGTGATTTACAAACTGTATTTGCCAGGACATGTCGGATTGTACGAATGGAACGAAACGAGTGCACGTAATCCGGATTTACAAATTGTGCCTGCCGATACGTCGGCAATTGTCCCGATCGAAGAGGAAATAAATGGAGAGAAATATCGGTGGATCGTGTTCCAAAAAGTATTGATCAAACCCAAAAAAGTAGGCATATTGAAAATCGAGCCGCGAACTTTTACCTTTGAGGCCGAAATCGGAAATCGGAAAAGGGATTTTTTCGGACGCCAACTCACCGATAAAAAAACGATACAAGTCACAACCGAAGCGCGACAAATCACCGTCACGCCATGAAAAAGATAGTTGAATCACGAATGTTTGACATGAATAAATTTGCAGTCATTTTGTTGCTCTGTTGCCAAGGATTGCTGGCACAGGTGAAATTCGAGGCTCGGGTAAGCAAAACCACGCTCGCCCAGAACGAAACCCTGCGCATCGACTTCACGATGAACGCCGATGGCGACAACTTCATCCCGCCGAGTTTCCAAGGATTCAAGGTCGTGGGCGGCCCGATCCAACAAATCAGCCAGAATTGGGTGAACGGACAAAGCTCATTCAACAAAAGTTACTCCTACTACTTGATGCCGACGCAAAGAGGCGCGATCGTGATCAAACCGGCTACGATAGAAATCAACGGACAGATTTACAAAACAAATGGGTTGACCGTAACGGCGACGGCTCCCGTCGAAAGGCCGTTGCAACCCGGTGAAGCGCCGCGTCCGCAGGTTACCGAAGACAATTTGCGCCTGGTTGCCGAAGTCTCCAAATCGAATCCATACATCAACGAACCGATCACGGTCGTGTACAAACTTTACATCGGTTACAATGTCGGCGTCGGGAATTACCGCGAACTCGACAAGCCGAAATACAACGACTTCTGGAGCCAGAACATCGACATCAAACAACTAAAGCCAGAACAAGGTACGTTGAACGGCGAACCTGTGCGTTTCTTCGTCTTGAAGAAAGTCGTGCTGTATCCGCAGAAATCAGGAAAGCTTACGATCGAACCACTTTCGCTCGAACTCGATGTGCAGATGCTTGCAGGCCGACGCGATTTCTGGGGCCGACAACAAGTCATCGAAGACACCAAACGCGTGTCAGCGGGAGGCCGCACGATCAGCGTCCGCGCGTTGCCTGAAGCCGGTCGTCCTGACGATTTCACGGGCGCTGTCGGGAATTTCGATTTCAAGGTCAAGCCTTCCAAAACATTGTTGAGAAACGGGGAAAGCCTGGATTTGTCGGTTTCGGTTACGGGAACGGGGAATTTGAAATTGTTCGATTTGCCCAAGCCGGTCGTGCCGACGGCGCTTGAAATGTACGATCCGGTACACAAGGAAAATGTATCGACGCCGCTTTCAGGCATGAACGGCAAAGTTTCGGACACATACACGATTGTTCCCACCTACAAAGGAAATTACCCGATCAAACCGATGTCGTTCTCGTATTTCGACTTGAGATCGGGCAAATACAAGACGATCACATCGCCTGAAATCATGATCAAAGTGCTTGACGGACCGGGAACGCCGACGAGCGATTCCGCGGTCGCGCAAAACGGTGTGGCGAAACAACAGGTTTCACATTCGGATCAGTTCGCGTTCATAAAACTAAAAACGAAATTGACGCCGACAAAACGCGAGGATTTCTTCGGTTCGGGCATGTTCTACGGATTGATGCTCGCACCATTCTTGGCGATTCCATTCCTGATTCTGGGCCGACGCAAGAAAGAAGCGCTCGATCGTGACGTTGCAGGAAATCGTACGCGTCAGTCGAATCGTTTGGTCAAGAAATTCCTGTCGGAAGCGCGCAAGCAAATCGGAAACAAGGAATTGTTTTACATCGCGCTTGAAAAGGCGTTGCATAACTTCCTGAAGGCGAAATTGGGAATCGAAACCAGCGAGATGAGCAAAGACCGCATCCGTGAATTGTTGTTGTCAAGAAACGCCCAGCCGCAAACGATCGACGCGTTCATAAAACTCACCGAAGATTGCGAATTCGCCCGATATGCGCCGGCATCGAATACTGCGATCCAACACGATTATGAAAAAGCAGCCACGATAATTTCAGACCTCGAAAAACAAATCAATTGACCATGAAGCAGCTAGTTTATATTTTGGCGCTCTTTACGCAGGTTATTTGGGCGCAGAAGGATTTCGAGAACGGGAACGCTTTGTATCGGAAAGGCGATTTCCAGGGCGCGGCTTCGGCTTATGAGAACGTGTTGAAATCCAAGAAAGAATCGGCGGAATTGTATTTCAATCTCGGAAATGCGTATTACAAGCTCAATCGCGTCGCGCCGTCGATCTACAACTACGAAAAGGCGTTGCTGTTGAGCCCGAACGACAAGGAAATTTCTACGAATTTGAAATTCGCGCAAAAATTGCAGATTGACGACGTCAAAGAAGTTCCAAAGGTCGGATTCCGGAAAATGATAGAGGATTTCACATCAGGATTCCACTATAATTCCTGGGCGAAATTGGCCGTTGGAGGCGCGTTTTTGTTCCTGTTGCTGTTCGTCGGATATTATTTTTCAGGAACGACTTTGGTCAAACGCATATTCTTCGTGTCGATGTTCGCGGCCTTACTGTTTATAGCGGCGAGCGTTTTTGCGGCGATATTCGAAAAAAGCACTTACGAAATGGAACGTCCCGCGATCGTATTCTCAGGAATAGCAGGCGTGAAAAGCGAACCGCAGAAAGACGCGCCCGACGCATTCACATTGCACGAAGGCAGCAAGGTTTACGTTTTGGAAGCGCTCGACGAGTGGAAGAAAGTCGAGTTGCCTGACGGTTCATCAGGATGGATCCAGCAATCGGCGATCAAGGAATTGAAGTGATCAGTTCGCGGGAATCCTGATGTTGTGCAGTTCTTCTTTTAGGAACGGATAGATTACTTCCCCGAACGCTTTCGTCGGTCCGTATAACTTCGAATTCGCGATGGTTTCAGGACTCGCGAAAGAATCCATGAAATTTACTTTTTCGAAAATGTTGAGCAGGACGCTTAAGATCAACAGTGCGCGCACGAATCCGAACATGCCGCCGCCAATCTTGTTGAAGATTCCCAAACCTGAGAAATCAGCGACTTTGGTAAGTAATTTCGCCAAGACGCTGATTCCGGCCACGACGGCGATAAACGTGATTATGAATGCGAAAATGTAAGCGGTTTTTGGGTTCGATCCAAGATGTTCGCCCAAGAAATCACGCGTGAACTCTGAGAATCGCAACGCGGCCCAAAGCCCGATAAGCAAGCCCACGAACGATGAAAATTCTACGAAAAGCCCGTTTCTCATGCCGTTGAATACTCCGATAAAAAGAAAAAGAACAAGGAAGATGTCTATTGTAGCCACGATGGAATGCTTTTTATTTGCGTAATTTTGCGTAAAAATAGCGAAATGCTATGCAACATCACTAATGTCACGCGATACACAACTTAAAGAACGATGGGAAAAGATTGTCCAACTCTTGTCGGATAGATTTTCACAAGGCGAGGATTTGGATCTCGATGCGATCATTTATTTGATCGGCGTCCAGGAACTCGGGCAGGTGCACAAGAAATTCAAGAAAGACGAGAAGCTCAATCTGATGCACATCGGGATTTGCCGATTGCTCGAACCCTATGGATTTTACGAGTTCGATTACGTCGATCGCGACGGTTGGCCACATTACAAGGTCAAGGAACAATTGCCGCCTTTGAAAGCCGGAGAGCAATCGGTTCTCATGAAAGAGGCGATCGTGAGTTACTTCCTCGAAAAAGGATTCATAGAATAGCGGCTATTTTTTCACGAATTTTTGTTTGATCGATCGGCCCGAAATCGTTCCGACAATCCAATACATTCCCGTCTTGAGGCCCGAAATTTCCAACTGATCGGAATTCGTGATCGTTCCCACGACTCTGCCCGAAATATCGATGATCGATGCGTTTTCAATAGTTTCCGAAAAAGAAATGAGATCTAAGGCCGGATTCGGTGAGAGCCTGAAATCAGTTGTATGATTCGACGCTACTGCCAATGGTTCAGGCGCGAATTTCACAAGCCAAAAATCGTAGATGCCGTGATTTCCGACGACGTCAATATCGTTCGACGGCGTGCTTCCCGTGACGATAAATCCGCCGTCAGCCGTTTGTCTTACCGATGTTCCCGAATCGGAACTCGATCCGCCAAGCGATTTTTGCCATTGGATATTTCCCGTCGCGTCAATTGAAACGACCCAAAAATCCGTATTCCCGTTGTTTTGCGTCGCGTCGTTGTTCGACGAACTCGAATCGCCCGCGATGATATAGCCCGTGCCGACTGTAGATTGGACGCATCGCGCGACGTCAGATCCTGTTCCGCCGAAGCATTTCTGCCATTCGACCGTGCCCGAAGCGTCGAGTTGTACCATCCAGACATCAATGCCGCCGTGATTTCCCGTAACGTTTCCATTGTTGGATGCCGTGCTTCCCGCGCAGATATATTTTCCGTTCGGTGACTGAACGATCCATTGACCGACGTCGCTTGCCGTTCCGCCGAGGGCTTTCGTCCATTCCACGGTTCCCGTCGGCGAGAGTTTCGATACGAAAAAGTCGTTCCCGCCGTGATTTCCCGTCACGTCTCCGTTATTGGAATTCGTGAGTCCAAGCAAAATATAGCCGCCGTCCTGGGTTTGGGTTACGGATCTTGCCGTGTCGGTTCCGGTTCCGCCCAGACAGCGTTGCCATTGTAAATTGCCAGATGCGTCAAGTTTTACGACCCAGGCGTCTTCGCCTCCGTGATTTCCGCTTACATCGCCCGTCGTGGATTGGGTCGATCCGGCTATGATATAACCGCCGTCAGCCGTTTGCTGTATGTCTTCGGCCCATTCGAAAATGGTTCCGCCCAGACATTTTTGCCAGGAAACCACGCCCGTGCTCGTGAGTTTGAGCACCCAGAAATCATTGCTGCCGTGGCCGCCGCTTATGTCGCCGTTGTTCGATGCCGCTGCGCCCGCGATGATGTAGCCGCCGTCAGATGTGGTTCGGATCGCGTTGCCTTCCTCAGAACTCGAACCTCCGTAACATTTTTGCCATTCGATGTTTCCTAACGCGTCGGTCTTCACGACCCAAACATCTTCCGCTCCATGGTTTCCGGTTACTTGTTGGTTGTTCGAGGCGGTCGTGCCGACTGCGATGAAGCCGCCGTCAGGAGTTTGCGCGATGTCTTCAGAATATTCGGACGCCGATCCGCCGAGCGCTTTCGTCCACTGGATCTGCGGAACTTGGGCTTGGACAAATAAACAAGTCGAGAAAGATGCGAGAAGTAGAGTTTTTTTCATGGTTTTATTTTCGGTTTGGCTTCGAAAATAGCGGTGGTTTTGGAATCCGACGTTCCGAAAATTGCCATCGCACAAAAAACAGAACGAATTTTGGCTGTCGGCCGACAATATCGACCGTCTACTTTACAGCCGCAGTTTTAAATTTAACGACAGAGTTGTACCTTTGCCGTTCAATACGACGAAGATGACCGACAAGATCAAAGAATACATTGCCGAAGCACGCGATTTCCATACCGATACAAAAGAAAACCTCGAAGCGTTCCGAATTAAATTCCTTGGAAGCAAAGGGCTTTTGAAAGACTTTTTTGCCGAGTTCAAGAATGTTCCGAACGACATGAAAAAAGAGTTCGGTCAAGTGATCAACGAACTCAAGAATACGGCCGAGGAAAAAGTGAAATCACTTCAGGAAGCGCTCGAGAGCAAAGTCGAGGTGAAAGGCGGTTACGGCGATCTGACGCGTCCTGCCGAACCTTTGGTTATCGGTTCGCGCCATCCGATTTCGATCGTGAAGAACCAGATCATCGATATTTTCGCGTCGGTCGGGTTCAATGTGTCCGAAGGTCCCGAAATCGAGGACGACTGGCACAACTTCACCGCGTTGAACTTGCCTGAATATCATCCGGCTCGCGACATGCAGGACACGTTTTTCATACAGACAAACCCTGATGTCTTGTTGCGCACGCATACGTCGTCGGTCCAGGTTCGGTACATGGAGAACAACAAACCGCCGATCCGCACGATTTCTCCGGGACGCGTGTTCAGGAATGAAGCGGTTTCAAGCCGTTCGCATTGTATTTTCCACCAAGTCGAAGGTTTGTATATCGACAAGGATGTCTCGTTTGCCGACTTGAAGCAGACGTTGTTATATTTCACCAAGGAAATGTTCGGAAAGTCGAAGATCCGTCTGCGTCCGTCGTATTTCCCGTTTACCGAACCGAGCGCCGAGGTCGATATTTATTGGGGTCTCAAAACCGAAACCGATTATCGCATCACCAAAGGAACCGGTTGGCTCGAGATCATGGGCTGCGGAATGGTCGACCCGAATGTCTTGAAAAACTGCGGCATCAACCCTGACGAATACAATGGTTTCGCATTCGGGATGGGAATCGAACGCATCGCGATGTTGTTGTATCAAATCGGCGACATCAGGATGTTTTATGAGAATGATATTCGGTTTTTGGAGCAGTTTAAGGCGAGTATTTAAGACGAAAGTCGGAATGACGAACGACAAAGGACGTCGAGTCTTCTCGAAATACTTTGTGTCGTAAATGTCACGAGCGGCTTCGTATTGTCGCACGTAAATTCTGGGTTGGGAAAACGATTTACGGTTCCTGAACGTCAATTAAAATCGAGACAAAGTCCTTCGTCATTTGTCTTTAGTCATTTGTCAGAATAATGAAAAAAGATATCATCATCCCCAAAGTAGAAAACGTTTTCCTCGCCGCGATCCAGGAATGGAACGACGATTTTATGGAAAAAGTCTGGTATGTTCATTTGGTCAACGATTCTGATTTTGATCTCGACAGCGTCATGGTCGTGTCAAAGGCGTTCGGAACGATTGATGGCGAAATGAAAAAAACGTCGTTGTTGCGTCATGCGTTCGTGAAAGTTCCGACGCAATCGCTCGTAAAAGTGGAAATGGTCGAGAAAAGCGTGCTCGCGCTCAACAACGAATTCGTGGTTACGTATTTTATCGGAAACACTCTGTATGACAAGAAATTCATCTTCCGAACCAACACGATAAACGAACGCGCGACTGAGGAAGTGCCGCATATCTGGCAGCCTGGCGTGATCGTGCGTTAAGTCGTTTTTTTATTTTCTTTTTCTTTCTCGCGCCAGTTGAAATATCCGACGAAAAAAATGCCAAGAATCGTCATGATTCCGGCGCGCACGTAGAATTGCGGTGACGAAAGTTCTTCAGCGACGGATTTGTCTCCGGTGAGAATATTCATCAACGCGAACGACAACGTCATTACCGATGCGAACAACATTCCGTTTCGGATTTGGTATTTCCATCTCGGACTCATATCAGTCTAATTTTTCAGTTAGTTTCTTGAAAACCGACCTCGCGTCTTTTCCTTCGTATAAAACGTCGAAAACCGCATTGATGATCGGAGTCTTCGCTTCGAGCTTTTCATTTAACTTGTGCGCACTCTTGGCGGCATAATAACCTTCGGCGACCATATTCATCTCCATTTGGGCGCTTTTCACGGTATAACCTTTCCCGATCATGTTCCCGAACATGCGATTCCTCGAAAAAACCGAATAACCCGTGACGAGCAAATCGCCCAGATACGCCGAGTTGTTGATATTGCGCTTCATCTTGTGCACTTTTCGGATGAACTTCTTCATCTCGCGGATGCTGTTGCTCATGAGTACTGACTGGAAGTTGTCGCCGTAACCCAAGCCGTGCGCGATTCCGGCTGCGATCGCGTAGATGTTCTTGAGCATCGCCGCGTATTCGGTGCCGATGATATCGTCGGAAATCTTCGTTTTTATATAATCGCTTGCGAGCGCTTTCGCAACGACTTTCGCCTTGTCGGGATCGCCGCATGCGATGGTCAGGTAGGAAAGGCGTTCGAGTGCGACTTCCTCGGCGTGACACGGTCCGGTGATGACGCCGATGTTTTCGAATGGAATGTCGTATGTCTCGTTGAAATGTTCCCCGACGATCAGACTGGTTTCGGGGACGATGCCTTTGATGGCCGAGAAAATGATTTTCCCTTCAAGGCTTTCGGTAAGTTTTTTCAATTCGTCGTTCAAGAAAGCCGATGGAATCGCGAAAATAATGTAATCGGCAAATGCGACGGCTTCGTTGATGTCGCTCGTGAGTCGCAATTTATTCGGGTTGAACTCGACCGAGCTCAAGTAATTCGGGTTGTGGAAATGTGCTTTCAGGTGCGCAATCGCATCGGCGTTACGCATATACCAGGCAATCTCATCGGCATTTACACAAAGCATTTTCGCGATGGCGGTCGCCCAGCTTCCGCCTCCGATAACTGCGAATTTGTGTTTTTGTGTCATAATCGTGTAGTTGAATTCAGCCAAAATTAGTCAAAATAAATATTCCGATTCGGCTATTATCACGAATATTCCCGTTAAAACAAGGCGTCGATAAAATCTTTTAGGAATTTTAACTTATTATTATGATTGTCAGCACAATGCTGTTTTTAATTTTGCGTTATTACGCTTTAAGCTTGGTATTCCTACCTGCTTATCATTACAGAAAAGTTAGTTAAATTTTGTTTTTGGTGTTTTGAGAAAGGCGCTTTTGGATTCGTTCAGAAGCGCCTTTTGATTTTCGCACATCAAGGTTTGCATACCGATTTTTTGAGCAGTTCCATTTCCTCGCCGTATGATTTCGTAAATCCTAACTCCAACGCTTTCGTCGCGTCCTGGCAAGCCGACGCCATTTCGTTTTGGGCGCTATGGATCAACGCACGGTTCCTGAACGCATAACTGTTGTCGGGCGAAAGGGAAATCGATTTGTTCACGTCGGTCATCGCGCCCGTGAGATCGCCAAGTTTGAATTTGGCGTAACCGCGGTTGTTGTACAGCAACGCCGATGAAACGTCATCCTGGGCCGATGTTTTATTCGAAATTACCGTCGTGCCGTCGTCGCCTTTTTTGACCGACAAAGAAATCGCCTTGTCATAAATCTCCAAAGCCTTCGCATAATCGTTCTTTGCCAGATAGCGGAATCCAAGATTGTTGTACACTGAGGCGACTTTCGGGTGCGATTTCACGGCCTGTTCCAAATATAGGATCGCTTCGTCGTTGCGGTTCATGCGGCCCAAAACCGCTCCCAAGTTCGTCAGGCATGCCAATTTCAAACCTTCTTCAGGATCGCGCTCCAAAACCGATTTGTAATCCTGGATCGCGCCTTCGAAATCGCCTTTGTTGCGTTTTATGTCGGCGTTGAGTGCCAATAATCGCGTTTGCAGGACTTTATCGCCATTGGCTTTTTGGAGCGCGATGTCGTGGTCGAGCGACGCTTCGGCGAGATAATTCAGCGAAAAGTAAAACAGCGCACGGTCATATAAAAAATACGCCGATTCGGGTGAAAGCTTGATCGCCGTGCCGTAATCTTCGTTCGCCTTGTCGAATTCCTTGTCCATGAAATACGCGAGCGCACGGCTGTTGAAGTATTTCGCGTTTTTGGGTTCGGCGGCAATCGCATCCGAATAAAATTTCTCAGCCGACTTGTAATCGCCTTTTTTCATGCTGAGTTCCGCCTGTTCCGCCTGTTTCTTGCCCTGGGCCGATGCCGCGATGCAAACCAGCAGCATAAAAAGAAGTTGTTTCATTTTTTGTAGCTATTGTTGTGGTCGATGTATTGCCAGACTTTCTCGGGAAGCAACGGCCGCACGTTCTTATTCGTTTTCAAACCTTCGCGAATGAATGTCGCCGAAATTTCGAGGATCGGCGCATTGATCATCTTGATGCGACCTTCGCGGTTTCGTTTTTGTGGATTCGGTTCGCCGGAAACTCTCGGATAGACGAAAATGTCGTATCGCTCGAGCAAAACCTCGTAGTTCTTCCATTTATGCAGCGAATCGAGGTTGTCTTCGCCCATGATAAGCGCGAACTCATACGTCGGGAATTTTTCCTCGAGATGAACCAGCGTATTTACGGTGTAATTGGGTTGTGGAAGCTTGAATTCGATGTCCGATGGTTTGAGTTTCGGGTAATCCTCGGTCGCCAAACGCACCAATTCCAAACGCGCGTAATCGTTGAGCAACGTCGCTTTCTGCTTGAGCGGATTGTGAGGCGTGACCACGAGCCAAACCTGATCCAGATCGCCATATTCGGCCATGTGGTTGGCAATGATGAGATGTCCGACGTGGATCGGATTGAACGTCCCGAAATACAGCCCGACTTTCAAAATCTAATCTTTTGTTGGAATTTGCCCCGACGCGATAAAATCGCTGACCAGATCGTAGGCTTTTTGCTTCGCCAACGAAAGGTCGGCGTTTTCAACGATCACGTCGAACAAGGGAGCGGTCGCGAGTTCAGCCGACGATTTTGCGATGCGCATCGCGATTTTCTCGTCGCTCTCGGTCGAGCGTTCCTTCAAGCGGCGTTTGAGTTCGTCGATGCTTGGCGGTTTCACGAAGATCGCGATCGTGTCTTCAGGGAATTTGCGTTTGATGCGCAATCCGCCGGAAACGTCGATATCGAAGATCACGTTTTTGCCTTCTTCGCGGATTTTATCGACCTCGGATCTCAAGGTTCCGTAGAACATGTCGGGATAAACTTCTTCCCATTCCACGAAATCCTCTGATTTTATATGTTGTTTGAAATCGTGCAGCGACATGAAATGGTAATCGTTTCCATGCGCTTCCTGACCGCGTGGTTCGCGAGATGTGGCCGAAATCGAGAATTCGAGTTTAAGCTCGGGATGTTGCAACAAATGTCTTACGATCGTAGTCTTTCCCGATCCCGACGGTGCCGAAAAAACGATGAGTTTTCCTTTCTCCATTACAACACGTTCAATACTTGTTCCTTGATTTTTTCGAGTTCGTCTTTCATCTGGACGACGAGTTTCTGCATGGCCGCGTGGTTCGATTTCGAGCCCATAGTGTTGATCTCGCGTCCCATTTCCTGGGTGATGAAACCAAGTTTCCGACCGTTGGCTTCTTTGTCGGCCAAGGTTTCAATGAAATAGTTCAAGTGGTTTTCGAGGCGCACTTTTTCCTCGGTGATGTCGTATTTTTCAAGATAAAAAATGAGTTCCTGTTCGAAGCGGTTTTCATCTAACGTGACTTTAAGTTCTTCGATCGCGGCTTGCAAACGTGATTTTACGGTCTCGATGCGTTCAGCGTCCATTGCGACGGTCGCGTTCATCATCGTCATGATATTGGCGATTCGGTGCAGAAACTCCCTTTCGAGGGACGAACCTTCGCTGATGCGGAAACTCTGTATGTTTTTCACGCCTTCGTCCACGACGGTCAGGATGTTTTTCCATTCGTCCTCGTCGATTTCCTCGCGTTCGGTCTTGAGCGCGTCGGGCATGCGGACTGCCATTTTGATGAGCTCGGTCTCGTCGGCATCGGCGTAGACTTCGCGGAGTTGCGCGATGTAAGCTTTCACGATAGGGACGTTGACTTTCGTTGAGGTTTGCTCGGTCGTATTTTCGATATAGATCGCAAAGTCGATCTTGCCGCGTTCGAGCGCGTTGGACAACTGCGTCCGGAGCCCGAGTTCCATTTCGCGATATACTGACGGCATTCGCACGTTCAGGTCAAGGCCTTTGCTGTTCAACGATTTGATTTCGACGGTGATTTTCTTGGTAGGCAACTGGAGCGTGGCCTTTCCAAAACCGGTCATGGATTGTATCATGTGATGCTAAAAAAGATGCACAAAGATAACAAATGTTTACGCTTGGCTACGTCGCAGGCGTATTCTTCTTTTTGGTCACGAGATAAACGCCCGCGAAAATCAGGAATGCCGACGCGATCTTAATCCACGAAAGGTTGTCTTTGCCCAATCCGATCGCGAAAATAGTCGCAAAAAGTGGTTGCAGGTAAATGAAAACGGCAACGGTCGTCGGTTTCAGTTCCTTCATAGAAAGCAGGTTGAGCAAATACGTGAGAAATGTTGAAATGACGACGACGAATGCCATTTTGATCGCGATGTCGGTTGGGATGATTTCCCAGGAAACAGCGGTAAAATCGTTCCATCCGAAAGGTAACACCATCACGAATCCAAACAGATAAATCCATTTTACGAACGTGAACGCATTGTATTTGTCCATTAGTTTCCTCACGATGATCAGATACAATCCGTACGAAATCGCGTTCACGAACACGAGCAAATTTCCAAGCGGCGCGTTTGTGGCGTTCCCGACCGATTTTCCATATCCGATCAAAACAGCGGTGCCAATCAAACCCAGAATAATGCCGATCGCTTTCTCAAGTTTCATGCGCTCTTTCATGATGATTGCCGAAAGCACGAGCACGATAATCGGCGTCGTGCACATCAAAACGGCGGCCGAAATCGGCGAAGTCAGGCTCAAACCCTTAAAGAAAGTCAGCATATTGAAAGCCACGCCAAAGAAAGCGGCGGCGGCGATTCGAGGAAAGTCGTTCCGCGCGATCTTTTCCTTGATAGAAAACAGCCAGGCAAGCCAAAACAGAATTACCGATCCGCCGACGCGCAATACGATAAATCCGAATGCTCCGATGTAAGTCGGCATCACGTCTTTCGCGATCGTAAACGTCACACCGTAAATGATCGAAACCAACGTGGCCGCGACGAGAGCGAGATTGCGTTTTGACATTATTTCAATGCTTCGACGACGTTCCCGACATTTTTCGCCGAATTTCCGACGTAGATTTTTTCATCGATGATAAACACCGGTCGGCTTAAAAACGTATAATGTTCGAGGATGAGGTTTTTGTAATCGTCTTCCGATAATTTTTGGTCTTTCAAACCGCGAGCCTTGTAGAGTTGGGCTTTCCGGCTGAACAACGCTTCGTAACTTCCGGCGAGATTGCGCATCTTTTCAAGTTCTCCTTGAGAAATCGGCTGTTGCTTGATGTCGCGAAGCAACAGATCGTTTTGGGGAAGCGACGCGAGGATTTTGCGGCAGGTGTCGCAGCTCGGCAAATAATAAACGGTATTCATAAAGTTAAGTTTGCGCTGCAAAGAAAACGGATTCGAACCGAAATTAATTATTTCACCGCGAGAAATTTGTCGACTTCCGTATACGGCAGCAACAATTCCAGCGAACCTTCAGCATAAGACGCGATTTCATACGGGTTGTAATGCAATAACAATCCGGAATTCGTAAAGAAAATGTTCATCGGCAACGCGAATTTTTCGTCCTCGAACATGAAGCCTTTCGAGTTGATCGGAGCCGGAGCGGGGATTTTATATTTTGCGCGGAATTTGCTTTCGGCGAAGGTTTGGAACGCGTTCATGTCTTTGAATAGCTTGTCGTTCGGAACGTGTTTTCCTGTTTCGATATCGAACAACATCGAGCGCTTGCTGCCGTAGCCATGCGCGCCTCCTGTAAACGTGTAGGATTCGAGTTCGACGTTGAGCAATTTATCGGAGCGGTAAATTTCCTTGCCCGTGACAGTCGCTTCCCAGCCGAATTCGCGTTCCGATTCTTCCTTCTGCATTTCTTCATACGACGCGACGAACGCGTTGGCAAGCGCTTGGTAGTCGTTGACTTTATATTGATCTTCACCGAATTGGACGATTTCGCGTAATGCTTTGAAAATGTTGGCGTTGATGCTGTCCGACGCTTCGCCGTTGCTGTATTCGGGAATCTTGAATTCGACTTTCGGACAATTGTCGGTACACGGCAAAGTCGTTTTTTTCGTGTAGGTTTTCGTGTCCGATTTGAGTTCGTTCGTACAGCTTGTGAGCGCGATAGCGATTAGGGCCAAAAAAGTGAAATTTTTCATAAGTGACATATTTCAATTAAAGAAACCACCATTTTTGTGACGGGAATAATCTTAAATTTGCGAATTATTGAATCGCTACAAAAAACAATTATATGAAGTTTAACACCAAAGCCATACACGGCGGGCAACATCACGACCCAACCACGGGCGCGGTCATGCCGCCGGTTTACCAAACCTCGACGTACGTTCAGGAAAGTCCGGGAAAGCCGATCGGGGAATACGAATACAGCCGCGCCGCGAATCCGACGCGCACCGCTTTAGAAAATGCGCTGGCCAGTATCGAAAACGGCACGCGTGGTCTCGCCTTTTCGTCGGGATTGGCTGCGACCGATTGCCTTTTGCGTTCGTTCAAGGCCGGAGATGAAATCATCGCGATGGATGATTTATACGGCGGAACGTATCGAATGTTCACGAGAATCTACAAGGATTCGGGCATCAAATTCCATTTCATCGATTTGACCGATCTCGATAAATTCCGTTCGACGATAAACGACAACACGAAAATGGTTTGGGTCGAAACACCGACGAATCCGTTGATGAAACTCGCCGATATCGCCGAACTCGCCAAAATCACGAAAAACAAAAAAATCCTGTTAGCCGTCGACAATACGTTCGCGACGCCGTATTTGCAGAAACCGCTCGATCTGGGCGCCGACATCGTCATGCATTCGGCTACGAAATATTTGGGTGGACATTCTGATGTGATCGCCGGAGCATTGATCGTGAAAGACGAACAGCTCGGTGAGCAATTGCATTTCCAACAGTTCGCAACCGGGGCGACCCTGGGTCCGATGGATTCATTCCTTGTTCTGCGCGGCATCAAAACATTGCATTTGCGCGTACAACGCCATTGTGAAAACGGCGAAAAAGTCACGGCATTTTTGGCGAATCATCCAAAGGTGAAAACCGTGTTTTATCCGGGATTGGAGTCACATCCGTTCCATGAGATCGCGAAAAAGCAAATGTCGGGATTCGGCGGAATGGTTTCGTTCACGTTCGCTTCGGGCAAAAAAGAAGATGCGATTTCATTCCTTGAGAAACTTGAGGTCTTTACGTTGGCCGAATCACTTGGCGGAGTAGAATCGCTTGCGAACCATCCGGCGCTCATGACGCACGCTTCGATTCCTGAGGACAAGCGCAAGGAGAATGGAATCACCGACGATTTGGTCCGGCTCAGCGTCGGGATTGAAGACATCGATGATCTGATCGCCGATTTGGAACAAGCCTTCAGATAATCATAAAAACAAAAAAGCCCCGAAGTTGATTCGGGGCTTTTTTTATGTTTTGTAGTTTTTAATCGAGATAATAAATGTAACCTACGTTCAGCCAAACCAGCCATTCGTTGGCTTTGTTTTCCTTGTAGACGTCAGGATTCGGGTTCAAACCGTCGACCCAGTTCGAGAAGTAATATTGCCAACGCAAATCAATCATCAAATCTGAAAGAACCGTGAGTTTGTAACGTGTTCCGATACTTCCTACGACAGACCAAGTCGTGCCGCCGCTGTTGTCAAAGGCGTCAAAATATTTCACGGGCGTAATCGTCGGATCTTCTCCAAGAACACCGTTGCCCAGCGTAGAGTACGCTTTCGGTTTAAAGAATGAAAATTGCCCTCCAAGACTTACGAATGGCGCCAAAGCTCCGGGCGTAGCCGAGAAGTCACGGATACTGAAAGGGAAAAATTCCAACTGCATACCAATGTTGGTTACAGTCGTCTCAGCACGCATCGCACGTAATTGGTCGGCGAAAAGTCCTGTTTCGCTCGGTTCGACCCATTCTCCAAAATGTTCAAGTTTGGTATGGTTTATTGAAAGCTCGCTGCGAAGTTTGAAGTGATCGTTGAAATACGTTTCAGGTGCGTAACAGTTACATTCGGCTCTGTACGCGAAGTTTAGGTAGTGAATGATTCCAAAACCAATTCCCGTATTTCCAGCGTTGGTCGATAAATCGTGTCTCTCACCGTAATCAGATTGCATCGCAACCGGACCTACGATGGCGCCGATTTCATGCGAAAAGCCGAATTGGGCCGCGGTTCTAGTAGAAAAACCGAGTACCAGCAAAAAGCTCATGATTAAATACTTGGGCATTGTTTTCTGGGTATTACAATTCGTGGCAAATATATAAAAATCGCGTTCAGTTTGTAAATTAAAATAAAAAATACTTGATTTCCCTTAAAAAAAGCATGGAATCGATTAAATGTCTGCAGTAATGCTATGCAACTATGTAAATTCTTAGAAAACTAATAAATCTGTTGCGGAATCAAAAAAATTCCGATTCACATTTTAAGTATCCTGTATCTTTGTCGCGTCAACGAAAACGTTTTCATAATGAAACGTTAATAATCGAAATTAAGTATGTCACAGTCAATTAATGCTTTTGTTGAGGCAGTTGCGAAGAAAAACCCAAATGAACCTGAATTTATCCAGGCCGTTCACGAAGTTGCCGAAACAGTTATCCCATTTATCGAAAAAAATAAAAAATACCAAGGGCAAATGTTGCTCGAAAGAATGGTAGAAGCCGAGCGAATCATCACTTTCCGCATTTGCTGGATCGACGACGCCGGAAAAACCCAAGTAAACCGCGGTTACCGAATCCAGATGAACTCGGCGATCGGGCCTTACAAAGGCGGTTTGCGTTTCCACCCGTCGGTGAATCTTTCCATCCTGAAATTCCTTGCGTTCGAGCAGACGTTCAAAAACAGCTTGACGACTTTGCCGATGGGCGGAGGAAAAGGCGGTTCGGATTTTGACCCGAAAGGAAAATCAGACATCGAAGTAATGCGTTTTTGCCAGGCTTTCATGACCGAATTGGCGAAACACATCGGCGCTGATACTGACGTTCCTGCGGGAGATATAGGTGTCGGAGGTCGTGAAGTCGGCTATATGTTCGGACAATACAAAAGACTTCGCAACGAATTCACGGGCGTTTTGACCGGAAAAGGAATTCCGTTCGGAGGTTCTTTGATCCGACCTGAAGCGACAGGTTACGGCTGTGTGTACTTCGCCGAATCTATGCTCGGCACGAAAGGCGATTCCTTCAAAGGCAAATTGGTTGCGGTTTCAGGTTCCGGAAACGTGGCGCAATACGCTGCCGAGAAAGCGACCGAACTCGGAGGAAAAGTTGTCACGCTCTCCGATTCATCAGGTTATATCTATGATGCTGATGGAATCGACGCCGAAAAATTGGCGCACGTCATGGAAATCAAAAATGAGCGTCGCGAGCGCATCAGCGAATACACCAAGAAATATCCCAACGCGAAATTCGTCGAAGGAAAACGTCCTTGGGAAGTGAAATGCGACGTTGCGCTTCCATGTGCGACCCAAAACGAATTGAACGGAGAAGAAGCCAAAATGCTCGTTTCAAACGGATGTATCGCCGTTGCCGAAGGCGCGAACATGCCATCGACTCCTGAAGCGGTCACCGAATTCCAAAACGCAAAAATCCTTTTTGCTCCCGGAAAAGCGTCAAACGCCGGTGGTGTCGCGACTTCAGGACTTGAAATGTCACAGAACTCGCTTCGGTTGAGCTGGACTCGCGAAGAAGTCGACGAGCGTTTGAAAAACATCATGTTGAACATCCACTCGTCTTGCGTGCAATACGGAAAAGACGGAGAATACATCGACTACGTTAAAGGTGCGAACATCGCCGGTTTCGTAAAAGTAGCCGACGCTATGTTGGCGCAAGGCGTGGTGTAATCCGCGATAATTTGAAAAAATGGCCTCCGAAATTCGGGGGCTTTTTTTTGTTTAGACAGATAGATGATAGACGGATAGATAATAGACTGTGTCGGAGTCAGAGATCTTAAAATGTCTTTCGTCTATCTGTCTATCATCTATTATCTTTTTTAATTCCCAAATATGAAAATCCGCTTTCCCGCGTTTGTACTATATTTGTTTCCCAATCGGTTTGGCTATAATGAAGAATTACTTTTTGGTTTTTGTGGTTGCGTTGTGTCCGTTTTTTGCCTTCTCTCAGGCGAACCCCGGATGGAAAGGTTATTTTTCATATACTGAGATCAAAGATATTACCCAGTCGACGACCAAATTTGTCGCTGCGGCCGAGAACGCACTTTTCTCCAAAGACATCGCATCGGGCGTGATCAAGACCACCAATACGATCGACGGGCTTTCAAGCGAGACGATTTCAGCCGTATATTTTAGCCAGGCTTCGGGCAAGACGATCATCGGTTATGAAAACGGGCTTATAAACGTAATCAACGCCGACGGTTCGATCGTGAAGGTCGTCGACATCATCAACAAACAACTTCCACCCAACATAAAACGCGTCAATCATTTCATGGAATATGAAGGCGTGGTTTATATCTCGTGCGATTTCGGGATTTGCCAGTATACGCTTTCGAACCTGCAATTCGGTGATACTTATTATATTGGAACCGGTCCGGCTGAAATCGTCGTGAGGCAAACGGCAGTCGCCAGCGGATTTATCTATGCGGCAACCCAGGACAACGGCATCAAGCGCGCCGACGTGAACAACCCGAACCTCATCGACGCGAATCAATGGACGACGGTCACGACCGGAAACTGGGCCGGAATCGAGATGTTCGGCGATCAGCTGGTAGCGGTTACCTCGACTGGACAATTGAATCGGTATAACGGTTCGGCGTTCGTAGGGTTTGGAGCATTGCCCGCAGCGCCCAAAGATTTGAGGTCGGCAGACGGTTATTTGCTCGCGGTTTCTGAGGGCACGATCATTCTCTATAATCCGTCCTTATCGGTCGCACTCCAGATTTACAACTACAATATTCCCGATGTCGTTGCCCAATTTACCTGCGCGACTGTCATCGGACAAAATATCTATATCGGAACGTTGCAGCAGGGCGTGTTCGTAACTTCGATCACCAACGCGGCGACTTTTGAAAACATTACACCGAACGGACCCGCGAAAAACAACATTTTCTCGCTCAATACCCAAACCGAGAATCTTTGGGTAACCTACGGCGACTACGATTTCAATTACAATCCTGATCCGCTCTTATATCTGGGAATCAGCAAATATTCGACTGAAGGCTGGAAAAACCTGCTTTATGAGGAAGTTCATTTCACTGGAAAAGACGCTCCGGATCTAGTACGAATGACGTTCAATCCGAACAACGCCAACGAATTCTACGTCGCCTCGTTCCACGCGGGATTGCTGAAGTTCGAAAACGAAGAGTTGACGCAACATTACGATCAGACGAACAGCGGGCTTGAATCGTTGGTCGTTCCGTCGGCGCCGAGTTATATCAGCGTCAGGGTCGAGCAACCCGCATTTGACCGAAACGGTAATCTGTGGATGACAAACGCCAAGATCGAGGACGCGCTAAAAGTGTTGCGAACCGACGGGAACTGGCAATCGGTCGATATCACGCCGATAATCGACAACTTTTTCGCCGACAACTACGGACGAATGGTCATCGATAAGAACAACACCAAATGGATCGCGACATACGGTAGCGGTGTCGTGGGTTACAACGAAAATTCGGCCGAACCGTTCAAGAAAATAACCTTCGGGGCAGAAGCTGGCGATCTTCCGCACCCGGATGTCCGCGCACTTGCCATCGACAAACGCAACCAACTTTGGATCGGGACAAGAGCCGGTCTTCGCGTGCTGTCAAGCGTGGACCGATTCAATAGCGAAGGACAGATGACATCCACGGCGATCATCATTCCCGACGGAGACGATTTCGCCGAATTGCTGTACGAACAGATCGTAACCGATATCTGCGTCGACGGCGCGAACAACAAATGGATCGGAACCGCCGATTCAGGTGTTTTCATGGTCTCGCCCAACGGACAGGAAACGTTTTACCATTTTACGACGACGAATTCCCCGTTGCCGAGCAACATCATAAATGACATCGAGATCAACGGAACAACGGGCGAAGTCTATATCGCGACAGATACGGGATTGGTTTCGTTCAAAGGCGTCAATACCGATGCGAGCGGCAACCTGTCGAACGTGATCGTGTATCCGAATCCGGTGCGTCCTGAATTCGTGGGCACGGTCAAGATCACGAACCTCATGGACAAGTGCAACGTGAAGATCGCCGACATCGCGGGAAATCTCGTGCACGAAGCGATATCTGAAGGCGGAACGATCGAATGGGATACGACCGCGTTCGGGAAATATAGAGTCGCTTCAGGTGTTTATATGATTTTCATCGCGTCCGAAGACGGAGCCGAAACCAAAGTCAAAAAGGTCATGATCGTCCGCTAGGCAATTGTCAATTATCAATTGTCCATTGTCCATTATCAATTGTCCATTAAATGCGCGTCACCACAAAAGCCATCGTCATTTCTTCGCTGAAATACCAGGACAAAAGCCTGATCGTGAAATGTTTTACGCAATCGGACGGACTCAAATCGTATTTCGTCCACAACGCGTTTTCCTCGAGGAGCGCCGCGCGAAAAACCGCTTACTTCCAGCCACTTTCGATTCTCGAGATCGAAGCCATCCATAAGAACAAAGGCACGCTCGAGACGTTCAAGGAAATTAGAATGTCTTCGCCTTACGCGACCGTCGCGACCGATATCATTAAGAGCACGATCGCTATTTTCCTGAGCGAAGTTCTGCACCACACGATTCGCGAAGAGGAAAAAAACGAAGCGTTGTTCGACTTTCTCGAAACGGCGTTATTGTGGTTCGATACGCACGATGAGGTCGCGAATTTCCACTTGATCACGCTGTTGCAGACCACGAAATTCCTTGGATTTTATCCCGCCAAACCCGGAGATGACTCGAAATACTTCGAAATGGTCGAAGGTACGTTCTCTGATTATCACTCGCTTTCATGTTTGAACGAAGCCGAAACGGTTTTACTCAAACGTTTGCTAGTACTCAAATTCGATTCGGACCAAAAGGTATTTTCAGGCAACGAACGCCAGCAATTGCTCAAGATCCTGCTCGATTATTTCGCGTTCCATCTCGACGGTTTCAAGCGCCCGAAGTCGTTAGACGTTTTAAAAGAGGTTTTTTCATGATCACATTCCGACGCAATTATTTTGTATTGGCGATCGGCATTTTCATCGTCGAGGTTTTGATTGCGCTTTATGTTGACGATGCCATAATTCGACCGTATGTCGGGGATATTCTCGTGGTGATTTTGATTTATGCGTTCGTTCGCGCGTTTTTCGATGTTTCGGTGAAAGTTGCGGCAATAGGAACTTTAGCGTTCGCATTTTTTATAGAGTTTCTGCAGTTTCTCCAAATCGTAGACAAGCTTGGCTTGCACGGGAATCGAATGGCGCGAACCGTGATCGGAACGTCGTTTTCTTGGGGAGATTTGGTGATGTACGTGATTGGGATCGCAATTGTATTCTTAGCCGAAAACGTGATGCGAAAAAAGAGTTTGCGTTTGCCCTGAAAAGGGCCAGTTCGCTACGGCGCGTTTCGCTTTTCTTCGAACCCGAAACGCCCTCGCGCCAGAACGCCCAAAAACAAAACCTTCGAAATCGATAAAAACCTTGATTGTTAGCCGAATGTAAAAAAATCGGCAATTCTACGCACGACTTTTTGTAAATCCCTGTAATTCATCGGCTAAAAATTGCAATACCGCTAAAACACAGGCTTTAACACCAACTTAAACATTTTTTTGTTTACATTCGCGCGTCTTTATAAATGCACTCAATGACTACCAAATTTACCGAATACAAAGGGCTCGATTTGCCGACTGTGGCCAGCGAAGTCCTCGAATTCTGGAAGAAAGAAAATATTTTCGAAAAGAGCGTCACGACGCGTGAAGGCGAGAAGCCGTTCGTGTTTTTTGAAGGGCCGCCGTCAGCGAACGGTTTGCCCGGAATTCATCACGTGATGGCGCGCGCGATCAAGGATATTTTCTGTCGTTATAAAACCCAGAAAGGTTTTCAGGTAAAACGCAAAGCCGGCTGGGACACGCACGGTTTGCCGGTTGAGCTCGGAACCGAGAAAGAACTCGGCATCACCAAGGAAGACATCGGCAAGAAAATCACCGTCGAAGAATACAACGAAGCCTGCAAGCGCACGGTTATGCGTTACACCGACGTCTGGAACGACCTCACCGAAAAAATGGGTTATTGGGTCGACATGAATGATCCGTACGTAACCTACGAACCGAAATACATGGAAACGGTTTGGTGGCTTTTGAAACAGATTTACGACAAGAATTTACTTTATAAAGGTTACACGATCCAACCGTATTCTCCTAAAGCGGGAACGGGACTTTCTTCGCATGAAGTCAACCAACCGGGCGCGTATCGCGATGTTACCGATACGACGATCGTGGCGCAATTCAAGACATTGCCTGAAACACTTCCTGACTTTTTGCAAGGTTTCGGAACCGTTCATTTCATGGCTTGGACGACGACGCCTTGGACATTGCCTTCGAATACGGCTTTGACCGTCGGGCCCAAAATCGATTATGTTTTGGTCAAGACGTTCAACCAATATACGTTCGAACCGATCAATGTCGTTTTGGCGAAAAATCTCATCGGGAAACAATTCGGTAAAGGGTATTTCGCTTCGGAAAGTGCCGATGATTTCGGAAATTTCAAGTCAGGCGATAAACAAATCCCGTATCAAGTTTTAACCGAATTTAAAGGGAAAGACGCCGTCGGAATCAAATACGAGCAATTGTTGCCGTACGCGCTTCCTTACCAAAATCCTGAAAATGCGTTTCGCGTGATTTCCGGGGATTTCGTCACGACTGAAGATGGAACCGGAATCGTCCACACCGCGCCAACATTCGGAGCCGACGATGCCAAGGTCGCCAAAGAAGCCAAACCTGAAGTGCCGCCGATGCTGGTTTTGGACGAAGTCGGAAATGCGGTTCCGCTCGTCGATCTGCAAGGAAAATTCACGTCTCACATGGGCGATTTGGCTGGCAAATACGTGAAAAACGAATATTACGACGCCGGAACTGCGCCTGAACGATCGGTCGATGTTGAAATCGCGATCCGATTGAAGGAGGAAAACAAAGCGTTCAAAGTAGAAAAATACGTCCACAGTTATCCGCATTCGTGGAGGACCGACGAACCGCTTTTGTATTATCCGCTCGATTCCTGGTTCATCAAAATGAGCGAGGTCAAGGAACGCATGTTCGATTTGAACGACGAGATCAACTGGAAACCCAAATCAACCGGAGAAGGCCGTTTCGGAAATTGGCTCAAAAGTGCCAACGACTGGAACTTGTCGCGCTCGCGTTATTGGGGAATTCCGTTGCCGATCTGGAGAACCGAGGATAAGTCGGAGGAAATGCTCATCGGATCGGTTGAAGAACTGTACAATGAAATAGAAAAGTCAGTCGCGGCAGGTTTCCAATCTGAAAATCCGTTTAAAGGATTCGAGGCTGGAAATATGAGTGACGAAAATTATAAACTTGTCGACTTACACAAAAATGTCGTCGATGCCATTACGCTCGTTTCGCCTTCGGGCAAGCCGATGAAACGCGAAAGTGACTTGATCGACGTTTGGTTCGATTCGGGCGCGATGCCTTACGCACAATGGCATTATCCGTTCGAAAACAAAGACAAGATCGACGGTCACAAAGATTTCCCGGCGGATTTCATTGCCGAAGGTGTCGACCAGACTCGCGGTTGGTTTTACACGTTGCACGCCATCGGAACTTTGGTCTTCGATTCGGTCGCTTACAAAAACGTCGTGTCGAACGGTTTGGTCCTCGATAAGAATGGGCAGAAAATGTCGAAACGCCTCGGAAACGCGGTCGATCCATTCTCAACTTTGACCGAATACGGCGCCGATGCCACGCGTTGGTACATGATCGCGAACGCGAACCCGTGGGACAACTTGAAATTCGATATCGAAGGCGTGGCCGAAGTGAGACGAAAGTTCTTTGGGACACTTTATAATACGTATAGTTTCTTTGCGTTATATGCTAATATTGACGGATTTACGTATCGCGAAGAGGAAGTTCCGATGCATGAAAGACCTGAAATCGACCAATGGATCATCTCGGAATTGAATACGCTCGTGAAAGACGTCGACTCGTTCTACGCCGATTACGAACCGACGAAAGCCGCGCGTGCGATTTCAGATTTCGTACAGGAAAATCTATCGAATTGGTACGTCCGTTTGTGCCGACGCCGATTCTGGAAAGGCGAATACGCAACCGACAAGATCGCGGCCTATCAAACGCTTTACACGTGTTTGGTCACGGTGGCGAAACTCGGTGCGCCGATCGCTCCGTTCTACATGGACCAGCTTTATCGCGACCTCAATAATTTAACGAAGAAGGAAAATTTTGACTCGGTTCACCTTGCAAAATTCCCTGAATTTGTCGAAAACTTTGTTAATAAAACGCTGGAGAGCAAAATGGGTAAAGCCCAGACGATTTCGTCCTTGGTTTTGTCGCTCAGGAAGAAGGAAATGATCAAGGTGCGACAACCGTTGCAAAAGGTTATGATTCCTGTGCTCGACGCGAATCAGAGGGCTGAAATTGAGGCGATTTCAGACTTGGTTAAAGCCGAAGTAAACGTCAAGGAAGTCGAACTTTTAGACGACGCATCGGGTGTTTTGGTGAAGCAGATCAAGCCGAATTTTAAGGCTTTGGGACCGCGCTTCGGAAAGGATATGGGATTGATTTCCAAAGAAATACAGAATTTCTCCCAAGAACAGATCGCTGAATTGGAGCGCACGGGCGAACTATCGCTTGCCGTTTCAGGAAAAGATATTACTTTAACAACCGCTGATGTCGAGATCTCATCCCAGGATATCGAAGGCTGGCTCGTAGCGAATTCAGGCTCGATTACTGTAGCGCTCGACATCACGATAACCGAACAACTCAAGAACGAAGGCATCGCGAGAGAATTGGTGAACCGTATCCAGAACATCCGAAAGGACTCAGGATTCGAAGTCACTGACAAGATCGTGGTGAACATCCAAAGCGAGAAGTCGGTTAACCAGGCAATTGAAAGCTTCGGACAATACATTCAGGATGAAACATTGACCAGGGAACTCATCATAAGCGAAAGCGTAAACGGGACCGAGGTCGAATTTGACGACATAAAAACATCAGTATTAATCTCAAAATAACTAACGGAATGGTAGATGAAAAGATCCGATACTCCGACGCTGATTTGGCGGAGTTCAAAGAAATCATTTTGAAAAAAATCGACAAGGCGAAAGCTGACCTCGACCTTATAAAAAGCGCTTACATGAACGATTTGAACAACGGAACCGACGACACGTCGCCAACGTTCAAGGCATTCGAGGAAGGAAGCGAAACGATGTCTAAAGAAGCGAACTCTCAGTTGGCGATCCGTCAGGAGAAATTTATCCGCGACTTGAAGAACGCACTTTTCCGCGTCGAGAACAAGACATACGGAATCTGCAAAGTAACCGGGAAACTCATCGGGAAAGATCGCTTGAAGATCGTTCCTCACGCTACGATGAGCATCGAGGCCAAAAACTTGCAACGATAAACAATTTTACATGTACTGAACGCTCCTTCATTGGGGCGTTTTTTATTAAATAGGCAAGCGTTGTCAGGAAAAGCCGATGGTTTTCAACAAATTGACAATTATTTGGGATTGCATATTTGAGATTTGCAATTTTTAAATCTATTTTTGCCGCACTAAAAAAAACCGCATGTCATTACGGAAAGCGTACCTGCTCATTTTCATCATATTAATCGTTGACCAGTTCAGCAAATTATATATCAAGACAAACTTCATTCATGGCGAAGAAGTCCGCGTATTTAGCTGGTTCAGGATTTTATTCATCGAGAACGAAGGAATGGCTTGGGGAACGCAGATTCCGGGAACGTACGGAAAGTTGATATTGACCGTTTTCCGTCTTTTCGCGGTTTGCGGCATCGGATATTGGTTGTGGACGGCGGTTAAGGCCAACAGTTCGCGTTATTTGGTCGTCGCGATCGCATTGATCTTGGCGGGCGCATTCGGAAATATCATCGATTCGGTTTTTTACGGTGTGATGTTCAGCGACAGCCACGGGCATTTGGCCGAATTGTTTTCAGACAGGCCATACGGAACCTGGTTTCACGGTAAAGTGGTCGACATGTTGTATTTCCCATTTATAGAAAATTACACACTTCCAACTTGGGTGCCGATTTGGGGCGGAAAACAAATCACATTCTTCAACGCAATCTTCAACATCGCCGACATGGCCATTTCAGTTGGAGTTGGAATATTGATCGTCTTCAACAAGAAAGCGTTCCACAAAAACGAAGAGAAACCTGAAAACGATCCAATGCCGATTGAGGATCAAGTGTAAGACTTTATCAGAACCGGTATATTTTCTCAGGCGTGACGCAAAAGTCAAGCTTCACGTCGCTTTCAAAAACATCTTCCCAAGCATCGACGGCTTCGAAGAATGACAACCCGATCTTTATTGCATCAGGTTTGCATTGCGCGAGGAATTTATCGTAGAAACCTTTTCCATATCCAACCCGGTTTCCCGTTTCGTCAAATGCCAAAAGCGGTACGAAGATCACGTCGATTTTTGACGCTTGCACTTCAAAACCATCTTCGGGTTCGGGGATTCCGAATTCGTTTACCTTGATTTTCGTGCTGTCGGTCAACAGGAAATGCGTCATTTCGCGCGTTTCGAAATCGCTTCTGGAAATGATCACGTCTTTGTCTTTTCCGGCGAGCAGATGCAGGATGAATTCGGTGTCGATCTCGTTCATTTTCCTGATCGGCAAAAACAAGTGGAAGCAACGCTTTTCCCAAATCGGCAATGGCAACAGATTGTTCGCGATATCGAGGCTTTTTTGCTCGAGCTGGTCATCGGTGAGTTGCATCCGAAGCGTTTTGTAGGCAATCCGCAAATCTTTTTTCGTAAACATGAACGCTGATTTTCGCTGTTAAAAGTACGCAAATTTCGCAGGGCGCGAGTTGAACGCACATCGGCTTTTCGCTACATTTGTAAACTATGGAATCTCCAACTTTGGCCTTGCAGATACAAACGCTTCCCGACTCTCCGGGCGTATATCAGTATTACGACAAAGACGACAAATTATTGTACGTCGGGAAAGCCAAAAATCTCAAGAAACGCGTCTCGTCATACTTCAACAAGCAGCACGACAACGCTCGCACGAACGTCATGGTGCGTAAGATCAAGACGATAAAACACGTCGTAGTTTTCTCAGAAGGCGACGCGCTCTTGCTCGAGAACAACATGATCAAGAAATTGCAGCCGCGGTTCAACGTCATGCTCAAGGACGACAAAACGTATCCGTGGATCTGCATAAAAAGAGAACCGTTTTCGCGTATTTTTTCGACGCGCAGGATGATCAAGGACGGGTCGGAGTATTTCGGGCCGTATACGAGTTTCAAGACGATTTACACGATTCTCGACATGATCAAGGAATTGTATCCGTTGCGAACGTGCAATTACGATCTGACGAAAGCCAATATCGACTCGGGCAAGTTCAAGGTTTGTCTCGAATATCACATCGGGAATTGCAAAGGTCCGTGCGAGGGTCATGAAACGCTCGAGAATTATCAGAATCACGTCGATCAGATCCGAGAGATTTTAAAAGGAAATTTCAAGGAAAGTTTGCGCGAATTCAAGAAACAGATGCAGTTGTATGCGTCTGAAATGGAGTTCGAAAAGGCGCAACGGATGAAGAACAAGATCGAAGTGCTCGAAAATTACCAATCGCGTTCGATGGTCGCCAACCCAAAAATCACGAACGTCGACGTGTTTTCGATCGTATCCGACGAATCGGCGGCGTATATCAACTATTTGCAGATCATGCACGGTTCGGTGATCCGATCGCACACACTCGAACTCAAGAAAAAACTCGATGAATCCGACGAAGAACTTTTGGAACTCGGCATCGTCGAAATCATGGAACGGTTCGAACTCAAATTAAAAGAAGTGATCGTTCCGTTTCCGGTCGACCTCGGCGAAAAAGTGAACATTACGGTGCCGCAACTCGGCGACAAGAAGCAGATTTTGGAACTGTCGATCCGAAACGCGAAATACCATCGCATGGAACAGATGAAGCAAATCCAGATCGTCGACCCTGACCGTCACACGAACCGCATCATGGCGCAGATGAAAAAAGATCTGCGTTTACCTGAAGAACCGCGCCACATCGAATGTTTCGATAACTCGAACATACAGGGAACGAATCCCGTCGCGGCCTGCGTCGTATTCAAGGACGGCAAGGCGAGCAAGAAAGATTACCGACATTTCAACATAAAGACCGTCGACGGACCGAACGATTTCGCCTCGATGGAAGAAGTCGTGCACCGCCGCTACAGCCGATTGTTGCGCGAGAACGAACCGTTGCCGCAATTGATCATCATCGACGGCGGGAAAGGGCAATTGTCGTCGGCGCTCAAGAGTTTGGAACTGCTCGGGCTGCGCGGGAAAATTTCGGTCGTGGGCATCGCCAAACGGCTCGAAGAATTGTTTTATCCTGACGATCCGGTTCCGCTGTATCTCGACAAGAAGTCGGAAACACTAAAAATCATCCAGCAATTGCGCAACGAAGCGCACCGTTTCGGGATCACGCACCATCGCGACAAACGCAGCAAGAGCGCGCTCACGACGTCGATGGAGACGATTCCGGGCATCGGCGAGAAAACAATGCAGTCGCTCATAAAACATTTCAAGAGTGTCAAGCGTTTAAAGGAAGCGAGCGAAAGTGCTATAGCTGAGGTTATCGGTGCGTCGAAAGCCAAAAAAATTGTCGACTTTTACAGTATTCAAAACAAGCAGGATTAATGACGGAAAATATCGGGAAATCAAACGTACTAAGCTGTGTAAAACGGCTGATTTTCCCGCGTCGCTCGACTGCCACTGCATTCTGCCTTCTGCTAACTATCCTCAGCCTTTTTCCGGCCACAACTTTTTCCCAAACCGATTCCGTCGTGAAATCGCGTCCGAAAATCGGGCTGGTGCTCAGCGGAGGCGGTGCGAAAGGTTTTGCGCACATCGGCGTTTTGAAAGTGCTTGAAGACAACGGCGTGAAGATCGATTTCATCGGCGGAACGAGTATGGGCGCGATCATCGGCGGTTTGTATGCGTCGGGTTATAACGCGAGGCAGATCGATTCGATTTTCAGATCGACCGATTTCGACCAATTGCTCGGAGATTACATCCCGCGATCTTCCAAAAACTTTTACGGCAAGCGTAACGATGAGATTTACGCGTTGTCGCTTCCGTTCCAGAAATTCAGGATCGGGATTCCGCGTTCGTATTCGAAAGGACTTTACAATTACAATCTTATTTCACGATTGACGCACAACGTCCGTCACATCCGAGATTTCAACAATTTGCCGATCCCGTTCTTGTGCATCGCGACCGACATCGAAACCGGCCAGGAAGTGTTGCTCAACAAAGGATATCTGCCCCAGGCGATTCGTGCGAGTGCCGCGTTGCCGACGGTTTTCAGTCCCGTTGAACTCGATGGCCGACTGCTCATCGACGGAGGCGTGACCAACAATTACCCGATCGATGAGGTTCGGAAACTCGGTGCCGACATCATCATCGGTGTCGATGTACAGGACGATTTGAAAGACCGCGAATATCTCAACGACGCGACGCGCATCCTTTCGCAGATCTCGAATTTGCAGATGATCGAGAAAATGGAGCAGAAAAAGCAGCAGACCGATATCTACATAAAGCCGAACATGGCCGATTACAACGTGATTTCGTTCAGCAACGGCGCCGCTATCATCGCTGAGGGAGAACGCGCCGCGAAGGAACAAATCGATAAGATCCAGATAATCGGGCGAAATCGCGGTCTATACAAACGCGAGGACATTCCCGTGCGCAGCGACAGTTTGAACATCACGAATATTTCGGTGGACAAACTCGACAATTTTACGCGCGCCTATATTTTGGGAAAATTGGGTTTCAAGGGCGGAAGCCGCATCTGCTACGACGAACTGAAAGCGGGAATCGATAATTTGAGCGGCACGCAGAACTTTAGCTCGATCAGTTATTCGCTCGAGAAGAATAAAGATGGAGACGAATTGAAGCTCAATTTGATCGAAAACCCGATCAGGACGTATTTGAAATTCGGATTGCATTACGACGGTTTGTATAAGAGCGGGATTTTGATGAACGTGACGCAAAAGCGTGTTTTCTTCAAGAACGATGTGATTTCGGCCGATGTCGTGCTCGGCGATAACTTCAGGTACAACCTCGATTATTACGTGGACAACGGTTTTTATTTCAGCTTCGGGTTCCGTTCGCGCTACAATAGTTTCAACCGAAATGTCGGAACCGATTTCAACAACGGTGAATTGCTCGACCAATTGGGTCTTAATACGATCAATATCAATTTTTCCGATCTTTCGCAACAGGCTTACGTGCAGACATTGTTCATGCAGAAGTTCATGATTGGTGCCGGGTTTGAGTGGAAACACTTGAAGATCAAGTCAGAGACCATACAGAATCAGACGATTTCGCCTACGTTCGAGAAAAGTGATTATTTGAGCGCGATTGCATATTTCAGGTTCGATTCGTACGACAACCGCTATTTTCCGAAGAAAGGTTCTTACTTTTCAGGAGATTTCCAGAGCTTTTTATATTCGACCGACTACACGGGTAATTTTTCGAGGTTTTCAGTCATCAAGGCCGAAACCGGTTTCGCAAGAACGTTCTTCAAGCGTTTCACGACGCGTTTCGATGCCGAGGCGGGTTCTTCGATCGGTGACCACAGCATTCCGTTTTTCGACTTTATTCTGGGCGGTTACGGCTTTACGAGCGTGAACAACATCAAACAGTTTTACGGGTATGACTTCCTCGGGATCTCGGGCAATAGTTATATGAAGACGGGCGCGACGCTCGACTATGAGATTTTCAGGAAAAATCATGTGTTGTTCTCAGCGAACTTTGCGCAGATCGGCAATAATATTTTTTCGTCTACTGATTGGATTTCGTCGCCTCAATATACGGGTTACGCGATCGGTTACGGCATGGAAACCGTCATCGGTCCCGTTGAAATCAAATATTCGTGGTCGCCTGAACTTCCAAAAGGATTCACTTGGTTCAGCGTAGGTTTCTGGTTTTAGCGTTTAGTGTTTAGTGTTTAGCGTTTCGAGTTGTCGATCGCGCGCACCAACTTTTCCACGTTAGGCAAAACAATCAGTCGGATTTTTATAAAAAGCGATATATTTGGCTTTCGAACAAACGAATTATTAAATAATACTCTTTATATGTCTATCTGGAAAAGAAAACCATTGTTTCAGTTGCTCGCCGAAGCGTCTGAATCTGAAAAAGGATTAAAGCGAACGCTCACGGCCTGGTCGCTCGTCGCACTCGGAATCGGGGCGATTATCGGGGCGGGTTTGTTCGTGAGAACGGCGACGGCTGCTGCGCAAAATGCGGGACCTTCGGTTACGATAGGTTTTGTCGTGGCTGCGATCGGATGTGCTTTGGCAGGTTTGTGTTATGCAGAACTTTCGTCTTCAATTCCAATTTCAGGAAGCGCATATACTTATACATATGCAACAATGGGGGAATTTCTTGCCTGGATTATCGGATGGGATTTGATCCTCGAATACGCTGTGGGGGCAGCCACTGTCGGGATTGCCTGGAGTGAATATCTCAATAATTTGCTGGTCAATGTATTCCATACGTCGCCGGTTCCTTATTCGCTCTCGCATTCGCCTTTCCAAAAACTCGTCGATCCGGTCACGCACCAGGTCGTTGAACATGGAATCATCAATTTACCCGCGCTTTTCATTGTCGCACTGATCAGCTTGCTTCTGATAAAAGGCACACAGGAATCGGCTTTCGTAAACGGATTGATCGTTGTGGTCAAAGTTACGATCGTCGTGTTGATCATCGGATTCGGATGGTCGTTCATCAACCCGGCCTATCACACGCCATACATTCCTGAACCGTCGACGTATACTGACGAACACGGCGTGAATTTCAGCTTCGGCGGATTCTGGGGAATCATCGGTGCGGCTGGAACTGTTTTCTTCGCCTTTATCGGATTTGATGCGGTAAGTACGGCCGCACAGGAAACGAAGAACCCGAAACGCGATATGCCGATCGGAATCTTGGGATCGCTTGCCATTTGTACGGTCTTGTACATTTTGTTCGCCCACGTATTGACAGGACTCGAGTCGGTTGAATTTTTCAGGACGAGCGGGAAAGAAGCTTCGGTTGCAAACGCGATCACTTCGGCCATGGGAACTGAATACCAATGGTTGGCGCAATTCGTGACGGTTGCGATTCTTTTCGGATTTACGTCGGTAATCCTGGTAATGTTGCTTGGGCAATCGCGCGTATTTTATTCGATGGGGAAAGATGGTTTGCTACCCGAATTTTTCAGCCATCTGCACACGAAATACCAAACACCTTATAAAGCGAATCTCGTGATTCTCGTAATCGTCGGGCTTTTTGCGGCATTTATTCCGGGAGATATTGTCGGGGACATGACAAGCATCGGAACATTGTTCGCGTTTATTTTGGTCTGTATCTCGGTCATCGTACTTAGAAAAAGAGAACCGGACATGAAACGCGAATTCAAAACGCCATGGGTTCCTTTTGTTCCGATAGTCGGCGCATTGGTTTGTTTCCTCATGATCCTCGGATTGGGCTGGCCGAACTGGCTGCGACTCATCGCCTGGATGGCACTCGGAATTATTTTCTATTTCGCGTACAGCAGGAAACACAGTAAACTCAACAATCCGAGACCATAATCGGAACTTAGGATATTTCAAAGGGGGCGATTCGTCCCCTTTTGTTTTTATAAATTATCCGTAAGAAAAGCGGCGTAAAATTTAATTTTTCCGATATTTGTTAGGATGAAACCTTGGAAAGATTTACTGCAACACTTGAAGTTCCTGATCAAGCGAAATCCGGAGTGACGGTTATTTTTAGCCACGATATCCGATTTCTGAGATATGATTTCGCAGGATTCGTTGGTTTCTTCCTTTTTACCAGCACATTTTCATCGCCCGAATCAGCGAAACTCGTGTAATTCGTGGCTAAAAAAATCCAAATATGCCAATTTATCATAAACTCGGCGATTTCCCACAAAAGCGACATACTCAGTTCGAGAAGCCAAACGGTGGTTTGTACTACGAGCAGCTTTTCGGGACCGAGGGTTTCCACGGACATTCGTCTTTGCTGTATCACGTGCATCGCCCCACGCAGGTCAAGGAAATCCTGAAGTCGTATTCGGTCGAGCCGAAGATCGCCATCGACAAAAACATAAAATCATTGCTTCTTAAAGGTTTCGAATTGAAGCCTGCCGACGATTTCCTCGACAGCCGCAAAGCGATGCTCGTCAATCGCGATTGCGTGATCGGGCTGGCGGCGCCGCGAAAATCGTTACGCACCTATTTTTATAAGAATGCCGACAGCGACGAAATGCTGTTCATCCACAAAGGAAGCGGGAAACTGCGCACGATGATGGGCAACATCGACTTCGTGTACGGCGATTACCTGATCATTCCGCGCGGCATGATTTACCAGATCGATTTCGATACCGAGGACAACCGATTGTTCTACGTCGAATCGCACGCGCCGTTTTACACGCCGAAACGCTACAAGAACGCGTCGGGACAATTGCTCGAACATTCACCGTTTTGCGAACGCGATTTCAAATTGCCGTCGGAAATAGAAACCCATGACGAAAAGGGCGATTTCATCATCAAGATCAAAAAGGAAGGCATGATGCACGAAATGGTGTACGCGACGCATCCTTTTGACGTGATCGGCTGGGACGGTTATAATTTCCCGTACGGTTTTTCGATCCACAATTTCGAGCCGATTACGGGACGCGTGCACCAACCGCCGCCGGTTCACCAAACGTTTGAGACATCGACATTCGTGGTGTGTTCGTTCTGTCCGCGTTTGTATGATTATCATCCGAAGTCGATTCCGGCGCCATACAACCATTCGAACATCGACAGCGATGAGGTTTTGTACTATGTCGACGGGGATTTCATGAGCCGAAACAACATCGAACAAGGCCATATTACATTACATCCGAAGGGAATTCCTCACGGTCCTGCACCTGGCGCTATGGAACGTTCGATCGGGAAAACCGTTACCGAGGAATTGGCCGTAATGGTCGATACGTTCGCGCCGCTTATGGTTACTGAGGAAGCGATGGGACTCGACGATGGTCAGTACTATAAGTCGTGGGTGGAATAATTAGCAAATTAGAAAATTAGCGGATTAGCGAATGCGTCCGAGATATAAGCCAAACCTAAAATTATAAGCCATGACAGAATTTTCTATGAGTGCGAAGTATGCTCAAAATCCGATTTTAAAACTCACTTTCGAATTCTCAATATTAATTGTCGAATTTACGGAAAGTTTGGAGTTACAAAGGAAATATACGATTGCCAAGCAGGTCATCCGATCAGGAACTTCGATTGGAGCAAATGTAAAGGAAGCCCAAAATGCCGAAAGCAAGCGTGATTTTGTCCATAAGATGAAAATCGCTTTGAAAGAAGCTGATGAAACTGAATACTGGCTGTTTATCTGCCAATCAATACCAAATTATCCAAAACCGAATTTACTTTTGGAGAGATTGAATTCAATAATTCGAATACTTAATAAAATAATCGGTACTTCTAAACGTATCGAAAACATTCGCTAATCCGCTAATTTTCTAATTCGCTAATTATATGAGCAAAGAAGTAAAATCCGTCGAATACGGACTCGAAAAAATATTTGAAGGCGCGCAAGACTTTTTGCCGCTATTGGGAACCGATTACGTGGAAATGTATGTCGGGAATGCTAAGCAATCGGCGCACTTTTACAAAACGGCGTTCGGATTCCAATCTGTTGCGTATGCAGGTTTGGAAACGGGCGTGAAAGATCGTACATCGTATGTATTGCAACAGGGCAAGATCCGATTGGTCTTGACCACGCCGCTTACGGCCGATTCGCCGATCAACGATCACCTCAAAAAACACGGTGACGGCGTGAAAGTCGCGGCACTTTGGGTGGAGGACGCGAAAAGCGCGTTCGAGGAAACCACGAAAAGAGGCGCGAAACCATTTATGGAACCGACCGTCGAAACCGATGAATTCGGCGAAGTCGTGCGTTCAGGAATCTACACATACGGCGAAACCGTCCACATTTTCGTGGAACGCAAAAACTACAACGGGATTTTCCTTCCGGGCTACAAGGCTTGGGAATCCGACTATAAGCCGGAACCGACGGGATTGAAATACATCGATCACATGGTCGGAAACGTCGGTTGGGGCGAAATGAACCAATGGGTAAAATGGTACGAAGACGTGATGGGATTCGTGAATTTCCTTTCGTTCGACGACAAGCAGATCAACACAGAATATTCGGCCCTGATGAGTAAAGTGATGTCGAACGGAAACGGACGCATCAAATTCCCGATCAACGAACCTGCCGAAGGAAAGAAAAAATCACAGATCGAAGAATACCTCGATTTCTACGGCGGTCCCGGGATCCAGCACGTTGCGATCGCGACCGACGACATCATCACTACGGTTACGCAGTTGCGCGCTCGTGGCGTTGAATTCCTGTCGGCTCCGCCTGACGAATATTACAAAGGAGTTCCCGATCGTTTGGGCGAGCACATGAGTATGATGAAGGAAGATCTGGGCGTGGTTCAGAAACTCGCGATCTTGGTCGACGCCGACGAGGAAGGTTATCTGCTCCAAATCTTCACTAAACCATTGCAGGACAGGCCGACTTTGTTTTTTGAGATCATCCAACGCATGGGAGCGAAAGGTTTCGGCGCCGGAAATTTCAAGGCTTTGTTCGAATCGATCGAACGCGAACAGGAAAAACGCGGAACGCTTTAATTAAAAATCTGATAGATTTCATAAAAATTCAGCCAGCGAAAACGTTTTCATTGTAAAATTTGTGTTAAATGCGGGATTTTGCTTGTAATTCTTTAAAAACCAAGCGTATCTTTGCAGAGCAATTCGGGGGTGGTTTCCCGCTTTGTAATAAGTTTTTCATAATTTATAGTTTTTTGGTTGGTTAATAACATTGACCCGGTCAGTTTTCTGATCGGGTTTTTTGTTTTTAAGTTTTTTTTGGAACGGATATTGCCAATAGCGGCAAAAAAAATCTGTAAATTTAGGCTATGAAAAAGGTAATAGTATTCTTATTATTCATTGCAACAGTAGGATTTGTCCCCAAAGAAGATGCTTTCGGAGTGGGCGAGTATTTTAAATTTCGAATCCACTACGGCGTCGTGAACGCAGGATACGCCACGCTTGAAGTCCAGGAAGCGACCCGAGGCGGCAAAAAAGTTTTCCACTCGGTAGGCAAAGGCTGGACCGTCGGGATGTCGCGTTTTTTCTTTAAAGTCGACGATACATACGAAAGCTACTTCGATAAAACCACATGCATTCCGTCGCAACACGTGAGGAAGATCGACGAAGGCGGATACGTCAGGAGCCAGGAAGCTTTCTTTAATCAAGCCGCAAACCGAGTGCTCGTGAAAGACTACAAGCGAAACAAGGAAAAAACTTATGTCATCCCCGACAATACGCAAGACGTCGTTTCCATGTTCTACTATCTTCGCAATCACCCGAATATCGACAAAATGAAAGTCGGCGAATCCGTTTCATGCGATATGTTTTTCGATGATGAGGTGTTGAAGTTTAAGTTAAAATACATTGGCAACGAAGATATATCGACTAAATTTGGGACCGTCCCAACCATGATGTTTCGACCGTTGGTCCAATCGGGCCGCGTCTTTAAAGAGGAAGAGAGCCTCACAGTCTGGATTTCAGACGACGACAACAAAATACCGGTCCGCATCAAGGCGAGTCTCGCGGTAGGTTCGATCAAAGCCGACCTCGAAAGTTTCAAAGGACTCAAACATTCATTTAAAGTAAAAGCCAAACCGTAATGTCAAACGACAACATTTCGGAAGAAATTCTGCAACAACTCGAAAACAAATTCAAGGCAATCGACCAAAAAACCGAAACGCATCTTGAGGGATTGCTATGGTCAAAGCCGATAACGTATTGGGATTACATCCAAACCGACGCGCTTCTCAACCTCCAAACGCAACGCACGACTTTGCCCGATGAAATGGTGTTCATCATGTATCATCAGGTAAACGAATTGCTGTTCAAGATGATCTTGTGGGAAATCGACCAGATCTGTCATACTGAAAAGCCGACTACGAAGTTTTTCTCTGAAAGATTGATGCGCATCAGCCGTTACTTCGATTTGCTTACCAATTCGTTTACGATCATGGGCGATGGCATGGAAGTCGAACAATACATGAAATTCCGAAATACATTGACGCCGGCGAGCGGATTCCAAAGCGCACAATATCGCTTGATCGAATTCGCGTCGACCGATCTCATAAACCTTATCGATTACCGTTTCCGTGCGACCATCGACCGTGAAACACCTTACTCGCACGCATTCGAGCATTTGTATTGGCAGGCCGCGGGCAAGGATTATCACACGGGTAAGAAAACCTATCTGATCCAACAGTTCGAGAAGAAATATAAGGATATGTTTTTGCGACATATGGAAGAATACAACACCATCAACCTTTGGCGTAAATTCTCCCAATTGCCGCAGCAGGACCAAAAAGATCCAGAACTTCGCGAGGCCATGCGCCATTACGACCACACGGTCAACGTGACTTGGGTCATGGGCCATTTGAACGCCGCGCGAAAATACATCGAAAGCGGACATGGCGACGGCGAAGCGACCGGCGGCAGCGACTGGAAGAAATACATGCACCCAAAATACCAACGCCGCATCTTTTTCCCCGAACTGTGGAGCGAGGAAGAACTCAAGAACTGGGGCGAGGAAAAAAGTGTAACCGTATAAGACGAACGAATTGAAAAGACTATCCGTACTGCTCTTACCGGTTTTCATGTTGCTGTTCTCGTGCAACAAATCTGAAAAAGAACAACCAGATCCAATCATTCCGAAACCGAAACCCGCCATCGTGGAATTCGGGTTCAAGCTCAATGATTTTGACGTCGTGAACGACACCGTTGTCAGCGGCGATACGTTCGGAAGCATTCTCGAAAAGCAGAACTTCAACCCGAGCCAAATCCACAACGTGAATGAAGCGATACGCGATACGTTCGATGTGCGCAAGATCCGCGTCGGGAAACCATATACGATGCTTCGCACGAAAGACGCGTCGAAAAAACTCCAGGCCTTTATATATCAGCCCGACCGATTGAGTTATTACGTGATCGATCTGCGGGATTCGGTCGCGAAAGCCTATAAAAAAGTGCGTCCAATCCAAATCAAACGACGCACGATAGCAGGCGCGCTCGACGGTTCCCTGACCGAAGAACTCGAACGCCAAAAAGTCGATCCGGCGCTCGCAAGTAAAATCTCTACGATCTACGCCTGGTCGATCGACTTCTTCAAATTGCAAAAAGGCGACAAATTCGCGATGACGTTCACCGAGCGTTACATAAACGACACGGTTTACGATGGCGTCGAAGATCTCGAAGCCGCATTTTTCGAATACAAAGGCAAGTTGATTTACGCGTTTCCGTTCGCCCAGGACACGACGTCGGGCAAGATCCAATATTATGACGAAGACGGGAAAGTGCTCAAAAACCTGTTCCTCAAAGCGCCTCTCAAATTCAGCCGCATCTCTTCGCGATTTTCAAGGAACCGATTCCATCCCGTGCAGCAAATCTGGAAGGCACACAAGGGAACCGATTACGCGGCCCCGACCGGAACTCCGATCATGACCACGGCTTCAGGCGTCGTCGAACAAACGGGTTACACGGCCGGAAACGGGAATTTCGTGAAAGTAAAACACAACAGCACGTATTCGACCCAATATCTGCACATGTCAAGAATCATCGCACGCCGCGGCCAACGCGTTTCCCAAGGCGACGTAATCGGACGCGTCGGAAGTACAGGACTGGCGACCGGTCCGCACGTTTGCTACCGCTTTTGGAAAAATGGCGTACAGGTCGATCCGCTGCGTTTGCGACTTCCGAATTCGGAACCGATGAACGCCAAATACAAACCGCGTTTCATGGCCGAAATGGAACCTTTGAAACGCGAACTCGACAGCGTCGCAGCCATCCGATTCAAGGATCTCAAGTAGGATTTAACCAAAACTTATAGGTTGTTTCAGTGTAATCGGTCGGATTGTACTATTTTTGCGCATCAAAAAATCAGATAATGGCATTACCTAAGATAAACCCCGAAACGACTGCGGCCTGGCAGGAATTACTTACGCATCACGGCCATTTGTGCCACATCCCGATGACCAAACTTTTCGCTGAAGATGCGAAGCGTGCCGAGAAATTCCACTTGGCCTGGAACGGTTTTCTCATCGACTATTCCAAAAACATAATCACCGACGAAACGATGGAGTTGCTTCTCAAGTTGGCCGACGAGGTCCAATTGAAAGACGCGATTTCCAAGTATTTCGACGGAGCGGCAATCAACGCAACCGAGAATCGCGCGGTACTTCATACGGCTTTGCGCGCGCCTGAATCGGCTGTGATTAACGTCGACGGGGAAAACGTAATTCCCGAAGTCTACGCGGTCAAAAATAGAATCAAGGCATTCACTGCCGAAGTCATCAACGGCGAGCGCAAGGGTTTCACCGGAAAGACATTTACCGATGTCGTGAATATCGGGATCGGCGGATCGGATCTCGGGCCTGCGATGGTCGTCGAAGCGCTTCAATTCTACAAGAATCACCTTAATGTGCATTTCGTTTCGAACGTCGACGGCGATCACGTGAACGAAGTAATCAAAAATCTCGATCCTGAAACGACGTTGTTCGTCGTCGCATCCAAGACGTTTACGACACAGGAAACACTGAGTAACGCCGAAACGATCCGCAAATGGTTTCTGCAATCGGCGAAACAGGAAGATGTCGCGAAACATTTCGTTGCGGTTTCGACGAATATTAAACGCGTGACCGAATTCGGCATCGATCCGAACAATGTTTTCCCGATGTGGGATTGGGTCGGCGGACGTTTTTCGTTGTGGAGCGCCGTCGGGTTGTCGATCGCACTAGCCGTCGGATTCGAGAATTACGACAAGCTTTTGAAAGGCGCCAACGAAATGGACGAACATTTCAAATCGACCGATTTCGATACGAATATTCCTGTCGTACTCGCGCTTTTGAGCGTTTGGTACAACAATTTCTTCGGTGCCGAAACCGAGGCCTTGATTCCGTATTCGCAATATTTGAAGCGACTCGCGCCGTATCTGCAACAGGGAATCATGGAAAGCAACGGGAAATCGGTCGACAGGAACGGCAATACCGTCGGTTACCAAACGGGGACGATCATTTGGGGCGAGCCGGGTACGAACTCTCAGCACGCGTTTTTCCAATTGATCCACCAGGGTACGAAATTGATCCCGACGGATTTCATCGGATACGCCCAACCGCTTTACGGAGATTGGGACCATCACGACAAATTGATGTCGAATTTCTTCGCTCAGACTGAGGCGCTGCTCAATGGAAAGACGGCGTCACAAGTCCAGGCCGAATTCGACAAAATGGGCGTTTCAGATGCCGATGCGAAATTTTTGAAACCGTTCAAAGTCTTCGAAGGCAACAAACCTACGAATACGTTCCTTATCGATAAATTGACGCCGGAATCGCTAGGTGCTCTCGTCGCGCTTTACGAACATAAGATTTTCGTGCAGGGCGTTATCTGGAATATTTTCAGTTACGACCAATGGGGCGTTGAGCTGGGCAAGCAGTTGGCGAACTCGATCCTCGATGAAATCCACTCGGGAAATGTGGGCGACCACGACAGTTCCACTAGCTTTTTACTCAAGGCTTTCCTGTCGAAAAAGTAATTTCAAACCATTCCATATTACAAGCCTCGCCCGACAGCGGGGCTTTTTTACGCGTATTTTTCCTATATTTGATTTTCCAAACAACAAACATTCGATGGAAAAATTCATTCAACAAGCACATTCCGGCTGGGCATACGTTGCACTTGCGGTTCTCTTGATCGCTGTCATAAACGGCCTTTCGGGCTTTTTTGGTAATCGTGAATTCAAGGCTTCGGACCGACGTTTAGGTCTTTTCGCGCTTATTTCGGCCCATGTCCAACTCGTTTTCGGGTTGCTTACGTATTTTACTTCTCCTTTGGGATTCGCCGCTTTGGGTCAGATGAAAAACGCCGCGTTGCGATTGACTTCGTTGGAACATCCGCTCGTGAACATCATCGCGATCGTGTTGATCACAATCGGTTGGTCAAAGCACAAAAAGCAGGAATTGAGCAAGGAAAAATTCAGATGCTTTGCCATTTTCTATACGTTGGGATTGGTCTTTCTGTTGAGCAGAATTCCATGGAACTTGTGGTTCCAATAATCATTTAGGCGCTTTAGGGCGCTTTTTTCGTCTAAAGGAACGGTATTTGTAAAATGCGTCCGGGCGATAAAAAAACCAAACATGAAGAACAAAACATTACTTTTCATTTCACTCAGCATCATCGCGATCGTCGTCAGCGGATTCGGTTTGCAATCCATACAGACGCAAAATCAAGGCAAAACCTCTCAGGATACGATCAAGAAAAACGCCGAGATTGCCGATAGTTTGAAGCTCGTCTCGAACCTCAAACTCAAATTACACAAGAAAAACGCACACGCTTCGTATTATCACGATAAGTTCAATGGCCGACGCACGGCGAGCGGACGAAAATTCAGCAACAGCGGTTACACGGCGGCTCATAGAAAATTCCCGTTCGGGACAAAATTGAAAATCACGAATGAGGCCAACGGAAAGTCGGTCATCGTCGAGGTTACCGATCGCGGGCCGTTTACGCGTGGCCGCGACATCGACCTTACAAAAAAAGCGTTCATGGAAATCGCCGGCACGAAATACGGCGGTTCGTTGAAGGTTACCATAGAATCCATCCAATAAAACCCAAATATGAAGCGGATCTTAGCCCTGATCGTCTTCTTCGTTGCCAGTATTGCCGTTGTTTCCTGTTCATCGTCTAAAAACGTTTCGGGAAAAACGTACAAACGCAACGTCGAGGCTTCCTACTATCACGACAAATTCAACGGAAGGCGCACGGCCAGCGGTGAAAAATTCCACAATTCCGATTTGACTGCGGCGCATCGAAAACTCGCTTTCGGTACGAAAATCAAAGTCACGAACATGGCAAATGGGGAATCCGTCATCGTGAAAATCAACGATCGCGGGCCGCAAAAGAAAAGTCGCGAGATCGATTTGTCAAAGCGTGCTTTCATGCAGATTACCGACAACAAAAACCACGGAACGCTCAACGTTTCCATCGAAATCCTCAACTGATTCCAATCAATTTCCAACCTGAAATCGATTTCGTAAGATTAACACAAATTTAAGTTCGTCTGGTTCGGCTACAACCGAACCGACCGTACCTTTGTGTCCAAATCTTCAAAAATGGATATCCAGAAAGAAAAAGAAGCGCTTATCGAAATGTTCGGAGTCCACTTTGAGACGCTGTATCATTTGCCGCCTTTGGCTTCGCGTATCCTCGGAGTACTTATCGTAGAAAATCCCAAAACCGGAATTACGTTCGAAAGCCTAGTAGAACGCTCGCAAGCGAGTAAGAGCTCGGTTTCGACGGCGGTCAATTTGCTGTTGAACCTCGGGAAAGTCAATTACGTGACCGTTCCCGGCGATCGAAAAAAATACTACAAACCCGCGCCATTCAGCGAACGGCTCGACAACTATAAAAGGTTGCTCGAGTTCGAGAAGAAACTCATCGACCGCATATTAAATTATCGTGAACATACGCGATCCGAAGATGATGGAAACGACATCGAAAATATCAAGGCCTATAAAACCCACGTGCTAAAAGTCGAGGAACTGTTGCATAAGACAGTCGATCGATTCCGCCAAATTGAAGAGAATAACAAAAAGAAATAACAAACAATAATCAAACCTCATGAGAACTTCACCTATCATCGCCATAATCACCTCGGCAATCCTATTCACTTCTTGCGGGAAGAAAGAGGAACAAGCCCAACAACCGGCGGGCCCAATGCCATTTCCGGTTGAAAAAGTCACGAAGCAGGACGCGACCGTGTTTCAGGAATATACCGCCAATCTCGAGGGCCGACAAAACGTCGAAATCCGTCCGAAAGTAAACGGTTTCATACAAAAAATATACGTCGATGAAGGCCAGCAGGTCCGAAAAGGGCAACTGTTGTTCAAAATCGAGACCAACACGTTGAACCAAGATGCGTCGGCGGCAAAGGCCAACGTGAACGCGGCACAAGTCGAGGTCGACCGATTGAAGCCGCTCGTGGATCGCAAGATCATAAGTGAAGTGCAACTCGAAACGGCCAAAGCGAAATTGGCTCAGGCGAAAAGCGCTTACGGTAGCATCGCGGCCAACATCGGATATGGAACGATCGTATCGCCCGTTGACGGTTTCGTGGGAAGCCTACCGTTTAAGGAAGGAACTTTGGCGAGCATGACAAGCGTCGATCCGCTAACGACTGTTTCAGACACTCGCGTGATGCGCGCTTATTTCTCGTTGAATGAAAAGCAGATGATCGAATTCGCCAAGACGTTCAAAGGCGAATCGCTTGCCGCGAAATTGAAAAACGTGCCTCAGGTTTCGTTGTTGCTCGCCGACAATTCGGAATACGATGTGAAAGGAAATATTGAAACCATCAATGGCCAGGCCGATCCTGAAACGGGAACGACTCAATTCCGCGCCGAGTTCAACAACCCCGAAGCTGTTTTGCGCAGCGGCGGAACAGGAATCGTACGCATTCCCGTCGTAACCAAAAACGTAATCCTCGTGCCTCAAAACGCGGTGCTGGACATGCAGGGAAAACAGACAATCTACGTCGTCGGAGAAGGCAATAAAGTGAAATCGAGAATCATCACGACTTCAGGCGTTTCAGGCTTGAACTTCATCGTCACCGACGGTTTGAAGGAAGGAGAAACAGTCGTCGTGGAAGGCGCGTCGAAAATGAAGGACGACATGCAGATCGTCCCGCAGCCAAAAGGCGCACAGCCGCAAACTGCACAGAACGCGACTGCGAAAGATTCAACAAAAGCAACAGTAAAATAATTCGATCCCATGTTAAAGACATTCATACAACGGCCGGTTCTATCGACCGTAATCTCCATATTAATCACGATTCTCGGGATCTTGGGGTTGCTTTCGCTTCCTATCGAACAGTATCCTGAAATCGCACCTCCGACCGTCCAGGTAAACGCAACATACACGGGAGCGAACGCTGAAACGGTGTTGAACTCGGTCGTAATTCCGCTCGAGGAAGAAATCAACGGCGTGGAAGGCATGACGTACATGACCTCGTCTGCCGCGAATGACGGATCGGCCAAGATCACCGTATTCTTTGAACTCGGAATCAACCCCGATATCGCAGCGGTAAACGTCCAGAACCGTGTTTCTCGTGCTACGAGCAAATTGCCTCAGGCCGTCGTGCAAACCGGTGTGACGACGGTAAAAAGCCAAACCAGCGCGCTCTTGTTCCTTTCGTTGTATTCGACGAATCCCGAGTTCGACGGAACCTACGTGCAGAACTACGCCAAAATCAATCTCGTTCCCCAATTGCAACGTGTAAAAGGCGTCGGGCAGGTAAACGTTTTCGGATCCAAGGATTACTCGATGCGTATCTGGATCGACCCTGAGAAAATGGCGGCCTACAAAATTTCTCCGTCTGAAATCCAGGCGGCGCTAAACGAACAGAACGTCGAAGCGGCTCCAGGTAAATTCGGGGAAAACGCAGTCGGCGTCTATGAATATGTAATCAAATACAAGGGCCGACTTTCGACGACGACCGAATACGAGAACATCGTCGTAAAAGCGACCGGAAACGGGAATTTCGTCCACCTGAAAGATGTCGCGACCATAGAACTCGGCGCGTTCAACTACGGCGCGAAGAACTACGGTATGGGTAAAAACGGTGTGGCGATGGGCGTTTTCCAGACATCGGGATCGAACGCCAACGACATCATCGAAGAAGTCGAAACCATCATGACGAGCGCCAAGAAGGATTTCCCCGACGGTATCGATTACGTGATTCCGTTCAACACGAAAACCTTCCTCGACGCATCGATCGAAAAAGTAATCTCGACATTGATCGAAGCTTTTATCCTTGTGTTTATCGTGGTTTTCTTGTTTTTACAGGATTTCCGATCGACGCTAATTCCGGCCATTGCGGTTCCCGTGGCAATCGTGGGAACATTCTTCTTCCTGAACCTTTTCGGGTTCTCGATCAACCTTTTGACGTTGTTCGCACTCGTACTTGCGATCGGTATCGTCGTCGATGATGCGATCGTCGTCGTCGAGGCTGTGCACGCCAAGATGGACGAAGGCGAGAAAGACGCCAAAAAAGCCACGATTTCAGCGATGAGCGAAATCACGGGAGCGATCATTTCGATCACGCTCGTCATGGCGGCGGTGTTTATTCCGGTGACGTTTTTGAAAGGTCCGTCGGGCGTTTTCTACACGCAGTTTGCCATTACGCTGGCGGTTGCGATCTTGATTTCGGCCGTGAACGCGTTGACGCTAAGTCCCGCGCTTTGTGCGTTGTTCCTGAAATCTCACGACGAACACGAAGGCGAGGAACACAAAAAGAAAAATTTCAAGGAGCGTTTCTTTATGGCATTCAACACCGGATTCGACAGGATGAACGACCGTTACGTGAAATCGCTTGGGTTCCTTTTCCGCAAGAAATGGATCACGCTTTTGGGCTTGGCGGTATTCATCGGGATCACGATTTTACTTTTCAAGATCACACCATCAGGATTTATCCCGAACGAAGACCGTGGAATCATCATGGCCGACGTGACTTTGCCTCCCGGAACGACACTCGAACAAACTGAGAAAACCGTCAAGAAACTCGATTCGGTGTTGCAGTCGATGCCGCTCGTGGAAGCAAGGATGAGCGTCGTCGGATTCAGTTTGCTAAACGGCGTAAACGGCGGATCGTATGCGTTTTGCGTCATCAAACTCAAGGATTGGAAAGAGCGTAAAGAAGACAACCAGAGCGTCGATGCGATCGTGGGCGAACTCTTTGGACGAACCGCCGGTTTCAACGATGCGAAATTGTTGTTTTTCACACCGCCGAGCGTTCAAGGTTTTGGTACTGCCGACGGTTTCGAACTCAAAGTCCAAGACAAAGGTGACGATTCATGGCAGAAAGTAAGTCAGGTTACCGGGGAATTCCTCGGCGCTTTGAACCAGCGTCCTGAAATCCAGTATGCGATGACGAACTTCAACCCGAATTTCCCGCAATACAAAATGGACATCAACGTCGAAAAAGCCAAGGATGCCGGCGTTTCGATGACGAATATCTTCAACACGATGGGCGGTTATTACGGTGGTTTGTATACGACCGATTTCAACCGATTCGGGAAACAATTCCGCGTCATGATCCAGTCGAAACCTGAAGAACGCGCCGATGAGAACTCGATCAACCACATTTACGTCAAGAACGAAAACGGGGAGCAAGTAGCGATCAGCCAATTTATCACGCTTTCCCGTATTTACGGGCCTGAAGCCGTGGCGCGTTTCAACATGCTAAAAGCCGTGAACATCAACGGCAAGGCGAAACCCGGATTCAGTTCAGGTGATGCGATCAAAGCCGTCGAGGAAGTCGCGGCCGAACATTTGCCGAAAACCTACGGATACGAATTCTCAGGTATGACGCGTGAGGAAATCATCGCCGGAAACCAAGCTGCGGGCGTATTCCTGCTCAGTTTGATTTTCGTATACTTCCTTTTGAGCGCGCAATATGAAAGCTATTTGATCCCGCTCGCGGTGCTTTTATCGCTTCCCGTGGGAATTGCGGGCGCGATCGGATTCGTGAAACTCGCCGGATTGGAAAACAACATTTACTTCCAGGTCGCACTCATCATGCTCATCGGATTGCTCGCCAAGAACGCGATCCTGATCGTGGAGTTTGCGATGCAAAGGCGAAAGCACGGAATGGAAATCTGGAAGGCCGCGATCGAGGGTGCGAAGGCGCGTCTGCGTCCGATCTTGATGACGTCGTTCGCGTTCATCTTCGGTTTGATGCCGCTCGCGTTCGCCTCAGGTGTCGGAGCCGTCGGTAACCGTTCGATTGGAATGGGCGCGGTGGGCGGAATGCTCGTCGGAACACTTTTCGGAGTATTCGCGATTCCGGTATTGTACGTTATTTTCGAGACTCTACAGGAGAAGATTTCGGGCAATCCGCACGATAAAAATGAAACACAGGACGAACCAAAAACTGCAACACAATGAAATCAATAACCAAAATAACAGTAGTACTCGCGTCGGCATTGGTCATGCAGTCGTGCTTCGTCGCAAAGAAATACGATCGACCTCAGGTTACGGCAAGCGATCTATATAGAACTGAAACGCCATCGACCGACACGACGTCGCTTGCAAATCTGTCTTGGGACAAATTGTTCACCGACCCGATTTTGCAAGGCCATATCAAAACGGGAATCCAGAACAACTTCGACATGCGTATCGCCGTGCAAACCATCGCCGCGGCGGAAGCGACGTTGAAACAGGGAAAGGCCGGTTACTTGCCCACGTTCGCACTCGGAGCCGATTGGACGCACCAGGAATTGTCCAAGAACAGCCAGTTCGGATCGTTTTTGCCGAACCGAAGCATCGACCAATATCAGTTCACGGGAAATCTTTCGTGGGAAGCCGACATTTGGGGAAAAATCCGAAGCACGAAACGTTCTGCCCAGGCGCAATATTTCCAATCGGTAGCGGCACGACAGGCAATCCAGACGCAATTGGTGTCGGACATCGCATCGACGTATTTCCAATTGATGGCTTTGGACGCGCAACTTCGTGTGGTCGATTCGACGCTCGGAAACCGCGTGAAAAGCGTCGACGTGATCAATTCATTGAAAGAAGCCGGAGAAACGAACGCCGTCGGAGTCAAACAAACCGAAGCCCAATTGTATGCGACGCAAATTATCGCCGAAGACTTGAAAAACAGCATCGTGCTTTTGGAAAATACGATGAGCATTTTACTTGGAGAATCGCCTCGCAAGATTGAACGCGCGAAATTTGAAGATCAGCAAGTTGCGCCCGAAATCAAACTCGGAGTTTCAACATTGTTGCTCAGCAAACGCCCCGATGTCATGGCCGCCGAATTTAATCTGGTCAGCAATTTTGAACTTACGAACGTCGCCCGAAGCAATTTTTACCCGAGTTTCACCGTTACTGGTACAGGAGGTTTCCAAAGTTTGGAGATCAAGAATTGGTTCAGTGCGAGTTCGCTTTTTGCCAATATCGTGACGGGCTTGACGCAACCGATTTTCAACCAGCGCAGGATCCGTACGGCTTACGAAATTGCAAAAGCGAATCAGGAAACGGCGTTTTTGCAATTCCAACAAGCGATTTTGACCGCGGGACGAGAAGTTTCGGACGCGTTGCAACAATACAACAACGAGGACAACAAACTCGAAATCCGCATAAAGCAACTGGAATCATTGCGCGACGCCGCGAATTATTCCGATGAGTTGTTGCAATACGGCATGGTGAATTATCTCGAAGTGTTGACCGCCAAAGATCAGGCGTTGAACACTGAACTGAATTACATCGACAACCAATACCAAAAATACAACTCCGTGATCGTGCTTTACAAAGCGCTCGGCGGAGGTTGGTAAACGATAAATTTTAATTTGTTTGGCCATCGCGCGATTTTTTCGTGCGGTGGCTTTTTTTTTATTTGCAGAAGTCGTAAGCAGCCGACAATTCGTTGCTTTTCCCTGTTTTCACGATCGTGTGCGATTGGATTTTCTTTCCCGCCAAAGTCGCATCGAGGAAATCGACGATGCTTTGTTGCTCCTTTTCGAACAACCAACCGCTGTATTCGTGTCCGCCGCCGCAATACGTGAACAGTTCCGCCGACGAATTTTTCGACACCGCGTAATTGTAAATCGAATATGATCCGAAAAGCATGAGCCAGCCCGTCGCGTCAGGTTTGCAATAGTGATGCGCGGCCGTGGCGTACGGAACGGTTTTGTCGCCGTTGCCGTGAAACAGGAACATCGGAATTATATTCTTGTCGGTGATTAAGTTCAAATCCATGATCGCGCCTGCGCCCGAAACCAGACCTGCGTATTTGAAGTCAGGCGGAAGGTTGTGATTGTACATTTTCATTTCGTCGCGGTTCCAATAGGCCGCGTGTAAAACGGTTTCGCCTCCCGCGCTCGAACCTGAAATGAATATTTTTGAGGCGTCGATTTGATATTTGTCGGCATTCGTCAGGAAAAATGAAGTCGCGAGCCATAAGTCATTCGCGCCGAATCGGAACGCTTTCACTTTCTCAGGCAGAATCCCATCACAGCTGAACTTTTTTCCTTTCATGTACAACGTGTACGAAATCGTGGCTGCGGCATATCCACGACTCGCGAGAAACTTGCAGAATTCGGCGTTGTTTTGGCGCTGTCCGCCTGAGAATCCGCCGCCGTGCACGAACAGCATGAGCGGTAATTTCCCCGATGGTTTCTTGTCGGGCATGTACAGGTCGAGATCGAGTTGGAGCGTATCGTTCTTGAAATACGTAAGCGTTTGCATTTTTTGCGCGTGAAGCGACGAGGCGAACAACAGGAAAATCAGTAGTTTTTTCATGGTATTATTTTTTAAGGTGGACGACCAAGCCGTTCTCGTTTTCTTGGACGTCGGGATTTTTATCGTAAAGGCCGAATTCCAAAGTCGCGTAACCTTCTTTTTTGACGACGACAGTTTCCTCGTCCGACGGAAATCCGCCCGAGATCACCGAAATCCTGAAATTACCGTATTCATCGGTCGTCACAGTGTCTTTCGGAACTTCATTTACGGACAATATTACGGTCACGTCTTCAATCGGCTTTTGAGGATTATCGTGTTCGACAACTTTTCCTTGCGCGATGACTTTTTTGTCGCACGAAATCATTGCAAGCAACATGAAAATATATAGCAATTTCATGTCAATCGTTCAATTGGGATACCCGGATGCCGAGATTCAATACATTCGCTACGAACGGTTCATTCGAGTTGTGCATCAACCGCAGTTTGTATTTGCCGGGAACCAGCGTTTCCTGAGTTGGAATTTTTTGCGCGATGTCACAAAAATCGCCTGAACAGTCGCCTAAATCTTCGCCTGCATTTTTGAATTCGAGGCTGAACTCGGAACTGCGCATTTGTCCGTCGGGATAAGTGATCTCTGCAATCAGCGGCAACGGACGAACCTGTGATCCGTATACATAGCTCATTAAAACCTCGATTTCGTATTGGGTCGCGGCCTGGTCGATCTCGAACTCATAGGTCTTGATATCGGCTTTTTGCCAGCGATTTTCAGGCACGTCCCCGGATTCTGAATAGACGGTCTTCCCATTGCAGGAAATCAGCAACAACATCGCGAAAACAAACAGGATTTTTTTCATGTCATGATTTATTTAAAATGTCTTTTACAATCATTTCGGCGTGGACGCGTGAATTCTCGATGAACCATTTGTGTGTTTCCAATCCGCCGCAAACGACACCCGCGAGATATAGTCCGGGAACGTTCGATTCCATCGTTTCGGGATTGTGCATCGGAATCAGGCATTCGTCTTTTGACAATTCAATTCCGGCTTTCTCGAGGAAATCGAAATCGGGACGATAACCGGTAAGCGCGAGCACGAAGTCATTTTCAAGCGTGAATTTTCCATCAGCGTTTTCGATGTCGACTTCACCTTCGCGGATTTCGGTCAGGCACGTATCGAAATACGCTTTGATGCTGCCTTCAGCGATGCGGTTTTCGACGTCGGGCTTCACCCAATATTTCACGCGCGGGTTGATTTCGTTTTTGCGGACGATCATCGTCACATCGGCGCCTTTTCGCCAACATTCGAGAGCGGCGTCGACCGAGGAATTGTTCGCGCCTACGACGATTATTTTCCGGAACGCGAATTCATGCGCTTCCTTGTAATAATGGCTGACCTTTGGCAATTGTTCGCCCGGAATGCCCATGTTTATTGGAATGTCATAGAATCCGGTCGCGATGACGACGTTTTTGGAACTGTAATTTCGCTTGTCGGAAACAACGTTGAAATCGTTTCCGGATTTTGAAATCGATTCGACTCTTTCAAAGCAGTGCAGATTCAGGTCGAAATAGCGCTGGATGTTCCGGTAATACTCAAGCGCTTCCTGGCGACCGGGTTTCGGAGCGAGGCAATTGAACGGAATTCCGCCGATTTCGAGCCGTTCTGCCGTCGAAAAAAACGTCATGTACAACGGATAATTGAAAATGCTGTTCACGATCGCGCCCTTTTCCAGAATCAGGAAATCCAGTCCGGCTTTTTTGGCTTCTATGCCGCAGGCCAAACCGATCGGTCCGCCACCGATTATGATCAGATCGTGTTTTACTTCGGCCATTGGCTGTATGGATTTTTGCTCAAATAGGCGTTGTAGTAGCGTTCGTCGTTCGTGACTTCGAGCCCAAGCCAATCGGGTTTTTCGAAGCTTTCGTTTTCATCCGACAGTTCGAGTTCGGCCAAAACCAAACCTTCGTTATCGCCAAAGAATTCATCAACTTCAAAAAGATGTTTGCCGATTTGGACTTCGTATCGGATCTTATCGATGATGCCTTTTTCACACAATTGCAGCAACGGCTTGGCTTCCATGAGTGAAATCTCAGTTTCCCACTCGAAACGCGTCGTACCCGTTTCATTGCCTTTTCCCTTAACGGTGATGAAGCCGCTTTCGCCTTTTATACGAATGCGTACCGTGCGCTCAGGATTCGAATTGAGATACCCTTGCGCGATGTGGTTTTTGTGTTGGGCGAGTTGTTTGAAGATATCGGATTTGACGAGGAATTTGCGCTCGATTTCAAGCATTGCAGGGCGTTTTTATTTAAGAGCAAGTTAAGGAATTTATGTGGTTCAATTCGTATTTTTACCCAAAGAGACAAAATGAGATTGGGCAAAAAGAGGGAAAAAATCACGGCTTCGGGCTTTGTCGCCTCAAGATGTAAAAGCGATTCGCCTTGGCAGAAAGACGCCGACGACATCGATGTTTTGGTCGAGCTAGTGCAATTTTTCCGACCCGCGAAACCCAAAAAAGAAGTCGTTGTCGATTTGTCGGATTTCCTCAATTTTTTAAGATCCAATCCCGAATGTCGCGTCCAGTTCGCCGAGTACGTAAAATCAATCCTTACCCATAAGAAGTTCAACCAGTTCTTGTCGGATGCCGCGATGGTTCAAAACACCGAGTTCTTCTATGAACTTCGGAAACGGATCGCCGCCAAATTCCTGCCGCGTCAGCCTCGAAAAGACCGGCTTGAATACGTATTGACACAGGTTTTTTACCTGGCGTCGGACCGAATCTGGATCCAGAAAATCCCGATAGAACAACTCGAGGAATTGTTCGACTTGATGGGTTTCGATACGATCTACGATTCGATAGAACCCGATTCGCCTTTGTCGGAAATGTTGCTGTCGATGCACTTGATCACGCAACGCATCAGCGGTCGCGCGATGGAATCGGACGTGATCAAAATGGTGCCCGAATTCGACGATCTCGAAAGCCCGTTCATGGCGTTTGAAAAGGAGTTGATGCAGATTGACGACCGCATCCGTAAAACCGATATCCATTATATCCGCACGAACGATCTGGCGTATCGGCAACTCCAGATTTTGCATCATCAATGCGTCGATTTCGTAGTGAAAGCATTTGCGAACAGTTCCAAATATGGGATTTCGATTCGTGTGAACCAGCATCTGCTCAAGATTCGTCAGCAATTGGAACGCCTTGAGAAGTTGATGCCGTTGCTTGCCGTCGATGACCAAATATTCCGCAAACGACAAAGTATCGCACTTGCTTTACAGCTCATCACTTATAATTGCCACAAGAATAACGTGCGTAAATTCATTGCCGAAAGCACGCAGCTCATCTCGTACGAGGTCACGCAACACACGGCTAAAACGGGCGAACATTACATCACTGAAGGAAGTCGCGGCTATTTCAAAATGCTCAGGTCGGCGTTGGGCGGCGGATTGATCGTCGGGTTTTTGTGTGTATTTAAAGTGTTGCTGTCGAAGGTCGAAACCAGTTTCTTCGGTCATGCGTTTTTGTACAGCATGAACTACGCGTTCGGTTTTATCCTGATCTATATAACGGGTGCGACGCTCGCGACGAAACAGCCCGCCATGACGGCATCGGCACTTGCGAAAGCGCTTGAGGAAGGTTCGAAAAAACAGGGAAAACCATCGGAAAAATATGCGGCGTTCGCAGTGTTGTTCGCCCGAGTCTTTCGATCACAGTTCATCGCCTTCGTGGGGAATGTCTTGATGGCGTTTCCGGTTGCGCTTTTCGGGATCTGGCTGATCGATTATACGTTGGGCGTGAACATCGCCGAGACGAAATGGCCGTTTTTGCTTTGGGATTTGAGCCCGATGCATTCGGCGGCGATTTTGCACGCGGCGATTGCGGGCGTTTTCCTTTTTTTGTCGGGGATTATCTCGGGAAGCATCGCCAACCGGGATAAACACAACCAGATTTATTACCGAATCCAGGAACATCCCGTACTCAAAAAACGCTTGGGCCGCACGCGTACATTGAAGATCGCGGCTTGGTACGAAAAACGTTGGGCCGGAATCGTTTCAAACTTTTGGTTCGGGGTTTTTATGGGAAGCACCGCGCCGATCGGGATGTTTTTGGGCTTGAATCTCGACATCAGGCACATTACCTTTGCCAGTGGGAATTTGGCGCTGGCATTGTTCGGGGCTGATTTCGACGTGACGCGATCGATGCTCGTTTGGGGATTGATCGGAATCGTGGTCATCGGGCTCGTGAACTTCCTCGTGAGTTTCACGTTGTCGGTAACTTTGGCGTTGCGTTCGCGAAATATTTCGTTCTTCGATTTGCGTTTCGTGGCATTGTCGATTTGGAGGCATTTCCTCAAGAAACCGATCAGCTTTTTTTTGCCGACCGAGAAGAAACAGAAAACCGATATAACCGAGAATTATCTCAAATTTTCAAATGGAACAGCCGGCGAGCAACCGCAAGATCATTCACGTTGACATGGACGCGTTCTACGCTTCGGTGGAACAGCTCGACAATCCCGAATTGCGCGGAAAGCCGATAGCCGTTGGCGGAAGCGAAAGACGAGGCGTGGTTTCAGCGGCGAGTTATGAGGCGAGGAAGTTCGGGGTTCGGAGCGCGCTCAGCGGCGTTTTGGCCAAGCGATACTGTCCCGAGATCATCTTCGTGCGACCCAGATTCGATCGGTACAAGGAAATTTCCCAACGCATCCGAAAGATATTTTTCGAGTTCACCGATTTGGTCGAACCGCTTTCACTCGACGAGGCGTATCTCGACGTGACCAACAACAAGAAAGGAAATCCGAGTGCGACGTTGATCGCCCAGGAAATCCGTCAGCGTATTTTCGAGGAAACGGGTTTGACGGCTTCGGCGGGAATCTCGATCAATAAATTCGTGGCGAAAGTCGCGTCGGACTACAATAAACCCAACGGGCAGAAGACCGTGAATCCAAATGAAGTCCTGGATTTCCTTGAGAATTTGCCGATCAAGAAATTCCACGGGATCGGGAAGGTCACCGCAGAGAAAATGTACCAACTCGGCATTTTTACGGGAGCCGATCTGAAAACGAAGGAACTCGAGTTTCTCGAAAAGCACTTCGGAAAATCGGGAACCTACTATTATTACATCGTGCGCGGCATCCACAACAGCGAGGTGAAGAGTGAACGCGTCGCGAAATCAGTGGCGACCGAACACACGTTCAGCGAGAACCTGACGTCGGAGATTTTCATGCTTGAAAAACTCGAGATGATCGCGGGCGAACTCGAACGTCGGCTCAAGCGATATTCGGTCGCGGGGAAAACCGTGACGCTTAAAATCAAATACAGTGATTTTACGCTGCAGACGCGCAGTAAGACGCTGCAGTATTTCATTTCAGACAAATCGTTGCTCTACGATGCCGCAAAAGACCTTTTGTATCAGGAGAAAATGAAGGAATCGGTTCGTTTGCTGGGAATTTCGTTGAGCAATTTGAATACCGAGGAAAAGAAAACGGTCGCAGTTCAGCTCAAATTCGACTTTTAATTCCTTGTTAACTTGCGTGTTGGGAATTTGTATTTCGTTACTTTTGGGACAAACGATAGCAGTATGAAAAATGTGTTGACTTTAGTTGCGGTACTTTTCGGTTTCGTCGGTTTCTCGCAATCTTGTCCTGTAAGGAATGTCGGGGATGGAAATTTTTACAGCGATAACGGGATGACCTGGGATTCGGACGCTAAAAAAATGGTCATGGAAAAAGTTGACTTTGCCGACAGTATCGTTGAGATTTGCGACGCCGACAAAGTGACATTCGATGTGAACAGCAAGCAGATGGTGATCGAAAACCCAAAATCCTTCGTCATCCACGGAGCGATCGAAATCGCGGAAACGCCTTTAGACAAAAGCCGAAAACGCACGATACGATATACGATAGGTGATGAAGTTGCCTACGTCGAATAAAAAAAGCCGCTGACTGGAGCGGCTTTTCTATTTGAATTTTATGGTTAATCGCGGCTCGCGAGCTTCGACAACAATCTGAGGAATTCGACATACAGCCAAACCAACGTGATGATCAAGCCCATCGCTCCGAACCATTCCATGAATTTCGGGTGGCGTTGCTGCGCTCCTTTTTCGATCTGGTCGAAGTCGAGGAACAGGTTCAACGCGGCAATCACGATTACGAATACGCTGATTCCGATGCTCATGAGCGAGTTTCCGTGATGGATCGGTTGGTAATTGATGAAAAACGTACTGATCCAACTCAGCAGGTAGTACAACGCGATGGCCATCGTGGCACCGATCACGACCGATTTGAATCGTTCGGTCACTTTCACGATTCCCGCGCGATACAATCCGAGGCAAACCAAGAACGTAACGAAAGTCGCGGCGACTGCCTGAATCACGATTCCGGGATACATGGCCTCGAAAATCGCCGACAAGGCTCCGATGAACAAACCTTCGAAAATCGCATAACCGGGAGCGACCCAAGCCGAATGTTGCGGCTTGAACGAAACGACCAATACGAATACGATTCCCAAAATCGCGCCTGCAACAAGTGGAATAAATGGATTCAAAGCGCCTGTCGCGATGAGAAACCAGGTGACTCCGGCACTCGCCATCAAGCCCAAAAGCATGAAGATCGTCTTGTTGATCGTACCTGAAACGGTCATCGTTTCGTTGTAGTCGATTACGACCGCTTCGTGCACTTTTTCAGCGGCACGGCTCGTGTTCGTGAACGATTTGTTCTTGAAGAATGGATTATTTGATTTGAACATAACTATTGTTTTTTCAAAAATAGGAATTTCTTTTTCGATTACTCGATTTCCGATACACGCAATGTGTTCACCATTCCTTTGTCGGTCACCGGCATTGCCGCGAGGTTGATCAGGAAATCACCTTTTTCTACATAACCTTTGTCTTTCGCGATTTGGTTTACGTCGGTAACGGTTTCGTCGGTGCTGACCGATTTGTCGTAGAAATATGATTTCACGCCCCAAAGCAAGTTCAATTGCGTCAGGATGCGCTTGTTCGACGTGAATACCAAAATGTGCGACTGCGGACGCCAAGCCGAGATCTGGAATGCCGTGTAACCGCTGTTCGTAAGCGTACAGATCGCTTTCGCACGGATCACGTTTGCCATTGAAGCCGCGTGGTAACAAATCGTTTTCGTGATGAAACGCTTGGTGCGGATCTGTGGCGTATTTTGCGGAACCTGGATCAGTGGAGAATCTTCGACCGCTTCAATGATCTGCGTCATTTTTTCGATGACCTGGACCGGATAGTTTCCGACAGATGTCTCGCCTGAAAGCATTACCGCGTCGGCTCCGTCCATTACCGAGTTTGCGACGTCGTTCACTTCGGCACGCGTCGGAGTCAAACTCGTGATCATCGTTTCCATCATCTGCGTAGCGATAATTACCGGAATTCTGGCCGTTTTTGCGCGGTTGACGAGTTTCTTTTGGATAAGCGGAACTTCGTGTGCCGGAACTTCGACACCCAAATCGCCTCGGGCAACCATAAGTCCGTCGCAAAACGCAACGATCTTGTCGATGTTCTCGACGGCTTCAGGTTTTTCGATTTTGGCGATGATCGGAATTTTATGATCCGAATGTTCGGCGATCAAATCCTGAAGTTCTTCAAGATCCTTTGGCGTACGCACGAATGAAAGCGCGATCCAGTCAACGTCAGCCTTGATGGCGAAAATCGCATCTTTTATGTCTTTTTGTGTCAACGCCGGAAGCGAGACTTTCGTGTTCGGAAGGTTTACGCCTTTTTTAGATTTCAACGGTCCGCCTTGGATTACTCGGGCTACGACCTCGCTGGTTCCGTTTGTTGAAATCGCTTCGAACATCAATTTCCCGTCGTCGAGCAAGATTTTCTCGCCCGGATTTACATCGGCAGGAAACGATTTGTAGTTCATATAGACGCGTTCGGCAGTGCCGGGAATATCTTCGCTCGTCTGGAACGTGATGATATCTCCGGGATTCACGACAACGTCATCTTTCATGACGCCAACGCGCAACTTCGGGCCTTGAAGGTCAGCGAGGATTGCGGTCGTGTATCCGAATTCGGCGTTGAGAGAACGTATGGTGTCGATCTTGAATTGGACATCGTCATAATCGGCATGTGAAAAGTTGACACGGAATACGTTTACTCCTGCGTCGATCATGTCTTTCAGGACTTCGCGCGTACTGCACGCCGGTCCAAGTGTGGCGACAATTTTCGTTTTCTTGTTCGTTGGCATTTTATTAAAAAATTAGATTATTTATCGATTTAATGCGGCTCGTATCGACTGGATACGAAAGGGTTATGTGTTCGATTTCCTGAAGCGATTCGGTTACGCTTTCGGCCGAAACTTCGCTGTTTTGCAGCTTTAGGAAATAGTCGACTTTCTTGAATTCGGGCAATAACCAGGCTTTGGTCGAAACTTTTAGGTTCGTTCCTGAAAAAAGGTCGCCCGTTGTGGAAGTCGATTGTGAATGGATTTCGCTTTTGTTCTGCAGCAGATCCCAACTCGAGCAACTCTCGGAATCGTCGAAACTGTAACGCGAAAGCATCGTGCTTCCTGTCTTGGCCGTAATCTGGATCTCGTCGTTGTTTTTGCTGAGCAGCACCGGGAATTTTTGATTAATGAAGAAGGCCAGGCGATAATCTTCTAGCGAAGTATGGATAGCGATGAGTTGATAGTCGATTTCGTCAAACTCGTCGATATACAGTTTATGAGTGGCCATTCCGCTTCAAAGTAAGCCGTAAAGATAACATTTATAAAGCAGTATCAAAAAAGCATCGATTCAAGTTAACGTTAAATTGTCAACGAAATCGATATAGTTTTAGAGAATGTGATTTATTTTTTGTTAATTTTTTCCTGAAATGCAAAATAGGCGCGTTGGGACGCTTTTTCTTCGGCTTTCTTCTTGGACGTGGCGCGCGCTTTTGCGATTACCTTTCCGCCGATGCTCAGTTTTACGCCGTAGAGCCGTTGGCCATCGATGCCGTTGTCTTCAAAAACATCGTAATGGAAGCTGAGTTTTTCCTTTTGGCACCATTCGATGAGCAAACTCTTGTAGCTGATCACTTTTCCTTCGAGACGTGGAATGTCGACGTATGGTTCGATTACGCGTTTTTGGATGAAAATCTCGCAATAGGCGTAACCTCGGTCAAGATAGATCGCTCCGACCAAAGCTTCGAAGATATTGCCGTGGACATTTTCGCCGAAATGAACCGGCGCGATCTTACTGTCGATGAAATCGAGTAGGTGCAAGTCTCGTCCGAGTTCGTTCAAATGCTCGCGGCTTACGATTTTCGAGCGCATTTTGGTCAGGTAACCTTCATCGCCTGACGGTACTTCGTTGAACAAATGCGCCGCGATTACCGAACTCAGCATCGCATCGCCCAAAAATTCCAAACGTTCGTAATTAATCGGATTTCCGTTCTGGTCGTGCTTGTTCGAGGAACGGTGCGTGAACGCATATTGGTAAAAGGCAATGGTTATGGGCTCGAAACCGAGTATCGAGGTGATAGCATCAAAAAAAATCCCGTCTTCTGGAGAACGGGAATCTTTCTTAAAAATATTTTTGATAAAACGTTTCAAGGATTACTGTTCGAATTTTTTCACGAGCACGCAGGCATTGTGGCCTCCGAACCCGAATGTGTTGCTCATCACCACTTTCATCTCGCGTTTTTGCGCTTTGTTGAACGTGAAGTTGAGACGTGGGTTAATGTTTTCGTCGTCAGTGAAATGATTGATCGTTGGTGGAACGATTCCGTATTTGATCGACAGGATCGATGCGATGGTTTCGATCGCTCCCGCAGCTCCGAGCAAGTGGCCTGTCATCGATTTTGTCGAGTTCAGGTTCATTGTGTACGCATGCTCGCCAAAAACGGCTTCTATGGCTTTCGATTCGGCGATGTCGCCAAGCGGTGTCGATGTTCCGTGCATGTTCACTCCGTCCACGTCTTCGGGCTTTAGACCTGCGTCGCGCAAACAGCTGAACATTACGTTCCTCGCTCCGAAACCTTCAGGATGAGGCGCCGTGATGTGGTGCGCGTCGGCACTCATTCCGCCTCCTCCGACTTCACAGTATATTTTCGCGCCACGTGCGATCGCGTGGTCGAGTTCTTCTAAAATCAATGCGCCGGCACCTTCGCCAAGAACGAAACCGTCGCGGTCTTTGTCCATTGGGCGTGAAGCCGTCGCGGGATCGTCATTGCGTGTCGAGAGCGCGTGCATGGCATTGAATCCGCCCATGCCGGCAATCGTGACCGCTGCTTCAGAACCTCCGGTTACCATGACGTCGGCGTGACCCAATCGGATGTAATTGAAAGCGTCGATGAGAGCGTTCGTCGATGATGCACAGGCTGAAACGGTCGTAAAGTTCGGCCCGCGGAAACCGTATTTGATGGAAATATGTCCACCGGCGATGTCGGCGATCATTTTCGGGATAAAAAATGGGTTGAATTTTGGCGTTCCGTTGCCGGCGGCGAATTCCATGACTTCCTGCTGGAACGTTTCAAGGCCTCCGATTCCCGAACCCCAAATTACACCAACGCGGTCTTTGTCGAGGGTTTCGAAATCAAAATTGGCATCTTTGACGGCTTCTTCAGATGAAACGACGGCGTATTGTGCGTATCGGTCCATTTTGCGTGCCTCTTTGCGTTCGATAAAATCTTCGACGTTGAAATTCTTCACCTCGCAGGCAAACTTCGTCTTGAAATGTGTCGTGTCGAAATAAGTGATTGGGGCCGCTCCAGGCTTGCCATTGATAAGCCCGTCCCAGTATTCCTGAATATTGTTTCCAATCGGGGTCAATGCACCTAAACCTGTAACCACTACGCGCCGTAACTCCATAAATTCTGTATTGTTTTATTGTTTAAACAAATAATACCTATGCTTTATGTTCTAGGATCATAAAAAGTCACAGGTATTATGTAGTATTTTGATGATTGAAAAATCAATCGGTAATTTAGGTTTTTGAAAAAATAATAACACCCGCAAACACTAATGGATACGGGTGCTGGAATATATTATTTTTTAGCTTCTTCGATGTAAGAAATCGCCTGGCCAACAGTAGCAATGTTTTCAGCCTGGTCGTCCGGAATCTGGATGTCAAATTCTTTTTCGAATTCCATGATAAGCTCAACAGTGTCTAAGGAGTCTGCTCCCAAATCGTTGGTGAAGCTTGCCTCTGCTACGACTTCATTTTCGTCAACGCCTAATTTGTCTACGATAATCGCTTTAACTCTTGATGCAATGTCTGACATAATCTTTCTTTTTAAATTTTAATTTGTTGGCAAAAATAAAAAACTTTATTGTATTACCACGTTTTGGTTCGTAAATGTGAAGACTAATTTAAAAAATTAATTTCATAAAGGGTCTGTAATTTTATTTAATATCGGCAATTATGCGTTTTTTTGCGTTTCAAATCGATACACATGAAAAAGCTCGTGCTGTTCGCCTCAGGCTCGGGATCGAACGCTGAAAACATCATTCGCTATTTCAGCAAAAATCCTGTTGCACAAGTCGTTGCGATCTTTACCAATAAAGCGGAAGCCGGCGTAGTCCAGAAGGCGCAAAATTTAAACGTTCCCGTAGTCGTGGTTTCGAAAGGAGATTTGTCGGACGGAACTGCCTTGGAAAAGGTCAACGAATTCAGTCCCGATTTGATCGTGCTTGCGGGATTCTTGCTCAAGTTTCCGTCGGATATCATCGCCGCTTACCCGAATAAGGTGATAAACATACATCCTGCGCTCTTGCCCAAATATGGCGGCAAAGGCATGTACGGGATGAACGTCCACAACGCTATCCTTACCAATAAAGACTCCGAGACCGGAATTTCAATCCATTTTGTGAACGATCATTACGACGAAGGCGCGATCATCTTCCAGGAAAAAGTTGCGGTTGATGATTGTACGTCGGCCGAGGAAATCGCGGCGAAAGTACAACGCCTCGAACACGAACATTTCCCAATTGTCATTGAAAAACTCCTGCAATCCTGATGGCCGACGTTCACTTATATACGGACGGCGCCGCCAAAGGAAATCCCGGTCCGGGCGGATACGGTGTGATTTTGGAACTCGTCGGACAACCTTATCGAAAGGAATTCTTCGAAGGTTTCAGACTCACGACCAACAATCGCATGGAATTACTGGCGGTAATCGTCGGATTGGAAAAATTGAAAAAGCCGATGACGAGTGTTTTGGTCATTTCCGATTCGAAATACGTGATCGATTCGGTCGTGAAAGGCTGGGTCTTCGGCTGGGAGAAAAAAGGATTCACAGGTAAGAAAAATCCCGATTTATGGATGCGCTTCCTGAAGATCTACAGGCAACACTCCGTTGCGTTCCAATGGGTGAAAGGGCATAATTCGCATCCGCAGAACGAACGCTGTGACGAATTGGCCGTGATGGCGTCGCAGTTGCCCAGGCTCAATGTCGATGCTTTTTATGAGCGTGAGGAAAAGAAACTTCTTTAACAATAAAGACATAAAAAATGTAGTCGCGGCATTGAAGGGAAAATTACCTTCGCTAGACCTAACAGGTTTCCAAAACCTGTTAGGTCTGCGAAACTCCCTAAAATCGAGCGCAAGGCACTTAACGTCAATACCTTATTTTCACAAAACTTTACCACGGACATCCGTTGCAACTTTATCCATTATAAAGTATCTTTGCGCCTTCAATTGAAACACTGAATGAACAAACTACTTATTGTCGGCACCGTAGCGTTCGACGCAATCGAGACCCCGTTCGGGAAAACCGATAAGATTCTTGGCGGAGCAGCAACTTACATTGGCCTTTCAGCCTCATTTTTCAATGTCAAATCAGCGATCGTATCAGTTGTGGGCGAGGATTTTCCGCAGGAACATCTTGACTTGCTTACGGCTCGCGATATCGACATTTCGGCAATCGAGATCGTAAAAGGCGGAAAGACATTCTTTTGGGCCGGAAAATACCACAACGACTTGAATTCCCGCGACACTTTGGTGACCGAGCTCAACGTTCTGGCCGACTTCCAACCAAAAGTTCCTGAAGATTTTAAAGACGCTGAAGTCGTGATGCTCGGAAATTTGCATCCGCTCGTCCAAACAAGCGTCCTCGACCAAATGACGACCAACCCGAAACTCGTCGTGCTCGACACCATGAATTTCTGGATGGATTGCGCGTTACCTGAATTGCTCGAAGTGATCAAACGCGTCGATGTGATTACGATCAACGACGAGGAAGCGCGTCAACTCTCGGGCGAATATTCGCTTGTGAAGGCCGCCGCAAAGATCCATACGATGGGCCCGAAATATGTAGTTATCAAAAAAGGCGAACACGGCGCGTTGATTTTCCAAGGCAAAGACGTTTTCTTCGCTCCGGCATTGCCGCTTGAGGAAGTGTTCGATCCGACGGGAGCAGGCGACACGTTCGCCGGAGGTTTCTCAGGTTACCTCGCGCAAAGCGAAAATATCTCGTTCGACAACATGAAGAACGCGATCATATATGGTTCGAACCTCGCATCGTTCTGCGTTGAAAAATTCGGAACCGAGCGAATGGAATCGCTTGAAAAAGACGAGGTCATCGCACGCCTTAAACAGTTTAGGGCGCTTACGCAGTTTGACATCGCATTACAATAAGAATAACTACGCCTCGAAAATTCGGGGCGTTTTTGATTGGGAATATTTAGACGAAAGACAAATGACGAAAGACTAAGGACATACGACAATGGTTTCAGATACAGGTTTTTCAAGACCTTGAATTAGTCCTTCGTCATTAGTCTTTGGTCATTAGTCAAAAAACACAACAACTAAAATGAGCGACAAACTCACCCACGAATGCGGCATCGCGTTCCTTAGATTGAAAAAACCGCTTGACTTCTACAAGGAGAAATACGGTTCGGCTTTTTACGGCATACAAAAAATGTATCTGCTCATGGAAAAGCAGCACAACCGCGGTCAGGACGGCGCCGGTTTCGCGAGCATCAAACTCGATTTGCAGCCTGGGGAACGTTATATCAGCCGCGTGCGTTCGAACGATCAGCAGCCGATCCAGGACGTTTTTGCCCAGATCAATGGCCGCATCAACGACGAGATGACGAATCATCCCGAATATAACGACGACATCGACCTACTCAAACGAAACGTTCCTTATGTGGGCGAAGTTTTCCTGGGTCACGTGCGATACGGAACCTTCGGAAAAAACAGCATAGAAAGTGTTCATCCGTTCTTGCGCCAGAACAACTGGATGCATAGAAATCTTATCGTCGCCGGAAATTTCAACCTCACGAACGTCACGCAATTGTTCAACAGTTTGATCGAGCTCGGGCAACACCCTAAGGAAATGGCCGACACCGTGACCGTAATGGAAAAAATCGGACACTTTTTGGACGATGAGGTCGATGATCTATATCAGGAATGTAAGGAAGCAGGTTTGTCGAAGCGCGAGGCTTCACCCGTTATCGCCGATAAACTCAATGTACAACGCATCCTGAAACGCGCTTCAAAAGGCTGGGATGGCGGTTATGCGATGGCTGGTCTGTTCGGTCATGGCGATGCATTCGTGTTCCGCGATCCGGCGGGAATTCGCCCGGCGTATTTTTATGAGGACGATGAGGTCGTGGTCGTGGCATCGGAACGTCCGGTAATCCAAACGGTTTTCAACGTCGATTTCGAGAACGTAAGGGAACTTACTCCGGGACACGCGCTTATCATCAAGAAAAACGGAACCGTGTCGGAACAGGAAATCATTCCGAGAACCGTCGACAAAGCGTGTTCATTCGAACGCATTTATTTTTCGCGCGGGAGCGATGCCGAAATCTACAACGAACGCAAGGAATTGGGCCGACTGGTTTTGCCGCAGGTTCTCGAAGCGATCGACAAAGATACCGATAACACCGTTTTTTCCTATATCCCGAATACGGCCGAAACGTCGTTCTTCGGGCTCACCGAAGCCGCTCGCGATTTCCTGAACCAACGTAAGAACCAACATATTCTCGATCACCGCAACACGCTGACCGAGGAGACATTGGCCGAATTGCTGTCGGTAAAAATCCGAATGGAAAAAATAGCGATCAAAGATGCAAAGCTTCGCACGTTCATTACTGAAGACAGCAGCCGCGATGATCTGGTCGCGCACGTATATGATGTCACGTACGGCGTCGTGAAACCTACCGACAACCTTGTCATCATCGACGACAGTATCGTTCGTGGGACAACGCTTAAGATGAGCATCATTAAAATGCTCGACCGATTGAAGCCGAAGAAGATCGTGATCGTGTCGTCGGCGCCTCAAATCCGTTACCCTGATTGTTACGGTATAGACATGGCAAAACTCGAAGGATTGGTAGCTTTTCGCGCCGCGATCGAGCTATTGAAAGAACGCAATTTGTACGGCATCGTCGATGAAGTCTACAAAAAATGCAAGGCGCAGGAGAATTTGCCCGACCATGAAGTCGTGAATTACGTCGTGGATATGTATGCGCCGTTCACCGATCAGGAGATTTCAGACAAAATCGCCGAAATGTTGCACACCGACAACATCAACGCCGAGGTAAAAATCATCTTCCAAACCGTAGAAAATCTCCATAAGGCTTGCCCTAAAAACCTTGGGGACTGGTACTTTACAGGAGATTACCCGACGCCCGGAGGTAACCGTGTCGTGAACAAAGCCTTCATGAATTTCTATGAAGGAAAGGACGCAAGAGCGTACTAAAACGATGTAAATGTTGCACTTTATCGATTATTGGTGTAGTTCAACTAATTTTTTTGTTAAAAGAATATCGACCCTATACATTCGTATCACCATAGCATTAGTAGGTTAAGTTTATGGTAGATTTGGGGCAAAAAGGGTGAAAGAAATTTCACCTTTTTTATTTTATAACGGTCACCATTTTTGTTTCAGAAAGAGTCCGACCCAAAACCAAGAAAGTTACAATAAGTATATAAAAAAAGCGGCTGAGGATTTTCCCAGCCGCTTTTGCGTTTTACCGTTTTGGATTACGGCTTATCGTTCGTCTTTTCAGTTGCGTAACGTCTTGAAACCTCGGTCCAGTTGATCACATTGAAAAATGCTTCTATATAATCCGGACGACGGTTTTGGTAATTCAAGTAGTACGCGTGTTCCCAAACGTCCATTCCCAGGATCGGAGTTCCGCCGCAGCCTGTGTCGGGCATCAATGGATTATCCTGGTTAGGCGTTCCGCACACTTCGAGCTTTCCGCCCGGTTGCACGCAAAGCCAAGCCCATCCTGAACCGAATTGGCTCGCGCCCGCTTTAGAGAATTTCGCTTTGAATTCCTCGAACGAGCCAAAATCGCGCTCGATAGCGTCGGCCAGTTCACCCGTAGGTTTTCCGCCGCCGCTCGGGCTCATGATCGTCCAGAATAAATTGTGGTTGTAAAAACCGCCGCCGTTGTTGCGAACTGCCGCGTTTTTCTTGTCGAGGTTGATTAGGATATTTTCAATCGTCTTGCCTTCCATATCGGTGCCTTGAATCGCAGCGTTGAGGTTGGTCGTATAAGCATTGTGGTGTTTGGTATGATGAATTTCCATGGTGCGCGCGTCAATGTGCGGCTCAAGCGCATCATAGGCATAAGGTAACTTCGGTAATTCGAATGCCATAATTTCTAGTTGTTTATATAGTTCATAAATATTTCATTTCAAATTTAAAGATTTAACTTTGGAAATGGAAGTTAGCTGCCGTTATAATTTATTTAAAAATACTCGATTTACGCTGCGCTGGCTAACACAAAGGCGAGAAGACATGAAGTCACAAAGTTTTCTTGCTATTGCGATCAATGTTTAATTTCTTAGTGACTTCGAGGCTTCATGTCTTCGTGTCAAAAAATCAGGAACAATAAAAAATGAGCGATACGATTTCATTTTCCATCTACGACGCATCGGCCGGATCCGGGAAAACCTACACGCTCGTCAAGGAATATCTCAAAATCATCCTGAGTTCGCCGAAACCCGACGCGTACCGAAACATCCTCGCGATCACGTTCACGAACAAAGCGGTGCACGAGATGAAAAGCCGCATCGTGTCGAGCTTGTCTGATTTCGCGAGCGATTCGACGTCGGAGAAAGGGGAAAGCCTAATGCGCGATCTGTCGGGCGAAATCAAACTTTCAGTGCCCGACATCAAACTCAAGGCGAAAGCGATCATTCGGCACATCATCCACAATTACGCGGCCTTCGACATTTCGACTATCGATAAGTTCACGCACAAAGTCATCCGGGCTTTCGCGCGCGATCTGAATCTGCCGATGACGTTCGAAGTCTCGCTCGATACCGAGAATCTTTTGACCGAAGCCGTCGACGCCATCATCGCACAAGCCGGCGAAGACGAGACGCTCACCAAACTGCTCGTCGATTTCACGATGGAAAAAACCGACGACGACAAATCCTGGGACATTTCACGCGAAATCCTCGAAACCGGGCGTTTGGCGTTGAACGAAAACCATCGCAGCGAAATCGCACATCTAAGCGAGAAGTCTATTCCCGAATTTATGATGCTCAAGGATAAACTCGGCGAAGTCAGCAATGCGATCGAATCGGAAAACCAAGTTCTGGCGCAGACTGCGTTGGGAATGTTGGAGTCGAACGGAATTGACTTAACGTCTTTCTCGGCGGGACATTTTCCGAAACACCTGCAGGGAATCACCGAAGGAAAATTCAGCCCGAAGAATAAAAAGTACCACGAATTTGACGACGTCCGCATCAATAAAGCGGCCCGCGATCGCGACCTGATCGAATCGCTGCTGCCCGAACTCTTGCAAACGCTCAAGAACATCTATGCGAATTATGGCAAACGCGACATGTATCTGGCGTTCTTGAAAAACATCACGCCTTTGTCGTTGCTCAATACCGTAAACAACGAACTCGCACGCATCCAAACCGAACAGAACATCTTGTCGATTTCCGAATTTAATGCGATCATTCACCGCGAAATCCAAAACCAGCCCGCGCCGTTCATCTACGAACGTTTGGGTGAGCGTTATCGGCATTATTTCATAGACGAGTTTCAGGACACGAGCGAAATGCAGTGGAAAAACCTGATTCCGCTTATCGGGAACGCGTTGTCGGGACAAGACGAATTCGGGATAAAGGGAACGCTCATGATCGTAGGCGACCCGAAACAATCGATCTACCGTTGGCGAGGCGGAAAAGCGGAACAATTCATCGCGCTTGGAAAAGGCGGAACTCCGTTCGTAAATGTCGATTGGCAAATGTCGAAACTCGATACGAACTGGCGCAGTTATTCAGAAGTCATCCATTTCAACAACGATTTTTTCGAGTTTATCGCCAACGAATTCGCTCACGTCGATTACAAGGAATTGTACGAGAAACAAAGCAGGCAGAACACGACATCGAAAGCCGGCGGTTACGTAAACATCTCGTTTTTACCGCCGACCGGGGAAGACGATGAAGACGCGCCCAAAAAGGCGGAACAACATTTACACGCGACATTTTCGACCATCCAAAAAGCGCTCGCGCAAGGTTTCAAGTACAGCGACATTGCGATCTTGACGCGAAAACGCGATCAGGGAATCATGGTGGCGAATCATTTGACCGAGAACGAGATTCCACTGTTGTCATCGGAAACCTTGCAGATTGCGGCGGCGACTGAAGTTCGGTTCATCATCAACCTGCTGCGTTATCTAAAAAACAGCAACGACGCCCAATCGAAAGCGCTTTTCTTACATTATCTCGCCGATAATTCACAAGATGTGTTTCCGCTTCACGATTTTATCGCCGCGGGAATGGAAAGACGCGATGAAAATGAGTTTTGTACATGGCTTGAAGGTTTCGGGCTTGGGGTTTCGTTTTCGGGCATCCGCAAAAAGTCGTTGTATGAAGCCGTTGAGACGATCATTTCAAAGTTCATCGTCGAGAATAACGCGTACGTTCAATATTTTCTCGACATCGTTCTGGAGCGCGACATCCGAACACAGGCTGGGATTTCGGACTTTTTGAATTATTGGGAGACGAATTCGCACAAGTTCAGCATTCCGTCGCCCGAGGGGAAAAACGCCGTCCGGATCATGACGATCCACAAGTCGAAAGGGCTTGAGTTTCCCGTCGTGATCATGCCGTTCGCCGAGGAAGAATACAGTCGGAAACCAAAAGACAAACTCTGGCTCGACATTGACGATGCGGTTTTGGAATTGCCGAAAGTGCTCATCGACAACAACAGTTCGGTAGAAGGTTTCGGGGAAAAGGCCGCCCAGGTTTATCAGCAGAAGAAACAAGAAGAATTGCTCGACAACATCAACGTGCTTTATGTCGCGTTGACGCGTGCCGAGGAACAATTGTATGTGATTTCGGCCATGAATTTCACGAAGAACGGAGAACCACAACAGAACAACATGTCGACGTTTTTCGTGAATTTCCTTGAGACGAAAGGTGTTTTTGACCGAAACGTTTTCTCGTACGACTTCGGGAATCCGACGAAATTATCGAAAGACAAACCTGATTTGGGCGAACCCGAATTCATAACGTCGGTCGCCGAACCGCTGCAGATGTCAAGCATAAAGATCGCCCAGCGCGAATCGCTCATGTGGGGCTCGAAACAGCAGGAAGCGATCGAGTACGGCAATACGATCCATGAGATATTGTCGATGGTGAGAACCGAATCGGATATCGAGCTCGCGATCGAGAAAGCAATCGAGAATGGTTTGATCACCGATTTGCAAAAGGAAACCGTTACGCGAACGCTTCTTGATATCGTGTCGCATTCGGATCTGGTCGGATTTTTCAGTGAAGACAATCGGATTTTGAACGAGCAGACGATCATCCGACAACAATCGGGCATCATCAAACCCGACCGCATGGTTTTGGCGCGAAATAATGAAGTTTATTTGCTTGATTACAAGACGGGAAGCCATAATTCGAAATACGTGAAACAGCTCGAAACCTACGCTGAGGCGATTGAAAATATGGGTTACAAAGTGTCCAAAAAAGTGCTTGTCTACACAGGCCAAGATTTAAATGTGATACATTTGTAAGACGAAATTCAACTACACTACAATAGAAATACAACACATTATGTACGGAAAAATCAAGGAACATCTTCAAAACGAACTGCAGGCGATCGAGGACAACGGATTGTTTAAAAAAGAACGCGTGATCACGTCGGCTCAAGGTGCTGAAATCACTGTGAACGGCGAAACGGTGCTCAATTTTTGCGCGAACAATTACTTGGGTTTGTCGTCTCATCCTGAAGTGATCCAGGCGGCGAAAGACACGTTGGATACGCACGGTTTCGGGATGTCGTCGGTGCGATTCATTTGCGGAACGCAGGACATTCACAAGACGCTTGAAAAAACGATCGCCGAATTTTACGGGACCGAAGATACGATCTTATATGCCGCGGCTTTCGATGCGAACGGAGGCGTTTTCGAGCCGCTTTTGAACGAGCAGGACGCGATCATTTCCGACAGCTTGAACCACGCTTCGATCATCGACGGCGTGCGTTTGTGCAAGGCGATGCGCTACCGTTACGAGAACAGCGACATGGCCGATCTTGAACAACAGTTAATAAAAGCCAGCGAGGCCGGAGCGCGTTTCAAATTGATCGTGACCGACGGTGTTTTTTCGATGGACGGACTCGTCGCGCCACTCGACAAAATTTGCGACCTCGCCGACAAATACGATGCGATGGTCATGATAGACGAATGCCACGCGGCGGGATTCATCGGCAAAACAGGAAAAGGAACGCCCGAGGCCAAAGGCGTCATGGGAAGAGTCGACATCATCACGGGAACGCTTGGAAAGGCGCTTGGCGGCGCGATGGGCGGTTATACGACGGGTAAAAAAGAGATCATCGAATTACTGCGTCAGCGTTCGCGCCCGTATTTGTTTTCGAATTCGTTGGCGCCCGCAATCGTCGGTGCTTCGATCAAGGTTTTTGAATTGTTGAAGAAAGACACGACGTTGCGCGACAAGCTAGAATGGAATACGAATTATTTTAAAGCGGGCATGAAAAAGGCGGGATTTGACTTCATCGATGGTGATTCGGCCATCGTTCCGGTCATGCTATACGATGCGAAACTGTCCCAAAATATGGCCAACGAGTTGCTCAAAAAAGGAATTTACGTAATAGGATTTTTCTTCCCTGTCGTACCCAAGGAAAAAGCGCGAATCCGTGTCCAGCTCTCGGCTGCGCACACTCAGGAACATCTCGATAAAGCGATATCCGCGTTCACCGAGGTAGGAAAAACATTGCAAATCATCTGAAGAAATCAATCTTAACGTTATGTTATTTTTTTAACATTTGTCTTTGCTGTTAAAAAAAGACGGATTACATTTGTTCTAATAACTTTTGTAACTAAAAATGAAATCTAGTATGAAACATCTTAACAAAGTTTTTGCCGCGGCAGTGATGTTGTTTGGCTTGAGCACGCAGGCTCAGGACAGCGACAACCCGTGGGCAGTATCGTTTGGTGCGAACGCCGTTGACACGCGTTTTAGCGCCGCATCTAAATTAGAAGACCAGTTCTCAGAGTATTTTAATGCTAAAGACAACTGGAACATCATCCCATCTGTGTCTTACCTTAACGTATCAAGACATATCGGAAGCGGATTCACTTTCGGTGTGACAGGATCACTCAACAAAATCGACAAGTTCGTTAGTAGAAGAGGTGAAGGCGCAACTGGAATCGATGATTACGAAGTATCGAATCCTGGTGATTTGAAGTATTACGCTGTTGATGGAGTTATCAAGTATAGCTTCATGAACTTGTTGAAATCTAAGTGGTTCGATCCATACCTACACGTTGGTGGAGGTTACACTTGGTTGGGCGACGAGAACAACGGAACAGTAAACGGAGGTGTTGGAGTTACGTTTTGGGTTGTTGAACAAGTTGGTTTGACGTTCCAATCTACTTACAAGCACTCTTTCGAAGACGACAGAAATGTTTTCCCTTCACACATGCAGCACTTTGCAGGTCTTACTTTCAAATTCGGAGGTAAAGATACTGACGGAGACGGAATCTACGACAAAGATGATGCTTGTCCGGAAGTTGCAGGTTTGCCACAATTCCAAGGATGTCCTGACACTGATGGAGACGGAATCCAAGATAAAGAAGACGATTGTATTGACCAACCTGGTACTGCTGAGTTCCGTGGATGTCCTGATACTGACGGAGACGGTATCCGCGATAAAGATGACGCTTGTCCAGATGTTGCTGGTTTGAAAGCTCTTAACGGATGTCCAGATGCTGACGGAGACGGAATCACTGACAAACAAGACAAATGTCCAGACGTTAAAGGTCCTAAAGAAAACGGTGGTTGTCCATGGCCAGATACTGACGGAGACGGAGTACTAGACAAAGACGATCGTTGCCCATCAGTTAAAGGAACAGTTGCTAACAACGGATGTCCTGAAATCACTGAAGAGCAAATCAAGAAATTGAACGAGTACGCTAGAACTATCTTGTTCAACAGTGGTAAATCGACTTTCAAAGAACAAACATACCCAGTTCTTCAGAACATGGCTGCTATCTTGAAAGAATACCCAGCGTCTAAATTCCTTTTGGAAGGACACACTGATAGCGATGGTAGCAACGCATTGAACCAGACATTGTCTGAAAACCGTGCAGCTGCTGTTAAAACCTACCTAATCGAGCAAGGAATCGGAACTGACAGATTGCAATCTGCAGGTTTCGGTGAAACTAAGCCGATCGCGTCTAACAAGACTGCAAAAGGTAAAGCGCAAAACAGACGAGTTGAAGTGAAATTGATCAAAGAATAATTTCACCCATCTTAATACAAAGAACGCCTCGAGAAATCGGGGCGTTTTTTTTATTTTTACAAAATGAGCAAAACCAGTTTTCTTGACCGACTGGCGCAGGAATTGGTCGCGCGACATCAAGCCGATTTTTCAAACGTCACCGTAATCTTACCCAACCGGCGGGCACGCGTTTTCCTACTCGAAGCCTTGCGGCAGCAAATAACGGGAAACGTCTTCGCGCCCAACATCATCAGTATCGAGGATTTCATCCAGGATGTTGCGGGAATTCGAACCATCGATAACATCGAATTGTTGTTCCTCTTCTACGATGTGTATCTCGAGGCGAATCCCGGCGAGCCTCAGGACTTCGAACTTTTTGCGAATTGGGGCAAAGTATTGCTACAGGATTTCAATGAAATCGACAGGTATCTGCTTGAGCCTTTGCGCGTCCTGGCGTATCTCAAAGACATCGAAGACATCAAACATTGGTCGGTCGATCTCGAGCAACGCACCGAAATGATTTCCAACTATCTAAAATTCTGGGAAAAACTGCCCGAATATTATACGCGCCTTTACGAAGCTTTACTGCAGAAAGGCGTCGGTTACCAAGGATTGATCTACCGCGAAGCCGTCGCGAACATCGAACATTTCGTTTCGTCGGTGCAAGACCAAAAATTCATATTCGCTGGTTTCAATGCGCTCAATGCCGCCGAGGAAAAAATCATCCAACAATTACTCGCCCACGACATTGCCGAAATTTTTTGGGATATCGATTCGGTGTTTCTAAAAGACGAGCAGCACGATGCCGGGCTTTTTATCCGACGTTTCAAACAGGATTGGAAATATTACCGAAGCCGGCCGTTCAATTGGATCGCCGACGATTTCGCGTCTGAAAAGCAAATTCATGTAATCGGAACGCCAAAGACTATCGGACAAGCCAAAATCGCAGGAACGCTTATCGAAAAGCACATCCAATCAAATCCGAATCTCGAAAAAACCGCCATCGTGCTCGGAGAAGAAAGTCTGCTCACGCCGCTGCTGTATGCGTTGCCGTCGAGCGTCGATGCGCTAAATATCACGATGGGTTATTCGGCCAAGAACAATCCCGCCCAAATTCTCGTTGCGAAGCTTTTCCGAACCCATATTAACGCTTTGGCAAGGAACGCGTCCAGTTACGTTTTTTATTACAAGGACGTACTCGACATCCTTTCGCATCCATTGATCGAACCCTATGCGAACGCCCAGGAAATCGTTTCGCTGATCAATCGCAACAATTATTCGTTCATTACGCAACAGCGTCTGTTGGAGCGCGCAGCCAATCCGTCGAAGTTGTTTGCCTCGTTGTTTGAAAAGTGGGACAAGGGTCCGTTGGAGGCGCTTAAGACCGTGTCCGATGTCTTGCTGTACATCAAATCCAGACTCGGCAACGACAATCAGGAAGAGAAAGTCGCCAAGGCGTTCCTGTACGCTGTTTTCAAAGTCATCAACAAACTGATCTCGCATTATTCGCGACATTCCCAAACCGAATCGATGGAAACGCTTCAGGCGATCTACAAACAAGTCGTGGATCTGGCCGAAGTCTCGTTTGAAGGCGAACCTCTCGAAGGACTGCAGATTATGGGCGTGCTCGAAAGCCGCGTGCTCGATTTCGATACGGTGATCGTAACGTCGATGAACGAGGGGAATTTTCCCGCGGGCAAGTCGTCCAATTCATTTATTCCGTACGATGTAAAACGCGAACTCGGATTGCCGACGTTCAAGGAAAAAGACGCGATCTACACGTATCACTTTTATCATTTGCTGCAGCGCGCCAAGACGATTTATTTGCTGTACAACACTGAAAGCGAAGGCTTGGATGCGGGTGAAAAAAGCCGTTTCATCACACAGCTCGAAGTCGAAAAACAACCAAAGCACCAACTTTCGCACGAAATCAAAAACGCCGAAGTTCCGCTGACGGCCTACAAACCGATAGAAATCCCCAAGTCGCCACTCGTCATGCAACGTCTTTCAGATATAGCGAAAGCCGGATTTTCACCGTCGGCGCTCACGAGTTATATCCGAAATCCCGCCGATTTCTACTTCAAGAAAATATTGCGCATCAGCGATGTCGATGAGGTCGAGGAAACCATTGCGCTCAATACGCTGGGTACGATCATCCACGGCGCGCTCGAGAATCTGTATCGTCCGCTCATCGGGAAAATACTGATCGAACAGGACATCGCGGACTGTCTCAAAAAGCTCGACGCCGAAGTGCTGCGCCAATTCCAGATCGTCTACAAAGAAGGCGAGATCAAGAAAGGCCGAAATCTTCTCGCGTTCGAAGTCGCCAAACGAAACGTGTCGAATTTCCTAAAACGCGAGCGCGAAGACATCGCGAACGGGGACGAGATCACGATCATCGCGCTTGAAGAAACGTATGAACGCGAACTTTCACACCCGGATCTGCCGTATCCGGTTTTGATCCGCGGAAATGTCGACCGCATCGAACGACGCAACGACAAAATCCGCATCACCGATTACAAAACCGGGAAAGTCGAAGCCAGGGATGTCACGCTCAAAGACTGGAACGGATTGATCCTCGAAAGCAAAACCGACAAGATCATCCAGGTTTTGGCTTATGCTTACATGTTCGAGGAAAAAGCGAACGGAACTGAAATCGAGGTCGGGATCATCTCGTTCAAAAACCTCAAATCGGGATTTTTGCCATTCATCTATAATGACGGAGAAGCAAAGACGAGCGTGATCGGAGCATCGGTTTTTGAAAATTACAAGAGCCAATTGGTCGCGTTGTTGCGCGAAATTCTCGATGCCGAAAAACCGTTTGTCGAGAAAATAATCTGATGCGGAAACTCAAGAATGTCTGGTTTTTCTTCGCGAGTACTGTCTTGTTGAATCTTGGAATATCACTTGCGGCGGCGATTTTTGGCGGCATCGCGGGATTTGCTGGGAGTTTTTTATTCTTCGGGTTTGCATTTAGTTTGGCCGTAAAGGAAGTCCGCGCGAAAAATGAATACGTTTTTTACCGCAACAATGGCTTGAGCCGCGCCCAACTTTGGGTTTCGTCATTCGTCATCAACTTTACGGTCTATCTTCTCCTAATCACAATCCTTGTCGTATGTCAGGACATATTCTCGAAATAGACAGCGTCAAGAAACGGTTCGGAGAGAAAATTATCTTGTCTGACGTTTGGCTGACTTGCAAAACGGGTGAAATCGTTGGGTTACTCGGGCGAAACGGTTCGGGAAAATCGACGTTGCTGCGCATTATTTTCGGGATGATTTCGGCCGACCAGAAATTCCTGAAGATTGACAATGAACCTGTCGTCGGTTATCATCGACACATAAGTTATCTCGAACAGGACAATTTCATTCCGGCACATTTGCCGGTAAAAACGGCGATCGCTTTGTCTTTGGAGAAATCGCAGGTCGACCGTTTTTGCGACGATCCGATGGTTGGAAAAATATACGACTCGAAAATCGGAAACTTATCATCGGGCGAAAGACGTTACCTCGAAATCAGGTTATTGCTGTTCAATCCGGCCAAATTCGTATTGCTCGACGAACCATACAACGGATTGTCGCCCCAGCTTGTTGAAACAGTCAACGCGCTGATTATCGAAAAATCGCAAGAAAAAGGAATTGTCATCACCGATCATAATTACCGCAACATCATTGACGTGAGTTCGCGTTTAATTTTGATGAAAGACGGAAAACTCCACCATTTGCAAAACAAATCGGAGCTCGTCGAAAAAGGATATTTACGCGAAGGAATGTTTTAGATTTCTTTGAGGAATTCCAGCAATGCGGCGATTAACTCGTCCTTGTTTTCTATAGGCGACATGTGACCGTCTTCAAACGTCACGAGTTTCACATCGGTGTTTTCGATTTGTCCGACGTTTTCATCGTACACGAGAACCGGATCGTTTTTGCCGAGTACGAGCAGGATCGGATACGGCGCAAAGTGCAGCAATACTTCGCGGTCTTTGCGGATTTTCATGCCTTCGAGCGACGCCACGATTCCCTGCAACGGCGTTTTCAATGCTTCCTGTTTTACGGTTTCGATCTCCGGTGACAAGCGTTCACGATTGTTTTCACTGAACAGGTTCCCGATCGAAAGCCGCACGAATGACGCGTAATCGTTCTTTACGGCCTTAATCGCGCGATCGCGGTTGGTTTTGCGCTCATCGCTGTCGGCGAGTGATGTCGAGTTTATCAATCCGATTCCCTTTGTCATTTCAGGATACAGTTCGGCGAAAGCGAGCGCGACGTAACCGCCCATGGAATGTCCCGCGATCACGGCCTTTCGGATTTGCAATGCAGACAGGACCGAATGTACGGCGTCGGCGTTGTCTTCCATCGTTTGTACGTAACCGACGGCTTCGGTTTGGCCATGTCCGAGCAGATCGATCGTGATGACGCGGTATTTTTTGGTCAGTTCGGGTGCGATTTCGTTCCACATCGTGCTGTTTTCGAGGAAACCGTGCAGCAAGACGACTGCGGTTCCTTTTCCCGCGTCGGTGTAATGGATTTTCGTGTTTTTATAGAGGGCGATTTTACTCATGTTTTCAGGAAGCGGTTTATTTCTTCAAAATACGAAATTTCGGCGTCAAGCCAACCGTAATGGCTGCAATTTTCGAGCAGGACGACTTTTGAATTCTCGAGGACTTTATGCGCTTTTTCGGCTAATTTTTCAGGAACGATGTCTTGTTTTCCCTGTATGATCAACACGGGTTTCTTGAACGATTCGAGTTTTGGCGCACAATCGAAATGCATGCGATTCAAATCCTGCCAGACCAACGTGTTGAGTTCGCGATCGCCTTGGGTCAGGCGTTCGGCGAGAATCGGGTAGAATTTGGGGTTTACGACGTAGGCCGGAGCCAATGCGCGCCCACGCCCGAGTCGGGTTTTGTAATTCGTGTCGCCTTTGTCGATCTTGGCTTCCCAATAGGCGAGGGAATCGCGATGGATTTTGTCGAGCCTGCGTCGGATCAGATCGGTTTCATTGAGCAATTCCAAGTCGATTCCGCCCGATGACGACAGGATAAGTTTCTCGACTTTTTCAGGATGCAAACTCGTATAATACGAACCCAGCATGCCGCCGAACGAATGGCCGAGCACGATCCAGGTTTCGATTTTGAGATGTTTGCGCAACGCCTCGATGTCCGACGCCATCAGATCCATCGTCACGCTGGTTTTCGTCGAATTTTTCAATACCGATTTTCCCGTGCCGCGTTGGTCGTAAATGATCGTGAGGTTGTTTTCGCCGAGTTTTTTGGCGAGCGATTCGAAGCCGTTGCTGTTCATTCCGGGCCCGCCGTTTATGATGAGCATCGGTTTTCCGTGCCCGAACGTCCTGAAATAAATAGGCGTACCGTCGTTGCTTCGGGCGAACCCATCCGATTGCGCGTGAGCGAATCCGACGAAAAACAACAACAGTACGACCAATTTTTTCAACGCGAAAAGTTTAGGAATTCATCAACGATTCAATTTCCTCGATCTCGATAGGAATATTTTTCATGAGGTTGAACGGTTCGCCCGACGGTTGGATCACGACGTCATCTTCAATCCTGATTCCGAAACCTTCGGCGGGAATGTAAATGCCAGGTTCGACCGTAAATACCATATTAGCCTGCATCGGTTCGTGCAAAAGCCCGTAATCGTGCGTGTCCAAGCCCATGTGGTGCGATGTTCCGTGCATGAAATATTTTTTATAGGCAGGCCAGGCCGGATCTTCGTTTTGGACGTCGGCTTTGTCGATCAATCCGAGCCCAAGAAGTTCCGAAGTCATGATCTTGCCGACTTCGACGTGGTATTGTTTCCACAGCGTTCTCGGCGTGAGCATTTTCGTGGCTTCGTTTTTTACGCGCAAAACCGCATTGTAAACATCGGCCTGGCGTTTGGTATATCGGCCCGAAACGGGAATCGTGCGCGTCAGATCCGACGAATAGTTCGCGTATTCGGCCGCGACATCGAGCAAAAGCAGATCGCCCGCCTTACATTCTTTGTTGTTTTCGACGTAATGCAGGACGTTCGCGTTGTTTCCACTCGCGACGATCGGCCCATAGGCGAAACCTCTTGAACGGTTGCGGATGAATTCGTGGACGAGTTCGGCTTCAACTTCGTATTCGAAAACGCCCGGTTTCACGAATCCGAGTAAGCGTCGGAAACCTTTTTCGGTGATGTTGCAAGCGGTTTGGATGAGTGCGATTTCCTCTTTTTCCTTTACTGAACGCAATCTTTGCAAAATCGGGTTGGATTTGGCTACCGAGTGCGCCGGATATTTCTCTTTCCACCATTTGATGAAACGGTCTTCACGCGTTTCCGTAGCGACCTTCGCGCGGTAATGTTCGTTCGTGTTAATGTACATCGTGTCGGCGTAGGTCATGAGTTCGTAGAAAACCTTCTCGAAATCCTGAAGCCAATACACCGATTTGATTCCCGAGACTTCGAACGCTTGATCCTTCGTAAGCTTCGCGCCTTCCCAAATCGCGATGTGTTCGCTTGTTTCAGTCAGGAATAAAATTTCACGTTGGTGTTCGTATGGCGCGTCAGGGAAAAGTACCAGAATCGATTCTTCCTGGTCGACGCCGCTCAGGTAAAAGATGTCGCGATGTTGTTGAAACGGCATCGAGCTGTCGGCCGAAATCGGATAAATATCGTTGGAGTTGAAGACCGCGATAGCATTCGGCTTCATTTGGGCCGTGAATTTCTTGCGGTTCTTGACAAATAAGTTGCTGTCGATTTGTTCGTACTTCATTACAAATTGTTTTAATATTCCAAAAGTACGAATCGTTTGTGGTAACGAATCGGCCATTTGGCAGTATTTTTTGAAGGTGAAAATTTATGATTTAGGGTAGAAAAAATGTTGCCGTATGTGTCAGGTTTTTCATATTTAACCCTGTCAGGGTCTTTTTTAGGATGTTTTTTTCCGTATCCGACTCATATGCCGCCCCGAAATTCCCAAAAAAGAAGCCAGATAATGCAACGGAACCTCATGTAACAATTCAGTTTCCGTGCGCAAGAGTTTCGCGTAACGTTCCTCGGGCGAAAGCGTGAGCAAGTCGATGCGATATTCGTCGATCAGGCAAATCTGGCGCTCGATCAATGAATAATACAATCGGTTGAACTCCCGATTCGTTTCCAATAGATGCGAAAAGTCCTTTTTCCCGATCACGAGCAAATCACAATCGCTGATCGCCTTGATACTTTTGCGCGACGGCTTTCGGTTCAAGAAGCTCGCGAGTGAAGTCGTAATGGAATTTTTGAGTCCGAGATACGTCGTCTTTTCATCGCCGTCTACTAAAATCGAATGTTGGAGAATTCCGTTTTTAATTAAACAGAAATTCTCGCAGACTTCGCCCTCCGAAACCAAAAAATGATTCTTTTTAAGAGACAAAGACTTGAAAAATTCCGTCTGTCGCTCCATGAAAAGTTGAAGTTCGGCGCTTTCACCCGGATTGAATTCTGATAAGGCGTCAAAAAACTCCATGTGCATTTCTGTTTGAAACCGTTTGACGTTGAAAAACAATCGACGTTACGCTACTCGATCCATTTATAATAGCGAGCGCCAAGAAGATTCGGTTTTTCCTGCTCGATGCGATCCAGAACCCATTCATTTTTTGGCGATCGGACGCTGAAATGTTGTTCTCTCTTATGTAGTTTTTCGTAGGTGCCGAAGTCGATTTCCGTGCTTTGCTCCAAGTTTTCGAACAATTTTACATTTGAGATCGGAAGCACCCAATTCGGTTGGATTTCGGCTTCGAAGACTTTGGATTTCGATCCGCTTCCGTAGGCCAGAAAACCGAACTTCGTACCTGAAATATTACGTTCATTGCGATATGCGTCGCACAAAGCCGACAACAATCCCATAAGAATCGAACCCGTATAAAGATTTCCGATCAAGGACGAAGCGAGTTCCGCGGGTTGCAATTTCTGTTTTATGAAATCGCGGTATGCGTCTGATTTGGCGAGTTCTTTTAACTGCGTCGCGCAATTCGGATCGTTCCTGTCGATCGCAATTTCGTCCGAATCCAAAGCGAAAATTTCGGTCAACATGCGTCGGCCCTGAAAAGCGTAAGGCAAGTGCATGATTATGTTTTCCCAAGAGGCGTAGAGCGTGCCTTCAAATTTCGAGGTTTTTTTGAACGAAAAATAGGCTTCGCGCGTCCTGTCGGTATAACATTGGTTCGAATATTGGCCATCGAAAACGGGCTGGTCCTTGTGGATTTCGATCTCGCTTTCAAGATTTCCGAACCACGGCTCGTTGTGGTCGTTGCCCGAAATCAAGAATTTTGAGACTTTTCGGTACGGTTTGAAGAAGTCGAAAACGCCTTTATTGCTAACTGCGAAATTGGTCCCGAAAGCCAGAATTCTCGGGTCGGACGAAACCAGCATCGCCACTGCGCCCGCGCCTTGGGTATATTCGCCTGTCGATTCGAGGTCGTACTTTGCAATGTCGGTCGCGACGATAATCGCTTTCTTATCGGGATGCAATCGGATGAAATCGAGGCAATTCTGTAAAGCGTCGACCGCGCCGATACATGCGAACGTAAAATCGACGACATCGCATTCCAACAATGAATTTTCGCCGAATTTCTGCTCGATCAAAGCTGTCACGAACGATGCGACGGGTTTAGAATTGTCGATTCCGCTCTCAGTCCCGACGTAAATCCTCGCGATTTTAGAAAGATCGATGTCGTTGTCGAGAATCAGTCGCGTCAGTGCATTCGCGCCAAAGACAACCGTATCCTGATGTGCGTCGGGCAATGTCATTTTTAGAAGTCCGAGGCCTTTTTCGAGTTTTTCAGGTTCGATGTGGCGCGCCTCGGCCAGCGTTTTTATTGGAAGATGAATGTTGGCGACGTCAAAAGCGATCGCATCGATCCCGGTTTTCATGAGCATTTTTTAGAAGTCGTAAAGTTACGATTACGTGCGAACCGAACCGCAAAATTATCGGCAACATTTTATTTTTACGAAAACGTCAGCGGTAAGCGCGAATGTGCCGAAACGTTAAAAAAAACCATCTTTTCAATTTCGAAATCGGCAATAAATCAAAAAGGCGCGCGTTATAGCAGTGAACCAATAACCAACCACGATGCGCACAAACTATCTGTATTTGTTGTTCGCGCTATTGCTATTGCCTACTTTTTCGTTGCTCACATCTTGTGAAAGCGACGAAAACGAAAGCGAGGAACCGATGCTCATCGTCAAGTTCCAGTTCGATCCGAATCAGCAGCGATTGAATAATGTCGGGCAACCTACTGAAGTTCCGTCGGGTCACGCGGCCCAAACTCCGAATTTCAACACGATTTCAGCCCACTATTTCGAATTGGCACCCGACGCTTACACGCAACTCGGCGCCGGAGCGGTTTTGTACCATGCGCCTGAAACCGATATGGGCGGCACGAATGCGATCGATTTCAGCAAGGCGAAAATCGTTCAGGAAGGCGAGACGTTCCTCAAAATTCCGCTCAAAGATGTCGCTGCGGGAAATTACAATTGGGTTCGCGTTTCACTCGCATATCAGAATTACGGCATTTCGTTTCGTCAGGCGGGAGTCGATTATAATGGGACTCTGGCGAGTTTCGTCGGGTTCAATACGTATGTTTCTTCTCACTCCATCGGCAATAATTTCTTCGAGGTGAATGCGAATCGCGTACAGGGTTATTGGGCGTTTGCGCTCGACGATTATCCTTACAGTGCCGAAGGTCAGGCGCCTGAAGGTGCGACGACGGTTCCGAATCCCATAGCATCGACATCCCCGATTCCGGCAGGATCGTGCGTCGTTACGGGCAAATTCGCGAACAATCTTTCCATAACGGGCAACGAATCCAAGGATGTCGTGGTCACGCTTTCGCTTTCGATAAACAAAAGTTTCGAGTGGGCCGAGGTGAATAACGACGGGAAATTCGAGCCGTCGGCGGGCGAAAATGTCGTCGATATGGGTTTGCGCGGATTGGTGCCGAGTTTCGCCGTTTCGAACTGAATCGTAAATCGTTTATTTATAGTCGTTTCTACAGTCATTTAAACTCAGTATAAATAAACCCGAAAACGTTGCGGAGTACAGCTTTTAGCTGTATTTTTGTGTGATTTTTTATTAAATTACACACTTCCTATGGCAAAATCCGCAATCCTGAAGTCGTCTTTGGCTAAAAAGTACTGGATGGCTTTGACAGGTTTATTTTTGTGTTTGTTCCTGGTTGGACACTTACTCGGAAATCTCCAGATTCTTTATGCAGATCCGCACCAGTTCAACACCTACGCGCTTTTCATGACAAGCAACCCGGCTGTCAAGGCGCTTTCTTACCTCACTTACATTTCAATTTTGTTCCATGCCGTAGACGGTGCGTTGCTTACGTATAGAAACGTAAAGGCGCGTCCGGTCGGATATGTGAAGAACAACCCGTCGAAAAACTCGATGTGGTCATCTCGTAACATGGGGATTCTTGGAACATTGATCCTTGTTTTCATCGTGACGCACATGATGAACTTTTGGGCTGTGATGCACTTCGACAACAAAATGCCGTTGGAGAAAGTGATCGTTAACGTAAATCCGAAAGCGACTCCGGCACAAAACCAAGAGTTTTACATCACGACGAGATTGGGAGAATACATTCCCGTCGCGCAGGTAGGATCGAGCAAAGAAGAGGCGAAAAGTCTCGGAAAACCGTATTACATCAAAGACCGCACAGAGATCATGAATACGCAGGTCGACGTGAAAATGGCCGATGGTTATAAAGACCTTCACAAGATTACCGTCGCATTCTTCAAACACGAAAAATTCGGTTTGCTGTATGCAATTTTATATGCTCTTGCGATGGTCGTTTTAGGGTTACACCTTTGGCATGGATTCGCGAGCTCGTTCCAGAGCATCGGTCTGAACCACCCGAAATACAGCGGTTTCATCAGCAAATTCGGGATGTTCTTTGCGACTGTCGTACCTTTCCTTTTCGCGATCATCCCATTGTACGTTCACTTTTTACTTAAAACAGTTTAATAGCCACAATACGTATGAAGTTAGATTCTAAAATACCGGAAGGCTATATTTCCGATAAATGGACCAACCACAAAAACCATTTAAAACTCGTCGCGCCCAACAACCGCCCCAAGATTGACGTGATCGTCGTCGGGACAGGACTGGCAGGAGCTTCGGCCGCCGCTTCACTTGGCGAAATGGGCTATAACGTAAAATCGTTCTGCTTCCAGGATTCACCGCGTCGCGCGCACTCTATCGCGGCACAAGGAGGAATCAACGCAGCGAAAAATTACCAGAATGACGGCGATAGCATATATCGCTTGTTCTACGATACGATCAAAGGCGGCGATTACCGCGCAAGAGAGGCGAACGTTCACCGTTTGGCTGAAGTTTCAGGAAATATCATCGACCAATGCGTCGCCCAAGGTGTTCCGTTTGCACGCGATTACGGCGGAATGTTGGATAACCGTTCGTTCGGTGGAACGCAAGTCCAAAGAACGTTTTACGCAGCTGGTCAAACCGGACAGCAATTGTTGCTCGGTGCGTATTCGGCGTTGTCACGTCAAATCGGGCAAGGAAACGTGCAGCAGTTCAACCGTCACGAAATGCTTGATATCGTAAAAGTCGATGGAAAAGCACGCGGCATCATCGCAAGAAACCTCATTACGGGTGAAATCGAAAGACATTCGGCTCACGCGGTCATCATCGCATCGGGCGGATACGGAAACGTCTATTTCCTTTCGACGAATGCCATGGGATCAAACGTTTCAGCGGGTTGGAAAATCCACAAAAAAGGCGCTGCGTTCGCAAATCCTTGTTTCGTACAGATTCACCCGACCTGTATTCCGGTCCACGGGACGAACCAATCGAAACTGACCTTGATGTCGGAATCGTTGCGTAATTCGGGCCGAATCTGGGTTCCGGCTAAAAAAGAAGATGCCGAAGCCATTCGCGCCGGGAAATTGAAACCGGTTCAGATTGCCGAAGCAGACCGCGACTATTTCCTCGAAAGACGTTATCCGGCATTCGGTAACCTCGTGCCTCGCGACGTCGCGTCAAGAGCTGCGAAAGAGCGTTGCGACGCCGGTTTCGGGATCGAAGCCAACGATACGAACGAAGGTGTTTACCTTGATTTCGCGTCTGAGATCATCAGCAAAGGAAAGCAGGCGGCTTTGGTTGCGGGCGATCACAATCCTAGTGACGAGAAAGTACAGGAACTCGGAAAGAAATGGATCGAGGAAAAATACGGTAACCTTTTCCAGATGTACGAGAAGATCACGGCTGAAAATCCGTACGAAACCCCAATGAAAATTTACCCTGCTGTCCACTATACGATGGGCGGCGTTTGGGTCGACTATAATTTGCAATCGACGATTCCCGGCTGTTTCGTGGCCGGTGAGGCGAATTTCTCGGATCACGGCGCGAACAGGCTCGGAGCTTCGGCTTTGATGCAAGGTTTGGCCGACGGTTATTTCGTATTGCCCTACACGGTTTCCGATTATTTGGCCGATGAGATCCGCACCGGGAAAATCTCGACGCAATCGGCCGAGTTCGATGAAGCTGAGAAATCGGTTCGTGCGCAAATCGATAAATTCCTCAACAACAACGGAACGAAATCGGTGGATCATTTCCACAAACGTCTCGGACACATCATGTGGAACAAGGTCGGAATGGGCCGAAGTGCCCAAGGTTTGGCCGAAGCCGTCAAGGAAATCGATGCCTTGCGTGCCGAATTCCACCGCGACGTTTATGTTCCCGGTAAAAATGACGAAATGAACACAGAGCTTGAAAAAGCACTTCGCGTCGCCGATTTCATGGAACTCGGGCAATTGATGGCGATGGACGCTTTGCAACGCAACGAATCGTGCGGCGGACATTTCCGCGAGGAATACCAGGATGCCGAAGGTGAAACGTTGCGTGACGACGAGAACTTCAAATTCGTGGGCGCTTGGGAATACAACGGCTCCGACATCAATCAGGAAATCTTGAACAAGGAAGACCTGAACTACGAATACATCAAGATTGCAGCCCGTAACTACAAATAAAATTTGAGACATGGCCAGTAAAACCATCAACATAAACCTTAAAGTTTGGCGTCAGAAAGATGCCAAGTCAAAAGGACAAATGGAAACCTACAAACTCAACGAGGTTTCTACCGACAGCTCATTCCTCGAGATGCTCGATCAATTGAACGAGCAACTCATCAACGAGCGCAAAGAACCTGTGGCGTTTGACCACGACTGTCGCGAAGGAATCTGCGGAATGTGTTCGCTGTACATCAACGGGCGCGCTCACGGGCCTGATCGTTTCATCACGACGTGCCAGCTTCACATGCGTTCGTTCAAGGACGGAGAAACGATTTTCATCGAGCCTTGGCGTTCGAAGGCGTTCCCGGTCATCAAGGATTTGGTCGTCGACAGAACGTCGTTCGATCGCATCCAACAAGCCGGAGGTTTCGTTTCAGTAAACACATCCGGAAATACGATCGACGCCAATGCGACGCCAGTCAACAAAGCCGACGCCGATCGCGCGTTCGAAGCTGCGGCCTGTATCGGTTGCGGTGCTTGTGTGGCGAGTTGCAAGAACGGATCGGCGATGTTGTTCGTCGGAGCGAAAGTGTCGCAATACGCATTGCTTCCGCAAGGAAAAATCGAGGCGCACGACCGTGTTTTGAACATGGTTCGCCAAATGGACGAGGAAGGATTCGGAAACTGCACGAACACGGGCGCTTGCGAAATAGAATGTCCGAAAGGGATTTCGCTGGAGAACATCGCGAGAATGAATCGCGAGTATTTGAAAGCGTCTTTCAGCTAAGATCAAAAAGTTTTGAAATAGAAAACGCACTCTTTTTAGGGTGCGTTTTCGTTTTATCGGACCTCGAGAAGTATGGGCGCGTTCTTATCACAGCCCATCGTTGGAAATAGGGACGATTTGACCTTTATGTCGTAAAACATAAGTTGGCTTCCTTTTTTGAGTTTTTTGACGTCGCTTATTAGATTCTCGGGCAAGCTGTCAGAGGCGACTGTCATGATCGATTTTCCGGGAATCCTGACTTTGAATTCTTTCACCGTAATCGTTTCTTCATATCTAAAATCGCGTGTTGCCGACAATTTTCCGCGGTCGAACTGTTCCACAGTCAATTTCGGAATGTCGCAATAGGAATCGAAACCGCTGAAAAAATTGCGCCTTCCGGGAATGTTGCCGATTCGAAGCGTGATCACGTCTTTGAACTTCGATCCGTTTTGCATAATAGCTTCTACGTTGAGTTTCGCTTCGGTGCCCGAACCTGGGGAAAATTTGTAATGTCCGAAATCATCGACCTTTGTCAATCCGTCCCCGGTAACTTTTACCGACTTTGCATTGGGGACTTGAATCGTCAACAGATTTGGCATGCCACGATACACGTATTTTTCGAGCATATCGACCGAAACCAGCGAAAATGGTTGCTTGACGTCGGCATCGACTGATTTCCAAAAAAGTGCGAACGCAACGAGGAACAGCGATAAGGACGGCGCCAAATATTTCATAATGAGGTTTTTAGTAGAAACTCAAAAATGAAAAATTTATTACTTGATTATCAGTTTGGATGTTAAGATGTTGTCGGTCCCGATGCGCAGCAAGTACATTCCCGAGGTCAATTGCGGCAAATCAATTGTCTTTCCGGCCGATGAGAAGGTTTCGATCGACGAAAAAACAACGCGCCCGTTCAAGTCGACGATTTCAACTTTGTGATTTCCAATCAAGTCGCTCTCGATCGTGAAATTTCCATTTGTAGGATTCGGGAAAACGCGAAATCCAAACTTTGTGAATTCGAACGTCGCCAATTCCGTAACTGAAAAAGTCTGTTCAGACGAGCATCCGAACGGGAATTGCGCAATCACCGAATATGTTCCGACCTGAGTCGGCGTATAGGTCGATTGCGTCGCGCCTTCGATTAGTGCATTGTTGAAAAACCATTGGTAGGAACTTGCTGTCGCGGTTGCATCGGTAACGAGAACTCCGTTCGTGTAAGTAAGTTCCATTTCAGGTTGCGAATAGGGAATGTCTTCGATTTTGGTGAGGAACATTCCAACTGTTCCCTGTGTAAAACAACCAAACGAAACCCCATTCGGCGTATTGCCGTTATAGCCTGCAAAATAGAACGATGTTCCATTGGCGACCACAGCCCTCGAATCGCCCGTCCATTGCGTTGAACTCATTCGGGCGGCATAAATGACGTCGCCGTTGGCAGGATCTGTTTTAGTCATGAAACCCGAGCCGTTTGGGGTGTACGGAAGTTCCCAACCTCCAAAATTGCCGGTTTGCGTGTATCTGCCGGTGGTAATGATGTGTCCCGAATCGCTTATCGCCAAGCCGTTTGTCATCATGTTTCCTTCGGTTTGATGGAATTGTGTGACCCAAAGCGGCTCCAAATTTTCGTTGAATTTCACTAAAAAAGCGTCGTTCCCGTTCGCCACATTTGCCAAAGGAAAATCTCCGATGCTTAAATTCGGGGCGAAGTATCCGGCCATAAGGTATAAATTGCCATCAGCGTCACCAATAAGCGGCATTCGCGTCCAGGAAGAAGTGGATCTTGTCACGTAACTTCCGGCAAGGACTTCACCCTCGGGACTTATTTTAAAGACGACCAATTGATCGCCGTTTCCTTCGGGCACATTTATCGTAATGTCGCCTAACGTAACTGTAGAATTAAAAGTGACGCGTCCCGAAATAAAGACATTTCCATCAGGTGCGACGGTAATTCCATAAACAGAAATACCGCCGCCGGCTGCAGGTATAATCGTCCATTGCACTTCATTTTGCGCATTTACCTTAAAGATTTTGCTGTTGTATCCGTGCGCGTAATACGTAAAGCCGTCGTGAGTCGCCATCGGACACGCGTACGTGAAATAATGTGGAATGTTTGAGACGAATTCAAGATCGCTGTCAAATCGTAAAATCTGCACGGCCGTGTCGACGTTGGACAGCGAAACATCATCATCGGGAATTACCACAGGTTGGCCCGAAACGTCGGTCGATAAAAGAAGTTGGTCATTTACGAAATCAAATGCCAGATGGTGTGGATTCAGTCCAAAGCTTTGTGCGTAAACTTTTTTAAATGCAAGTATCTCGCCGTCGGGATTCCATTTGATTACCACTACATTTTGGTTGTAGTAGAGACCTTCGTGCGTGACAACCTGGCCGTTGACGAGGATGTCGGTGTTGTAGGTCGACATCGTGTACAGATTGCCGTCAGCATCGCGAACCATATCATTTGCGCCGCCGACCGAATTGTCGGTAGTTGCCGACGAAATAAATCGCACCCAATCAAAACGCTGCGCATTTCCGGTTGATGCGAGGAACAGCGTCAGCAATAGTAGAATTTTTTTCATGTCTATTTTTTCAGGATTTTAATTGACGTTGTGGGCGTTTTAAGCAAATAAGTTCCAGTTGATACGGTGCTGATGTCGATTGTGGTTTGGGACGAAGGATACGTCGCGAGGCATCGGCCAAAGACATCATAAAGCGAAATCGGTTCGAGATTGTTTTCGAGAGTCAGGATTCCGTTCGTAGGATTCGGATAGGCAAAAAACGACGAATTAAACGTGTTTTCAGTAACCGATAAGAACGGTTCGACGCTGTATTTCACCAAAAAAGCCGACAGGCCCGTAGAATCGTTTGGATCGTTTTCCATCGGTAAAAGCGGGCCGTCGGCGTCAAAGTCGAAGTCGCCCGCAATACCGCCGCTGACGTACAACGTATCGGTCAAGAGCACGATGTCGCCCAATCGGTCGTATCCGTCGCCCTTGATCGCATCGTAATCGTGCCCGATCCTTTGCCCATCGAGAAAATTCCCGTTGGCGTCGAGGCGCGTGACGAAGATGTCGAATCCGAAAGCCGCTTCGATCAATTCCTCGTTATCGCCCGGATCGATGTCGAACGAATTGCGGAAATTTCCTGCGACGGCGATGTTTCCGTTGTTGTCGGTAGCAATTTCATACGGAACTTTAAAGTCTGGATCAGCTAATGATTTTGCCCAGAAATAATTTCCGACGTTTGAATATTTGGCGATATAGATCCCGGAATTATCTTGGGTAAGTATGGCTTCAGATGAAGATGGATCGAAATCGACGCTACCCGAGAATACGCCCGTTATTGAAATGTTTCCAGCGTTGTCGATCGCCACTCCGTGCATCACGACGTTCTGATTTTCCTGACCGAGTCCGAATGCTGAAAGAAAATTTCCGGTCGTATCATATTGCGCCACAAAAATTCCCGTGAAGTCGGGTCCGATAATTACCGTCGCAGCGGACGGATCCAAATCGGTGTTGCCGCTGGCTTTTCCGGCAACATAGATCTTGTTGTTCTTAAATTCGAATGCCGAAGTTTCGTAGGATGTGGCTATCGGAAATGCCCATCGATAATTCCCCGCCGGGCCGTAACTCGCCAAGACCATTTGGTTAGAGTCGCTGCCCGGGATAATCGCGGTATTTCCCGAGGGATCGAAATCCACGGAATAACTTACCGTTCCTGCGATGTAAACATTTCCATTTTCATCGATCGCAAGGTTCTTTTCATAAAGCTCTTCACTCAATGTGAAATCATGCACCCAAAGTAAATCGCCATTCGGGCTGTATTTTGCGAGATACATTTGAGGCGAATCGGCGGTAAGGACCGTTTGGGCGCTTGACGGATCGAAGTCGACCGAATCGACGAAATCACCGGTGATGAAAATGTTTCCGTCACTATCGGCCTCTACGTCACTTACAATGGAAATGTAGGTTGCGGGCAGTCGTTTCGCCCATAGCAATTGGCCTGAAGCCTCGTATTTGGCGATAAAAATGCCCTTGTCGAAGTCGTCGTTTCCGGATAATGTCGTTGCTGAAAATGTCGCGGAACTTCCCATTGTTCCGGCTGAGATCAGATTACCGTTGTTGTCTCGCGTCATCGCGCCCGAATAATCGATTTCAGGACCATAACCCGCAGCATACCAGTCGGCGGTCATTTGGGCCGAAAGGTGAAAACCGCAAAGAGAGAGTAACGTGAGTAGAAGTTTTTTCATGTGTTCGGTTTTTAGATTGCTTTTTTGTTTCTTGTAAAAGTCGGACTGATTATAAATCAGCACAATACGATAAAAGGAGTACGCAAATCGGATATTGAAACCAAAGCCGCATTTTTCAGCAAAGACGCATACGTCATTTGGCGTAGTAAACGTTTTTACGCGTTGCCGATTTGCTTATATTTGAGTACAACTACAATACGATGCGCAATTATTTTTTCCTGCTTTTTTTGCCGATTCTCGGTATTTCCCAACTTTCAAAAAATGTCAATCCGTTTATCGGAACCGGCGGTCACGGGCATACGTATCCGGGCGCGACAGTTCCGTTCGGGATGGTACAGTTGTCGCCCGATACAAGAATCGACGGCAGTTGGGACGGATGCGGCGGCTATCATTATTCGGATTCCGTGATCTACGGATTTTCGCACACGCATTTGAGCGGAACGGGCGTTTCCGATTACGGCGACATCATGCTCATGCCGACGATGGGCGAACCGAATCTCGACAAGAACGAGTATTCATCAAAATTCTCGCACGCGAATGAAAAAGCGTCGGCGGGATTTTATTCGGTGAAACTGGACAAGTACGGTATCGACGTGAATTTGACGACTTCGACGCGCGTCGGATTCCACGAATACAAATTCCCGAAAGCGGGTCAGGCGAACGTGATTTTGGACTTGAACCATCGCGACCAATTGATAATGGGCGAGGTTCGCATCATCGACGCCAAAACGATCGAAATCTACCGGAACAGTTCGGCTTGGGCGACGAACCAGAAAATTTGGGCGCGCATTGAATTCGACCGCGCGATGAAGATCACGAAAGTCAACAACAATGCGTTCGCGCCTGCAAAAACCACCGATACTTTTTTCGCGGGAAGTTTGCTCGCAATCGCATTTTCTTCCGATGTAAAAAAAGGCGAAACCTTGAAAATTAAAGTCGCACTTTCGCCTACGGGAACCGACGGCGCGAAAAAAAATATGTCCGAAGTCTTAGGCTGGGATTTCAAAAAAGTAAGGAAAGACGCCGAGAAACTTTGGGATAACGAACTTTCCAAAATCGTGATTTCCGAAACCGATAAAGACAAACTCGCGATTTTTTACACAGCTTTGTACCACACGATGATCCAGCCCAATATCGCCCAGGACATCGACGGGAAATACCGAGGGCGAGACGACAAAATCCACGAAGCGAAAGGTTTCGATTACTACACGGTTTTCTCGCTTTGGGATACGTTTCGAGGTGCGCATCCGCTGTATACTTTGATCGACAAGAAACGCGCGTCCGATTTCATCAACACGTTCATCACGCAGTACGAACATGGCGGACGATTGCCGGTTTGGGAATTCGCGTCGAACGAAACCGATTGTATGATCGGCTATCATTCGGTCTCGGTAATGGCCGACGCGATGGTAAAAGGCATAAAAGGATTCGATTACGAGAAGGCGTTCGAAGCCGCGAAACACAGCGCAATGCTCGATCATCTTGGGCTTGACGCCTACAAACGACAAGGTTTTATTTCGATGGACGACGAGCACGAAAGCGTTTCCAAAACGGTGGAATATGCTTATGACGATTGGTGCATCGCGCAAATGGCGAAAATTCTCCATAAAAAAGAAGATTACGACTATTTCATGAAGCGATCGCAAAGTTGGAAAAACGTGTTCGATCAAGAGACGAAACACATGCGCCCCAAGAAAAATGGCGGTTGGGACAAACCGTTCGATGCACGCGAGGTCAACAATAACTTCACCGAAGGCAATTCGTGGCAATACACGTTTTTCGTGCCTCAGGATATCAAAGGCATGATCGATGCGTTCGGCGGCGAAACGGCTTTCGAGGCAAAACTCGATGAGATGTTTTCAGCCCCGTCGGCGACTACCGGCCGTGAACAGGCTGATATCACGGGTTTGATCGGACAATACGCTCACGGAAACGAGCCGAGCCATCACATGGCGTACTTGTATAATTTTGTAAACAAGCCTGAAAAAGCGCAGGCAAAAATCGATTTCATCCTCAAGAACTTTTACAAAAATACACCGGACGGTCTTATCGGAAATGAAGATTGCGGGCAGATGAGCGCCTGGTATGTGCTGAGTTCGCTCGGAATCTATTCAGTTACGCCAGGAAATCCGATTTGGGAAACCGTTGAGCCCGCATTCGACAAGATCACCGTCAATTATGGCAAGGGCGATTCCCAAACCATATTGAAATCGCAAGATCAGGAAATGCAAAAAATGCTCGGCATCTCAAAACCAGTCATGGATGAAGCGGCGCACGGCGGCTGGACCCAAGATAATGTGCCGATCATTCCTGTTCCGACGATCGAAAGCAGCGGACGATCGTTTTCAGACAAAATGCTCGTCACGCTCAAAAACGGCGACGCGAAAGACCGCGAAATCTGGTATGTGATCGATCCGAAGGTCAAAAAACAACCTATCGATTACCAGAAATACAGCGAACCTTTTTACGTATCGGAAACTGCCGTCGTGTTGGCATTCGCGGGAAGTTTTAAAGATCAAAGTGCCGAGGTTCGCGCGAGTTTCGTCAAAAAACCGAACGATTATTCCATAAACACCAAATCGATTTATGACAAACAATATCATGCGGGCGGTCCAAACGGCTTGCTTGACGGCATTCTCGGTTCCGAAAATTGGCGAAAAGGCGATTGGCAAGGTTACCAAGCGCAGGATTTTGAAGCCGTCGTCGATTTGAAGAAGCCGACGAAAATCTCGAAATTCCACGCGCGTTTCCTTCAGGATTCACGCGCTTGGATCATGATGCCGACGAAAGTGGAATATTATATCTCAAACGACAACGTAAACTTTACACTCGTAAAAACCGTTGCTAATACAATGGATGCGAAAAATATAGACGTGAAAGTCATTGACTTTTCGGCCGAGATTCCCGCGACATCAGCCAAGTATCTAAAAGTCAAAGCCTACAACTTCGGGAAATTGCCCGAGTGGCATCAAGGATTTGGAGGCGACGCTTACATTTTCACTGACGAAATAACCATCGAATAACATGCAAAACCAACTTACGACCGCGCTCATTCAATCGCCATTGGTTTGGGAAGACGCCGAGGCGAACCGGAATTTTTTTCGCGAAAAGATCGATGCGATCTCACAATCGGTCGATCTGATCGTGTTGCCTGAAATGTTCTCGACCGGGTTTACGATGTCGCCTCAAAACGTCGCCGAAACGATGAACGGGAAAACCGTAAAATGGATGAAATCGGTTGCGGTCGAGAAGAATTGCGCGATTACGGGAAGCTTGGTCATCAAATCGGGCGCGAACGTCTACAATCGCTTGCTTTTTGTCTTTCCAGATGGAGAAATCAAACAGTACGACAAGCGCCATTTGTTTTCGCTTGCGGGTGAACACGTCGCGTTCACGGCGGGCAAAAAGCGTTTGTTGGTCGAGTACAAAGGATTCAGGATTTGCCCGCTTATTTGCTATGATTTGCGCTTTCCGGCGTTTTCGAGAAATACTGAATACTACGATTTATTGATTTATGTGGCGAACTGGCCCTTGCCGAGAATCGCCGCTTGGGACGCGTTGCTTAAAGCGCGTGCGATAGAAAATATGAGTTATGTAGTCGGAGTGAATAGAACGGGCACCGATCCGAACGGCCTCGAATATCCCGGGCATTCGCAAGTGCTTGATTTTATGGGCGAATACCTCGTCTCGGCTTGGGAAAACGAAGGTATTTTCGTGGCGACTTTGGAGAAAAATCCGATGTTGGAAGTCCGGAAAAAATTCAGTTTTCTTGAAGACCGCGATTCGATTACGGTAAAGTAAACGGCTGTTCCCAATCCCAGTTGGCGCGCACCTGGAATTCCTTGGGCAGATAAATCACTTCCTCGGCCTGTCGTTTCAGCAGGAAATTCCCGGAATCCCATTTTTTATTCTTGTTGTCGTCGTAGATCAGGCGCAACGTGTACAACGCCGGATCGACCGAATTGAAATCGATAACCGTCGCACTTTCGCTGTATTCGCTATACATGACGTCTCCGTTTTTATTCGTGAGTTCGACCATCACTGGGAATCGGTTCACATTTTCGAGCGTGACGCGGATGTTGGCATATTCGGCGGTGCTTTTGGTCGAGAGTTTATATGTGAGCGAATCGTTCGCCGCGTCATAGAAATCGGTGAATGCGCCGGGTAGTATCCGTATCTGATATTTTTCCACGGGTTCTTTGGGGAAATCGATCTCGAATTCGCGCTTGAACTCGTCATATTTCGTCGTAAATGCCACGGCCGAGGAATCTTTCTTCGTCACCGAAATTTTCGTTTCGTCGAATTTGACGAGCGGAACCGACGGCTCCAACACGAACTTCGAGCGCAACGGCAAAGTTCCGCTCACGTTTGGTTTGAACGTAAGCGTGTCTTTTTTCTGCGCCTTGATCTTGACCCAATACTCCGATTTGAAGTCGGCTCGTGAAATATCAAGATGCAACGAATCGACTTTGATGGGTTTGAACCAGATGTTCACCGAATCCTTGTCGGGCACTTTCGTAACGACGGATTGCAGCACGTCTTGCCCATTCTTGAGCGTCGCCTTGATGTCGGTCGGATCACCTTCGTATCCCAACAAAAGCTTGTTTCCTGCGTCAAGCGTGGCTTTCATCGCCTTGAAAGGCACGTCTTCCTTGAAGAGTTCGAGTTCGTAGACCGTATCGTTCGGAATGGTAATGTATTCTTTTTGGAACCCAATCTTATCGCGTTTCGGGTCAAATTTGTTATTGTTGTTGTCCTTGAGCGCGATCAACAGATACTTGCCTTCCTTGAGGTTTTCGAGGCGCCACGTTTTTAGACTGTCGAGCGTGTTCGTGATATAACGCGGCGGTTGTTTGTAGATGATGGAATCGTTGTACGTGCTGTCGACCTTGTACAACATTATCGACACGAAATTGTCGGTCTTTAGCGAATAGGCGTCCTTGATTCGTCCGCCGAGACTAAGCGAATCGATATAATCTCCCGTCGAAAACACATATTTGAATTGGGAATATGGATTTCCTTCGTTATTGTCCTGCAAACTTTGCCCGAAGTTGAAGCTGTAGGTCGTGTTCGGTTGCAGCGTGTCCTTGATGTTGATCGTGAAGACCTTGCTCGCAGTCGACGGCATGATGATCGGCTCGACCTTCATCGGAGGAGAGATAATGAGGTTTTTGCTCACGTCTTTCATCTTCACGTACTCGTCGAACACGAGCTTGAATGACTGGCCTTTAAAATTTTTTGAGAAATTCGCGGGAATGCTTTGCAGCAACGTCGGCGGAATCGTGTCTTTCTCGCCTCCGGTAATCGTGCCGCGCTTGGCGCATCCAATCGTGGCGGCCAACAGCAGTAACGCGAGATATTTGGTAAAATTCTTCAACGCAATTTGAATTCGATGCACAAAATAACGATTATATTTCATCGCAGCGAAATGTTTTTGATTGATTTATGAATGTGAAAAAGCCATGCATGCGATACTTACTTTCGCGCCCGGAATTTCAAGCAACGCGCGGCTGCAGGCTTCTAGCGTCGAACCTGTCGTGAGCACGTCGTCGATGAGCAGGAAATGTTTGTCGTGGTCGGCTTCAGAGAACTTGGCCTGGAACAGCGATTTCTTCAATTCCGACCGATTCCACAGGTTTTTTTTGGTTTGGGTTTTCGAATAGAAATTTCGGACGAGGAGCGAATCATTCACAGGGATCTCAAGTGATTCCGACAGTGCTTTTCCGAACGTCGTGACTTGATTATAGCCGCGTTTTTTGAGTTTCCTCGGATGCAACGGAACGGGAATGATCTCGTGGGCGAAAACGGCCCGAGTCTTCTTTAAATCGCCCGAAAACCAATGTCCGATAACGGTTCCGACTTCCTCGCAACCTTTATATTTTAGCTTGTGGATCAACTCCTGCACAATGCCTTTCTTTTGGAAATACATGAACGTGACGATGGCTTCGGCGGGAATTCGTCCGTAGAATTTTGTCGCGGCCTCGTTGTCGGCCAGTAAATGATGTTTGGTGAGTGGAATTTCGTGACGGCAATTCGTACAAATAACCGATTCGCTTTGGAGTAGAAGTTCGTCACATCCGGCACAGACCGCCGGGAAAAACAGGTTGAGTAAGGCTTTGAACATAATTGAATGGCGTTTAAAACATTAAAGTTAGGAAATATGAACGTAAAACCGATTTAAATTTTCAGCCTCGGCCAATAATTTTTACTTTCGCGGTTGAATTCTCAAAAATCAACAAAACGCATCATGTCAAAGCAGGAAGATATATTTAAGAATGTGATTTCTCACGCCAAGGAATACGGTTTTATTTTTCCGTCGAGTGAAGTTTACGACGGGCTCAGCGCCGTTTACGATTACGGTCAGAATGGAGCCGAATTGAAGAAAAATATCCGCGAATATTGGTGGAAGGCGATGGTTCAGATGCACGAGAATATCGTCGGTATCGACGCCGCGATCCTGATGCATCCGACGACTTGGAAAGCTTCGGGCCACGTCGATGCGTTCAACGATCCGCTCATCGACAATAAAGATTCGAAGAAAAGATACCGCGCCGATGTTCTCATTGAGGATTTCGCCGAGAAACTCAACCAGAAGGCGCAAAAGGAAATAGAAAAGGCACGTACGCGTTTCGGTGAAGCGTTTAACGAGGAGGAATTCGTGACGACCAACGCGCGTGTGATGGAATACAAGGCCCGGGAGCGTCAAATTCTTGAACGAATGGGCCGTTCGCTCGGAAATGGAGATTTGGACGACGTAAAAGCGTTGATCGAGGAATTGGAAATCGCCGATCCGGATACGGGTTCAAGAAATTGGACCGAAGTGCGTCAGTTCAACCTCATGTTCGGCACGAAACTCGGCGCTTCAGCTGATAGCGCGATGGATTTGTACCTGCGTCCCGAAACGGCCCAGGGAATTTTCGTGAACTTTTTGAACGTGCAGAAATCGGGTCGTATGAAGATACCTTTCGGAATCGCACAGACCGGGAAGGCGTTCCGAAATGAGATCGTCGCACGCCAGTTTATCTTCAGGATGCGCGAATTCGAACAGATGGAAATGCAATTCTTCGTTCGTCCGGGCGAAGAGATGAAATATTACGAATATTGGAAGGAAACGCGTTTGAAGTGGCATTTGTCGCTCGGACTTGGCAAAGAGAATTACCGTTTCCACGACCATGAAAAGCTCGCGCATTATGCGAACGCGGCGGCCGACATCGAGTTCAATTTTCCATTCGGATTCAAGGAATTGGAGGGAATCCATTCGAGAACCGATTTCGATTTGAAGGCGCACGAGCAATTTTCAGGGCGTAAACTGCAATATTTCGATGCCGAGTTGAACCAGAATTACACGCCTTATGTCGTGGAAACCTCTGTCGGATTGGATCGGATGTTTTTGGCTGTGTTCTCGAAGTCGTTGAAAGAAGAGACGCTTGAAGATGGATCGGTTCGGACGGTTTTGTCATTGCCATCGGTTTTGGCGCCGACCAAGGCTGCGGTTTTACCGTTGATTAAAAGAGACGGGCTCCCAGAATTGGCGCAGAAAATCGTGGACGACCTTAAATGGGATTTCAACATGGCGTACGACGAGAAAGATGCCGTGGGACGTCGTTATAGAAGGCAGGATGCGCTTGGAACACCGTTTTGTATTACGGTCGACCACCAGACGCTCGAAGACAATACGGTTACGATTCGTCACCGCGATTCGATGAAACAAGACCGCGTGGCGATTGCCGATTTGCGCGAGATCATCGAGAAGGAAGTTTCAGTCCGAAACTGGTTGATGAAGACCAAATAATAAAAAGCCTCCAAATTCGGAGGCTTTATTTTTTTAGTACGGCTTCGCGCAATTGTTGTGAGAAGGGCGAAAGTTCGGGTTTTTGCGCTTCTTCGGGCAAAAGTACCGTTCGCAGTTTCGGATGCGATTTGCTGAGAAGTTGGTCCAGGATGCTTAGGTTTTGGTCGCATACGCCGTAGAATCCGACGAGTTGGTTCACGAAACTTGACAATCCGGGATTTTGATTGTTTTGCGGCCCTTTTTTGCTGCGATAAATGCGTTTCGGGGATTCGGCGCGCATGAATTCCATCGTGTTTTCAGGCAATCGGCTAAAGATCCAATCGTGCGTGAATTTAGCTGATGGAATCGGGTTATTGATGATTTTTTTCCAATCTACGTTGAGCTGTTCCGATAGAAAGTCCCAGAATTCATCTGAAAGTGCGCTTACCCAAATGTGCGCTTTCTCTTTCTGTTTCTCCTGCAATGTCTCGAAGATTTTTTGTTGCGCTTTCCATTTAAGCAAGTTGAAACCGGTAAGTTCCGCGATTTGATGCGCGAACGGGCTTTGATTGTTATCACTTAAAATGTTCTCGGCAATCTTCGCGATTTTAAGTTCGATCACGCTCAAAAAACCTTCCTGGCGGGCAAAAAGCAAGAACTCGCACGTAGCGATGAGTGTCTTTAGTTCGTAGCCTTCTTCAATTGTCGGGAATCCACTTTTTTTCTCGGTTTTAAACAAAACGGGATTCGAGAGTTTGTCCAAAAGTCCCGTCGCGCCCAATCCATATCGACTGAAACCTTGCATGTACTCGTTCAGCCAGTCCGACTTTCCCGTATGACCGAAAAACCTGTTGACACTTTTCTTGGTGACAATTATCGATTTATCGGACAGTATGAACGGTTGAAGCCCGTTTACTTTTCCGCTGAGTCGCTTGTTGTAAGATCCCGTAAAAACTGTAAGCATGCTATTTGAGTTGTGCGAGCCAATCGGTTAACTGCATTTGTTTTGGCTGAGCGACAGCCGTTTTTGGTACGGCTTTTTGAGAAATGTATTTGGCTACGCGTTTTTGCATGAGCCAAGCCGTCTTATGCGTAACATCCAATTGTTTTGAAAGTTCTATAGATGTCACGCGGTCATTGTTCGTCATGATCCAAATTGCCACAAACCATTTTTGCAAATCCACTTTCGTATTGTGAAAAACCGTGTTGGTTTTGACGTTGAAATATTTTCCGGTATTTCTGCAACGATAGCGTCCGCCTTTGCAGGAATAAATTTTTGATGCGTTGTCGAATGGACTAACGATGTCCGAGTTCCATCGGATCGCTTCCAAATGCGTGATGCACGTAACTTCATCCTGAAAGAAATTCTTCAACTCTTCAATAGTCGAAAAATGGTCGGAAATGCCTGTAATCATGGGCTGCTCAACTTAAATTTATAATATTACACAAAAATATAAAAATTAGTGTAATAAAGTAAAATTTGAGTAAATAATTTCGTGGTAAGTTGCAGTTGGACGGCATTTCATGCATTTCATAAGATTATGCCAAATATTCGACTCCAAAACAAATCGCCGTTCAAATTGGCGTCGAAATACAATTAATTTTACTTTGAGATAAGCCCCAAATTTATCGACCTATTGCTGCTTTACTGGTCAACCTAACCAAATGAAGCATTCTTACGTAATCATTAGTGATAATCGCGACGATATCGCTGAGACAAAAGCCGTTGCCGCTTTGTTTCAGCAATTATCTTTTGCGGGAAGCGCTATGGATTACGGTGAAGGTTTGGATTTGATACTCGAAAAGTCACCAAGCATTGTATTTCTTGAAATTCAGCCTCAGAATTTGGAGAGTAAGCTCGGACTGAGTCTGATAAATGAATTGTATCGGTATCTTAAAACAGTACCGAAAATTATCGTCACTTCGAAAAATGCTGATCTTGCATACGAAGCGCTCAAATATGACGTACTCGATTATTTGATCACACCATTCAGATCGTTTGACTTACGCAAGACCGTTTTGAAATTCGAGAAACAACTTGAATATCTTCCGGTTTCAATCGAAATTTCGGCGCCAATCGTCGACGAACTCGCGCCGATGGTTGCCGAGGTTTTGCCTGTTATAGATGAATCGTTTGACGAACCACAAACGCTAGTTGAAGAAGTTGTCGAGGAACCGTCACAACCCGAGTTCCAAATTGCTCCTATCCGTGAGGTAAAACCTCTCATCATTTGCGTGAAGTCTTATGGAGATTACCGGTTCATAGAGGCGAAAGACATTTGCTATCTCCAGGCCGACAATAATTCTACTGACATCCATTTATATAATGGTGAAATGATAACGGCTTTTAAGACGCTTAAACACTTTGAAAGCGTGCTCACATCGCCATTTGTCCGAATCCATAACAGTTACATCGTAAACATTGATTACGTGTCCAGGATTCATAATGGTAATTCGGTTTGCTACATAAAGAACACGAGTATCAAACTTCCGTTCTCGAAATCATACAAGGAAAATGTCGATGCAATCATCAATAGCATCACGAATGGGAATTATTTGGAGATTTAACCGAAACCATCCACACCTCATTTCCTATTCATCCACTCACAAACGGGCATCATCTACCAAACAGCCCCGTATTTGCTAGTTGTCCCGAGACATCGTGTGTATGTTTGTCACGTGAATCAATGAAACGATTCGCCTAGAAACAAAACAAGATACCACAAACATAAATGTCTCAAATTATGAAAAAAGCTATTCTAACATTCGGATTATTCTCATTGGTAATGGTGTTGACTTCTTTTACGACGCCGGAAACAGGTGGTCGCGGGCAGTCAATTGACAATGGTAAAAAATTGGATTTTGAAACAGGCGGCAACGGCCAGTCGATTGATAACGGAAAAAAACTTGATTTCGAAACGGGAGGAAATGGTCAATCTATTGATAATGGCAAAAAGCTGGATTTCGAAACTGGAGGTCACGGACAGTCGATAGACAACGGTAAAAAATTAGATTAAATTTCTAATGTTTTCGAGAGAAAACATTTAGTACGACTATTAAAAAATAATGAAGGACTATCATATCGATAGTCCTTTTTTTTGTTTTAATGAAATGATGAAATACATCTTATACATTTTCGTGATCTGTTCGATTAGCTGTTCGAAGAAAAAATCTCAAGATGAAATCAATAATTTGCTCTCTTTGGCGAATATGGATTCATTGGATAATGTATCTCGAATGAAATATTCTGAATTGGCATCAAACCTAATTAGCAAGGTAGCGGACGACTCAATGAAGATAGTGCTTTATTACAAAGTATCGAATAGGTATTGGAACATTGGGAATTTAAAGAGTTTTAAAAGCGAGACAGAAAAAGCACTTTCTCTCGCTATTAAAAGTAAAGAGGTGTATTTGGTAGCCAAAGGGAATAGTTATTTGGGCGATTACTATAAAACTATTTCTACCAAGAGAGATATTGCCCACGCTCATTACATGAAATCGGCGAGATCTTTTTACAACTTAAATAAGAATAAAGAATTAGCCGAAGTCAATTTAAAAGTCGCCAGAAATTTATCCAATATTGGTGACTTGGGGAGGTCAGAAGTTTATACATTAAAAGCGCTAAAATATTTCTACAAATCTAACGACTACAAAAATGAATTTGAAGCTATTTGTTTGTTAGGTTATATTTCTGATCAGCTTAATGAGAACGATGAGGCGGTCAAGTATATGAAGAAGGCCGTAGACATTGCCGAAAATAATAATTTGGGACAGCTAAGTTGTAGTCTTGCATACAACAATCTCGGCAGAATGTTATTAAATGAGAATGCATACGTCGAAGCGTTGGCTTTTTTCCAAAAGTCATTAAAATACAAAAACTTAAAACAAGAAGACATAATACTATATTCTGTTCTTTTGGAAAACATCGCTGAAATATATGAAGAGACGAAAATAGGCGATGGCAGGGTCGAAGAACTTTTTATAAAATCTCTAAAAATTAAAGATTCGATGCAAATAGATCAAGTTAACACAAGAATACATCTTTCGCAATATTACAGGAGATCGAATCAAATGTCAAAAGGATACAGCCAAGCGCAGCAAGCCTTATTTTATGCGAAGAAAGGTAATCGTCCACATGAAAAGATAGCTGCGCTAAAGAATCTGATTCAATTTAATACTAACAAAGAAAAGTATCTGTCGGATTTAGCAAAATTGTATGACATGGTTACCGTGGACGATCGAAAGCTTAAAAATAATCTGAGTAGGGTTGAATACGAGACAAACGAAGTTATCGAAGAAAAAGAAAAAGCTATCAGGCAGAAACGGACAATGTTAGGGTTGAGTATTTTCATTTTAGTTGTTTCAGGCTTCATATTCTTTATAAGGCATCAAAGAACGAAACAAAAACAAATTCAACTTCAAAATGATCAGCAATACGCAAATGAGGAAATTTATCGATTAATGCTCGATCAGCAAAGACGTTTTGAAGAAATACGGCAGGACGAAAAAAATCGGATTGCAAGGGATTTACATGACAGTGTAATGAACCGTTTAGCAAGTACAAGGCTTAATTTGTTCGTACTAAGTCGAAAAACTGATATTGAAACCATCGAAAAGTGTTTGCCTTACATAGCTGAAATACAGGATATCGAAAAAGAAATACGAGATATATCTCAAAATTTAAGTCTTGAAAAAATTGTTCAAAAGAATAAATTTCAAATGTTGATAAATGATCTAATTGAAAAGCATCGGTCAATTTCAACAATGTTTTTCTTGGTAGAGTTTGACGAATTATTTAATTGGGATGAACTTGACACAAAAGTAAAAATACATATTTACAGAATTATCCAAGAAGTTATCCAAAATGCAATGAAATATTCCGGAGCAAATACAATCTCGCTCTCGTTTAAATTTTCTGACAACGCATTAACCGTTGATATCAATGACAACGGTAAAGGGTTTAAATTAAATAAAGTTAAAAGAGGAATGGGCATAAAAAACATTCTTTTTCGAGGAAAAGAAATTAGCGCGAAAATCGATATTAAATCAAACAAAAATGGGACAAAAATTTCCGTTGTAATACCAATATACTTATGACAATAAAAATACTAATAATTGAGGATCACCCCGCTATGATTGAAGGATATAAAAGTATTCTTTCATTTTTTGGTGACGACTATAATTTCGAATATACAGTGGCAGCGGACTGTGAAGCCGCCTACAAACATATATTTAATTCACACAAAAACTTCGATTTAATATTTTTAGATTTAATGATCCCTCCAGCAGAGTCATTAAAATTATACTCTGGAGAGGACTTAGGAACTATCATCAAAAAGCAAATGCCCAACGCTAAGCTAATAATTCTTACTTCCCACGTTGAGGCCATAATTCTTTATTCGATAGTAAAACAGATAAATCCCGAAGGTCTTTTGGTAAAAAGTGATTTTTCAGGAAATGATTTGATACTTGCTATCAAAAATATTCTTGCTGGAAATACACATTATACAATCAATGTAACACGAAGTATTGTTGAAATGAACCGGGACGAGTCATTTTTAGATAAATATAATAGGGAGATTTTAAAATTGATTTGTCAAGGAATAAAAACCAAGAATTTACCAAAACATCTTAATCTTTCATTGAGCTCAATTGACAAACGAAAAGTACAGATAAAGGATTTTCTAGGTATTATAAAGGGGAACGATGAGGATATAGTTTTAGCAGCAAAAAAACAGGGACTAGTTTAATTTTATAATTTAAGTCTTAGATATTACTACTTTTGAAAAAATTCAAGAGAATGAAAATATACTTGGAACGGATTTTATTGGTTTTATTGTTTACGGCATGCACTAATAAAAAACACAAGGAGACAGAAGCTTCAAATGACAGCGTGGCTGTTTATCTGACCTTAGCAAACAACGATTCGGTCCCGATAAAAAAAAGATTTATTTATAATAGCAGAGCGTACGACATAATTGTGGAACGCGAAACAGATTCGTTGCAGACTACCCAATTATTTAAAGTAGCAAATCGATATTATAATTTGGGAGATTTTCCGAGATACAAAAAAACAACAGAAACGATAATAAAAACCACAGGTTCAAATAGAGATACCGTTAATTTGGCTAAAGCCTATGTTTATCTCGGGGACTATTATTATAAAGCACAAATAAACGATAGTGCCTTTTACAATTACCTTAAAGCGGAGAAAATATATAAGAAACTTGACGATAATATAAATTTGGGTGGAGTATATATTACGATGGCTCGGGTGAAGGGATTTGCGTATGACTATGTGGGAAGTGAACTTTTAATAACTCAAGCATTAACTCTTTTAAGAGATTCTGATGATAAACAAAAAATATATGAGGCATATACTATTCTTGGTTATATTTCAAATGAACTGAAAGACTATCCAAAGGCATTAGAAGCTCATAATAAGGCTTTGGAATTGGTTAATCAGTATAATTTAAATAACGAATTTCATCAGCGCGCTGCATCGCTAAATAATATTGGCAACGTTTACCAAAATGAAAATCGAAATTTGGAGGCAATACAGCAATTCGAAAAAGCATTGGCAGAAGAAAATCTCAAAGGAAGTAGGCCGGATTTATATGCAATAATTATTGATAACATTGCGTACTCTAAGTTGAAATTAAAAGATTATAAACAATTGCCTAACCTGTTTTTTGAGGCACTAAAAATTCGCGATAGTCTTAATTTAACGTCCTCAATTATTTTTAGTAAAATTAGAATTTCCGAATACTTTTCGCAGATTAATGACACCGTCAATGCAAAAAAATATGCTTTTGAAGCATTAAAAGACTCGAAAGAATCGCTTGTCTCAACAGATATTTTACAGGCTTTAAAACGAAGTATAAAGGTAGATCGTAAGCAAACACAGAAATATACGGAAGAATATTTGCGAATCGACGACTCCGTCCAACAAGCCGAACGAAAGATTAAAGACAAATTCGCCCGCATCCAATTCGAAACCGAAGAAATCTCACTCCAAAAAGACAAACTCGCCGAACAAAACCGCAACCTGCTTTTATTCTTCGTCGGGACCGTAATGATCGGATTGTTGTTATTCGTGATCCGCACCCAGCGCGCCAAGAATCGCGAATTGATGCTCAAACAGGCTCAGCAAAAAGCGAATGAGGACATCTACAATCTCATGCTTGCCCAACAAAACAATATCGAAGAAGGCCGTATAAAAGAGAAAAAACGCATCGCCCAGGAATTGCACGACGGCGTATTGAGCCGACTCTTCGGAGCGCGATTGAACCTGGACAGCCTCAACAAAGTGGACGGAGGCGATGCCATGGAAAAACGCAACAATTACCTAACCGAACTTAAAAACATAGAGCAGGACATACGCGAAATTTCGCATGATTTGAACCGCGAAAAATTCGTGCTCATCAACAACTTCCTGGCAATTCTCAACAATTTATTGGAAGAACAAGCCGCCAATTTCGAACCCGAAGTCGAAACCAATATCGACGAGAACATTCCGTGGGACAAGATCAACAATACGCTAAAAATCAATCTGTACCGCATAACTCAAGAGGCGTTGCAGAACGTCAACAAATACGCCCAGGCGACCAAGATCAAAGTCAGTCTTTTGAGCGATGGCAACAATATCACATTGGAAGTGACTGACAACGGCCTAGGTTTCGCAGTCGACAAAAAAAGCAAAGGCATCGGTCTGCAAAATATGGTTTCCAGGGCCGAAGAATGTGACGGCAAACTCGATATCAAGTCGAAAAAAGGAAAGGGAACTACAATTTCAATATCTTTCCCGACGCAAAGCAAACCAAATACCGAACAGTCCCAAGCTACGATCGAACCTGTAATCGCTTAAGAATCAAACAAACACCATGGCAAAAAAAATCAACATCCTGATCGTTGACGATCATCCGTTTATCATTGAGGCCTATAAAAATGCGATAAAAGGGTACAATTCGTCCGATTTTGAGTTCACTATCACCCAAGCCAACGACTGCCGATCGGGCTACGACAACATCACGGCGCCACAAAACGGGAATTTCGACATCGCTTTTTTCGACATCAGCATGCCGGCGTACGAAGAGAAAAATATACATTCGGGAGAAGATCTGGCGAAACTCATCAAAGTGCAAATGCCCGATTGTAAGATCATCTTGCTCACGATGCACACCGAATTGCTCAAAATCAGCAACATCGTAAAAATAATCAACCCGAACGGACTCGTCATCAAAAATGATTTGACGTTCGACGAATTACTCACGGCTTTCGACAAAATTCTAAACGACGAAAACTACTACAGCCAAACCGTCGTAAAACTCATCAGCCAGATCCAGTACGACAATATCGAGATCGACCAATTCGACAAACAAATCCTGTATCATTTGTCAAAAGGTACCAAAACCAAAGACATTCCGAGTTTCGTGCCGCTGTCGTTGAGCGCTGTCGAAAAACGGAAATTGAATCTCAAGGAAACCCTGAATATAAAAGGTGGAAGCGATATCGACCTGATCCGCGAGGCGAAAAACAAAGGATTGCTGTAAAATCGTGCAGTTCATCGACTTTACGGTTTGCCGCATGCAAATGTGCGGGAAACCGTAATTGTTTTTATGGAAGTCGCGTCTATCTTCGTTTTCGGTAATGCTAAGTTAATTCATTTAAACCGCTCGAAAGGGCAAAAAACCTTGTCAGTCCATAAGCTTAACCTACTAGAAAACTGACAAAAAACAGAAAGCGATACATTAGGGAGTATCGCTTTTTTGTTTTTATTCTTCATCCAACGCGTTCCATCCGCGCGCCTTGAGCGGGATTTTCGTGTCGGCTCTCGTGATCAGGTGAGCACCTTCCGAAGCTCCGACCATGTGTCCGATCACCGTAAAATTCGGGTTCGCCTTGAGCTTTTCGAAATCCTCGATCGCCACCGTGAACAACAATTCATAATCTTCGCCTCCGTTGATGGCAACCGTCGTCGCGTCGATATTGAACTCCTCGCACGTATTCATGAACTGCGGGTCAAGCGGCAGTTTGTCTTCATATAAATTGCATCCGACGTCCGATTGCTTGCATAGATGCAATATTTCCGACGACAATCCGTCCGAAACGTCAATCATTGAAGTCGGTTTTATCTCGAGCGCATGAAGCAACGTCCTGACGTCGGTTCTTGCTTCGGGTTTCAATTGTCGTTCGATCAGATACGTGTATGCGTCCAGATCGGGCTGCGAATTCGGATTCACCAAAAACACTTGCTTCTCGCGTTCCAAGACCTGCAAACCCATATAAGCCGCGCCCAAATCGCCCGAAACAACGAGCAAGTCGTTGGCTTTCGCGCCGTTTCTGTATACGATTTCGTCCTCGTCGGCTTCACCCAAAGCGGTAATGCTGATCAACAATCCCGTAACCGACGACGTCGTGTCGCCTCCAATGACATCCACTTTATATTCGTTCGCCGCTAGCGTGATTCCCGCGTACAATTCCTCGACGGCCTCGAGCGGAAAGCGGTTCGAAATCGCGATCGAAACCGTGATCTGCGTCGGCTTGGCATTCATCGCACAAATGTCCGACAGGTTCACCACGACAGCTTTGTAACCCAAATGCTTCAATGGCATGTACGACAAATCGAAATGCACGCCTTCGATAAGCAAATCGGTCGTCACTACGGCTTTTTTGCCCTTGAAATCCAGTATGGCCGCGTCGTCGCCGATTCCTTTCAACGTCGACGCCTGTTTGATGTCGAAATTCTTGGTCAGGTGTTCGATAAGCCCGAATTCGCCCATTTGGGAAATACTCGTGCGCTGCGGATTTTTATTTTCTAGCATGATTTGAAATTGAACGGCAAAGGTACGATTATTAGATTGATGGAATTTTAGAATTGGGATTGACAGAAATAGATTTACAGAAATAAGATTTACAGATATCAGATTCGTTCGATTTTAAAGACACGGTTTGGTTTGTCTGCACGTCTGTAAATCTGAGATCTAAAAATCTGTAAATCTAAAATCCTCCTGACAAACCGTTGTCACTTCACGCCGCTAATTTTGACCCATAACAATTTAAAACACGAAAATCATGGAAGCAACAGCCACAACCGCAACGCCAATCATCAGCAAGCATGAATTGTTGAAACACTATCTCGGTCACCGATTTTTGACGCGCCGAACAATCGAACTTTTTCCTGAAAAAGACTTTTTCGAGTTTTCGATCGGCGGAATGAGAACCGCGGCGCAATTGACGACCGAACTACTTTCAATCGCAGGGCCGTCGTTGAAAGCGATTGCAAATTCTGAAATCACGCCGTACGCCGAACCAAGCGTTCCCGCCACGAAAGCAGACTATCTTCAAAAATGGGACGAGGCCGATGCCGAAATCAAAACCTATTGGGCGCAGATTCCTGAAGAGCGTTTTCCGGAAATGTTCAACCTTTTCGGCCAGTACGATTTCCCGATCCTGCACAACATTTTGTATTTCATCGACAACGAGATCCATCATAGAGGACAGATGTTCGTGTATTTGCGGGCTTTGAATGTCGAGCCGCCGTTTTTTTGGGAGCGTTGGTAAAATGGGTGTGAGGTTTAGGGTACAGGGTTCAGGGTTTTCGTTCGCGGAAATCCTGGACTTTTTGTTTTCAATGGAAAAGCGTCTAGGATTTAGAGTAGGGTTTTCGTTCGCAGAAATGTTGCCTCTTTTTTTATTCGACTTGAAAAAAGCACATCCATGGACTTCTAGACGAACCTTGCACCTTGCGCCTTGCACCCTGTCCCCTAAACCTAAAACCTCATTCTCGCTCTGCCAAGTTCCATAAGTTCGACCAACCTTGAATTCAGCGAAAGCGGTTCCAAAACCGTCGCAAAATCTACGAACATAAGGAACCAGCGCGCGAAACCGTTGTCCAGGTCGCGAGTTTGAAATGTCATTTCACATCCATCGGCGACTTCTTTTTCAGACACGAATCCAAAGTGTTTGCGTTCGAATTGCATGAACGGTACGACTTCCTTGTCGGCGACGATGCGAACCAAAGTCGTTGAAAAATTCGAAGGCTTGAGATACGATTCCAATGCGTCGTGCTCGAGTTCGAATTTGTTTTCGGTCAGTCGGATATCGTGGATGCGGTCGGTTCGAAACTGCCTGTAATCCTTGCGCAGATGGCAATACCCGAAAATATACCAAAACGTATTCTCGTGAAAAACGCCCACCGGTTCGACCAAACGTTCATTGGGTTCGTCGGCTGAAATCGCTTCATACAACAACTTTACCTGCAATTTTTCTCCGATACTGCGAAAGATCGAAGCCAGCGCATTCGGCGCCCTGTGTTCTTTGGATTCATTGAAATTGCGCACCAAAACCTTCGATCCGATTTCCTCGACCAGATCTTTTTCGGCCGACCTGAGCACCGATTTGAGCTTGAACATGGCCGATGCATAATTTTCGCCCAATTCCTTATCGGTAAATTGCTGCATGAGTTTTTCGGCGGCGATGAAACTCGAGGCTTCTTCACGCGTGAACATCACGGGCGGCAAGCGATAACCGTCGACGAGCGAATATCCGATCCCGGCCTCGGAATAAATCGGAACACCCGACGCTTCAAGTGTCCTGATGTCGCGGTAAATAGTGCGCAGGCTCACGTCGAACCGATCGGCCAGTTCCTGGGCTTTCACGATTTTCTTGGACTGCAGTTGGATCAGGATGGAGACGATACGGTCGAAACGCTTGGGGGATTCGTCGGGCATAATTAGATAATTAGCGGATTAGCGGATTAGCGGATTAGCGGATTGGCGGATTGGCGGATTGGCGGATTAGCGAATTGGGATAAGTCACACAAAGTAAGGAAATGATTTTCGTTTGGAGATAGAATTTGGGTTTGTCGTTAAGTTGTTTGTAAAAAACTTGCGGGAGAAAGCGTTTAGTCGGAATTTTAGGGAAAACCAATTTTACAGAAAATCAATTCCATGGAAAATATCGACATCGTCACGCTCACCGTAAATCCCTCGCTCGATAAAAGTACGACGTTCAAAGGCCTTGTCGCCGAACAGAAAATTCGTTGCACTACGCCGAATTACGATGCTGGCGGCGGCGGAATCAACGTGTCGAAAGCCATAAACCGGCTCGGGGGGAAATCAATCTGTACGATAACATCCGGAGGTTCGTCGGGCAGGAAACTCGAAAAACTGATTGCCGATGAAGGCATCGAAACCGCCGTGATCCCAGTCGAAAATACGACGCGTGAAAACATGATCGCGCTCGAGACC
>NZ_SEBS01000038.1 GCF_004211145.1 Flavobacterium sp. | reverse complement strand
GTAGCAAAAAACGTAGCCGTTTCAGAAAAAGAAATTCCGCTCTTTGTTCCTTCATTTTAGCCACGGATACACGAATCAACACGGATCGCACTTACGTAACTGATCATAGCGATATCCGATTCAAGTCGATTTTAACCGCAAGATTATTTAGGTCGAAACCAAAAAATCCGTGAAAATTCGTGTATCCGTGGCAAAAAAACACGGATTTACACAGATCGCACTTACTTAACTGATTACAGCGAAATCCGATTCAAGTCGATTTCAACCGCGAGAATATCTAGGTCCAAATCAAAAAAGTCCGTGAAAATCCGTATATCCGTGGCAAAAAACTTCGTGCCTTAGTGGCAAAAAACGTAGCCTTCTCAAAAAAAGAAATTTTATGCTTTTTGTTCCTTTTAGCCACGAATACACGAATCTATCTGGATCGCACTTACTTAACTGATTCATCCCGATTCACGTTGATTTTTAGGCAAATTATCTAGATCGAAAATCCAAATATCCGTGAAAATCCGTGTATCTGTGGTATGAACCTTGTGCAACCATGGCAAAAATTAAACTTCGCAACTTCGTGCCTTCGTGCCTTCGTGCCTTCGTGCCTTCGTGGCAAAGAAAATCGAACTTCCGACTTTGTGTCAAAAAAAACCTTCGTGCCTTCGTGGCAAAGAAAATCGAACTTCCAGACTTTGTGTCAAAAAAAAACCTTCGTGCCTTCGTGGCAAAGAAAATCGAACTTCCATACTTTGTGTCAAAAAAAATCCTTCGTGCCTTCATGTCAAAGAAAATCGAACTTCCAGACTTTGTGTCAAAAAAAACCTTCGTGCCTTCATATCAAAAATCATACGTCAATAGAAGTCCACATTCACCGATACCTTTACAGGCCGAAACTGCGACACCGCCTCAAAGCTATCCAAAATCCTACGTATCGTCTTCTTCGTGCCCTGCAACGGCTTATCGTGCGGAATCTTCACCATTATCGTGCGGATATATTCGTTGCGGATGCGGGAAATCGGGGGTTCCTCAGGTCCGAGCACGGGCAAATCCAGATTCTGCGACAAAACCTGATACAACCATTGCGAACCCTGCTTCAATTTCTCGAAATCGCGATGCTTCAGCGTGAGTCGGATCAACTTGAAATACGGCGGATATTTATAGATTTTACGTTCATATAGCTGCTCGGCGTACATGCCCGCGTAGTCGTTATCTGTAACCTGTCGGATTACATTATGGAACGGATTATAGGTCTGGATGATCACTTTTCCGCGTTTTGAAGACCGACCTGCCCTACCCGAAACCTGCGTGATCATTTGGTAGCTGCGTTCGAACGCGCGGAAATCCGGGTGATACAGCATATTGTCGGCGTTCATGATCCCGACCAGACTCACGTTGTCGAAATCCAGTCCTTTCGCTAACATCTGCGTACCGACGAGAATGTCGATCTCGCGATCCCTGAAACTGTCGATGATTTTCTCGAAACCGAATTTACCGCGCGTCGTGTCCTGATCCATTCGTCCGGTTTTATGATTCGGAAACAATTCCTGCAATTCGTGCTGTATCTGTTCGGTACCGAAGCCTTTCGTAGTCAGATCGACACTGTGGCACGCGTGGCAATGCGTCGGGAATGCCACCGACGAACCGCAATAATGGCAACGCAACTGGTTCTTGACTTTGTGGTAGGTCAGGCTCACATCGCAATTCGTACACTGCGGAACATGACCACACGTCAGGCATTCGACGACAGGAGAATAGCCGCGTCGGTTTTGAAACAGAATGACTTGTTCACCAAGCGACAACGCCTCGGCGATTGCTTCGAGCAACGTATCGCTGAAATGCCCCGACATCTTCTTTCGGAAATATTTATCCTTTAAATCCACGAGTGCAATTTCGGGCAACATCACGTTTCCATAGCGCTCGGTCAATTCTACCAAACCGTATTTTCCGCTTTGGGCATTGAACGTCGTCTCGATAGCGGGAGTCGCCGAACCCAGCAAAACTTTCGCCCCGAAACTGTTCGCGAGCACGATCGCCGCGTCGCGCGCATGATAACGGGGCGCGGGATCGACCTGCTTGAACGTTTGCTCGTGTTCCTCGTCGACTATGATGAAGCCGAGATCCCGAAACGGTAAAAACAACGCCGATCGCGCGCCGATCACGACCTGCGCCTTCTCCGAACCTTCCAAAATCTGGTTCCAGGTCTCGACGCGTTCGTTGTTCGAATATTTGGAATGGAACACCGCTACCCTATTCCCAAAGTAGGCCGTGAGCCGTGTCACGAGTTGCGTCGTGAGCGCGATTTCAGGCAACAGATACAAAGTCTGCTTTCCCGTGGCGAGAAATTCCTCGATGAGTTTTATGTAGATTTCAGTCTTTCCGCTCGCGGTTATGCCGTGCAGCAGCGTGACGTCGTTCGTGGAAAACGTCTGTTTTATTTCGTCAAACGCTTTTTGTTGGGCCGCGCTGAGTTTTAATTCTCGTTCTTCGAGCTTGTCTTCGAAATTCACGCGGTCGTGCTGCAGGTTGTATTCCTCGAAAATTCCCTTATCGACGAGTGATTTCAGCACCGTCGACGTCACGCCTGCGCTATCGGTAAGTTGCTTGACCGAAATCGGTTTTTTGACCGACGCGCGCAATTGGAAATACTGTAATAAAAGTTCTCTCTGTTTCCTGGCGCTTTTTAGGATTTCAAGCAATTCCTGGAGCTTTTCCTCGCGTTCAAACTCGGGATACAATCGGATGTAGCGCACGAGTTTCGGTTTGTAGCTTTCGGACACTTCTTCCTCGAGCGACAAGACGTTTTTGACCATCATGCGCCGGATCACGGGAAAAATATTCTTCTTGCCCAAGATCGCCATCACATCCTGGACTTTGAGCGACGATTGTTGCTGTAACGCTTGATAAATCAGAAATTCCTCGTCGGTCAAGTCGTTCGTGTCGACTGCGAAATCCAGATTTTGAGCGATTATGGTTTCGCTTTCCAGCAGCAAGGCCGACGGCATCGCGCTTCGATACACGTCGCCGATCGCGCACATATAATAGGATGCTATCCATTTCCAATGTTCGATCTGGATTTGGGTTACGATAGGTTTTTCGTCAAGGATTTGGTGGATGTCACGCGCTTCGTAGAATTGCGGCGCGTTTTGGTGCAATTCGATGGCCAACGCCGTGTAGATTTTGTTCTTGCCGAAAGCGACCGCGATGCGCATTCCGGGTCGAATAAAACCGTATTCGGCGGCTGAAACACTGTAAGTGAACGTCTTGGCGAGGTTGAGCGGCAGTATGACTTCGACGAAAAAGGACATGGTTTGGTTGGCGGGAATTGGATCGTAAAGATAAAGTGAAAAATGGAAAAGCCGGTTTGTTTTACAGATTAGGTTCTTTGATTTTTTAAACCATTAAGATCATTAAGGTCATTGAGATCATTGAAGAATTAAGCCGTTATTCCTGAAACTGACCTAGGCAATTTCGCCTTCGAACCACAGGCAGCCTGTGAGTTTCATTCCTTTTTCGAGATTCGAGATGCGCATGTTTTGTTTGTTGACGAAGATATCGAGCGTGAAGAAATCTTCGTTTTGCGCGTCGTTTATGAGTTTTACGCGAAGAATATATCCCGAATTTTCGCCGAATACCGCGACTTCGCTGTACTCGAGCAATACACCGATGAAGTCGTAATGTGAAACGCCCGGAAAATCAGAATTGGGCATATACGTTGAGAAATCGGCGGAAAGTGAAGCTCCGTTTATTTCGGTGACGTCGCTTTTGTCGATTACGAAAGCGAGCGCCCAAACGCGGATGTCGAGTTGCTTTTGCGTTTGATAGGTTTTCTTGTTGAGCGCGTAATCGGTGGCGAAGAATCCGAATCCGAACGTGTCGCGACCGCCGCCGTAAATTTCAGCCTCGAGGTTTTTCGCATGCGACCATTCCCTGATTTGTTTCGTCGCGAATGGGACGACGAAAGACGTTTCGAGTCTCGGATAGGCCGAAATAAGGTTTTCCGAAGTCGAAACCGTTCGCAGCGAAAGTTTCTTGGACGTGTTGAATATTTCATCGAATCGCGCCTCGTGGAATGACGCGAACTCACTTTGTTTGACTGCTTCCGTACTGATCGCAGCGGCCATTAACTGGTTTACGAGTTTGGCACCGGAATCGGAAGCCATGAATTCGAACCCGAATAATGCCCCGAAATGGTCGCCGTGTTTGCCTTCGTTCGTGCTGATGATTTCTATCTCGGGATTACGCGGATTGACTATCGCATCATCTTGTTTCAAAAGCCCTTTCTTTTCAGCGAACGTGTCGTTGATGCTTTTCCTGGGAATATTTTCGCCCGACACTTTCTGCTCATCATTTTTGGCGTCAGAGAAATATTTTTCGTTCATCTGGGAAGCGCGCAATACAATCATTTGGAGCTGGCCGTCGGGAACGCCTTTTTTTCGCAGCGCATCGGCGACTTCGTGCACGTTGAGGCCTTTCGCGAAGAGTTCGAGCGCGTCCTTGAGCAATTCGTTGGCGTTGAATGACGGCTCCTTTTTCTTGAAGAAATCGAATAATCCCATTACGTTTCGGTTGTAAAATTATTTGACGCGGTACCAGTATTGGGTTCGCCCGATCAACGAAACCCCGATGTAACCGCGCACTTTCAATTTATCGTTTCCTTCAAGTGTAATGTAACACTTGTAAAGCCGGCCGTGTTTGGGATCGAGGATTTTGCCGTTCGTGTATTCACTGCCTTCTTTTGTGAGACCTTTGATTACGGTCAGGCCGAGCAATGGCTTGTTCTTGTCGGAGCCGGAACAGTTCACGCAGACGCGTTTCTTGTCGACGGCGTTGAAGATGTCGATGACCTTGCCGTAGACTTTGCCGCCGTTTTCATAAATGTCGACGATCGCGATCGCCTTACCGGTTTCGTCGTCTATGGTTTTCCATTTCCCGATGACGCCATTGTTTATGGGTGCGAACGACGTCAGCAAAACGGCAACTAAAAGTGTAAGTAATTTTGTCATTGGGTTTCGATATTTAGCCCGGATGGAAGCGGTTAGCCTTTTGCGAAAAAACGTTCATTTTGCCGGATTGCGGCAGCGACTGAAAGAAGCTCGACGCAAGCCGATGCAAAATTGCGTTTTTTAAAAAAGCTAATAGCGAACAGCCGGATCAGCTCCTGAAAATCACGATTCGACCAAGTGTTTCCGTTTGGCGCGATTCACTGCGGCGTTGAGCTCGAAGCCCAGCAGCAGCACGATACAGTTAATCCAAATATAAAACATTAGGATCAATAATGTGCCGATCGAACCGTACAATTCGTTGTAACGCGAGAATTTAACGACCCAGATTCCAAAGAAATACGACGAAATAATTACCAGAATCGTCGTGAATACCGACCCGATCGAGATGAACGAACGCTTGCCCGTGCGCTTTGTCCCGAACTTGAAAAGCACCGAAACGGTGAACAAAATCATAAGCATCAAGAACAGGTAACGCGTGCCTTCGAGCAGCGGAATGTTGTCGTTGAATATGTTGTCGAGTTTCAGGTTTTGGAGCACGACTTCGAGCGTTACGATGGTCGCAACCGTAAACAACAGGATGCAGACCATGACGATCGACATGCCGAGCGCAACGGCGTACTGCCGCAGGAATCCGCGTTTGATGATTACATGATTCGCGCTTTCGAAACCGCCCAATATCGAATTCAAACCGTTGGCTGCCAAAAATATCGACAGCACGACACCCCAGGAAAGCAAGCCGGAATGACTGTTGTTCAAAATATCATTCAGGATTACCGCGACGGCATCGTACGTATTCGGCGGCACCGATTGGGAAACGAACGTCATGAAATCGTCCTGGAAATGATCGATCGGAATGTACGGGATCAAGTTAAGCGTGAACAGCGAAAACGGAAACAACGCCATGAAAAAGCTGAACGAAATCGCGGCGGCGCGGTAGGTAAGCGCACCCTCGGCAATCCCGATGAAATAGATCTCGATCAAATCGTAAAGCGATAAACCTTGCAACCACGGAAGTTGTATCTTCTTGGCTTGGCGTGCGAGGTTTCGGACGATGATGATGCGTTCTATTTTGGCTTCTATTTCCTGGGACATTTTTTTTGTTTAAGGTTTCGTGTTTAGAGTTGCTCGTTACGTCGTAACACTAAACTCTAAACACGAAACGTTTCAATCCGCTTTCAAGCTCAAATCCATATTATAAACCGAATGCGTCAACGCGCCCGAAGATATGTAATCAACGCCGCATTCAGCATATTCGCGTATGGTTTTTTCGTTTATGTTGCCCGATGATTCGGTAAGGCTTTGGTCGCCGATCATCGTTACGGCTTCGCGTGTGGTTTCGTAATCGAAGTTGTCGAGCAAGATCCGGTAAACGCCGCCCGCCGAAAGGATTTGTGAAACTTCATCTAGATCGCGCGCTTCGACTATTATTTTGAGGTCGAGGTTGTTTTGAGAGAGATATTTTTTCGTTTTCTCGATCGCAAGCCCGATGCCGCCCGCGAAATCGATGTGGTTGTCTTTTAGCATGACCATGTCGTACAATGCGAAACGGTGGTTCTCGCCTCCTCCGATTTTGACTGCCCATTTCTCGATCGCGCGGATTCCCGGAGTCGTTTTGCGCGTGTCGAGGATTTTGGTGTTCGTGCCTTCGAGCAAGTCCGCGAAGAATTTGGTCTTGGTCGCGATAGCCGACATTCGTTGCATGGAATTCAAGACGAAACGTTCGGCCTTTAGAATGGATTGCGAACGGCCTGAAACGCGAAAGACGACATCTCCATATTTTACAGGTGAACCGTCCTGGATCAGGGTTTCGACTTCCATGTCGGCATCGACTTCGTTGAAGATCATCTTGGCGAATTCGACGCCGGCGATAATTCCTTCGTCTTTTACTAGGAGTTTGGCTTTTCCTTGCGCTTCGGCGGGAATGCACGCGAGCGAACTGTGATCGCCGTCGCCAATGTCTTCGCGCAGCGCGTTTTTGATGATAAGTTCGAGCTCGTGGTTGAATTGGGCGGTTGAAATCATGTTTGCAATTTGTGGTGCTAAAGTATGGTTTATAGTCGGAAATGGAAAGCGGAATGGTTTGAAATGTGGACGTTATTTTATTTTTAAAAATGGATTGATGGGGTTGAAAAATAGCGATAATAAGTTGACAGGCAATAACTTAAATAACACCCTGTCAGGGTCAAAATTTGGCAACTTCCGATGAAAAAAAGAATTTCCCAAATTTCATTTATCTCCCTAAATTACAACATGAAAAACCTCAAACTCCTCCGCACCACGCCCAGCCATCCCGACTTCCAAAAATTAATCGCATTGCTCGACGCCGAACTTTCCATAAATAACGGAGACGAAGACGCGTTCTTCTCATCGCACAACACGACCGACACCGTCAAACACGCCATCGTCGCCTATTACGACGACATTCCTGCAGGAACGGGCGCGATCAAGCCGTATTCCGAAAATCAAATCGAAGTGAAACGAATGTACGTTCCGCTTGAATTCAGAGGAAAAGGCATCGCGTCGGCTGTCGTAACCGAACTTGAGAACTGGGCGCGTGAACTCGGTTTCCCGGAAGCGATCTTGGAAACAGGCGTCAAACAAGTCGAAGCCGTAAGCCTTTACCCGAAACTCGGCTACCAAATCACCGCAAAATATCCGCCGTACGAGAACAGCGAAATGAGCGTCTGCATGAAAAAATCGTTATGATTGTTTATTTTTGAAAAAAAATCCAATGAAAAACATACCTGCCATAATCGTATTGTCCAAAGCGATGATCGTACTCGGACTTGGAATCGCATTCTATTTCGCCGACGAGGAAGGTTCGGCCGCATTGATCGTAATCGGTTGCGGGCTTATCGTCGCGGCCATATTGCTTTTCCTGCTGCTTCCCGCCAAAAAAGGAAAGCAAAACTATTTCTAAATGAAAAACCGCTACATCATATCGATTTACGTTTTCGGAATGTTCTTGATGGTTTTCGGCGCGTTGTTCCGCATCATGCATTGGCCGTCAGCGAGCTTTCTGCTGATCTCCGCGTCGGCGCTTCAAGCCATCGGCCTGCTATTGCTCATCGCCAAATTGCTCAAGAGCAAGGACGGGCAAAAATTCCTCGACAGCTGATGAACATCCGCCTGCTCGCCATCGGGAAAACCGACAACAAGGAACTTCAGAAACTCATCGACGACTACTCGAAACGCTTGTCGTTTTATATCAAGTTCGACCTCGAGGTCATTCCTGACATCAAGAACGTCAAGAATTTATCCGAGAGCCAGCAAAAGGAAAAAGAAGGCGAATTGATCCTGTCGAAACTCTCGCCCACCGACCAACTCATCCTGCTCGATGAAAACGGGAAGACGTTCGCAAGCGTGGGTTTTTCGCAGGAACTCCAAAAGAAAATGAACTCTGGAATCAAGACGTTGGTGTTCGTGATCGGCGGTCCATACGGATTTTCAGACACCGTTTATGCAAAGTCCCAGGGCAAAATTTCATTGTCACTCATGACGTTCTCGCATCAAATGGTGCGGCTTTTTTTCGTGGAGCAAGTATATCGCGCGTTTACGATTTTGAAGGGCGAACCGTATCACCATCAATAGTGCTGACGTGCTAAAGTGCATGGTGCTAAAGTTTTTTGGGCGTTCCGGCGGTTGCACGAGTCGGTCACGCCGAAAGCAACAGTTACCGCCGTCGGGCTATCCGTTTCAATCTTTTCAAAACAGGTTTGCTGTTGCAGGCAAACCTGTTTTGAAAAGGATTTCCACTTCTATCCCTAACGCGAAAATTAGCAAATTAGCGAATTCGAAAATTAGCGAATAAATTACGGCAGGCTTGGCGTTTCGGGTTATTTTAAACAATATACGCGAACGCAACACCAAACATCCTCAAAAACGAAAACCACCAATCCAACCCAAAATCCCATCCGCTAATCCGCTAATTTTCTAATTTTCTAATTTTCTAATCATCTAACTGCCCAATTATCCGGACACATTCCACCGCTTCCTTCACATCATGAACTCTCAAAATATTCGCGCCTTTCGACAGTGCGATCGTATTAAGGACAGTCGTTCCGTTGAGCGCTTGTTCGGCTTTGGTTTCGAGTACTTTATAGATCATCGACTTTCTCGAAATCCCGACGAGCAACGGCAATTCGATCAACTGGAAAAGCTCGAGTTTGTGCAGTAGTTCATAATTCTGTGTAAGCGTCTTCGAGAACCCGAAGCCCGGATCGACGATGATATCTGAAATCCCAAAACGTCGCGCCTCTTGGACGCGTTGTGAAAAATAAAAAAGTATATCCTTTACCAAATCGTCATAATCGGTGAATTGCTGCATCGTCTTGGATTCGCCTCTCATGTGCATCATGATGTACGGGACGCGCAGATCGGCCACGGTTTCAAGCATGTTGGAGTCGAGCAATCCCGCCGAGATGTCGTTCACGATCGCCGCGCCGTTTTCAACACAGGCTTTCGCGACCCGGCTTCGGAACGTGTCGATCGAAAGCAAGGCGTCGGGAAATTCCTTTAACAACAAATCGATCACGGGCAAAAGCCGGTTCGTTTCCTCGATCTCCGACACGAAATCGGCTCCGGGACGCGATGAATAGCCGCCCAGGTCGATGAACGTCGCACCTTCTGAGAGGATTTTCTCAGCTTGGGAAAGGAAATCGGAATCGCTTCGGTATTGCCCACCGTCAAAAAACGAATCGGGCGTGACATTCAAGATGCCCATAACCTTCGGGCTTGACAAATCGATGAGTTTTCCTTTGCAGTTGATTGTCATACAATTATAATTCATTAACAAATTAGCGCCGATGCGAAACACCGCCAGTGCGATAATTTTTTTACTTTTGGGATCGCTACACAAATATACACCTATAATGAAGAATACCTCGCAGGAATACGACAGTGTCATTGCCGGTTGCCGTTCGCTTTTCTCAAACAAAATGACCGATTACGGCAGCGCCTGGCGCATTCTTCGATTGCCTTCGCTCACCGACCAGATTTTCATCAAGGCGCAACGCATCCGCAGTTTGCAGGAAAATGAGGTGCGCAAGGTCGATGAAGGCGAGGCTTCGGAATTCGTCGGGATCATCAATTATTCTGTAATGGCGCTAATCCAACTCGATCTCGGAATCGCCGACCAACCCGATCTCGACACACGAAAAGCCACCGAACTATACGATGCGAAAATCGCCCAGACCAAAGCGCTCATGGAGGCCAAGAACCACGATTACGGCGAGGCGTGGCGCGACATGCGTGTGAGTTCACTCACCGATTTGATCCTGCAGAAAATCCTGCGCGTCAAGCAAATCGAGGACAACAAAGGAAAAACGCTGGTATCTGAAGGTATCGACGCGAATTACCAGGACATGATCAATTACGCGGTTTTCGCTTTGATTCATATCGGGAAATAAAGATTTTACCGCGGATTCGCGGATTTTTAATATGGATAATTTTAAAAAAATCCGCGAATCCGCGGCTAGAATATGAAAAACATCATCACGCAATTTTCAAGGATCTTCGTCGGAATATTATTTATTATTTCAGGCCTCATCAAACTCAACGATCCGATCGGATTTTCGTTCAAACTCGAAGAATATTTCAGCGAGCCTGTATTGAACCTGCCGTTTTTGGTTCCGGCTGCGCTTGCGATCGCGGTTTTCGTCGTGATTTTCGAAGTCGTTTTGGGCGTGATGTTGTTGCTCGGTTATAAACCTAAATTCACGATCTGGAGTTTGCTGCTGATGATCGTGTTTTTCACGTTCCTAACATTCTATTCGGCGTATTTCAACAAGGTGACCGACTGCGGCTGTTTCGGCGACGCATTGAAATTGACGCCTTGGCAATCGTTTACGAAAGACGTCGTGTTGTTGTTCTTCATCCTGATTTTGTTCATCAACATGAAACTTGTCAAACCCATTTTGCCGCAATCGTTCCGCAACGGCTTGGTCTATTTGAGCGTCGCGCTTTGCGGGTTCATGGCGTATTGGGTATTGAATCATTTGCCGTTGAAGGATTTCCGCGCCTATAAAGTCGGGACGAACATCCAAAAAGGAATGGAGTTTCCTGAAGGAGCCGAACGCGCGAAAGTCGAGATGATCTTCGTGTACAAAGTAAAAGGCGTGAACAAGGAATTCGGTGAAAACGATTTGATGAATCTCCCTGAAGGTGCCGAATTCGTCGAACGCAAAGACAAGGTGATCTCGCAAGGCTATGTGCCGCCGATCCACGATTTCACGATGGAAAAAGACGGATCAGATTATAAAGATGAATTGCTTCTCGAACCGAAGTTGCTCATGTTCGTCGCCTACGATCTGACGAAATCGAGTCCCGAAGGCATGGAAAAACTTGAAAAAATCGCAACCGACGCCAAAGCCAAGGGTTATAAAGTGATTGCTATGAGCGCAGCGTTAGGCGACGAAGTTACCGCCGCGAAGCAAAAATACGGGCAGACGTTCGACTATTATTTCTGCGATGCGACGACCTTAAAGACCATCGAGCGCGCCAATCCGAGCCTTGTAGTTCTTAAAAACGGAACAATTTCACAAAAACTTCACTGGAAAGACAGCGAGAAACTAATTCTTGATTAAATTCGCAAGCAACAAACCAACATTTGCGATTTATGTTTAAGGAGGAACGTAAAAGAAGCTATCAGGGATTCGGGCTTTGCCTTTTGGTATTCCTGATAGGACTTTTCATGCTGAATGTGATTTCGATCACTGAAAATCCAATACTTGGAAACGCCTTTTACATTATCATAGGATGGCTTTTCATGTTGCTTTCGGTAATCGGTGTCTGCCTGATCATACATTATCTATATAAACTTAAGCGACGCGAACGCAAACGCAAATCAGGCAGCAAAATCGTTTTTTTGGACGATGAAGGCGATCGTCGGAAAAAAGTGAAGTAAATCTTTTTCAATTTTTCTTGTCGATCGGTATCGGAATTTCGACCCGTCGTGATGATTGTCGATTCAAATTGCACTGTATCCCGACCTGATAACGCCATATTCGACGAATTAAAAATCTACGGTTGCGACCCAAATCCACAAATTCCTTTCTAAACCATTCAGGTTGAGCGATTGACGCTAAAACATAACAAATTGCTAACCTGAAATGCATCGGATGCTTTTTACAGCCCAAAAAATTTAGGTTTCTTTGCGAATCTTTGTATTTTAGTAAAGTACCTTTGTAAAAATCATTCGCGATGAAAAAATTACTGATTGCCATCGTCATAACGGGTCTTTTTTCGTGCTCCCAGGCGCAAAAAACCGAGTTTTCCAAGGAAAGCCTTTCTGAAACGCTTGCCACGCTCGACAATAAGAACGCCACTTTCGACGAAATCCTCAAGAAACATAAAGGCAAGACGATCTTTATCGACGTTTGGGCTTCATGGTGTGGCGACTGCGTCAAGGCCATGCCCAAATTCAAGGAACTGCAGGCGAATCATCCCGAAGCTGATTACGTGTTCATCTCGATGGACAAGGTCAAGGACAAATGGGAAGCGGGAATCCAGAAACACGATCTCAAGGGCGATCATTATTGGGCAACCGACGGCATGAAAGGCAAGTTCGGGCAAGCGATCGACCTCGACTGGATCCCACGCTATATCATCGTCGATAAAACCGGAAAGATCGCAATCTATCGCGCCATCGAAACCGACTTCGACAAACTAAACACTACCCTAACCCAATTGAAATCAAAATGAGACAAAAAATTGTTGCCGGAAACTGGAAAATGCACAAAAATGCTGAAGAAACCGAAGACCTGCTCAACGAACTTATAGAACAATTGCCAACCGATGCCGAAGCGCAGATCATCGTCGCTCCCACTTTCGTGAACCTTGCATCGGCGGTACAACACCTTGAATTCACGAATATCGGTGTCGCGGCACAAAATATGCACCAGGCGGAAGGCGGCGCGTTCACGGGCGAGATTTCGGCCGACATGTTAAAGAGCATCGGCGTGGACACCGTAATCCTCGGACATTCGGAGCGTCGCAGTTACTTCAACGAAACCGACGCTTTGATCGCCAACAAGACCGACACCGCCTTGAAACACGACATGACCGTGATTTTCTGCTTCGGTGAAGAATTGAAGGATCGAAAGGACAACAATCATTTCAACGTCGTCGAAAACCAATTGCGCGACGGGCTTTTCCATATTCAGGAGAAAGATTGGGAAAAAATCGTTTTGGCGTATGAGCCGGTTTGGGCCATCGGGACAGGAGAAACCGCTTCCCCGGAACAGGCTCAGGAAATGCACGAGTTCATCCGCGAGACGGTTCGCAAGAAATTCGGAAGCAATGTTGCCGAAGATGTTTCGATTCTTTACGGCGGAAGCGTGAAACCTGAAAACGCGAAAGAAATTTTTTCAAAACCCGATGTGGACGGCGGCCTTATTGGAGGCGCGGCCTTGAAAGCGGCTGACTTTGCCGCGATCGCTTCAGCACTGTAAGTTTATGAGAAAGGTCGTTTCGTTTTTCACGATATTCGTTTTAGCCGTTGGAAGTTTTGGATGCGGAGGCAATAAGGCCGAAGCCGACAAGACGCAACACCTGATATCGAACGACGACAAACGAAGCGGCCTTCAACATTACCAACAGCGGATGAAGTTCAACAATGCTAAAGCCAAACAACTTTGCGACAAAGGCATTGCGCTGTATGAAAAAAAGAAGTTCCCTGGCGCAAAACAGAACCTGCTTAAAGCGCTCGAACTTGAACCGACGAATGCCGTAGTGCTTACGAATCTCGGACATATCGCGTATGAAACAGGAAACTTCAAGGATGCCATCGATTTCTACAATCGATCGCACATTATTTTTGATTCGAACCAATTGAATGCCGGAGTACATTTGGGTCGCAGCTATTACCTGAATGGCGAATATGATAAATGCATCATAATCTCGAAATATACGGTGGCACATGCCGAAGACGAGAAATCGTACTATTTATCGTATTATAATATGACGAAAGCTTTGATAAAACAAGGTGATTGCGAGGCGGCGAAGCGCAGTTTCAAAAACACGCAACCTGCTTTGAATAGCTTTAAAAGTTTGAAATCGCGAATTTATGTTTTAGAACATGAGCTCGAAAATTGCAATCAAAAATAAATTTTAACGCTTTCTTTTATACTTTTGGAGCGGCATTGCCGTTTAGGTGCAGTCCCTAAAATCTGAAAATGAAATACTTACTCGCCTGTTTTTTGGCTTTTTCGTGCTGCCTTGCCTATTCGCAAACCGACACACAATCACGTTACAATTCCAATTTTCGCCAGTTCTACATGTGGAATGAGCAAAAACAAGCGTATGAACTCAAGGATACTGAGGAAGAGCATTCCATCATTGACATACGCGAACAAATCAACAAGAACAGCGGTTATGTCGTGATCAGCATGACCGACGATGCGAAAACCCGCATGTACCACGGAAACATCACGGCTTACAAACAGGAAAACGGAGAAAGTACCTGGTCGTTGCGATCAAAGGTACTCAAGAGCAAAATCGTGCTCGATCCCGTAAAAAGAACGATTACGTATTCGTATGAAGCGAATGATGAGCGGTATATGAAGATTTTTGTGTTTAAGTTGGAACTTGAGTAGATGTTGGTTTGTTGATTTGTTGATTTGTTGATTTGTTTATTTGAATCGATCTCTTGCGTTGGCGAATAAGTAGATGTTGATGCGTTGATTTGTTGATGCGTTTATTTGAATGCATCTCTTGCGTTGGCGAATACGTCGATGTTGATGCGTCGATTTGTTGACTTGTTTATTTGTTTATTTGAATCGATCTCTTGCGTTGGCGGAATATGTCAATGTTGATGCGTCGATGCGTTTATTCGAATGCATCTCTTCCGTCTCACGAATGAATTTGTCCCTAAAATTTCCCGCCAACCTCAATGGTAATTATTAATTATTAATTGTTAATTATCAATTGTCAATTGTCAATTATCAATTATCAACTAAAAATCAAATCCCCATCTCAATCTGAAAGCGCAAATACCAATTATTCTTCGACGTTCCATCGATGTAATCCAACGTATCGAACGTCAATTCTCCCTGAAGTTTGAACGTGTGTTCCCAAATGTATTTCGTGAGCCCGATCGAATATTCCTTTTGTTTGGGCGTGAGCGTTTGGATTTCATTGTTCGGATTCAGCGTTGAAAAACGTCCGATGACTTCATAATTCGACCGAAACAAATAACTCAACTGGTAATCGAAACCATGCCCCGTGTAAACGTAACGTAAATCCGTCGGGTCTACAGGATTCACGGTAATCGGATCTTTGCTCGTTTCGCGCTTCATGTATGCCGCCATCGCCGCCCAGCCGTTGTATTTGAACATGGCGTCGAGCATCGTGGTTTTTATCGTGCGTTGGTCGAAAAGTTCCTCGCCCAATTGTCCGCCTGTCCTGCGCGCCTGGTTATTCTGCTGGAATGCGCCCGAGAACATGATTTTCGGTATTTTCTCACGCATCAAATCGCCTTCGAAATACGTACCGTCTTTTGTGAAAGCGCCGAGTGGGAAAATTTCGGCTTTTCCGGTAAGTGCAACGCCGTCATCGGCATTTCCGGTGATGTTTCGGCCCTCGCCCGTCGAAACTGCGCCTTTGAAATTGTATGAAAATTTTTCCTTGAATTCGTTGAGCTGGTGCACTTGGATCCCGAAGTCGCGGTCGATCGTAAAACGCGCGTTGTTGATCGAACGGTCGGTCAATTGCAAACCGCCCGACGAATTCACGCGCTGTCTGTTTCCGGGTAATTTCGTCTGTCCGAAACTGATGTTCCAGCTCGCATTCGGTCGGTAATAAATCACGGCGTCGCGAATGATGTTAAGGTTTTCTCCGTCTCGCACTTCGCCCACGTCTCCGGGAGCGAACGACAATTGGATCGCGTACAAAAATTTCGGATTGCCCACGTAACCGTCGAATCGCAGACGCAAACGCCTGATCTGGCCGTCATACTGCGGTTTCTCGTCCTCGATATCGTAATATGTGACGCGGTTTTGGATACGGAACCTGATGTTGAGCTGGAAAATACTGTCGGGCGACGTCAGGCCCAATCCCTTACCGAAATTGTAGTACGGCAACGTCGAAAGTTTCAAGTCATTGTCGTTGTTCGTGCGTCCGACGACAATTTGCGCCATCGATTCCATCGCGAAAAGCAAGAACAAAAGCAGCGTAATTTTCTTCATGATTGTGTAGTTAGGTTGGGCAAATTTAGTATTAATTTTTTGTTAAGCTAACATTACGTCGCATCGGATACGCGCGTCGATTTTATCGGCCCTGATATTCCATTTTTCTTTCGTTCGTCCTTCATCTTTTGTCATTTGTCTTTGGTCTTTTTGTCTGCTGTCTTATGTATCTTTGCAAAAAAATTCAAATGTCAAACATATATCTCGGTTACCATTTCAATGTCGACCCAAAAGAACCGGGTTGCGAAATCCTAGTAGCCGAATTGGGCGAAAAACCGTTCGAATCCTTCATTGAGACCGACAATGGCGTGATCGCCTACATCAAAAAAGAATTGTGGGACGAGAATATTCTCGACGATATTTTCATTTTGAAGTCGGACGAATTCAAAATAGAGCACTCGATCGAGGAAATCGACCAAGTCAATTGGAACGAGGAATGGGAAAAGCATTTCGAACCCATCGACGTTGACGGACGTTGCCATGTGCGCGCGACATTCCACGAGAAAACCGACGCCGAATTCGACATCGTGATCGAACCCAAGATGAGCTTCGGAACCGGGCATCACGAGACCACGCACATGATGATCCAGCATTTGCTCGAAACCGACGTAACCGGGTTGAAAACCCTCGACATGGGTTGCGGAACCGCGATTTTAGCCATTCTTGCCGAAATGAAAGGCGCCGAACCGATCGACGCTATCGACATCGACAACTGGTGTTATTTGAATTCGATCGAGAACGCCGAACGCAACGACTGCAAGCACATCACGGTCTACGAAGGCGACGCCGCCTTGCTTGAAGGAAAGCGTTACGATTTGATCATCGCGAACATCAACCGAAATATTTTACTCGCCGACATGCAGCAATACGTCGATTGCCTGAACAAGGATGGCATTCTGTTGCTCAGCGGTTTTTATGAAGAAGACATCGAAGCCATCAACGAATCCTGCGTGGAAAAAGGATTGACGTACGTGAAAAAATTCGCACGCAATAATTGGGTTTCTTTGAAATATATAAATTAGTTTTTCCGTTTTGAAGAAATTGATAATTGACAATTGATAATTGATAATTGTCAATGGAGTACGGATATTGGGCAACTTATGGGTTGAAATTCAGACGCTCCGTTTCCCTTAATTTTTAAAAATCGCAACAATTGTCAATTATCCATTGTCAATTGTCCATTGAAAAATATGAGTACAAAAGAGAAAATCCAGGAAGACGTCGCGATTGCCGACGAAGTCCATAACAACAACGAAATCGTCCTGTACAACGACGATGTGAACACGTTCGATCACGTGATCGATACGTTGATCCGCGTTTGCAGCCACACGGCAGAGCAAGCCGAACAATGTTCGTTGATCATCCACTACAAAGGAAAATGCACTGTGAAGACCGGAGCTTATGACGAGCTCAAGCCACAATGCACACAACTCCTCGAAGCCGGCCTGAGCGCCGAAATCGTCTGAAAACAAAAAGTCCTTACCGTTTCGATAAGGACTTTTTTATTACTTCTTCCTGAAGACTTGCGTCACCGTTATGGAAACGCCTCCCGTTTGGGCGGTCGATTCGTATCGGAGTTCGGCGCCCGTGAGCTTGGTTACGGTAAACGTTTCAGCTACTTCACCATCTACCTGGATCGTCAGCAAATCGCCGTTGAGCGCATATTCGCCCGAATCGGCAAACTCATTGCAATTGTCGTCCTGGTCTTGGAAAAGCGCTACGTCGCGAAAACTTCCGCCTTCCAGGAATTCCTGATAATCCTTATCACATCCGGGTTCGTGTCCGGGATAATTAACCGATGAAGGGTTTTGATTGTCCACTTGCGTAATGGTTTTCAAATAATCCCATTTTCCCGTGATTGAAGCACGCGGCCCGTCATCGTTGCCGCACGAAGAAAAGAGAAGCCCGGCGGTGAGTGCCATCGAAGCCAATGTAAATCGCATTTTGTTCATACTGTTAGATTTTTTGTCGTTCTCAAAAATATGTGAAAAACCGTTGGTGCCGATTTATTAAAAAATAAAGTTAGCAACGAGTTATTAACGCAAATTTTAAGGGTTATTGTACGATGTGTTTTGTTATTTTTGGAGGAACAACTAAAAATCAACCTTAAAAATGAAGAATTTCTTTAAAACTGCGGCCATTTTTTTCAGCCTTGCATTTATTTCGGTTTCGTGCTCGAGCAGCGGCAGCGGATCCGGCAACGACGACGACGGACCTGCGGCCGTTGCACCGACGAATCTCGTCATCTCGTCAGAAATCGTAGGTCAGGATGACCAAAATCCAAATGGCGACGGTTCCGGAATGGTCGCATTCACCGTAAGCGCCGACAATGCGCAAAGCATCCAACTCACATTTCAGGGCGGTGCGATACAGACTGTGAACGGAGCGAACGGAACAATCGATAAACAGTTCACGACTATCGGCACGAACACCTACGTCGTCAGCGTAAAGGCATTCGGGACGGGAAATACGTCCATCACATCGAGCACCGCCGTGACTGTTTTTTATGCGCCACAATTAGTTTGGTCGGAAGAGTTTGATATTGATGGCGCGCCAAACGCCACCAACTGGACGCTCGAAACCGGCGCCGGTGGCTGGGGAAACAACGAGGCGCAATATTACACGACAAGCCTCGACAACGCCAAAGTCGAAGGCGGTTTGTTAAAAATAACGGCGAAGAAGCAAGATTTCAGCGGTGCGGCCTACACGTCAGCGCGCATGAAAAGCGAAAACAAATTCGAATTCACGTACGGCAAAATCGAAGCGCGCGCAAAACTTGCAACGGGAGCCGGGACATGGCCTGCGATTTGGGCACTCGGCGAAAATTACGCCTCGGCCACGTGGCCCAGTTGTGGTGAAATCGATATGATGGAGCACGTCGGGAACCAGCAAAATACGATCCACGCAACTTTGCACTATCCCGGACATTCGGGTGGAAACGCGAATACGAACCATATGACGGTTCCCACAGCATCGACCGAATTCCATATCTATTCTTGCGAATGGTCGGCGCAATCGCTGAAGTTTTACGTCGACGGAAATCTTTTTCATACGGTTTTCAATAGTACCGACCTACCTTTCAACCACGACTTTTTCTTGATTTTAAATATGGCGATGGGCGGAAATTTCGGTGGTAATATCGACCCGAACTTCGTCGAATCGACCATGGAAATAGATTATTTACGCGTTTACCAATAATCATGAAAAAACTTATCACATTATTGCTGCTGACGTCAATTTGTGTCGCGCAGAAAGCCGACAAAAAATTGGTTTGGGAAGAAAATTTCGACGGAAAATCGCTCGACGAGAAAAACTGGAATTTCGAATTCGGCGATCACGGTTGGGGAAACAACGAGCGCCAGAACTATGGCAAGGACAGCCACAAGGTCGAAAACGGAATGTTGACGATCACCGTAAAACGCGACGGCAAGAAGTATTCGTCAACGCGCATCACGACAAAAGGCAAGAAGGAATTCAAATACGGTTATATGGAAGCGCGCGCGAAACTCCCCGTCGGTCATGGGATTTGGCCGGCATTTTGGATGCTTGGCGCGAATATCGATAAGGTCGGATGGCCGAAATCGGGTGAGATCGACATTTTGGAATACATCGGGCGCGAACCCGACATGGTTTACAATACGCTCCACACGCCCGATAATAACGGCGGAAACGCATTGTCGCAAAAAGTAAAAATCGAAGACATCGAAGAAGGTTTCCACACGTTCGGTTGCGATTGGAGCAAAGATAAGATCGATTTCTACGTTGACGGAAAACTCGTGAACACGGTAAAACGTCCTGAGAAAGCGACGCCCGACAATTGGCCGTTCGACACTCCCGAGTTCTTTATCCTGAACGTCGCGGTGGGTGGGAATTTCGGCGGACCCGACGTGGACGATTCGATTTTTCCGCAGGAATATGTGGTGGATTATGTGAGAGTTTATCAGTAGATACGCTGCGCTTTGGACGCGCCCTACGGGCTTTGGATTCGAATCGGTAGAAGAAAATCTCGTTTCGAACATCCCGAAAAACGACCTGCTGAAATCTTCACATTGAATTTGAAATTTTTATTAAACAAAAAATCCCGTCTCTAACCGAAGCGGGATTTTTTATTCGAGTTCATTTCTAAACCGTCTTTGAAAATCTAAAAATTCTCCTGAACCGAATCAAATCCAAAGCGAAGCTTTTCAAAAGCGTAGCGTGTCCCAAGCCCGCAGGGCGAGTCGTTAATGCGGCAACTTATCCTTCAAAACCCCATAAATAAATGTGCCCATTAAAGCGCCGACGAGTACGAAAATCAACGGCCAAAAACCTGCGCCGATCAGTATGAAAACCGGTCCGGGACAAGCGCCTGCAAGAGCCCAGCCAAGCCCAAAGATCAGTCCGCCGATCCAGTAACGCGCGGATCCGGGCTCTTTATCGGGGACGATGATCGTTTCGCCTTTTATGTTTTTGAGGCTGCGTCTTTTCATGATCTGGATGCCGACCAATCCCGTCAGGATGGCCACCGAGATAATGCCGTACATGTGGAACGACTGGAATTGGAACATTTCGTAGATGCGGTACCACGAAACGGCTTCGGATTTCGTGAGAACGATTCCGAATACGAATCCGACGAGTAGATATTTGAATGCTTTTATCATTTTATCTTCTATTCTTATTTCTATTATTTATTGAAGATCATCGGCAGGATGAAATGCGCCATGATCAATCCGCCGACGAAAAATCCGATGACGGCTTTCAATGACGGAATCTGCAGATTGCTTAAACCCGTGATCGCGTGACCTGAGGTGCAACCGCCGGCGTATCGGCTTCCGAACCCGATCAGCACACCACCGATCAAAAGGATGAAAACCATCTTTGGCGATTGCATGGCTTCGGCGCTGAAAATCGTGTCGGGAAGTAATTTTCCCTGTGGCGCGTCGATACCCAAATGATCGAGTTGTTCAACCGTTTTGGGATTCAGCGTCACGTTATCGGGCGACGACAAGCAATGTACGGCGACGAATCCGCCAAGCATCGCTCCCGCAATCACGGCGAGGTTCCAACGCTGTGATTTCCAGTCGAACGCGAAGAACGGGACGTATTTTCCGGCGCCGACTATTGAACATATCGAACGAAGATTAGACGACATCCCAAACGTTTTTCCAAGCCAGATCAGGCTCAACATCACAAGCCCGATGAGAAATCCGCTCACGTACCAAGGCCAGGTTCCATAAATTACTTCCATAAATCAAATTTGGCGTAAAGGTAAACATTGTGCGGCTATGGGTCGGTTAAAAATAAATCCTAACTTTGGCGAAAATTGAAATAATGAAGAAGTTTTCCATCGAGATAAAATGGGGAATCCTTTTGACGCTGTTGCTTATCGCATCGGCCATCGTGGAGAAAGAAATGGGTTTGTACCAAAAACCTGATTTTACATATTTTTTACTGTCGCCACTCGCCTTCGCCCCTTTCGGGATGTTTATCTACGTTATGTTTTATCGCGAGAAGAAAAAAGACTATTTTAACGGAAACATGAACTGGCGCCAGGGTTTCTTTGCAGGATTGATGCTCACGGCGATCGTCACGGTCCTGGTTCCCGTGCAGAAAAACGTGATACATCGCGTCATCGCGCCCGAACTGTTTGAAAATACGATTACCGAAATGACCGCGAAAGGAAAACGTACGCGCGTCGAAGCTGAAGAATACGCCAACATGAGTTCCAGTATTTACAACGGCATGCAACTTGTGCTGTCGTCAGGCGTCGTCGCATCGGCAATGCTGTCGCTGTTGTATCGCAACAAAACCAAATAAGATGAGAAAACTGATCCTGATTCCGCTGTTGTCCTTGCTTCTCGCCTCTTGCGTGAGCACCAAATCGACGATAAAAAACATAGATGACAACGCGCCGGTGCCCAAAATGAAGGACAATGCATTTATAATCACGGAATTCAGCAAAGATCCAAAATACGGATATGATCCCGATTATCCCGTGAATGTCTTCTATCACAACTCAAAAAACGAAACGGTCAATGCCGAGCGCTATCTCAGGGCGCTTTCAGGCCCGAACGGCGAAAAAATCTTCTTCAAAAAAGTCGACACTTGTTGCCCGTTCCCGTCCAAACGCAGTGACATGGGCGCGGGATTCGTCGACATCTATGAAGTGACCTGGGTCGGACAAAAAAAACGCACGTTGTTGTACATCAACATTTATGAAAAAGGCGCGATTTTGGTTCCCGTCGGGCTCGGTCTCAAAAAGTAAAATCAAAAGTTAACATTATTGTTAAAAACCTTTCCCGATAAATTCTACGGGTTCGATTTTGGCGTATCTTTGTGCAACTTTTTAAAAAAGCCCAATGAACTTACAGAATGTACCCAATATCAAACATTTAGACAGCGGAAACTTCTTCGTACTCGCCGGCCCTTGCGCCATCGAAGGCGAGGAAATGGCGCTCAGGATTGCCGAGAATCTCGTTGAGATTACTGACAAACTTGCGATTCCGTACGTGTTTAAAGGTTCTTTCAAGAAAGCAAACCGCTCGCGCATCGACAGTTTCTCAGGAATCGGCGATGAAAAAGCGCTAAAGATATTACGCAAGGTTTCCGAGACTTTTAATGTCCCGACAGTCACTGACATCCATACGAACGAAGACGCCGCAATGGCCGCCGAGTATGTCGATGTGCTGCAAATACCCGCATTTTTGGTACGCCAAACCGACCTTGTCGTCGCGGCTGCGAACACCGGAAAAGTCGTGAACCTGAAAAAGGGACAATTCATGAGTCCGGAAAGCATGAAGCACGCCGTGCAAAAAGTGCTCGATTGCAACAACGAAAACGTAATGGTGACCGATCGCGGAACGATGTTCGGATACCAGGACATGATCGTGGATTACCGCGGCATCCCGACGATGAAGCAATTCGCGACTACCGTTCTCGACGTGACGCACTCGCTTCAACAGCCCAACCAGACCGCGGGAGTTACAGGCGGACGTCCCGACATGATCGAAACCATCGCCAAGGCAGGCATCGCTGTAGGAGCCGACGGTATTTTCATAGAAACGCATTTTGACCCGGCCAACGCCAAGAGCGACGGCGCGAACATGTTGCATCTGAATTATTTCGAAGACCTTATGAGGAAGCTGGTCGCGATCAGACAGACGATCAACACGTTCTAAATTACCCTCGGGTCGCAAAATGCGCTCCGAACCAAACAAACTTTTCAATACATATCGTGAAACACATCTCAATTGTGCTGCTGGCATTGCTGGCATTCGGTGAAAGTGACTTTGCCCAGGATCACATCGCAACCGAGAAATACACCGACCATAACAAAGGTAAATTCTTCGTTTTCTGGGGCGGTAACCGAGACAGCTATTCCACATCGGACATAACGTTCAAAGGCAAGGATTACAATTTCACGCTTCAGGATGTCGAAGCGCACGACAAACCAAAAGGCGTGCACATCGATTACATCAATCCGACGCGCATGACGATCCCGCAAACGAACTTCAGATTGGGTTATTTCTTCCACGACAAATGGAATGCGTCGGTCGGCGTCGATCACATGAAATACGTAATGACGCAAAACCAGACCGTGAACATGACGGGAACTATCGACGGACACGCGCCTTTCGACGGAACCTATCAAAATGATCCGACGGTCATGAGCGAAGATTTCCTGAAATTCGAACACACCGACGGATTAAATTTCATCAGCGCCGAACTGACGCGCGTCGACGATATCGGGAAATATATCGGGCTCAACGGCAACTGGATCCAACTCAACACGCTCGTTGGTGGCGGAGCCGGTGTTTTGTACCCAAAAACGAACACGACGCTTATGGGAATGGAACGTCATGATGATTTCCACGTTTCAGGTTGGGGAGCCGACGTGAAGGCCGGGCTGAACCTAACTTTTTTGAAGTATTTCTTTATCCAATCGGAAGTCAAAGCGGGTTATATCGACATGCAGGACATCCGTACGACGGCGAGTTCGTCAGACAAAGCGCAACAGCACTTCAACTTTTTGGAGCGCACGTTCGTAGTTGGCGGAATTTTCAGGATTTGATCTTAGCGTAGTTCGCGTACGGTGATCTGGTTTTCGTCTTCGAGTTTCCACGAATCGCCCGTGACGCTGATTTCATCGCCTACAGCGACCGATTTGTATTGCGAATGATCTTTTAGGTTCGAATGGCTTACGGTCACGAAGTAGATTTCCTTGGCCGACGTTTCGATCTTCGCCGTGTAGCCATCTTTTCCGGGGCGCACTTCAAGTACTTTTCCCTTTACAGTCGCGGTTTGTGCTTCGGGTTCGGCGACCTTGTTTATCGTGTCTTCCTGGGGCGTGCGTACTTTCACGACTTCAGTTCCCGATTCCTCGATCTTGACTTGTTTGTGCTGTTCGCACGAGGCAAAAGCAATCACCGCCGACAACATGGCGAGGCTTTGTAAATTTGGCATTACGGTATTCATCTTTGGGGTTTTTAATATGTTCCTAAATGTAGCTAACGCGCGCCCATTTTCCAAAAAGATAACGTTAATAAATCAGGGCACGAGAGTATCTTTTCGTAACTTCGGATTAAACTTAATAACCACATTATGAAGAAAGTATTTTTCACCCTGATGTTCCTGCTGGCGTTGACATTCTCGGCCCAGGCACAGACCACGACGAAGGCCAAGACGGTAAAGAAAACCACGACCGAGGCTTCGGCTACAGCCAAGAAATCGGCCACGACGGTTAAGAAAGACACGAAAGTCGTAAAAGACGGTGTCGTCCTCAAGAAAGACGGAACGCCCGACAAACGCTACAAGCAGACCACGAAGGCCGTCCACGTAAAGAAAGATGGCACGCCTGACAGGCGTTACAAGGAAAATAAATAACGGAAACGCTGCGATTTGCAGCGTTTTTTGTTTGTTTTTATTCTAAATATTTTCCTACAAAATACTGCCCGAACGTGTAGTTTGTCGAATTTATTTTTGAAGTTCAGGCGCATCGTATAAGCTTCCTTATTTTAGGGACGCCATTCAGTAAACTTTTAGTAGGGTTTAAGGCCAAAAAAAGGGGTCGCACCAACGTGCAACCCCTTTGCTTTTTTATGGGAGTTTCAGATTAGTGTCCGCCTTCCATTGCGATATTGTCGATATCGATTCCTTGTTTCCTATGGATTCCTTTCAACGCAAATCCGTAGAACGCGATATAAGCGAAACAGATCACGGGAATGAAGTACGATTCGTGGATTCCGATAACATCCGAAATCTTACCCTGAAGCGGCGGAATGATCCCACCACCCAAAATCATCATAACTAAGAATGCAGAACCCTGTGACGTATATTTACCCAAACCGGTAATCGCCAACGCGAAAATCGCAGGCCACATGATGCTGCAGAACAATCCGCCGCTCATGAACGCGTAGATAGCGGTCGTTCCCGTAGAAACCAAACCGATGATCATCGCCGCCATTCCGAACAATCCGAAGATCATCAACGTACGCGCAGGTTTGTCCTGACCTAAGAAGAATCCCGCGATCTGGATCGCAACGACTCCGGCGTAAGCGTACAATGGCCCGACGTCCTGACCTGAGATATGATTGACGAAAAGCACGACGCCGAACGCGACGTAAGGAACGACGATCAATAAAATCTTGCGAAGTTGATTCGATGGATTGAACACTGAAATCGCGCCCGCCCAACGACCGATCATCATACTTCCCCAATACATCGAAATGTAAGGTGCAAGCGCAGAACCTTCGATTTTGCCGAACACGTCGGTTTTGAGTAATTCTCCGAGGTTACTCTGGATCGTCACCTCGACGCCTACATACGTGAACAACGCCAACATGCCCAGAACCAACTGCGGATATTTCATCGCGCCCCAACCTTCGGGTTTTCTCTGTGCTGCCGAATTGGCGAACAACAATCCCAAAACCACAACCAACAAAGTCGCCACCGTAAGCCAAAGCCCGACGTAGTCCGTCTCGCGCAAATACGTTCCGTCGGCTTGGAGAATACCCACGACGAATCGCTTGATGAAATCCGCATCCTCGTATCGTGAAAAGATATATCCGAAAATCGCGACCAGCACGACCGTTATTCCAATCAACGTCGTCATTGCTTTCGACGCCGGTTCAAAAGTCGAATCGCTTTTACCCGACGGTAATCTCTTGGATATCGTAAATAATCCGGCGGCCAAAAGGAACAACCCGCCAACGCAGGCGTAAAGGATTTCCATTTTGTCGAGCGAGTCGGCTCTTTGGGCGAACTCATCGATGTTTACACCTGAAATGACCCCGAAAAGCGCGATCGAAACCACGATCGGGCCAATTGTCGTTCCGAATGAATTAACACCGCCCGCAAGGTTCAATCGGCTCGAAGCTGAATGCGGTTCACCAAGAGAGGCCGCGAAAGGCTGGGCCGACGTTTGCTGGAGCGAAAATCCCAAAGCCACGACGAACAACGCCGCGAGAATCATCGCGTAACTTCCCTGCGTCACCGCGTAAATCATAAACGCCGCTCCGAACGTACTCAACAACAATCCGTTGATGATACCTTTTTTAAATCCCCACGAATTCAAAATATCCTTTTTGGCGACGCTGCTAAAAATGAAAAGCAGCAAAGCGCCTATGTAATATGCGCCGTAAAATGCAAAGTCGATCAACTGGCTCTGGAACTGGTCGAGCCCGAATTTTGCTTTACAGAACGGGATAAAAACGCCATTTGAGGCGCCGATGAATCCCCAGAAAAAGAAAACTGTAATCAGCGTATATAACGCCGAATTGTTTGTTTTGTTTGTATCCATAGTTTGGATTAGGTTAAAGGTTTGTTAGTGTATCTAAAATTTTATTGCCTGATTTTTAAAAGGTTCGCAGTTTACAGACAAAATTTTTATAAATATCATTTTTTGAATCGATTCCTACAACATACGGCCATGCAAGTTATCAACGAAATCGATTTCATTGTACGTATTTTATGGTAATTACATCGTTTGCGACGATTTGGAGCTTTTTCCGGCTACCCGCTTTTAGCTTTCTTGAAAAATCCTGTTTTGCCAGCGGTTTGGCGAGCTTCCTCCGGTCGCTCGCCAAACCGCGCAAAACATGTCTTTTTCTGCAAAAGGCTAACCGCTTGTATCCGGGCTAGGAACCCGTTTCGCTGACACGTCCAAATCTTACTTCGCCTCTTTCGCTTCTGATCGCGGCCCGATCCCATTTCCATTGAACGCTTCGATCGTAAAATAATACGCTTCCGAACGATCGAGCCCGTTGAAGAAATATTCGGTTTTGCCGTACACCATGATCGATCCGTACAATTTATCAGGCGATTTTCCCCAGTAGATCACGTAACCGTCGGCGGTGCTTTCCTGCGCCCATTTGAGCCAGACGCTTCTTCTCTCGCCTTTCTTCTTGGGTTCGGCTCGCAACGGCACGAAATTCTGGACGGCGGTCGGTTTTGCGCTGCTTCCTTTCCCGAACACGCGCAATCCTGAGATCGCGAACTTTCCTGTCGGCATTCCATAATTCTCGAGCTTTATGTAGCGCGCGTTTGCGGCCTTTTCAAGTTCGATGTATTCGTGAGGAACATCTTTCGTGCTTTTGGATTTGTCGACCAGGACTTTCCAATTTTTGTTGTCGTCTGAAATAGATATCACATATTTGTGCCCGACCGTAGAATCGGGTTTACCCATGATGTCGGCGTCCTGATCGCCGTAATTGATCTGGATCGCATTGATCGTGCTTTTCTCGCCCAAGTCTGAAATGATCCATTCGCCCTTGTTTCCGGTTTTCGCACTCCAATACGTCTTGATGTCTTCATCGACCGACAAATTCGGCACGAAACCACCAAGTGTCGAGGAAACCGTCACTGGCTTGTTATAGTTAAGCAACATCCAACCCGCGAAACTGTCGAGGTTCAAATGGCTTTTTTTCTGGGCAGGCAAAAACGTCGGATAGTCGCCGTACGCCGTATTCGAGTATAAGATCCCGTCCTTGTCGAAGCCCGCCGGCCAAATCCCGACGCGTCGCTCGAAGTTGTTCTTCATGCAGATCGCGATCGTCGAAACATGCCAAACCGCCTCGAAAGCGTCGTCGTACGTTCCGCCGTGCCCGGCTCCGCGAGCGAAACCTCCGGGTTTGTATGAAAACGGGTTGAACGATTGGTATTCCCAAGGCCCGAGCGGTTTGTCGCTTGTATAAACACCGTCGCCATAGCCGCTGAATTCGGTTCCCGGAGCGCCGTATTGCAGGTAATATCTGCCTTTGTGTTTGCTCATGTACGCGCCTTCCATGAACGGCTGCAGGAACACGTTGTCGTTGGTTTCCCCAAAGCGTTCCCAGCCGTGCTCGTCGTCGTTCAGGTTGAACATCGGGATCGGCTCCGTCTTTGGCTGGAACGTTTTGCGGTCGAGTTCGAAGCCGTACATCGGGTAGACATTGCTCGATCCGTAGTATTCGTAGACCTTGTCGGTGTCCTTGTCCCAAAAAATATGCGGATCCCAGGCGCCGGCTTCCGATTTGTGAACCAGTTCCTTCCAGCTGTCGACGGTCGGATTCGTGCTCATCCAAATCGGGAATTCCTTAGTATGCGTCGACCCGACAACGAGCATCGTATCGCGCACGAAAGAAACCGAAGGCGCGCACAACTCATCGTAGACCTTGTGCTCGGGACGCAAGAATTTACGCGGGATAAACTTCCAGTCGAGCATATCCTTCGAATGCCAATAACCCCATTGGTTTGTCGAAAACAAATAATATTCTCCCTTGAAAAACGTGATGATCGGATCGGCGGTCGCGCGGTGTTTGCCTTGGGTCACGAAATTCGGTATCGGGCAATATCCGTAGTCGATGTTGATCGGGTTACAATAGGTTTTTTGCTGGGCCGACGCGTCGAAAGCCATCAGCATGACCGACGCGATAAAAAAGAGTCTTGTGATTTTTGAAAAAAACATTCGTGTTGTTTTAGATTGAGGTATTTGATTTTTTATTTGACGAGTTCGAACTTCGCGCTCATCGTCGCGGCTGAACTTCCGCCTGCGAAAACCGTAAAATCGCCCGCTTCGGCAGAGAATTTCATGTCGAGTCCGTAAAATCGTAAATCATCCGACGAAATCTCGAACGTCACCGTGCGCTTCTCGCCTTTTTTGAGATTTATCTTTTCGAAACCTTTTAGTTCGCGAACCGGCCGCGTCACTGATCCGACTTCGTCCTTGATGTACAATTGCACGACTTCGGCTCCATCGTAATTTCCTGTGTTTGCGACATCGACCGTGATCTTCAATTTGTCCGAAAATCCGATCTTATCCGCCGACAATTTAAGGTTCGAATACTCGAATGTCGTGTAACTCAACCCGAAACCGAACGGATACAAAGGTGAATTGTCAACGTCGAGGTAACGCGACTTGAAGCGCTGTTCGGGATCGGTCGGGCCCAAATACGGACGGCCCGTGTTTTTCGAATTGTAGTACAGCGGCAGTTGCCCGATGTTTCTCGGGAATGAAACCGGCAATTTCCCGTTCGGATTGTTTTGTCCGAAAAGTGTTTGCGCGATCGCATCGCCGCCTCGCGTTCCCGTCCACCAGGTTTCAAGGATCGCATCCATATTTTCATCTTCCCATGAAAGCGTGAGCGGACGCCCGTTCATCAAAACCAAAACGATTGGTTTTCCGAGGGTTTTCAGGCCTTCGAGGAACTCTTTCTGCAATCCCGGCAAATCGATGTCGGTTCTTGAGGCCGCCTCGCCACTCATGTTTTCGAGTTCACCCATTACGGCAACGATAACGTCGGCATTCCTGGCGTTGTTGAACGCGGCCTGGAAACCATCGCGTTTGTCGTCCTGGATCCCGACGCCTTGGGTAAATGTGACGTTCGCGTTCGAACCGAGCAGTTTTTGCACGCCTTCCTTGACGCTGACCGCATAACCCTGACGATCGCCAAGCGCCGCCCACGAACCGATGATGTGGAATTCATCAGAAACCAATGGCCCGACGAATGCTATTTTCTGTTCTTTTCTGAGTGGAAGAATGTTGTTTTTGTTCTTGAGCAAAACCAGTGATTTCTTCGCAATTTCGAGACTCGCATCCAAAAATTCGGGTTTGTTGATCGTGGCTTTCTCGCGTTTCGCATCTGAATAACGATACGGATCCTCGAACAGACCCAAATCGTATTTCACGTCGAGCACGCGTTTGCAGGCGTCGTTTATGGTTTCGATCGTGACCTTTCCCTCGTCATAGGATTTCTTGAGCGTCGTCATGAACGTCGCACCGACCATGTCGATGTCCATTCCCGCGTTGAGTGCGAGTTGGGCCGCATGCTGGTCGTCTTTCGCGAAGCCGTGTGCGATCATTTCGTTTACGCCCGTGTAGTCGGACACAACCATTCCGTCGAACTTCCACTCGCCTTTCAAGACGTCGCGCAACAGGAATTTATTTCCCGTCGACGGCACGCCCGAGATTTCGTTGAACGATGCCATGAATGTCTTCACTCCGGCGTCGGCCGCGGCTTTGAACGGCGGCAAATAGGTTTCGCGAAGCACGCGCTCACTCATGTCGACCGTGTTGTAATCGCGGCCCGATTCGGCGGCTCCGTAGGCCGCGTAATGTTTCGCGCACGCCAGGACCGTGTTTGCTTTCGAAAAATCCTTTCCCTGAAAACCGCGTACGTTGGCTTCGGCCATCTTGATTCCGAGAAACGTATCCTCGCCAGAACCCTCGGAAATCCTGCCCCAACGAGCGTCGCGCGCAATGTCGACCATCGGCGCGAATGTCCAGTGAACGCCCGCCGACGATGCTTCTTGTGCCGCAATGCTCGCCGCCAACTCAACGGCTTTCGGATCAAAACTCGACGCCATTCCCAGGTTGATCGGGAAAATCGTCTTGTAGCCATGAATCACGTCGAACCCGAACAACAACGGAATCTTGAGGCGCGAATTCTTCATGTTGATTTCCTGGATCTTGCGCGTGTTGTCGGCTCCATAAGCATTCAACACCGACCCGACTTTTCCCTGTTCGATGCGTGTGATGTAGTTTTCGCCTTGCTTCGGGCCTGTGATCGTGCCATCCGAGGAAAATTGGACGAGTTGGTAGATCTTTTCGTCGACGGTCATTTTTGACATGAGCTCGGCGACGAACTCGGCTTTGGGTTTGATCTTGTTTTTCTTTTGCGCGAAACCGTTTAGGCTTGTCAACACAACCAAAAATGTCAATCCGACCCGTTTCATTGAAAACATAAGTTTACGCATGCTGTTCTGTTTTAAACAATTAAGATAATTAAGGGAGTTAAGCAGCAAGATTCCGGTATCGTCTTAACTATCTTAACTCCCTTGATTGTTCCGAATAATTGTCAATTGTCAATTATCCATTGTCAATTAAATCACTTTGTCAACTCAAAATCAACTTTAAGATCGGCATTCGAATTTGTCCCGACGAAAATCTCGAAAGCTCCCGGTTCCGCCACGAAGTTCAAATCGCTATTATAAAATTTCAAATCCTCAACCGACAAATTGAACGTCACGGTTTTCTTCTCGCCTTTCTTGATCATGACTTTTTGGAAACCCTTGAGTTCACGCACGGGACGCGTCACCGATCCAACCAGATCGCGGATGTACAATTGCACGACTTCGGCTCCATCGAAATTCCCATTGTTGGTCACGTCGACCGAAACCGTGAATTTTTCGTTCATGCCGGCTTTTGCCGATGAGATTTTCAAGTTCGAATACGCGAAAGTCGTATAGCTCAACCCGTATCCGAACGGGAACAATGGTTCGTTGCGCTCATCGATGTAATTCGAACGGAACTTCTCGAACTTGCCTTCTTTGTTCGCAAGCGGACGGCCAGTATTTTTGTGATTGTAGAAAATCGGCACTTGCCCGACGCTTCT
>NZ_SEBS01000037.1 GCF_004211145.1 Flavobacterium sp. | reverse complement strand
ACGAATGACAAAGGACCAAAATCCGGAAGACAAACGACGAATGACGAAGGACTAAAATCCGGAAGACAAATGACGAATGACGAAGGACTAAAATCCGGAAGACAAACGACGAATGACAAAGGACCAAAATCCGGAAGACAAACGACGAATGACGAAGGACTAAAATCCGGAAGACAAACGACGATGACAAAGGACCAAAATCCGGAAGACAAACGACGAATGACGAAGGACCAAAATAAAATCCGGAAGACAAACGACGAATGACGAAGGACCAAAATCCGGAAGACAAATGACGAATGACGAAGGACCAAAATAAAATCCGGAAGACAAACGACGAATGACGAAGGACCAAAATCCGGAAGACAACGACCTCAAATCAACAAATCAACAAATCAACAAATACCAACTCGCCCAACGGAAGGCAACGACTTCAAATCAACACATCAACAAATACCAACTCGCCCAACGGAAGACAACGACCTCAAATCAACAAATCAACAAATCAACACATCAACAATATCAATCCGTCCAACAGAAGACAACGGACTCAAATCAACAAAACAACACATGCAACTCTATCCACTACAATTCTCCCCAATTTTAAAAGAACGCATCTGGGGCGGAACCAAACTCAAAACCGTCCTCAATAAAGATATAACGTCCGACATTACAGGTGAAAGCTGGGAACTGTCAGGCGTCAAAGGCGATGTAAGTGTCGTGTCGAATGGGAATTACTCGGGCAAATCACTCAATGAATTACTCGAGGAATTTGGAAAAGAAATTCTCGGCGACAACGTCCATGAGAAATTCGGCAATGAATTCCCGTTGCTGTTCAAGTTCATCGACGCTCGCGAGGATTTGTCGATTCAGGTACATCCGAACGACGATTTGGCCAAGAAGCGCCACAATTCGTTCGGAAAGACTGAAATGTGGTACGTGATGCAGGCTGATTACGATTCGCGCATCATCGTCGGGTTTAAAAACCGCTCGCGCCGCGAGGAGTATTTGTTCCATCTGCAGCAAAAATCATTGCTCGACATTCTCGACACGGTTCAGACGAAGGCCGGAGATGTTTTCTTTTTAGAAACGGGAACGGTCCACGCGATCGGAGCAGGCGTTTTGCTTGCCGAAATCCAGCAGACGTCCGACATTACGTATAGATTGTACGATTTCGACCGAAAAGATGCCCACGGAAACAAACGCGAACTTCACGTGGATTTGGCCGTCGATGCGATCAATTACGAAGTCACCGATACCCAAAAATCATACGCCGACCGAGAGAACCAATCGAACACGATCGTCGATTGCCCGTACTTCACGACGAATTATCTGCCGTTGCATACGGAACTTAAAGTGGAGAAAAATGGAGAGTCGTTTACGGTCTACATGTGCGTCGACGGAAACTTCTCAATCGAATACGATTCACAAAAATACAATTACCAAAAAGGAGATACGGTATTGATTCCCGCGGCTTTGAAACAGTTTACGCTAACGGGTTATGCCTCGTTGCTTGAAATATATATTTCATAAACCAAAGATTTACTGTACTTTTGCATCGAAATTAAAAAAAAACAGAAAATGTCAAACGTTAGGAATTTAAAGAAAGACATCAATTACGTATTGGGCGATATCATCGAAGCGGTTTATATCCACGAGATGACAACGGCGGGTCAACCCACGACCGAGACCAATGCGCTTATCGACGAAGCGATCACGGCTTTCGACAATTTGATCACAAAAGTGAACCAAAAAGGTGTTGAGGATAAAAAAGCACACTTCAAACAAATCCACAGCGATCTTGAAGCTACTGCGAACCAGCTTGTTGCTAAAATTAACGCACTTTAAGGTTAAAAACACCTAATATTTTTTTGCAAATTTGAAATTCACATTTATATTTGCAACCACAATGAGACGCCGGTGTAGCTCAGCTGGCTAGAGCAGCTGATTTGTAATCAGCAGGTCGTGGGTTCGAGTCCCTCTATCGGCTCATTGAAAAGCCTCCTTTTTTAGGAGGCTTTTTTTATTTTTAAAAGTTCAAAGGAGCAAGGTGCAAAATTCAGGGTTGGGCATAAAAAAAGCCATCTGGAAAGACGGCTTTTGTAGTTTTTGGACGATGCGTGATTATTGCGCGGCCACGGTATCTTCGGCTTTCTTGCGTTCCGCTACGTATTCGGTAAGCAGTTTCCCGTATTTCGATTTCGCGATCTTGGGCGTCATTCCTTTCTCGATCAATTCGAGGTATTTCACCGTCGCGTCGGGGATTTCGGTCAAGGCTACGAAAGGAGCAATTTCTTTGTCCTTGTTGTTGAGCGCAAAATTTACGACATACAAATACTTGCGCTTGATGACCGACTGGAATTCGGGATCATTCTCAGGAATGCCAGCCGTTTTGGTTTTCATCGATTCTTCAAAAACCCTTTTTGTAATATCCATTTGCTGGTTTACGAAGCGGGAGCGCACCTTTTTGAAATCATCGTATAACTTTTGGTTTTCAGATCCCGTCACTTTCGCGTTCGCATAGAACGTTTCAAGTTTGGTATCGATTTTCATCTTTCCGGGTTCGGCGAAAAACATAAGGCTGTTGTCTATGGAATTCGTTTTTCCGCGGTCGAGAAACAGATATAATGCTTCGGGCTCGTCGATATTCACGTAGGTTACGAACTTCGAATCTCCGTCGATCGAAATGCTGTCGATGGTAACCAACGCGGTATCCTTGAATTTTTTAAGGAACAATGTTCCTTTGTGCAATCCTTCAACATTGCCCGATATCTCGAGGTTGCCGTCCTTGGTTTCTTTGGCGCAGGCGGCGAAAAGTAAAACGGCGAATGTGGCCGCAATCAATTTTTTCATTTGGTTTGGTTTCTTTGGCCGAAGCCGATGTGCGGCAAAAATAAAAAAATCCCCGGGTTGTAAAGCCAAGCCGGGGATTTTAATTCGTTCAGTGGTTTTTTAGCCTTTAAGCCACGCCTGACGCAATTGGTCTTTGGTAGCATCGGTAGCGGTAAACCCGGTCGCGTCTTCATAAGGAAGCTTGATTTTTCCTTTGAGCACTTGCTCTTTTCCGTCGCGCTTGATCTTGACCGTGATATCGTCGTTCTCTTTCCAGTTTTGGCTGCCCATTACGAGATCGTAGATATTGTCGAGGTTGAATTTCGTGCCGTTTACCTCGGTGATGATATCGCCGCCTTTCAAACCGACAGTCTTGTAGAAATCGTTGAGCTCGATGCCCGGCATTACGATGATTTCCTTCGTATCGGGATTCACCGTGATATAAGGCGTCTGACCTTTGATGAACACATTTCCTGCGACTTTGCGCGTCGTTTTGGTCACGCCCATTTTGGCGAAATACTCGTCGTAGTTGATCGGCGTCGTTCCGGCAACGTGCGTCGCGAGGAATTGCCCGACTTCAGGATACGTGAGCGATGTGATTTTCGCGAAAAGATCCTGATCCTTGAACGGCTTTTCAGCTCCGTATTCTTTCGATAGTTTCTGCATCAGGTCAAGAATGCCGCGTTGTCCGTTGCTTTTCTCACGGATGATGATATCGATGCACATCCCAATCAACGCGCCTTTTTCATATACGTTCAAGTATTGCGCCTTATATGGTTCGGTCAACACGTTCTTGCTCATCTCGGTAAATGACATCGTGTCGTTCAGGCGAGCGGAATTGTTGATTTTCGAAGCCATTCTATTATAGAATTCCTCGTCGGTGATCAAACCTTGGTTCACTTGGAAAAGGTTCGCGAAATATTCGGTTACGCCTTCGTACATCCAAAGATGCTCCGACATTTTCGGTGCCGCGTAATCGAAATACTGGATTTGGTCGGCGTGGATGCTCAGCGGCGTCACGATGTGGAAAAACTCGTGTGAAACCGTGTCGATCAAAGCTGAAATCAATTGCTCTTTGGGCATCTGCTCAGGAAAGACAACGGTCGTCGACGTGTTGTGTTCCAACGCCCCGAAACCTTGCGCGTCGGCTTTCATCATGTCCGACATATACAAAAGGATCGCGTATTTCTTCGTCGTGTTTACGGGTCCGAGGAATTTCTTCTGGGCGCGCATCATTTTTTCGATGTCGGGCTGAAGGCTTTTCGCGTCGATAGCAGCGTTCGGAGAATAGACCGCCAACAAGATTTCCATTCCGTCAACCGTAAACGTCGCGTAGTCGGGTTTCGAATACATGATCGGATGATCGCCGACTTCAAAATAACGTGAGTAATTGAAAACGTCTTTCGTGTTCGACGCATCGGCATCGGTCAACGACGTCGCGCCCCAAAGTTCAGCCGGGTGCGCAATCGTGACTTCATAAGGAAGCGAACCTTTGTCCTGGAAATACCCGACGAATCCGTGCATGTTGAGCATGAAATTCTTTCCGGCGTCGATGTTCGTTCCCGCAGGCGAGAATACGTCGTGCTGGTCTTCGATATCGTACGTGTCATTTACGAGATACGTTACTTTCGCCAGTTTTTTCGCGCCCGAGATTTCCCATGAATTGTCGTCGGTCTTCGTAACGGCAAGCGCGTTTCCTTTGGCGTCGGTCGCCTTGAGATCGTCTATGTATTTCCCGTAATTGTCGGTAGAATAAGTACCCGGAACTGTTTTTGGGATGTGATAAACGATTTTATCCGACGTAACTTTCGGAGCCGAAACGGTCACCGGAACCTTGTCGTCTTTCACACCGTTAAGGTCGATCGACACTTTAATGGTTTCGCCTTTGGATTTTGATTGTGCGGCGGCGTCAAAACTCCATAGTGAAGCGACAAAAGCCAGCGCGAGCGCTACATTTTTCATTAATTACGATTTAATTTATTTCGTTAGTGCGCGAAGGTAGGAAATAGTTACAACGTCAAAGTGTTTTTATGAATTGATTAACGACGGTTGAAAGCTCGCTTGAAATCGGTAACTCGGGCTTGTTGTATGAAGCTAGATTTTCAGTCCTGTCGCCCGTGATGATCTTGAAAATGTGGTTCATGTTTTCGATGATCGCAAGTTTGGCGTCGGGTTTCGCCTGTTTGAGTATTTCGGCGTCGAGCACGGGAACCTGGATGTCGGTGGTTCCATTTACGATGAGCGTCGGAATCTTGAGTTTCTTTATTTCTACCGACGGATCGTACTTGATCCACGAAATCATATACGGTTGCACGCTCTCGCGGAACAGCGACGCGTACATCTGATCTTCGAGCTTGAATGTTTTTCCCTGTTTGAGCTTCACGAAGAAACTCTCGAGCGTGTCCTTGATTTCAGGATTTTGTTTGATGACTTGCTCGGTGATGACCTTGTCGATGCTGCGGCCCGCGCCGGCCAACGAGATGAAAGCGTCGGCGTTTCCATTGGCTGCGACCATTCCCACGAGCGAACCTTCGCTGTGTCCGCCGACAATTATTTTCGAATATTTTTTGCTCGCCTTGAAAAATGCGATGACGTCTTTCGCGTCGTTTATGTAATTCTCGAAAGACATTTTCGCTTCGTCGATCTTGCCGCTTTTGATTTCGGCGACGATGCGTTTGTCAAAACTGTAAACCGCGGTCCCGGCCGTCGCCACCGATTCGGCGAGCAATTTCAGGCAGTTCGTTTTCGCGCTTGGCTGGTTGCCGTCGCGATCCGTCGGGCCCGAACCTGACAACAAAATCAATAGAGCCGGTTTTTTTGCTTTTTCAGGCGTGTAAAGTGTTCCTGTCAATAAGGAGTTGACGGCGGTTTCCTCTGTCTTGAACGCGGGATTTTGCCCGAATCCTGAAACCGAAATAAGTAAAAAGAGTACAATTTTTTTCATGAAATAAAGGTATGAAAAAACCCGCCGTGAAGCGGGTTAAGGTCAGTCAAACTTGTTTTTGATGTAATATTTTCCGTCGAGATCCTCGTCGAAGTCATCTATTTTTGGTGGTTTTGGTTTCGGTTTCGCGGCTGCTGCTTTCTTTTTCCATATTTCGAACTTTTCGTTCGTCAGTCGCTTTTTCATAATCTCGAGCACTTCCTGTTCTGAAAGACCGAATTCTTTTTTAATAATCTCGAAAGGATTGCGTTCCTCGAGTGCAAGCGTAACCAGCCGTTCTTTTTGGAAAGGCGAGAGCTCAGGGTGTTTGCTCTTTCTCATGGTATTTGGAAGAAAATTTTATAAAATGCTGAGATTTCCGTCTCAATATTACTAAAAAAAATATTCGGTTTGCTAAGCGCGCGAAAAAAAAGTTATTCCGTGCGTTTTTGGGTCGCGGGCCGATACTTCGAAAACGGAATTTTCAATAGGTTTTTGAGGCGATTGTGTTCGTTTTCATCCATGTGCGTATCGACGCCGTACACGATATCTTCGCGTTTCAATACGAGAAACGTCTTGAATATCCGGTCCCAGATCGAAAAGATGTTCCCGTAATTCGAATCGGTGTACGGCAACACATAATGGTGATGGACTTTGTGCATGTCGGGCGACACGATCACGTAACTGATGATTTTGTCGAGTTTCCCCGGAAGCGTGATGTTCGCGTGGTTGAACTGAGAAAACACCACCGACAACGATTGGTACAAAAACACAAGCCACATCGGGCTTCCGCTTACCAAAACCGCAAGCATCGTAAATACGAACCTGATCACGCTTTCACCCGGATGATGACGGTTCGCCGACGTAGTGTCGATCCACGTATCGGTATGATGGATCAAGTGGAAACGCCACATCCAACGCGTTTTGTGCTGGGCGAAATGCGCGAGCCAGGCGCCGATTAGATCGAGTAGGAGCAACCCGATTATCGCATACAGCCAAGAGTTCATTTGTGGCAGCCAATTCAGGATACCGAAGTCATTTTTGTACACCCAATCGGCCGTCGTAAGCAACAGGAACGCCATCGTGAAGTTCACAACGATCGTAGTTCCCGTGAAGAATAGGTTGATTCCGGCGTGATGCCATTTGCGATACTTGAAATCGAACAAAGGCGTAACGCTTTCCAAAACCCAGAAAAACGCGATGCCGCCGGCCAAAATCATGGCGCGATGCGACGATTGGATTGTTGAAAAATAATCGATTATGGTTTCCATGATGACTAAGATACCAAAATTAAGTTCGTGTTCCGACGCGTTTATTTCGCAAACCGGACCGTAAACGTCGTGCCGCTCGAGCCGTCGCTGTGAACCGAGATCTTCCCGCCGAGATTCTCAACCTGCGCTTTCGTAATGAACAACCCGATTCCCTTCGCGTCAGGATGTTTGTGGAACATTTGGTACATGCCGAAGATTTTTCCGCCGTATTTAGCAAGGTCGATGCCCAGGCCGTTGTCCGAAACATGCATCACGACCTGGCCTTGGACAATTTCTGAAGAAACCTTGATTTTCGCATCGCGTTGGGGCGATCGGTATTTCATCGCATTTGAAATCAAATTCTGCAGAATGCTTTCCATGTAAAGGTTCGAGAACATCACTTCGGGCGCCGCGCTGAAATCACCCTCGACGATCGCATTATTGTTGATGATGTCGCCCTGAAGCGTTTCGGTGATCTTCACGAATACGGTTTCAAAGCGGATATTTTCCTTTTCAATTGCGCGATTTTTCTTGATCTTGAGGATTTCTATAAGTTCGTTCAAAGACGAATTCAAATTCTCGGCAACCTTGCGCAGCATCCCGAAAATATTCTGGTATTCGTCGAGATTGCTTTTGTCATCGACCATGCTGATCAGCGAGGTCATGTTTGCGGCCGACGACCTCAGATTGTGCGACGTAATGTTCGCGAAATCGTTGAGCTGCTGGTTCTGAAACGCCAATTCGTCTGAAAGTTTCGTTTGGATCACGCCGTCAAGTACGATTTGCTTAGCGTTGACACGAATGCGCGTGTAGGCGAAAATGACGATGATGAATGTTACGATTACGAAAGCGAGGAAGTTCAGGTTTCGCGCACGTACGTTGTCGTCGGTTTCCGCCAATTTCGCGGTCAGGATTTCGAGTTGGCCCTTTTGGTAGTTTTCGATTTTGCCGCGGATCGAATCCATGATTTGTTTCCCGCGTCCCATCGAAATCATCGCGGCGGCCTTTTCCATGCCTTCGTTGCGTCGGGTTTCGATCGTGAGTTTCGTGAAATTTTTCTTGAGATCGACGAGATTCCTGAGTTCCTTGATGTGTTTTTCGTCTTCCTCGACGCTGCCTTTCATGTCCTCGAGCGAGTCGAGCCAGTTGTTGACTTCGATGTTTCCGCTGTCGTAGATCTGCAGGAAATTCTCTTTTCCTGTAATCGTATAACCGCGTCCGCCGGTTTCGATGTCGATCGTACTTGTAAGGATTTTTTCGAGAACGGTGTTCGTATTGTAAGTTTGGGCGATGATCTCGCGGTTCTTAGTGACTGTATTCGCCCGATTGTACGTCGACCAGATCAGGATGCAAAAGACAACCGTGACCAAAAAAAAGGTCATGTCGATCTTTCGTTTCAATGAAACTTTCATGTAATGGAATTTTAATTTCCCCGTGGTTAGGTAGCGCGAAAATAAACCAAAAAGAAAAGTTCCGAAAACAGTGCGCGAGCGTTCTATCAACAGACAAATGAACAATTTGCGTTGCGAGAAGTTTTGAGATATTTGTCGCCGATAAAACTCGCAAAACGAACATCTGGAAATCTATTTCACGAACCAAGTATATTGATATGCCCAAAGAATCAGTACGATTTGTAGCGGAAGCCGCAACAGACGCATCCATTTCGGCAGACCTAGAGCGGCTATGTCATGAGTAACCATAAAAACGTTCGCGGGAAAAATAGCGATCAGGAGCGCGATAATCCCGACGGCGGCGTAATGTGAAAGCACGGGAATGCAAAGTGCGATGCCGAGGATTATCTCAGCTGCTCCGCTGATCGCGTTGAGTAGTTTCGGGTTCGGAAAATAACTCGGGATGATCCTGCAATACATGCGCGGCGTCCTGAAGTGGTTAAAACCGGCGCCGACATATAAAACGGCCATCACATACAAATGCCAGGGTAGTTGCAAAGTGTCTTTTTTCTAAAAATACGTTTTTTATGAATGCTTTCGGCCAAAATTAACGTTCATAGCGACGATTGCCGATAAAATCAAAGCGATCCCGAACCATTGCAGCCCGCTGACCTTTTCGTCGAGCAGCAGCCACGCCATCGTCACCGAAACCGGAAGTTCAAGCGCTGAAACGATGCTGCCGAGCCCGATGCCCGTTTTCGGGAAGCCCGAATTCAGCAACATCGGCGGAATTATGGTCCCGAACAATGCGAGCACGATTCCCCATTTGTAAAAGATGTCGAAGTTGAACGGCGTGTGCTGCGTCGCCAGTGCGAAAATCACCACGACGACGGCGCCTCCAAACAACATGTACAAACTGCGTTGCGTCGAGGAAACGCCTAACGCGATCCGATTCGCCGTGAACATCGTCGTCGTGAACGAAGCCGCGGCAAGCAAACCCAGCACGACGCCTCGCCAATCGAGACCATTCGTATTTCCAATGAGGTTCGTCGCCAAACCTGTTCCCACAAGCACGATAAAGACCGCAGCGATCTTGATTCCCGACGGACGCTTCCTATCCAAAACCATCTCAAGCAGAACGCCCATCCAAACCGTCTGCATCAGCAAAACGATACCGATAGAAACCGGAATGAATTTCACGGCGAGATAATAAAAAATGCTCGTCAAACCCGTCGAGGTTCCCGCTACGAGCAATTGCCTGATATCAATTTTGGAAGGTTTAGATTCGTCCGATTTGGCTGTCCGAAATACATTGAGCAACAGCAAAGCCGCGATTCCCAAAGCGAATTGCGAGCTAATCACTTCCGCCGGCGTGTATGGCAAGCCCGCACTGCCAACGTCTTGATATGCTAATTTTACGAAAGTCGCCAGCATGCCGTAACTCGTCGCGCCGAGACCGACCAGGATTACGCCTTTGAGAATGGATTTGTTGTCGGACATAAATTTTTAAAAGCGCGCAAAGGTAAGGTTTTAGATTTCAGATTTGCAGATTTCAAAATTCAGATTTGTAAGGCCAATGATGATTGCCCGGCTTATTCGCAAAAATCTCAAATCTCAAATCTAAAATCTGCAATCTGTAAATCTTTAAATCTTCATCTCAACATCCAGCCCGCGGCAACAAGCGTCGCCTTGCATTTCACGCAAAATTCCTTTTCCTCATCCTTCGTATTTTTGCCCTTCGCGTCGCGCATGAAACACGATTTTTCAGGACAATGCCGCAAGCCTTCAGTATGTCCGAGCTCGTGGATCGCAACCTTGAAAAGCTGTTCCGTGCGTTTTTCTTTTTTGAGCCGAAATGTCGAAGCGATGCACGCTTTGCCCGGACAATAACCCAAACCCATGACGCCCCAATCTTTATGATCGCCTTTCGTCGTGCTGATGTCTTTGTTCGTCAGTCCGATCGTCATGGCGTTGTCAGGCGTTTGGGAATCCAGGAATTTTATGAGTGAATCCGCGCGATGACGCGTTTTTGCCTCGTTCAAGCTGTTTTCGGGAAAAGGTATTGAAGGCAGGATTTTTACATCCGAATAGATTTTGACCAATTCCTTGCGAATATTTTCAGTTTGATTCGGAGTAAAATCTGAGAACGGTTGCAAGTAAACCGTTCGAGGTTGCGGTTTTCCGCAAGACATCGTTATCGCAACAAGCAATAAAATGGAAATCTTAATATCAAAAATCTTCAATCTCCAATCCATATTTGTCCAAAAGTCCGCGTGTTCCGGCGAGCGCAAATTTCGCGCCACGAATATAATTGGTTTCAGGATCGATCGTAAAATTTTGTGCGCGCCTGAAATCCGCCTTCTCGAGAATCGTGTTGTCGAAAATAGCATTTTGCAAATCGCAATCCTCAAAAACAGCTTGCGCCAAGTCTGTTTCCGAAAAGTCGACCTCTCGCATCGAGCAACCTTTAAATCGCTGCTTGCGCAATTTGAGTTGAAAGAACGACGCGAGGTCAAGCTGGCAATTTTCGAACTCGGCCGCGAAAAGCATCTGGTTGCATTGATCGAACCTGAAACCCAAAAGTTTGCAGTCCTTGAACGTCACGTCGCGCAAAGACGCTTTCGAAACCTTGACCAAACTGAAATTGCAATCGGTAAAAGTACAATCGGTAAAAGTCGAATTCCCGAAATCATTTCCCGTGAAATCGCAATTCTCAAAAGTGCAATTGTCGTATTCGCCTTTAGAGAAAACGAAACTGCGGTCGAACGACTTGTCGGCGATAAAATTCATGCTGCAATTTACGGATTCACGAACAGTTGCGCGAACAGTTCGTACGAACGTTTTCGATCTTCCCAACTTTCGGCAGGCGTAGCGATCATGATTTCGTCGGTTTCGTATCGCTCCGAAATTTTTTCGAGTTCGGTCTTCACCTTGTCAGGAGTTCCCGCGATGAAACGCCCGCGATTGTATGCCATGCGCGCTTGTTGCTGGATCGTGAAATTCATTTTCTTGATTTCTTCGAGCGTCGGCAATTCACCTTGTCCGCCCATTTCGATGTACAACATGCGGTATTGGAAATCGGCGATCCAATCCTTGACTTTTTCCTCGTCCTCGCTCACGAAACCGAATATCCCGACGTTGAGTTTCGGTGCTGCCAATTCAGCTGACGGCCTGAAATTGTGTCGGTAAAACTCGGCCGTATCGGGACCGCCTTCGGGATTTATGAATTGCGCGAACGACAATCCCATTCCCAAGTGAGCCGCGAATTGTGCGCTTCCGCCGCTCGAGGTCAGCATCCACATTTCAGGCAATTCCTCGGGTTGCGGATACGACATGACTTTCTCATGCACCGATCCAACTTCGCGCTCGCCCTTGAAAAAAGCGGTCAAATCCTGGAGTTGCTGAAAAAAATCTTTCTCTGAAAATGTATTCGATGGATTCAATAAATATGCTGAAAGCCTGTCGCCGCCCGGAGCTCGACCGATTCCGAGATCGATTCGGTTTGGATATAAAGTTTCAAGTAACCCGAAGTTCTCGGCAACCTTCAAGGTGCTGTGGTTCGGCAGCATGATTCCGCCCGAACCGACGCGGATTTTCGAGGTTTTTGACGCGAGATACGGGATCAACACTTCAGGCGCCGTTCCCGCAACAAGCTTAAAATTATGGTGTTCCGAAACCCAATAGCGAACGTAGCCCAATTCCTCGGCCAATTGCACGAGTTTGCCCGATTCCTCAAGCGTTTCCCGGGCCGTCGCGCCGCGTTTCACCTGAGATTGGTCGAGCACTGAAAGTTTGATGTTTGTCATGTTACAAATTTACTCGACAATCGACAATCGGTAATCGCAATTAACAAATCGTAAGGTTTTCCTTTTTTGGGCGTGTCGGCGGCTCGTCGAAAGCTGATCGCATTCAACGAGCCGCCGTCGTGCTGCCCGTTTCAATCTGCCTTTGCCACAACGTTTAAGCTGTGCAATACGAATCATTTGGCAAAGTCAGGATTTACACTCGCATCACTCACGCGGTGTTTTCTCCGTTACAACATTGGCTAAAATTCATAAATTAGTTCCAAATCAACGTCTTATGAAAAACGCAATCTGTTTGTTCGCGATGCTGCTTTCGGCCATGACTTTTGGGCAAACCATCAAGAACAGCGATTTCGAATCGGGAAACATCGAACCCTGGACGGAATCCAGTCCTGCGACATACGGTCAGGCCAAGACATCAGGATTTGAGATTTCGGTCGCGCCTGAGTTCGCGCATTCGGGAAAATTCGGCGTCCGGCTCAAAAACCTTGGCAATGGAAAATGGAGCCAAATCTCCCAGGATTTCGAATACACGACGAAAGACTTCGAGAGATTCGTGCTCAGCGGCTACATCAAGACCACGAATGCCGACGGGTACGCGACGCTTTACATCAACGTGCGCGACAAACAAGGCCGCGTCGTGCTCTCGCAGACATTTCCGGAACCCATAAGCGGTACGACCGAATGGCGCAAGATCGAATTTGACGTGTTGCTCATTCCGGGCGTCGCGAAAATAAATGTCGGGTTTGCGATGATGGGAACAGGCTCGGCGAACTTTGACGACATGACGTTCACGAAAGTCAAGCTCGGAAAGATCGAAACGACAAAATTGGCGAAGGAATATCTTTCATCGACCATCGATATTATCGAAAAAGATGCGTTCTATCGCGATTCGGTCAATTTTAAGGAAGTTCGAAAAATCGCGAGCCAAATCGCCGCGAACGCCAAGACCACAAGCGATACGTATCCCGCAATTAAGTTCGTACTCGAAGAATTAAAAGATCATCACAGCCATTTCAATGTGCCGTCAGAAGTCGCGGCCATGCAAGCACCGACAATTGAAAATGCGCCGAAACCATACGCCGAAGCCATAAATCCGCAAATCGTCTATATCTACATTCCGGCGTTCACGAGTCTCAACGAAACGGTCGAAAAGCAATTCATCGAACAAGCCCAGCAACTCATTCGCCAATTCGATTCGCCTAATCTCAAAGGCTGGATTGTCGATGTGCGCGGCAACACGGGCGGGAATTGTTTCCCGATGTTGCAAGGCATTGCGCCGTTGCTTGGCGATGTGAACGTCAGCTGTAATAAAGACAAGGCTGGAAATCTCGTGAATTGCACGACGTTCAAGGACGGTCTGTTGTATTTCGACGATGGAACGCCGTACATCAAGCCTCAAAATCCTTATAAATTGATTAAATCGAATCCGCCTGTGGCCGTGTTGACCGACGGTTTGACGGCGAGTTCGGGCGAAGTGGTCGTACTCGCTTTCAAAACCCGAAATGCCACGCGATTTTTTGGCGAACCGACGAATGGCCTAACCACGGGAAATTCAGAGGTAAAACTAAGCGACGGCGCAGTCCTGATGCTCGCGACGAACGCGATGACCGATCGCAGCGGAAAATCGTACGGCGGCAAATTGTTCCCTGACGAAACCATCGCCGACAATCCGTCGACCCAAAATGACGAAACGGTTGACGCGGCCGTGAAATGGCTCGAAAGTTTAAAGTGATTTTTTGCGGTTCGCCCACTCGAGGCGCGTCATTTCAAATTTGATTTCGTTGCCGTGCATTCCGTTTTGTGTCCAGCCCGAGCGTCGGTAAAATTCCTCGGCGCGCGTTCCGGCCGATGTTCCGAGCCAAACGTGGTTTTTGTCTTGGGAGAAATACCAATCGAGCATGATGTCGTGAAGTCGTCGGCCGATGCCTCGTTTTTCGAATTTAGGATGTAGAAAAAGCGCCCAGATGTTGTCTTCCCTCAAATCAGCGATCGCGAAACCGACAATTTCCGAATCTATCTCACAAACCCAACCTTTGCCGCGTTCAAATAAAAATTCCCGACAATCGTCATTGGAAACGAGCGCGGGATTGGAAAGTGTGTTTTCGGTGACCGAATTGCGTACGATTTGGATTTGATCGATGTCCGACGCAATCGCTTCTCGAAAAATCATTGCGGTTAAGCTACGGGATCAGGAGCCGGGAACGAAACGATTTCTTCCTGGGCTACCGATTGGCATTCGGATTTGCAATGCCAGATCACGCCAAGATAAAGCAATCCCGCCGAGGCTACGGCGATTCCCAAGATCAGGAAATTCGGCGTGTTGAAAATTTTTCTCATGATTGGTGGACTGATGATTGTTGAAGTAGACGCCGACTTTTTTGAAATGTTACAGAAATCATAAATTTTTTTTCAAAACGGCTCAGGATCAATCAGAACAATCCGGCGAGCGCCTGGTTTTCAATACCGATTTTGCGATAATCGAAGTTGAGTTTTTTCTCGAGCAAACTTGCGTAAACGCTTCTGAAATCGATTTGGTGTTTCAAGTCGCCGTTGTCGAGATTCGCCAGATCGGGATTCGAGCCGATGACCTTTCCGCTGTTGTTCCCGCCGATGATGAACATGGGCGCGGCCGTTCCGTGATCGGTTCCGTTGCCGTTGTCGTGCACGCGTCGGCCGAATTCCGAGAAAACGACGAGCGTCACGTTCTCGAGCAACTTCGCGTTTCTCAAATCCTCGTAAAACGCCGCGACGGCCAAATCGAGTTCCGACAATTTGTTGTTGTGCAACGCGAGTTGGTTGTCGTGCGTGTCGAAACCACCGAGCGACGTGTAATAAACCTTCGAATTCAAATTCCCCTTGATGAGCCGTGCGATCCATTCGAGGTTTTTGGAAAGTGCGCTTTTTGGATATGAAACGTCGGCCGCTGTCGAATTGCCTAGCGCTTTTTGGATATCGTCGGAACCTTCGACGACCGAATCGGCGATCTTCCTCACGAAATCAAGTTGCGGATTGTTCGACAATTTCTGGTTCGATTCGCCGTTTTTCTTCACTTGGAAACGACTCGGATCTTTGATCGTGATCGAATTCGGTTCGTCTCCTTTGAGCGCAAGATTGTCGATGGTATCGATGTTGACGCCCGCGGTCGGATCGTGTTCCTTGCATTGCAGATCAAGATATCGGCCGAGCCAGCCTTGGTTCAGGTATTCGTGCGAATGTGAACCCGTCTGCCAAATTTCCTGGCTGCGGAAATGCGATCGGTCAGGCTCGGGATAACCCACATTCTGGATCACGCTCAGATTTCCGTCCTGCTGGATTTTAGCGAAACTTTTCAACGCCGAATGGAACGCCATTCCTTTGTTCGCGCCGATGATCTGATTTCCCGACAGCGCGATCTTCGGTCGGAATTGCTTGTACAAAGGATCGTCGAACGGCACGAACGTATTGAGCCCGTCGTTGCCGCCGTTGAGCTGGATGAAAACGACGCACTGCTCGCTGATCACGAGCGATTTCTGGTTTCCGAACGCGTGGAGGAAATCAGGCAACAACAGCGTTCCGCCTGTAAAAGTTCCCGTCAGCGTTAAAAATTTTCTCCTGTCCATGGCTTTTTTAGATAAGTTGGAATTCGGGGGTTTTGACCATATCGTTGAACAATCGCAGCACGGCGTTGTCGGCACCGGGCGATTTGGGATTGAAATCATACTTGAGCAGTTTTTCGAAATCGTTCTGGAGATTCGTGTCGATCGTAAACAACAATCGGTTACTCAAATCGGCGATGACGTCGAGGTTGTCGCCTTTGTCGTTCCAGTCGAGTTTTACGCTCAGGAAGCGTTTCTCGTCGGGCATTTCGTCGGAATTAACTTCTTTAATTTTTCGGTTTATCGTTTTTCCGCTGCACAGCAGATCCGCGACGTTGTTGCGTTGCAGGAAAATTTGCGAGGTAAGCCACGATCGACCTCCGTCCCAACCTTTCACATTGGGTTGGTTGAACAAATCCATGCCTTGCTGCTTCAGGAAAATGGCGATCGCGCGAGGTTGGACGTTTGCGTTGAGCTCGCTCGAAAGCTGCAAAATGTATGTAAGCGGATCTTTGATCTTGGTTCCCGACGTATTCTTCGCGGATTCTTCGGTAAACATTTTCACGAGCAACGGTTGGATTTCGAAATCGGATTTTTTGAGGTAATCGCCGTAATATTTAACGAGCGATTCATCTGGTTCGTCGTATAAAAACCACTTTAGGATTTTGCGCGTGATCAGGTAAGGCGCGCTTGGCTGTTCGAAAATGATGTCGACGATTTCATCGAGTTTGAAAGTACCGGTCTTTCCGAAATACGTGATCGTGTCGTTGTCTTCGAGCCTCGGGCGATACTTCGCTCCATTTTCGCCCGGAGTCAATCCTGCCAAGGCTTTTGCGCCGTTCTTGATGTCAGCCTCCGAATAATTCCCGATGCCCAACGTGAACAATTCGAGCAATTCACGGCTCAGGTTTTCGTTGATTTTGCCTTTGCGGTTGTCGTTGTTGTCGAGGTAGCGCACCATCGCATTCGATTGCAGGATTTCCTTGGTGAGCGTCCTGAAATTCCCGAAAGTGTTCCGGCGCAGGATCATGTTGTGTTCGTATATCGAATAGTTGAGCTTGACTTTTTGCGAAGTGGAAACGAAGTGATTGTGCCAGAAAACCGTCATTTTTTCGCGCAACGGGAAATCGGAAGATTGGATGTTTTTGATCCACCAGATGCGAAGTTCGATCGCATTTTGGACTTGTTTCTTGAGGTTTTTCTTTTGGGCTTCCGAATCGTCCTTGATCGAATCGCGCATCGCTTTGAGTTCGGCGAACGTCTTGGGATCATCTTTCAAAAAGGCGGGAAGTTGCTCGTCAAACGGCGCTTTGAACGAAGCCGAAAGAAATTTTTCGAGTCCGTTTTTTTGGATGTTTTGAGACTGCTTTGCCGAAAATCCGAGGCGCAGCGACCAAAGCGTGTTCTTGTCCATAAACTTATTTTTTGGCTCTGACCGATTTGTGTCAGAAGGGTTTAAAATAAAACGGATGATTTTGAAGTTATGAGGAAATACCTGACTAACATGAAATTCACTCTCTTGATGGCTTTGTTGGGGCTGATGTGTTGCAATTCTTCCGAGAATCCAAAAATCGCCCCAAAAGATTACGCGGCTACGAATCTCGAAGCGGTTGCGTATTGCAGACAAAACGGTCTCAATAATGACTTTTATTTCCTCGTCGATTTGAGCGTGCATTCGGGCAAGAACCGATTCTTCGTGTACGATTTCAAGCAGAAGAAGATCGTCGATGAGAATCTCGTAACCCACGGAACCTGCGACGCGTTCGGCGAAAACCCGAAAATGTTCGAGAAGGCAAAATGCAGTAACCGCGTGGACAGCCATTGTTCGGCCTCGGGCAAGTACAAGATCGGAAAACGCGATTACAGCGCCTGGGGAATCAAGGTGAAATATTGGTTGAAAGGTTTGGAGACGACGAACGATAATTCTGAGAAACGCGTCGTCGTACTACATTCGTGGGAAGCGGTTTCAGACACCGAAGTCTATCCCGATTACAGCCCGCTGAGTTGGGGTTGCCCCGCAGTCTCTGACAATTTCATGACAAAACTCGATACTCGGCTTAAGGACGTTCGGAAACCCGTTTTGCTCTGGATAGTGGAGTAGTTGTTTTGAGTTTTGAATTTTAAATGAGTCGTAACGTTTGACATTCAATATAAAAACTCAAAACTCAAAATAACAAATCATCTTCTTGCCGCGCGAACTCGGCCGGTTTTATTGCTCTTGCGAACAGCCGTCGTTTTTCCCGTTCTCTTGTTTTTATGCACGACCGTCGTTGCGCGCCTGTTTTTTACGACGAGCGTCGATGAACGTCTGTGCGGCGCGTAAACTCGGTGTGCGACGGCAACTCTCCTAACCGGAGCCGGCCGGTAATAAACCCTGTGAGGCGCGACTCGTTTGTAGAAAACCACGTGAGACACCGGGCGCCAAGGTTTCCACCAACGCGGATATGCCGCCCAACGATAAGGTGAAACCCAAACCACATACGCCGGAGCGTAAAGGAATCGCACCGACGGCCACAGCCAGACGTTCACGACAACGGGCATGATTTCGATTTCGGCGATTGACGGGCCGCCTTTTCCTCCGGTTGCTTTGTCCTCAACGTCGACGGGTTCGATGATCGTGTTTTCGGCGTAAAGGTCGGTGTCGCCTTCGATTTGGAGCTGGGCTTGTTCGGCCGCGGTTTTTTCGATCCCGATCGTGGCGATGTCTTGTTTTTCAGATTCCGACAACCAAGTTGAAAGCACGATTACGTGCGTGTCTCCATCTTTCACGTCGGAAACTGTCACGTAATCCGTTTTTTCGTCGTTGTTTAGATCGAGATTGTTCACGTTGTTGTTTTCCTCGTTGATCGCTTTCTCGAATTCCTCGAGGCTTTTTGCGTTCTTGAACATGGCGAGAGCGCCTTCGAGGCTGAAATCGTCGCCGTTGTTGGCCTGTTCTTCAGTCTGTGCAAAAGTCGGAACCGACAAAAAGCACAGCAGCAATACTAGGTAAGTTGCGGTTTTCATGTTGTAGTTTTTTTGTTCGCCTAAAGGAGTCCGAAATTTTGAAATGGTTTAACCGATGGCAAAAAAAAGCAAGAAACATGCTTCACGCTTCTTGCTTTTTAATTCTCTCCGACAATATTATTCGTTCATGTCCTCGGGCAGGAATTCGGTCTTGCGCAACAAATTTTTGTAAACGAGTCCACCTACGACGGCGCCTGCGATCGGAGCCACAATAAACAACCAAAGCTGTTCGAGCGCCCAACCTTGCACGAAAATCGCCTGGCTGATGCTGCGTGCCGGATTCACCGACGTGTTCGTCACGGGAATGCTGATAAGGTGGATCAATGTGAGCGCCAAACCGATCGCCATTCCCGCAAAAGCTTCGCGTCGTCTATCTTTTTCAGTCGCCCCGAAAATGATAATGATAAACATCATCGTCATCACGAATTCGGTCACGAACGCCGACGTCATGTTGTAACCTCCGGGAGAGTGCGCGCCGTAACCATTCGCGGCGAATCCGCCAAGATCGTGCCCGTTGCCCGACGCGATAACATACAAGATGGCCGCTCCCGCAATCCCGCCAAGGATTTGAGCGATGACGTACGGCAAAACAGTGTTCGATTGGACGCGTCCGCCGGCCCATAATCCGATGGTGACCGCGGGATTCAAATGCGCGCCTGAAATCCGTCCCAGCGCATAAGCGATTGTCAAAACGGTTAGCCCGAACGCGAGTGAAACGCCCACGAGCCCGATCCCGATGAACGGTTCGGATGTGAAATTGGCTGCGAGGACCGCGCTTCCGCAACCGCCCAGAACCAGCCATAGAGTTCCGAGGAACTCCGCTGCAAAATTTTTCATGATGTTTGTTTTAAAGGTTTGATTGGTTTTCAGGTAAAATCCTGATAATGTTTGTTTTATAAAGTTATTGAAAAGAAGGTTCGGTTTGGGAAAATGTGTGGAAAAAGTGTATTTGTGAGAAAATGAAAGGTCTGTAAAAATCACCCTCAAAATTTCGGTGCAAAAAAGCAAAAAAAAAACCTGAAGGTTTCCCAACAGGTTTCTATTCTCTGATCCGAGATCTAAAAATCTAAACTCTAAAATCTGAAATCTACTTAATCATCTCAAAACTGCGCTTCACGAAAGCCGTCAATTCTTCCCCTTTCAAAAGGTTTTGCGACAACTTCGCCAAATCGAGCGCTTGTTTCACCAAGTGTTCCTGTTGCGTTTTATCGTCGGTGTTCAAGATATTTCCGGCAAGTTCCGAGTTCGTGTTCACGACCAGATTGTACATCTCAGGGAAATTCCCCATTCCGAACATTCCGCCGCCGCCACTTGCGCTCATCTCCTTCATTCGTCTCATGAATTCCGGTTGCGTGATGATGAACGGCGCGGCTTGGCTGTCGAGCGCTTCGAGTTGCACGTTATAAGTCGTCGACGGAACGATTTCCTGGACCGCCGTTTTCAATTTTTCCTGTTCTTCATCAGACAATTTTGAAATCGCGTTCTCGTCTTTCTTGATCAAGTTGTCGACGTGATCCGAATCGACGCGAACGAACGTCACATTCTCGTTGTCGCTTTCCAGCTTTTGGATCAAGTGGGAAACGATCGGCGAGTCGAGCAACAAGACCTCGTAACCTTTGGCTTTCGCGGCATCGATGTAACTGTGTTGCGCGTCTTTGTTTTGGGCGTATAACACGACGAGTTTTCCGTCCTTATCGGTTTGGGAATCCTTGAGCGTTTCCTTGAGTTCTTCGAGCGTGAAGAACTTGCCGTCGACCGTCGGATATAAAACGAACGCGCCCGCTTTTTCATAGAATTTATCTTCGCTCAACATTCCGTATTCGAGTACGATCTTGATGTCGTTCCATTTTTTCTCGAAATCCTCGCGGTTTTCGGTGAACAACGATTTTAGTTTGTCGGCGACTTTACGCGTGATGTAATTCGAGATTTTCTTCACGTTTCCGTCGGTTTGCAGATACGAGCGCGACACGTTTAGCGGAATGTCGGGAGAATCGATCACGCCTCTCAACATCGTCAGGAATTCGGGAACGATGCCTTCGACGTTGTCGGTCACGAACACCTGATTCTGGTACAATTGTATCTTGTCTTTCTGGATTTGCAAATCCTGCGACAATTTCGGAAAGTACAGGATTCCCGTCAAATTGAACGGATAGTCCACGTTCAAATGAATGTTGAACAACGGTTCCTCGAATTGCATCGGATATAGCTCGCGATAGAATTTATTGTAGTCGTCGTCGCTCAATTCCGACGGTTGCTTTGTCCAGGCCGGATTCGGATTATTGATGATGTTGTCGACCTCGACGTCTTCCATTTTCTCGTCTTCACCTACGCCGAACGCTTTTTTCTCAGTCTTCGTTCCGAATTTGATCGGAATCGGCATGAACTTGTTGTACTTGGTAAGCAATCCCGAGATTTTGTGATCTTCGAGAAATTCGAGCGAATCGTCGGCGATGTGCAGAATGATTTCGGTACCGCGATCTGTCTTGTCTGATGGAACGAGCGTAAACTCAGGGCTTCCGTCGCACGTCCAATGCGCAGCCGGTTCGTCCTTGAACGATTTGGTGATGATCTCGACTTTCTCGGCCACCATAAAAGCGGAATAGAAACCAAGCCCGAAATGCCCGATGATTCCCGTGTCTTTCGCCGAATCCTTGTATTTGTCGAGAAATTCCTCGGCGCCTGAAAACGCGACCTGGTTGATGTATTTCTCGACTTCTTCGGCCGTCATTCCCAGACCTTGGTCGATGATGTGGAGTTTCTTTCCTTCTTTATCGATCCTGACTTCGATGACAGGATTTCCGTATTCGACGTTCGCTTCACCGATAGATGTCAGGTGTTTGAGCTTCAACGTGGCGTCGGTCGCGTTCGAAATCAGCTCGCGCAAGAAGATCTCGTGGTCGCTGTAAAGGAATTTCTTGATTAAGGGAAAGATGTTTTCTACCGAAACATTGATTTTTCCTGTACTCATATGTTTTTGTTTTTAAAGTTTGTTGTACAATTTCATCCGGCTTTTTTCAAATTGGATACCAGCTTGTAAAGGTGTGACAAATTGTCGGAACATCGGTTTTTTATTTTAATCCGCAAAGGTTTTACGATTCCCATGTGAAGATGATTTTTCTGTTAATATTTCGGTAAAAGTCGCCCGGAATTTAACATTTGACGAAGTGCCGATTGTATCTTTGAACTTCAATAATTTAAACAACCTACTCATGAAATCGCAAGTTAAACAACTACTTTTCGCCGGGATTTTCGCGTTGTTGCTGATAGGCTGTAAGTCCACGTCGGCCACCACGACGAAACTTGACCGCGGCTCTCAAAAAGACATCAAGGGAAATTGGACGATCACATCGGTAAGCTATCCGGGATCGAACGTGATCGCGGTGAATTCTTTCGGGATCGCGGATTCCCAATGTTTTGTCGGAAGTACGTGGAAATTCGTTTCGAACAACAACAAAGGAAATATGGCGCTGACCAAAGGCGGAAATTGTCCTGCATTCTCGTCCGACATTACCTGGTTCATCAACAAAGACGGACAATTCGTACTCAAAGTGCTTTACGCGGGTGAAAAAGCCAAGAAAGTGCGCGAAGGTTACGTAGTGAACGTCGCCAACCAGACTGAGACGTCTTTCCAGCTCGTCGACAAGATCGATGTCGGCGGTAAGATGACCGATGTCGTGTACCAATTCCAAAAGAACTAACTAATCAAATTACATATCATGAAAAAGATAACCTTGATAGCATTGGCATTCATTACCGCGGCCTCGATGAGCGTTTCGGGTTGCGAAGCCGTAAAGAATACGAATAATACGCAAAGAGGCGCTGCAGCCGGAGCCGTTGGTGGCGCCGTGATTGGCGGTGTGCTCGGAAACAACGTCGGTAAAGGCGGAAACGGTGCGCTTGGCGCTATAATCGGCGGTGTAGTCGGCGGTGTTGCGGGTGGCGTCATCGGGAACAAGATGGACAAACAGGCGCGTGAGATCGACAATGCGGTTCCGGGAGCCGAGGTGGAACGCGTCGGGGAAGGAATCAAATTGACGCTTAAGGAAAACGCCGTTCGTTTCAACATCGACAAATCGACGTTGACATCGACCGCACAGGCGAACCTTGACAAATTGATTCCGGTTTTCAACGAGTACAAAGACACGAACATCCAGATTTTCGGATACACCGACAACACAGGTTCGGTTGACCATAACCTGAACTTGAGCGAGCAACGTGCCGCGTCGGTAAAGAGTTATCTGGTTTCTAAAGGAATCTCATCGAGCCGTTTCACGACGACCGGAATGGGAATCGCCGATCCGATCGCCACGAACGAAACTACTGAAGGTCGTGCCGAGAACCGTCGCGTGGAATTCGCGATCACTGCGAACCAGAAGATGATTAATGATGCGCAGAACGGACAGTAGCAAGATTCTAAAATAAAAAAAGCCGCTTTTTCAAGCGGCTTTTTTTATTTTGTAATCTTGTGGTTTAGGGTTTAGGGTTTGCATGCCTTCCGTTTCGATTTCATTACTTAATTCAGAGAAAGCACAGGAACTTTTCCCAAACGACAACCCTAAACCCTAAACTCGAAACACAAAATCTTCCCTTTCAAAAGAATTGAAAGACAATTAACAATCCTTTGCAAGTCAATTTACTAGCCTGATTATATCTTTGTTTCACACTAAAAATCATATCGCATGGCAACCGCTAAAAAGATGCCTCAGCAAAACGAGGTAATGGATGACGACAAAATCATTTCGCTATATATGAACGACGTGCTCGAGCACAACGGACAAGCCGCGAATGTCTATATATTCTGCAAACGCAACCATATCGAGGAAACGCAATTTTATATGTTCTTCAATTCGTTTGGCTCGCTGCGTCAGGAAGTTTGGGTGCGGTTCTTCGAAAATGCCCAGACGATGTTGTCCAAGTCTCCTGATTACGCCTCATATACCGATAAAGACAAACTACTCGCACTATATTTCACGATTTTCGAAATCCTAACGCTGAACCGAACCTATGTTTCCTGGTCGTTGCGCGACAACAAACAAGGCTTGAAGAACCTTCAGGATTTGAAACTTTTCCGAAACCGCTTCCGGGACTTCGTTGAAGTATTGCTAAAGGAAAATAAGCCTGAACGATTACGCAAGGTGCGCAACGTTACCGAACCCGTTCTATCAGAAGGCGCGTGGGTGCAATTTCTTTTCATCCTGAAATTTTGGCTGGACGATACGTCGAAAGGCTTTGAGAAAACAGATATCATCATCGAAAAATCAGTGAATACGGTCGTGAGTCTGCTTGATACGAAACCTTTGGAGAACTTGATCGATTTGGGGAAATTCCTTTGGAAAAATTAGCGTCAATTGCTTGCGTCCGCGTGAGGGATTTTAGCGGATATCCTTTTTGGCCAACCTGTAAGGTTTACCAAAAAGATAGCAGCGGAAGCCCGACGGCGGGTTACTGTCACGTCAACTTTAGTTACTTGGTTAAAGCCGCCGGCACGCCCAAATAAACACAACGATAATCAGCTTATAGCTTACAGCTTAAAGCCTAAAGCAAAACAATGAAAACCCTAGATACCATCCCAACCGGAAAAATCAGCCGCGCCAGCGAACTCGTCAAAACCGGCATAAAAGTAGGCGGGAATTACCTCGCGTACTACGGCGAGAAAATCGTAAACCCGTCGCTGACCAAAGACAAACTCAACGAGAACAACGCCGAAGATATTTACGACGGGCTCAAAAACCTGAAAGGCAGCGCGCTCAAAGTGGCACAGATGCTCAGCATGGACAAGAGTATCATGCCTCAAGCGTATGTCGAGAAATTCTCGTTGTCGCAATTTTCAGTTCCGCCGTTGAGCGCGCCTCTCGTCCGAAAGACGTTCAAGACGTATTTCGGGAAATATCCCGAGCAGTTGTTCGACAAATTCACGCCCGATTCGGTCAATGCGGCGAGCATCGGGCAAGTGCACAAAGCCGAGAAAAACGGAAAGCAACTCGCCGTTAAGATCCAATATCCGGGCGTCGCGAAAAGCATCAGTTCTGATCTGGCGATGGTGAAACCCGTAGCGATCCGGATGTTCAACATCAAAGGCAAGGATTCGGGAAAATACTTTCAGGAAGTCGAGGACAAATTGCTTGAGGAAACAGATTATGTGAACGAACTCAAGCAGGGGAAGGAAATCGCCGACGCTTGCGCGGTCATCCCGAATCTGCGTTTTCCCGAGTATTATCCCGAATGGTCGACCGATAAAATCCTTACGATGGATTGGATGCAAGGCGAGCACATCTCAGAATTCACGGCTCACAACACCGATCAGGAAAAGGCGAACAAACTAGGGCAGGCGCTTTGGGATTTTTACATGTTCCAGATCCACGGCTTGAAAGCCGTACATGCCGATCCGCATCCCGGGAACTTTTTGGTCGACAGCGATTCGAACCTGATCGCGATCGATTTCGGTTGCATCAAGCAGATTCCGCTCGATTTTTACAATCCGTATTTCGAATTGGTCAGCCCCGAGATCTTCAACAATGAGAGACTTTTCGAGGAAAAATTGTTCGAGCTTGAGATTTTGAGGGCCGATGACAAGCCCGCCGACAAAGCGTATCTGATTCCATTGTTCCGCGAATTGCTTACGGTTTCGACAATGCCGTACAAAACCGACTATTTCGATTTTTCGAACGAGGAGTTCTTCGGACGACTGGCTGCGATGGGCGAGGAGTTCTCGAAAGACACGCAATTGCGCAAGATGAACGGAAACCGCGGTTCGAAGCACTTTCTGTACATCAACCGAACGTTCTTCGGGTTGTACAGTTTGCTGCATGATTTGAAAGCGCAGGTCGATACGATTTCTTACCTCAAATATTTATCATAATTTATCGTAAAGTGCTGATTTCATTCCAAGTTTTGCAACATGTTTAACAATTGTTTGAATTATTTTAAAGGAATCGGCGGTATCTTTGTAATATGAAAGTGGCAACGCTGCCTGACCGGGCAGCGACGCTTTCGACGAAATAAAACATTAGTTTGTTTATTGGTTAGGTCGGCAAGAGCGTTCTCATTTGATGACGCTCTTGCTTTTTTTACCCCAAAAAGAAAATCGCCCGAAGGCGACTCTTTTTTATTCCAGTTTTTTGCGAGATTGAGGTTTGGGTTGAGGCGTGTCGCTCGTTCCGGTTTGCCCGGCTTCAGGCGTCGCCGTGACCGTGCTGGCCTGGGCGTCGGGATTTGTCGTCAAGGTCGATGGTACGTCGTGCGCCGGTTGTTGGCTCAACTTTTGGGCCTGGAACGAACTCGGCGTTTGCCCGATATTGACTTTACTGCCATCGTACCAGATTCCTTTTTGCGTTCCGTCGGTATTCTTCTCGTTGTACATTACGGCGTTCATGTCCTCATCGAACGACGACGAAGAAATCGTAGCGCTCACGACGGCTTCCGGATTTTCGTACCCCAAGCGCGTGCCGTAAGCGACCCAGTTGACTGAAACGCCTGCTGAGCCGTTGCCATTTTCTACAATCCTGAATCCTGCAGGCGTGACGTCGGTAACATAGACACCGTTTGAAGGACCTGTTGGCGTGACGGTGATATTGAGCGGGATTTCTGCCGATACGATTTTAGAGAACGATTCGTCGAACGAGACGAAGATCGATCCGTTTTCCAGGCGTGCATTTCCTCTAACGTAGATGTCGGCGCTCATGCTGCTTGGCGCGAATGCCACAGAACGTTTTTGCGTTCCGTTGTCGATAAGCTGTACCACGGGTTTGTTGGTAATCGTCGTCCCGTCTACATAAAGTCCGTATTCTTTTCCTTTTGCGTGGAAACCGTAGTGAAGTCCGCGGACCCAGCCACCCATGACGCCACCGTAAATTCCGAGTCCGATCATGTTGTTTGGTGCCGATGCCGACATTTTTCCACCAGCTGCTCCGGCTTGGAAGTTTTGCCCGAATCCGAACACGGCGTAATCGACAAAATTAGAAGCGTAATATCCAAGTGCGCCGCGGGCAAGTCCGTAATCATCCCCAAAAACTCCACCTGAGCGAGTACTCGTGCCACCGTCGCCCAAAACACCGAAAGAATAACTGCCCACAACCCGGCCGTTTCCATACGAGGCGATGCGACTTACTCCCGACATATAACCGAATGACGTGCCGGCTCCTGCCGTATTGTAACCGTAAATTGCGGGCCCGTTCAATTGGGAGGTCAATCCGTAAATTCCTGAACCGGTACCTGCTCCCGCGGCAGCTGTATTTGCGCCGATCAAAGCGCTGGCGCCCGCGGCCGATGTTCTCGCATTCACACCATTCCAAACCGTCGAAGTCCCGATTACCGCCGCACTTGTTCCTGTTCCGTTCGTCGATCCGATTATTGCAGCGGTCGTGTTGTTCGGAACATCGCTGAAAACTCCTGCGTTTGTCGAGGTTCCACCGGCGATGGCGATCGCACCCGAATATCCTGTATAAATGTTGGCCGTCCCTCCGTTAAGTGTTGCTGCATTCCTGAATCCGTAGGCACCTGCGACAGTGCGTTGGCTGGTCAACAACATACCGTTCATGGTTGTTCCTGAGACCGTGTTCATCCTATCGGTAACAGATGGTGTCGTGGTATTTATACCGATGTTGCCCAAGTTCGTGATGCGCATTTTCTCAGTTGCCGTAGCGGTTCCGTCGTTAGTGGTTCCGAAGATGATGCGCGACGGCATGTCGCCGGTTCCGGTCGGGCCATCCATCGCCATGGTGATAAATGCGGTTTGTCCGTTCGGAGCTCCGATTCCGTTGTAGGCGGTTCCGTCATGTGCGTATGCTCCAATTACTGCAATTTCATCATTTTGTGCAACGGCTGTCGGAACCGTAAATGTTCCGCGTGACCTGAAAAAAGTCATCCAGTTCGAAATGTCGGTGGCGGCCGCCGTATGCATCGTGAAATCGCCGTAGTTGATCCCATTTCCGGCAAGGTCGAAGCGCGAGTATGGATTGGCGAAGTTGGTACCGTACGTAGTGCCGATGCCGAGCGTTCCGTTTACGCCAATTCGGACTTTCTCAGTATTGGCCGTCCTGAAGATGATCGGAATCGCGTCGGTCGTACCCAGGAAATTGGTTGTGGCGTTCAATCCGCTGTTTCCGGTCGTTGACCAGTTGAAAGCATTCAACGCCGTGTTCGGATTTGCCCACGTCACGATTCCCGCCGCATCGGTTTGCATGATTTGGCCGAGCGTTCCGCGTGATGGCGGCAAGATATAATTGTTCGTCGCGATTGTCCCGATGCTCAATGCTCCGAGGAAATATCCCGCATAACTCCCTGTTTTCACGGCATCTGAATAAATACCATAATGCGTTCCTCCGGCATTGTTTAAAATCGTGCTGTAGAAACCGTATTTGTTTCCTGCGCCCGATCCTGACAAGGATACGTAATCTCCGTAATGGATACCGCTGCCCGTTCCGCTTTCGATAACGCTGCTGCCATAGTGGACGCCGTTCCCGGTATTGGTGGAAACATGCTGGACGCCATATTGAATGCCCGAACCTGCTCCGCTGAAAACATTGCTGATTCCGGTATGATTTCCCGTTCCTGTACCCGACATTTGGTTTACGACGCCAAAATGCAAGTCATTACCAGTGTTGTCAATTACGTTGAAGCTGCCAATTTGTTGGCCGGTACCGCTACCGGTAAGAGACGAATATACCCCAAAGTGATTTCCCGAACCTGTTCCCGTCAAACTGTTGAATACTCCTTCATGTAAATTATTTCCTGAATTTGAAATGGCGTTGAACAAACCAATCTGCAATCCGGTTCCTGTACCGCTCAACCCGGCGACATATCCGTGATGCGTTCCTGAGCCGGCACCCGACAGTATGTTTTGCGAGCCATAATGAAGCCCATTACCTGTCGATGTTATTGAGCTTTGTATACCATAGATACTGTTCGTTCCACCTGATATATCGTTCAAAACGCCATACCGTATTCCGGAACCGTTTCCAGTCATTTCACTGTAAAAACCCACTGTTTGTCCGTTGCCGGCGTTCGTCAAGCGATTGGCTGTGCCCCAACGGATTCCGTCGCCCGGACCTGAAAGGATATTGAAATTGCCATAATGCGAGCCTGTTCCCGAACCGCTCACGGATGATCGCATGCCAACGAGAAGATCGTTGGTCAATCCGGTAAGTTGGCTCAATACGCCGAATTTGAAACCTCCGGTCGTTGTAGCAACGTTCGTAGCCTGAATTACGGCCAAGCGATCATCACCCTGAACATCCAACGGTGCACCGGGCGCATTTTTCCCGATGGCCGCATCCCCGATATGATACATCGAATCGTTGATGTCGTCAGGTGCGGTCGCAAGTCCGGTTTCGATCCAGTCTTTGTCGGGAGTCGCCGACGAGTTTAGTCCGATCCACGAAAGTGTCGGAAAATCCCAATAGTAAAATCCGGGAGGTTTCGTACCGACTGTCGTGGTCAGGTAAACGAGCATGCCTTGTTGGTTGACCGTTGGAACAACAGCCGGAAAAACATCGACCTTCGGAATAAGGATTCCATCGGTATTTGCCGGCGCAGCCTGATTGCTCGAACGCACGTCGAGTTGCGAATAGGGATTCGTTGTGCCGACGCCGACCTGTGCGAGCGCAGAGAACGAAACCAACAAAACAAAAAGGAGCGTAATTTTTTTCATGACATCTGATTTTAAAAAAGTTCGGTCGGGATTAGAGTAAATATGATAAAAAGTATCTGATGTTCAAAACCTTATCGATTAAAGACGCGTTCCCATCGAGTAAAAACACATTTGCTGAGGTTTCACGAATTTTGTTACTTATTTTTGCGACATGCTTGAAATCAGCTCCATTTCATTTTCATACGATTCGACGACCACCATCGACAACGTGAGTTTTTCGCTTGAAAAAGGCAAACAGCTCGCCTTGATCGGTGAAAGCGGTTGCGGAAAAAGCACGTTACTCAAGTTGCTTTACGGACATTACGATTTGCAGGAAGGCGAAATTTTATACGACGGAAGCCGCATTCTCGGGCCGAAGTTCAACCTGATTCCAGGTGACGATCGGTTCAAGTACCTCGCACAGGATTTCGGATTGATGCCGTTCATCACGGTCGCTGAAAACGTCGGGAATTTCCTGTCGAACATCCACAAGGAGAAAAAACAGCAACGCATTTCCGAATTACTCGAAATGGTCGAAATGACCGAATTCGCGAACGTCAAGGCCAAACTGCTCAGCGGCGGCCAGCAACAACGTGTCGCGCTTGCAAGAACGTTGGCGCTCGAACCCGAATTGTTGTTGCTCGACGAACCGTTTTCACAGATCGACGCGTTCCGATCGGCGACATTGAAACGCAAACTGTTCCGATATTTCAAACAGAAACAGATCACGTGCATATTTGCGACCCACGATGGCAGCGACGTATTGTCGTTCGCCGATGAGGTCGTGATCATGAAAGATGGGAAGATCGTAGAAATCGGTCGTCCGAAAGCCGTTTATGCGAACCCCGGCTCGGCTTACGTGGCGCGGATGTTCGGAGAAGTCAGTGAAGTTCCGTTGCGGCTTTTGAATAATTCGGTTACCGATGAAACGGTTTTATTGCATCCGCACCAATTGAAGATTTCAGGTTCGGGACTGCGCGCGATCGTGAGACAGTCGTATTTTTTGGGCGGACATTATCTCATCGAGGCCAGTTATGAGAGCGGGACTTTGTTTTTTGAAAGCCGCGTTCCGATAATGGAAAATGAGGGCGTTTTTTTGGCAACGTCAGAATAGTTATTATATTGGCACGAAAATCCTTACATGAACACAAAGTTGTTTTTGAGCGCGCTGGCAATTTCAACACTGTTGCTGTCGAATTGCTCCCCAAAAAAGAATAGATCTTTCGGGCAGCAGATCAATGATGATCTAGTCCAAACAATGGCTTCGCCGATGAGCGACGGCGAAAAATTCGACTCGATTCTTTCATACATTACGAAATCTGGATACGTGCAGAAGTTTCAGTTTGTTGATGATGGAAAATACGACAGCATAGCAGACGAGGGCTCGGAATTGTTAGCAAAGAATTTGAAAGCTCTCGACAAAGATGTGCTTAAAAAACTGATTATTCTTGGAAGTGAGAGAACCTATGCTTATTCTGATATTTCGGATTCGATCTACAACAATACTCAGAAAGTGTCCAGTCTTAGCACAGTTCGTCATGTCATTGGAAAAGCCTCGGATTTCGCGGTGAAGAAAGACACGGCCAACGTAATAAAAACCATTTTCATTCTCGATTATGCCGTCGGCGGGTCCAGTATCAAAAGTTTCGATCCAACGACCCAAATAGCCGTTATTCAATACGAAGCAGGGACGGGTTCAAGTGTAGATAACCGACATTACTTGATTTCGGACAAAAAGATTACGCCGTTGAAAAATGTGATTGACATATTGAACAAATCTGAATTGGAAAAAGTGACCGCCGCGGCTAAGCGAGAACTCAAGGAATTCGGTGGCATTTATTACAACAGTGTAAACGTGACGAAATCCGGAAATGTTTACCAAGTCGAGGTCAGCGCATATCACGGTCCGGATGAGGTTTATCACAATGGGAGCGGCCGTATAAGATATCTTACTTCCGATTTTAAAACCGTAAAACCAAACACGCTTAAAATCGAGGATTTATCCAAAACCCAATAAACAAAAAAAGCAGCCTTTTGAGCTGCTTTTTTAATGTGTTATTTGTCCACAACTTCCGTTTTCCCTTTCAAATATTTCTCCAAAAACCTATCCTGTTCCCAAAGCAAATGCAAAATATTTTCCTTGGCCGAATAGCCGTGCGCTTCCTTAGGTAAAATCACCATTCTCGCCGGGCCGCCCAGACCTTTGAGCGCTTGGAAATAACGTTCGGTTTGAAGCGTGAATGTTCCCGGATTATTGTCGGCTTCACCATGGACCAACAGCATCGGCGTTTTCATTTTCGACGCGTTCATGAACGGCGACATGTCGTTGTAAACCGCGGGAACTTCCCAATAATTGCGTTGCTCGCTTTGGAATCCGAAAGGCGTCAACGTTCGGTTATAAGCGCCTGATCTCGCGATTCCGCACGCGAACAAATTCGAATGCGTAAGCAGATTCGCGGTCATGAACGCACCGTAGGAATGTCCGCCGACCGCGACTTTTTTACGGTCGATGTAACCCAATTTATCGACGGCATCGATCGCAGCCTCGGCATCATCGACCAACTGCGTGATGAAATTGTCATTGGGTTCGGTTTCGCCTTCTCCGATGATCGGGAAAGATGCGTCGTCCAAAACAACATAACCGCGCGTCACCCAATACACGAACGATCCGTAGTATGGAAACGTGAATTCATTTGGGTTTTGACTGCTTTGCCCGGCGCTGTTTCGGTCTTTATATTCGGCCGGATACGCCCAGATCAAAAGCGGAAGTTTTTCCTTTTTGGTCGTGTCGTAACCTTTCGGCAAATACAAAGTGCCCGACAAATCGACGCCGTCCTTACGTTTGTATTTGATGACCTCCTTGTGAACATCTTTGATGCTTTCGAACGGATTCTTGAAAGCCGTGATCGCAGTCAGGCTGTTCTTCTTTTTGATGTTGCGCAAATAATAGTTCGGATAATCGGTTTTTGATTGGACCTGCACCAAAGCGATGCCCTGTTTGAAATCCTCAAGCGACAAGATATCTTCCTTTTTATCTTTGTACGCCGATTGGTACAAACGCGTTTTCTTAAGCGATTTCGTATTGAACTGGTCGATGAAAGGAAATTGGCCGTCTTTCGTGTAACCCGCGCCCAAGAGAAAAGCGTTGCCGTTGTCGAGCGCCAAAACGTAGCGCGCATACTGGTTTTTCACGGTTTCGAAATTCCCGGGATCCGAATAGATATCCTGTTCGTTTCGGTCGAAAATCGTCGTTGGCTGCTGTTTCGAATCCGATGGATTGATCAAAAACGTCTTCGTATTCCTCGTGTCATACCAACCCTCGCTGACCATCGCGGTCGTCGCGTCGCCCCAAATGACGTCCGAGAAACGTTGCCGTGTTTTTAGTAGCGAAACAGGTTCCGACGTAAAAGGCGCGTCCCAAACGAATAGCTCATCGCGAAAATCCACTTTCGTATACGGATTTCCCTCGTCGAGCGCCTCCACGAAATACAGCGTCGCAGGCTTGTCGTTCCTCCAACTCATGCTGCGTTTTCCCTTGCGGACTGCCATGAAACCTTTTGGCATGACTTCAGTAAGCGGTACGTCGTTGACTTTTTTGACTTCCTTGCCTTGCAAATCGTAAACCGACGTCGTAAGCGGGAAACGGTTTAACGGAACGATATACGAGAACGGTTTGTGGATCGTGGTCAACATCAAAAGCGTTCCGTCAGGCGAGAAACTTTCACCCGCAAACATGGCGGCAGGTTTGAACAAAGTCGTTTTTCCCGATAGGTCGACCGTGTATAATTCTGACGTCACTATCGTCTCGAAATTCGCCTCGTCGTTTTTATTCTTGAGCAAATCCTGATACGTACGGTTTTGGGAAACGGTTCCGTCGGCGTTCGATACTATCGGTCCCGTCGGCAAATCCTTTTTCGCATCAAGCAGTTTGGCGCGGTCGGCCGGAAGCATTTTCACGAGCAGTCGCTTGCCGTCTCCATACCATAAAAACGGATTTCCGAGAGCGGCATTCACGCGCGCATCGGTCAGTTTCACCGCTTTGGCCGACGCGACGTCGAGCACATAAAGTTCAACTCCGTTCGCGACCGTGTTCGAGAACGCGATTTTCGTTTCATCGGGCGACCAGTATAAATTGCTGATTTTCGCATTTTCAGGCAATCCCGAAACCTGCATGTCATTCGTGCCCTTCACTTTTCTCACTTTCAGGTTCGTGATATAGGTGACAGTGCTCGAAATGTTCGTGTTCGGGTTGATGCGCAATCCGCCGAGCCGAAGTTCGTCCTGGTTCAAATCGTCGAGTGTTTTGTACGTCGCGCGATATGAAAGCAACATGTATTCTTTTTTCGTGTCGAGTTGCACCGACGGCGCTCGCTCGTAATCGGCTAGGTCCAAAATCTCTTTCGGAGGTTTCTGGTACGTAAGGTTTTCCTGTGCGAGCGCGGGCAGCGCCAGCAAAAACAGCGCGGCAAACTTTAGGTTTTTCATGTAATGTTGGTTTTTGCCGAAGGTAAGGGTTTGAGAGAAGAGTTCAAAATGGGTTTGAGGTGGAAAGGTTTCGCGTTTAGGATTTAGAAGGTTTAGAGTTTAGGGTTTAGGGTTCGCGCGTTTCTGGAGTAATGCACATTTTCAAAGAACAATCTTTTAAATTCAACAAAACAGAAACCGATGCAGCCGCCAGAAATCCGCGGAAATCCGTGAATCCGTGGCCAAAGCATTAGTTATTGAAATTTATCGGTTGTCCGACGCAGGATGAATCCGCAAGAATCAAAGCGAAGCGAAATCTCAACGGTTTTAGAAATCCGTGAATCTGTGGCTAATAAAATGTAGTATCTCGATAATTATCTGGTCATCCAACCTAAGATAAATCTTTTAAAATCAAATACTCAACAACCGCCAGAAATCCGCGGAAATCCGTGAATCCGTGGCCAAAGCATCAGCTATCGGAATTTGTCGGTTATCCGACGCAGGATGAATCCGCAAAAATCAAAGCGAGGCAAAATCTCAGCGGTTTTAGAATCCGTGAATCTGTGGCTAAAAAAATGTAATACGTCGACAATTATCTTGTCATTCAACCTAAGATAAATCTTTTAAAATCAAATACTCAACAACCGCCAGAAATCCGCGGAAATCCGTGAATCCGTGGCCAAAGCATCAGCTATCGGGATTTATCGGTTGTCCG